>JAPULZ010000171.1 GCA_027294455.1 Gemmatimonadota bacterium
GACCAGGCCTACTTTCCCAGACAGATCGATCAAGCCCACCTGTGCCTCCTGCGCGGCCTGCTACCCCGTCAGGAACCGCTTCCAGCGATTGACCAGGCCCTCTTTGAGGGACACGGGGGGGACCGCGGTCATCGGTTGATCTTCGAGCACGGCGCGGGGGTTGGCCACCGCCAGCAGTTCGGCTTGAGCGCCCGCACCGCGCTTCTCGAGATATTCCACTCCGGTCTTCACGCTCCGCTGATTGCCGTGGTTGTCCGCGGCGATCACGTCGGCCAGTCCGGACGCGAGCAGCTCCCGCGCCCGGTGACCCCGGTCGGTCACCCGGGTCAACGTCGTCGCGTCGAGCTGGATCCTGGCACCGGCGTCCCGCCACGCCGCCACCGCCCGCGGCGAGCAGGCCTCGTAGCGTTCCGGATGCGCCACGATAGGCACCGTCCTCGCCCGGACCAGATCGCTCAGGACCGCCTGGGCAAACTGGGGCGCCACCGTGTACGGAAATTCCACCAGGTAATATCGCGATCCCGCGAGGGATACCCGGCGGTCGCCGATCACGTCGGCCGCCATGGGTTGGTCCAACATGATCTCGAACCCGAGGTGGAGCCGCGGCGTCACCACGGCGAGACGCTCCAGCGGCGCGAACGCGGCATCGCGACGCCGCACCATCTCCTCGGTGCTCGTCGCGAGCTCGGACGCCAGGACGTGGGGCGTCAGGACAACGTGTTGCACGCCGTGCTGCTCGAACATACGCAGCACCGTGCCCGATTGCTCCACCGACCGCGATCCGTCGTCAAACGCGGGAATCAGGTGACTGTGGATATCGATCATGACCGACAGGGCATCCCGGCGCCGCTCGAAGGCCCACTCACCCTAGGTGAGACGCCCAAGTCGCTCCGGATGGCTTTCCCCGGTCGCCTCACACGCGTAGGTCATGAAGGCGTCGGCGGCGAGAAGCGTCAACGCATCGGCGCGGGATTCGTCGCCGCGGAGCTCGCCGATGAGCCGCCGGGCCACTTTGTGAAAGACCTCGGCGGGTTCGCCGTCCGGCGCGTGCCCCTCAAGCGCCTCGCTCAACCGGTCCTGCAAGACCACCGGTACGCCGGTCACCCGGGCCCGAAGCCACCGCTCAGCCTCGGTCAGCGTGAGTTGCTCCCGGCCAGGAGCCGCTCGACGATGGCCTGCGTCTGCGATCGTGCCTGGTCGAGCTTGCTGGCGTCACCGGCGCCGGCCGAGGCGAAGTGGGGCCGACCGCCCCCGCGGCCACCGCTCACTTCCGCGATGCGTTTCACCAGATCGCCCGCCCGTACACCATTGGAGATGAGATCATCTGTGACCGCCACGTGAATCCCGGGGCGGTCTCCCGTGGCGAACAACACCTTGATCGAGTTGTTGTTGCGTTCGCGAAAGGAATCCATCAGGAGGCCGATCTGACCGCGATCGTCGACCGGGCTGTCCCCCACGACCAACCGCGTGTCGCCGATCATGGTCTCGACACCCTCTTCGCCGCTGCCGCCACCTTGCTTGAGGAGTTGCTCGACTTGGCTTTCGAGGCGCCGCTTCTCCGCGAGCAACGCCTCGATCTTCCGGCTCACGTGCTCGGGGTTGGTGTGCAGCCGGTCGGCCGCCTCGTTGAGCCGAACATCGAGCCGCCGGAGCGTGGCGTATGCCTCGGGGCCGGTGACGGCCTCGATGCGTCGCACGCCGGCCGCCACGCCGGACTCACCGGTGAAGTGAAAGAGCCCGATTTGCCCCGTGCTCCGCACGTGCGTGCCCCCGCAGAGCTCGACGGACACGTCTGGCACGTCCACGACCCGCACCACGTCACCGTACTTCTCGCCGAAGAGGGCCATCGCGCCCCGCGCCAACGCGTCCTTGTGCGGCAGCTCGGACGTTTCGACGGTCGTGTTGGCCCAGATCGCCCTGTTCACTTCCTCTTCCACCGCCAGCAACTCCGCGTCCTTCATGGGCGCATGGTGCGAAAAATCGAACCGGAGTCGCGCGGGATCGACGACCGAACCGGCCTGCCGCACGTGCGTCCCGAGCACGTGGCGCAACGCGGCGTGCACGAGATGGGTAGCGGTGTGATTGCGTTCGATGTCCCGCCGCCGCTGTTCGGCGACGCGCGCGTGTACCAACGACGGCCGGAACTCGGCGTCGAGCGTGCCGACGACCACCTGCGCGCCGTCCAGCTTGTGCACGTCGCTGACATCCAGCTCCCACTTCTCCCCCACCACGACCCCGGTATCACTCACCTGCCCGCCCGACTCCGCATAGAACGGGTTCTCGTGCAAGACCAACTCGAGCTGCTCGCCCGACCGGCGGAACTTGAGGATGTCGGTTTGGGTCGCCGTCGTGTCGTAGCCGACGAACCGTTGTTGCTCGGTATCCAGCACGGTGGTCCAGTCGCCGGTCCCCTTGTCGGTGCGAATGGCGACCCCCTCCCCCACGCCGGCGGCCGACCGGGCCGAGCGGGAGCGCTCCTGCTGCCGCTGCAGAGCGGCGTCGAACCCGCGCGTGTCCACCTTCCAGCCCCGCTCCGCCGCGATGATCTGTGTCAGGTCGATGGGAAAGCCGTATGTGTCGTACAACTTGAACGCGTCCTCGCCCGCAACGGTGGCCGCCGCCCCGGCGGTCAGCTCGTCTAACCGCCGCAAGCCGCCCTCGATCGTCTCCAGAAAGCGTTCCTCTTCGGCGCGGGTGACCTCCGTGATGTGGGAGGCCTTCGCCACCAGCTCCGGATAGACGGCACCCATGTGCTCGATGAGCACCTCCGCGAGATGCACCACGGTCGCCTCCGTCCGTCCAAGCACGTACGCATGACGCACCGCACGGCGGAGAATCCGTCGCAACACGTACCCCCGCCCGTCGCTGGACGGATACACGCCGTCGGCCAGCAGGAACGCCACGGCACGCGCGTGATCGGCCAGCACGCGCAGGCCCGCTCCCTCGGGGCCGCGATCGTACGGCGTGTCGATCACCTCCGCCGCTCTGTTGATGATGGGCATGAAGAGGTCGGTATCGAAGTTGGACTCAACACCTTGCATGACGGCGGCGATGCGCTCCAGGCCGGCGCCGGTGTCCACCGACGGGGCCGGAAGGGGCGATCGCGATCCGTCCGGCGCCCGATCGAACTGCATGAAGACGAGATTCCAGATCTCGAGCAGGTGGCCGGCCTCGGCCAGGTCGATGAACTGCTGGAGTGTCGGGACGGCCGCACTGCCACGAGAGCCCAGATCCACGAAGACCTCCGAGCAAGGGCCGCAGGGCCCCGTATCCCCCATCTGCCAGAAGTTGTCCGCGTCACCCAGGCCGTAGATGCGCGACGGATCCATGCCCGTCACCTCGTGCCACAGCCGCCGGGCTTCGTCGTCACTCTCGTGCACCGAGACGTACACGCGATCGGGATCGATGCCGAGATAGGACGCACTCGTCACCCACTCCCAGGCGAATGCGATCGCGTCCCTCTTGAAATAGTCACCGAAGGAGAAATTGCCCAACATCTCGAAGAAGGTGTGGTGGCGAGCCGTATGACCAACCTGTTCCAGATCGTTGTGCTTGCCGCCCGCGCGGACACACTTCTGCACGGTGACGGCCCGGTTCTCGTCCCGCGTCTCGAGGCCCTGGAAGACGCGCTTGAACTGCACCATCCCCGAATTGGTGAACAGCAGGGTTGGATCGTCCGCGGGCACGAGGGACGACGACGCAACCTCTGCGTGGCCGCGCTCCCGGAAGAAGTCGACGAAGGACTGCCGCACGTGTTGAGCTTGCATCGCCTGAAGTTAACGGACTGTGGAAGGAGGAGGGAGGCTGCGCCCGAGCGGTTAGTTGAAGTGCACGGACTCCAATTCGCCGTTGGCCACCGAACGAGCCGAGAAGCCCCGCGACCAACGCAACGCCCCGTCCTTTCGTTGGTTCGCATGCCAGCAGGAAAGCGACTTCACGAAGCCCACGAAATCGCTGAGCCGGGTGGTAGGCTGGAAGCGGACGAGCAAATCGACGCGGCTGCGCAAACACGCTCCCCGCAACACCGTCACGCCGCAACGCTCGCCGGCGTCGTCTATTGCCGCGACGAGGTCGCGCACGGCCGCCGGATCTAGGCACGCCACGCGGCGCCACGTGTGCCAGCTGAGGTGCACGTACAGGTCGCAGACAGCGTCCCGCCGCGTCACTCGTCCGGCCCCACGGCGGCCTCGCGCAGCGCTTGGTTGACGATCTCATTGACCTCGTACCCCCGGTAACCCCGGCGTCCGAGATAGGCCGTGAGCCGCCGACGTTGCGCGTCGGCGGGTACGTGGGCGAGCTGGAGCATCCGCCGTTCGGCCAGAAGGCGGGCCTGGACCAGGGGATCCACACCCTCCGCCTCCAGCGTCTCCCGGACCGCCTGCTCCGCGACCCGTTTCTCGACTCCCTTGGCGAGCAGGTCGGTGATGAGCCGGCCGGGGCCGTGGCCCTTGCCGGATCGCACACTGGCAAAGTGCCTGGCGAATTCGGCATCGTTCAAGAGGCCGCGCTCTTCGAGCCGTTCTACCACAACATCCACCGCCGGGGGGCCGTGGCCGCGCATGCGCAGGGTGCGGCGCATCTCCGCCACCGTCCGCGGACGGGCCGTCAGCAGCCGCATTGCCACATGCTGCACCGCCTCGATGTCGGCGAGGTGCGAGAGCTCGCGATGCCGAGCCTCGTCGAGGCGCTGGCCGGCCTCGAGCCCCAATGCCCCGAGGGCCTCTTCAGGCAGGGACGCGAAACGGGCCCCGTCTACTTCGATGACGAGGTAGTCCGGAACCCGTGGATCGCGAATGATGTCGGTCACGTGACGAGGACCGTCACTCTCCTCCCGGGAGGGTCGGATCCGGCGCCTGCGACGTGCCATCTGCTGCCACCGCTACTCGGTGGTTTCGTGCTGCTCGACGCCGGCCACGGCGACCGCCTCCTCGGGCGGCTGCTCCCCCATACCGAGGTACTGCTTCACCCGGACCTCGACCTCCGCCGCCAGCTCCGTGTTGTCCTTGAGATAGAGCTTGGCATTTTCCCGGCCCTGACCGATCCGCTCTTTGCCGTAGGAGTACCACGCCCCGCTCTTGTCGATCACGCCCGCCTCGACGCCCAGATCCACCAGGAGCCCGGCATGGCTGATCCCCTCGTTGAACATGAGGTCGAATTCGGCCTGCTTGAACGGGGGCGCCACCTTGTTCTTGACGACCTTGACGCGTACCCGGCTGCCCGTGATATCCTCCCGCTCCTTCACGGGGCCGATACGGCGCACGTCGAGGCGCAGCGACGCATAGAACTTGAGCGCGCGACCGCCGGTGGTGACCTCCGGGTTGCCGAACATGACCCCGATCTTTTCCCGCAGCTGGTTGATGAAGACCACTGAGGTCTTCGACCGGCTGATGTTGCCGGCCAGCTTGCGCAGCGCCTGGGACATGAGTCTCGCCATGAGCCCCACGTGGTGGTCCCCCATGTCGCCCTCGATCTCGGCCTTGGGGACCAACGCCGCCACCGAATCGATGATGATGATGTCGACCGCACCCGAGCGCACCAGGATGTCGGCGATCTCGAGCCCCTGTTCCCCCGTGTCGGGCTGGGAGACGAGGAGATTCTCCACGTCCACCCCGAGTTTCTTGGCGTATTCGATGTCCAGGGCGTGCTCGGCGTCGATGAATGCGGCCACCCCACCGAGGCGCTGGGCGTTGGCCGCGACATGGAGCGCCAGGGTGGTCTTGCCGCTGGACTCGGGACCGTAAATCTCGGTGATCCGCCCCCGAGGAATGCCACCGATGCCGGTCGCGGCGTCCAGATTGAGCGCGCCCGTGGGAATGGCGGAGATCCGGACATACGTGCCCTGGCCGACCCGCATGATCGCGCCTTTGCCGCAGTGCTTTTCTATTTGCGCAATCGCCAGATTGAGCGCCTTGCGGCGGTCGTCAGACAGCCCGGAACCGAAATCGGGAACCGCCGCGGGAGTATCGTATCGCTTGGGGGCCATGGCGTTGTTGTCTCCGAGATAGATGGTGGTGTGCTCTTGGGTGCTGGCGACTCGCGACCGGGACGGGAAGTCCGCTAACCCGGTCAGACCGAATATATCCCGAAACATCGCTTACCGCCAGCCTACGCGAAACGCATCCTCGATCAACTGGATTTCCGGCGCTTTCCGCCCGTGCAGGGTTATTCCGACCACCGCCAGGCGGTAGTCGTAGCCGGGCCGGCCGTGCCGGTGGATCCAGGCCTGGGCCACCCGACAAATCTCTCGCCGCTTGGCCCACGTAATGGCCTCGACGGGGTGGCCGAAGGCGGCCCCGAGTCGGGTCTTTACCTCCACAAAGGCCACCGTGGCCCCCCGACGCGCCACCAGATCGATCTCCAGCCGGCCCATGCGAAAACGGTGCTCGAGGATGGTCCAGCCACTCCGCTCCAGGAACGCCCCGGCGGTGGCTTCGCCCTCGGCGCCCCGTCGATGGCGGGGATCTTTCCAGCCGGCAGGATCGGACTTGAATGCCATGGGCACAACCTACCCACGCCCTCCCCCTACCCTGTCACCAAATCCTCGCTTTGGGTGGGCCAAACGTTGCACGTGCTGCGGCACTCACCGGCAGTATTCGTCCAGCTGATGGGCGCCGATGACCACCTCCCGTGGCTTGGAGCCGTCGGGAGGGCCGAGGATGCCGGCGTCGTGGAGTTGATCGACCACGCGGGCGGCGCGGCCGTAGCCGATGCGGAGTTTCCGCTGCAGGAGCGACGTGGAGCCCCCGCCGTTTCGCAGGCACACCTCGGCGGCCTCGCGGAACAAGGAATCCCGCTCGGCCGGTTCGTCGCGGCTGCGCTCCTCGACCGCCTCCTCCCGACTCTCCCTGGCCAGCACCTCGGCGATGATGTCGGCCGCCTCGGCCTCGACACCCTGATCCCGTTCCCGGCTGGCCCGTTGCTCCGCATACCACGTGGTCACGCGCTCGGTCTCTTGCGTTTCGATATAGGCGCCTTGCAGGCGCACGGGTTCGCTCATGCCCGGCGGCAGGAAGAGCATATCGCCGTTGCCGAGCAGCGTTTCGGCCCCGTTCTGATCGAGGATGGTCCGGCTGTCCACCTTCGACGCCACGCGAAACGCGATCCGGCTCGGGAAGTTCGCCTTGATGAGGCCCGTGATGACATTGACGCTCGGGCGCTGCGTCGCCAATACGAGATGAATCCCCGTTGCCCGGGCCTTTTGGGCCAGGATCGCCAGGGGCTTTTCGACCTCGGCCTGCACGGTCATCATGAGATCCGCGAGCTCCTCGACGATCACGACGATGAACGGCAGTGTCGAGCCGTCGTACGGCACGATCGGCGACGGCTCGGTGTCGCCCAGCCCCAGCTGGTCTGGATCGTCGGAGGCGAGATCCCTCTCGGGCCGCGGCATGACGACCTCCCGCCCTTCCTTCACCTTGCGATTGAATTCGTGGAGATTCCGCACGTTGTTCAAGCTGAAGAGGACGTAGCGGTCTTCCATCTGATACATGGCCCACTTGAGCGCCTTGGCCGCGTCCTTGTTGTCGGTGACGACCTCGTGGCGCATGTGGGGCAACGCGTTGTACACCGCCAACTCGACCATCTTCGGGTCGATCATGAGCAGTTGCAGTTGCCGATCGTTGTAGCGGTGCACCAGGCTCGTGATGATGGTGTTGATGCACACCGATTTGCCCGATCCGGTGGCGCCCGCGATGAGCAGGTGCGGCATCTTGGTGAGGTCCGCCGTGACCGGTTTGCCTTCCAGGTCCCTGCCCAGCGCGATGGGCAGGCCGGGCCGATGGGGATCCCAGTGCGCCGCGCTCAGCAACTCGCTCAACACGACCATCCGCGGGGTGGGGTTGGGGACCTCGACCCCGACGAAGGCCTTTCCCGGAATGGGTGCGACGATCCGAATCGACTTGGCCTCCATCTTGAGGGCCAGGTCGTCGGCCAGGGCCGCAATACGTCCGACCTTCACCCCGGCCGCCGGAGCCACCTCGAACTGGGTGACTACGGGTCCCGTGGATCGACGGCGGCCCAGCACGGCATCGACCTTGAACGTCTTCAGCGTGGCGATGAGCACGTGGCCCAGCCGGTCCAGCTCGGCCTCGTCGTCGACGCCCACATCGGGATCCGCCGCATCGAGCAGCTCCAGCGGGAAGGGCTCGATGGCAGCCTCGGTGATGAACGCCTGCTCGTCAGCCGCGGCCAGAGGTGTCGAGGCCCGCGCGTCGGTGGCCGCCGACTTTCGGGCGATGAGCGGCGCCTTGAGCTTGGCCAGTCCCTTGCGTTCCGGCCGCTCGAGCTCGCCGAACGTGGCCTCGTAGCTCTTGCGGTCCTTCACGGCGGCGGACTCGCGCCGGTCGAGCCACCGGAAGGGGCGCCACCGCGTGGTCAAGAGAACCAACGCCGACAGGAGCGACAGCTCGACGATGACTGCGCCGGCGGTCCCTACTATGCCGACGATCGAGACGGTCATGAACGCTGCGACGAATCCCACCAAGCGGTAGCGCAACGGCCATTGGTCGTAGCTCGGCGGGAGGTCCGCGGTGGCCGCCAGGCCCACGACGATGGCCACGGCCAACGGAAGCAGGATCACGAGGCCGCCGATCAGGAGCGTGACGCGCCACAGATCTACGTGCCGCACGGCACCGAGTCCGGCGACGCCGACGGCAACGAGGAGCACGGGGATCAGGGGGGCGCCGACCCCGCAGGATTTCCACAGGGATACGCCGAGCACGCGACCCAGCGGTCCCGTGACGGCGACGGGCAGCAGGGTCAGAGCCAGGAACACTCCGAGGGCAAGCGAGGAAATCGCGACCAGCCGCCGGGAACGGTCGGACATCAGGCCCACGGGACGTACCCCCTCAGATTCGCACCTGTCGCTCCGCGTACTGCGGAACGATGTCGAACTTGTCGACCTCGGTCGCGGCGGCCACGTCGGCCCCGAGCCCGAGCTCCTTCAGACGTCGTGCGGCCACACTGGCACCCACGGCCCCTTTCCATCTGTCGCCGTACCGGCGTACGAGCTGCTGCGCGGCGATGGCGGCATCGTCGAGCTCGACGCCCTTGGCCCGGCTCGGCAGGATCTCCCGGGCGAAGCGCCCGGCGACATACGCATCCTCGAGGGCAAACCGACCTTCACGCCCGCTGCACAGAATGATCAGCTCTCCTTTGGCCTCGAGTGCCTCCCGGGCCCGCGCCGCGGCCGCGGAGAAGTTGGCCGGAGCCCCCACGAAGACCGGATCCCCGTGATCGGTAGCCAACAGGGCCGACGTGCCGTTGGTGGTCGTCATGACCAGCGTCATGCCGGCCACCTTCTCTGCCGTCATTTCCGTAGGAGAGTTCCCGCACGCAAACCCTTCGATGGGGCGATACCCCTGTTCGCCTGCCAGCAGCACATCGTCTCGTTCGAGGTTGTTGGCCAACCGAATGGCATCGTCGGCACCGCTCGCCGGCAACACGGCCTTGGCGCCGTTGCCCAGAGCCGTGACGATGGTCGTGGTCGCGCGTAGCACGTCGATCACCAACACCGGTCGCCCCTGGATGTCGTGAGCCGTCAACCCATACGGCGTGAAGTACACCGAGAGTTTCACGGAGCAGCCGCCATGAGCGCCAGATTGCGTTCCAGGAATTTGGTGTCGACGGACCCGGCGACGAAGTCCGGGTGGTCGATCACCGTCCGCAGGAACGGAATCGTCGTGGTGACGCCTTCGACGATGAACGAGTCCAACGCCTGGCTCATGCGTCCCAACGCTTCCTCCCGCGTCAGGCCGTGCACGATCAACTTGGCGATCAAGGAGTCGTAGTGGGGCGGAATCACACAACCCTGATAGATGTGCGTATCGACCCGCACGCCGGGGCCGCCCGGCGGATGGTACGCCGTGATGGTGCCCGGACACGGCTGGAAGTTGCGTTCGGGATCTTCAGCGTTCACGCGGCACTCGATCGTGTGGCCGCGGAGCTGGTTGCCGTGAAACTCGAAGCTGAGCGGATCGCCGCTCGCCGTGCGGATTTGTTCCTTGACCAGATCGAACCCAGTGGCCATTTCGGTCACCGGATGCTCGACCTGGATACGCGTGTTCATCTCCATGAAGTAGAACTTGCCGTCCGGCTCGAGCAGGAACTCGACGGTTCCGGCACCCACGTAGTTGATCCGGCTGGCCAGGCGCACCGCGGCGTCACCCATGCTCCGCCGCAGATCGTCATCGAGCCCGGGACTCGGCGCCTCCTCGATCAGCTTCTGGTGACGCCGTTGCACGGAACAATCCCGCTCCCCGAGGTGCATGACGGAGCCGTGTTGGTCGCCCATGATCTGAAATTCCACATGGCGCGGGTGGGCCAGATATTTCTCGACGTACACCTCGGCATTGCCGAACGCCGCCAACGCCTCGTTGCGGGCGAGCTGGAACGAATCGGCGAATGCCTCGGCATCGTCGGCCACGCGCATGCCCTTGCCCCCGCCACCAGCCGCCGCCTTGATGATCACGGGGAAGCCGATCTCCCGGGCGATCTGCAACGCGTTGTCGGCGCTGTCGATGGCGCCCGGCGATCCCGGCACCACCGGCACGTCCAACTCGATGGCGAGTTTCCGGGCAGCCGCCTTGTCACCCATGAGCCGGATCTGCTCCGCCGTGGGCCCGATGAACGTGATGTTCGACCCCACGCACGCCTCGGTAAACTCGGGGTTCTCGGCGAGGAAACCGTACCCTGGGTGGATGGCATCGGCTCCGGTGATTTCCGCGGCGGCGATGATGCGGGGAATCAGCAGGTAGGAGAGACGCCCCGGCGGCGGGCCGATACAGACATCGTCATCGGCGAAGCGGACGTGCAGGGATTCGCTGTCGGCTTCGCTGTACACCGCCACCGTCTCGATCCCGAGTTCGCGGCACGCACGGATGACCCGTAGAGCGATCTCTCCACGGTTGGCGATGAGAACCTTCTTGAACATCGTCTAGCAGGAGATACCCCCCTGATCGCTCAAGCCTTCCGAAAACGTGCGATCAGAGGTTCCCTCGATTCCGCTCACGCGGAGCGCAAATTCGCTCGGGTTGGTCGAATAGAAAACGGCGTCCTCGTAACTCACGACGTCTTTCTTGTACCAGTCCATCAGGGACTGATCAAAGGCCTGCATACCGTACTGGACCGTTCCTTCCTTGATCAAGCTCGGAATGTTCAGCGCCTTTTCCGAATCGCGGATGTTTTCTTTCACCGCCGCCGTGTTGATCAACACCTCGCAGGCCGGTACCCGGGTTCGACCGTCCTTCGTCGGCACCAACCGGAGCGAGATGACGGCGTTCAAACAGGTCGAGAGGAGGTTGCGCACGGCATCGTGCTCGTGCGGCGGGAAGAACGAAATGATGCGGTTGATGGTTTGCGTCGCGTCCGTGGTGTGCAGCGTCGAAAACACGAGGTGGCCGGTGTCCGCCGCCTTCATTGCGGTGTCGAGCGTGATCTTGTCCCGGACCTCACCGATCATGATCACGTCCGGATCCTGACGAAGCACGTGCCTGAGCGCTGATTCGAAGGACAAGGTGTCGCTGCCCACTTCCCGCTGGGAGATCGTCGCCTTGGCATCCTTGTGAAGGAACTCGATGGGGTCTTCGATGCTGATGACGTTGCAGGCCTTTGTCCGATTGATGTGGTCGATCATGGACGCCAGGGCCGTCGATTTGCCCGACCCGGTAATTCCCGTCACCAATACCAACCCGCGCGGCTCCAATGCGATCTTCCGCAACACCTTGGGGAGGTTCAACTCCTCCATCGATTTCACGTTGTAGGGGATCGCCCGAAACACGAACGACAATGTGCCGCGCTGCTGGAACACGTTGGTCCGGAACCGGCCGACACCGGGTACGCCGATGGCGAAATCCGATTCCTTCATCTCGGCAAACTCCTTGACCTGCCGTGGCGTCATGATCTGTTCCGCAAGCCCCTTGAGTTGGTCGGGTTTCAAGGGCGCCGTCGGCAGCTCGACGAGCTCGCCGCGAATCCGCAGCATCGGCGGCCGGCCCACCTTGACGTGAAGGTCGGAACCTTCACGTTTGACCAACTCGGTGATGGCATGCTTGAAATCAAACGGCGTGTTTACATCAGCCATTGGGATCCACTAAGTAAAGGACTTGTCCGAATTCGACGGGTTGTGCGTCTTCGACCAGCACCTTCGTGATGACACCCGACACTTCGGAATCCAGCGGGTTCATGATCTTCATCGCCTCAATAATACACAAGGTCTTGCCGGGACTGACGCGACTTCCCTCGCGCACGTACGGTTCCGCGCCCGGCTCGGGTCGAGCGTAGTACGTCCCGACCATCGGCGACTTGATCTCAAGGTACTCGCGTTCGGCCTCGTCGCCTCCCGCTGGCGCGTCGCCGTCGCTCTCCAAGGCCGGCGGTGCCGCGGGGGCGTTCCCCCCCGGTACGGCGACCTGATATGTCACAGGACCGCCGCCACCACCCTTCGAGACCTTGATCGTCGTCGTCCACCTGCGCACTTCGATCGTGTCCGCATTGGAGCTGTTGAGCAGATCGAGCAACTCCCGGACGAACTTGAGATCGATCATACGCGAGTCAGGTACTTGTCCTCGCGGCGGTCCACTTTGAGAACGTCTCCCTGCTGCACGAACAGGGGCACCTGGATGACCGCCCCGGTTTCCAGCTTGGCCGCTTTGGTAGCGCCCTGGGCCGTATCTCCGCGAACACCCGGCTCCGTCTCCACGACCTCGAGCTCGACGAAATGGGGCAACTCGATCATGATGACCTTATCGTCATGGACAAGTCCATGACATTCCATCTCCTCTTTCAGGTACTTGAGCTGATCGTCGCCGATGAGCTCCGAGTTGATGGGAATGTCGTCATAGGTCTCTTGGTCCATGAAGTGATACAGCTGGCCGTCGCTGTAGGAATACTGAACGGATCGGCGCTCGAGTCGCACCTCGTCGATGCGTTCGCCGGCGTTCCAGGTCCTGTCGGTCACCGCGCCGGTCAGCACGTTCTTCAGCTTGGTGCGTACGAACGCCCCACCCTTGCCGGGCTTCACGTGCTGAAAATAGGTGATCTGAAACAACTGGCCGTCGATCTTGAGCACCATGCCGTTTCGGAAATCTGCCGTACTCGCCATCCCGCTATCGCAATCCGTCTTTAAAGAATCGTTGGAACCATCACCGGGCTATACCAATTCCCGTAGCTCGGTGTCGCCGTCCGACAGGAGCGTGGCGCCGTCGGCGGTGACATGAACATCGTCCTCGATCCGCACGCCGCCCCAACCCGGCAAGTAGATCCCGGGCTCGACCGTGACGACCGCGTCCGCCGGGATCTCCTTCTCGTTGGCCCGGCCGAGGCTCGGCCCCTCGTGCACTTCGAGGCCCAGGCCGTGTCCCAACGAATGCCCGAACTGATCTCCAAACCCGCGGGCCTCGATGATCGAGCGAGCGAGGGCATCGGCATCCCGGCCGGTCATGCCGGCCCGCACGTGTTGCACCGCCCGACCCTGCGCCTCCCGAACGAGCTCGTACATGCTCCGCTGCCGCTCGTCGGCCGCGCGGCCAACCACCACCGTCCGCGTAACGTCCGCGCAGTATCCATCCACCTGGGCCCCAAAGTCAAGCAGGAGCCAATCGCCGGATTCGACGATCCGTTCGGTGGTGCCGGCGTGCGGCAACGCGCTCCGCGGCCCGGAGGCCACGATGGTGGGAAACGGGTGCCACTCACTCCCCCGTACCCGCAGCTCGTGCTCCAGGGTCGCCGCCACATCCAGTTCCCGCTGGCCCACCCGGACCGTCTCCAGCGCCGCCTGCAGCGCCTCGCACGCGAGGCGCGCCGCCTCGGCGATGGACGCGATCTCCTCGGCGTCTTTTTGGCTTCTCAGGGCCTCGACGAGGTCGGTCGTCGGACGGGCCTCGATACCATTGCCGTTCTCGGCCAACCGGCGCTCCGCCGCAGCCGACAGCGTCTCGGCCTCGTAGCCGACCGCCACCACCCTCCGCATCTCCGACAGCGTGCGGATCGCCTTCGCCCACAGCTCACGCTCGACGATCTCCACCCGCGCAAGACTCCCAACTTCCTCGGCCGCCTGCTCCCGATAGCGGAAGTCGGAGTAGAGCACGAGTTCCCGCTCCCCGACCACGACCAGCGCAGACGTCCCGGTGAACCCCGTCAGGTAGCGAACGTTGGGGAGATGGGAAACGATGAGCGCGTCGAGCTCCCGCTCCCCCAACGCGGCGCGCAGCCGATCCAGCCGCGCTTCCCGCCGATCACCGCTCACGCGATTTTAGATGAGCGACCAACGCGTCGAACGCCAAAAGGTACCCCAGTCCACCAAATCCTGCGACAACCCCCACGGCGATATCGGCAAGGCGCGAATGTCGCCGTTCCGCCTCGCGGGCGAAGATGTTGGAGAGATGGACTTCGACGAAGGGGATACGCACCGCCAGAAACGCGTCGCGGATGGCCAGGGAGGTATGGGTAAACGCCGCCGCGTTCACGAGAGCTCCGTCGGCCTCGCCTCGCAGGGCTTGCACGACGTCGACGAACTCCCCCTCCCCATTGGTTTGGTGCCACGCCACCGCCACTCCCTCGATGTCCGCCTTCGCGCGAACCGCCTTCTCGATGTCGTCGAGGGAGTCCGTCCCATACACTTCGGGCTCCCGGGCCCCCAGCAGGTTGAGGTTGGGCCCGTTCAAGACCGCGATGTGCACTACGACTTGAGGCCCTTGAGCCAGTGCTTGAAGTCGCCTTCCCCCCGGGATTCGGCCCCGTGTTGGCCACCGCCTGAGGGATTCGGCTCGGATTTCCCTTCGTCGAAGAAATTTTCGAACGACATGCCGCCCGGCTGCCGGGGGGCCGGCGATGAAGAGCCGGCGTCGCCGAACGCTGCCGCCGGTGGATTGCCGCCGCTGCCCGCCGGGACGCCATCGCCCGCAGGCGGGGTCGCGCTCTCCAGCGGAGTTCCACTCGACGGCCCGGCATGTCCTTCGGCTAACAACTGGGCGAAAAACTCTCGGGTGGACCGGCCACCGGTTTGGCCCGCATGAAACGAGGGCCTGGCAGGAACCTCCGCCGCCGCGGGCATCGCCGGTGACTCAGGGGGCTGCGGCTGCGGCCCCTCGGCCAGCTCGGCGAGCCGCGCCTTGAGCCCCGCGTCGTCCGGCCGCTGGGCGAGCAGCTGGCGATAGACGCGGCGGGCTTCCTCGAGCAATCCTTGGCGCACGTACACCTCGGCCATGGTCTCGGTGACCACCGGCTCGGGTTCGGACACCACCGGGCGCTCGGCCGGCCGGTCCGGAACACTGGTTACCGCCGGCGCCTCCGTCTCGAGCTCGCCGACCCCATCGCCCAGCTCAGCGGCATGGTCGAAGCCCTCCGCCGTGCCTGCCGCCTGCAGCTCGATGGGCTCATCCTGCTCGACCGTGGCCCCGACCACCCCCGCCTCGGTGGCGTCCTCACCCATCCTCGATTCCAGGCTGCTCAAGTGGTCGACCTCCTCCGAGCCCCGGGCCTCGCCGAGCTCGACGGAGCCCGGCCGTTCCACCTCGGCCCCCACCACGCCCTCACGGTACGATCCCGGGACCAGCTCCACCGGCTGGTCTTTTTGGACGGCGGCCCCGATGACGCCGGGCGAGGACTCTCGGGACGCGGCCGTGGGCGGGACGATCGATGGCTCGACATCGGCGATGACCGCGGGCTCCGACGGAGCGCCCAGCTGGGCATCGGGCTCGAACGGCAGGCGCTCGAGTACCTCGACCTCATCCGATGCCGCCGGCGGGCCCGAATCAGGCACGGGCGCCGCCGCCGGTTGGCTCGTTTCCCGGACCCGGATCGGATCCGGTGGGGCCATGGCGTCGGGCGGAGAGGTGGTCAGGGAGGCGGGACCCATGGTCTCATACTCTGACGGGACATCCGTCGCGCCCTCGAGGGAGAGCTCGCCGATGCGGGTCGGATCCTGGACCGGGGATGCCTCGGCCACATCGTCCGGGGTGGCATCCACATCGTCCGGGGTGGCATCCACCTCGGCCAGTGCCGCTTCCACCGGTCCCGGCGCGGGCTCCGGGAGCGCCTCCGCCACGTCTGCCGGCGCCGCCGGTTCGACGGACGGGGCCTCGGGCGTCGCTGGGTCGGCCGCTGCGACTTCTTCGGGCGCCTCGGCCGCATCCTCAGCTCCCTCGATGCGTTCCAGCATCTCCCGCGCGGCGTCGTTCATGGGATCGACTTCCAGCAGGCGCGCAAGCCATTGGCAGGACTCGGATGGTGTTTCGCTCCGCTCCGCAATGTCCGCCAGACCCTTCAGGGCGATCACGTTCTCCGAATCCAGCTCCAGCACCTTGCCCAGGACCTCGTGGGCCAAGGGGTCGTCCCCATGGTCCTGAAGGCAACGGGCGTGCACGATATGGCCGCTCACGTAGTTGGCACGCTCTTCCAGCCCTTTGCGTACTATGTCCAGGGCATGTTCGATTTCACCGGCCCGGCGGTACTCCTCGGCCAAGGCGGCGAACCATTGGGAAGGTTTTTCTTCGTACCTGCGTTTGAGCTTCTCGATTTCGCTCTGATAAGCCATGGGCGAGGGGCATCCTCGGAGTCATCTACGGGGAGTCCAAATTAGTCAGCTCGGGTGATTTCTGCAACCAAGTCGGGTTGAGTTTTCGTGTTGTCACACTTAGACTTAGGCCCCTTCTACCTCCTGAAACGGGCGGTGTCGAATCATGATGCGAAACCTGCGCGCGAACGCCAAGTGGATCATGCTCTTTCTGGCCGTGGCCTTTGTCGGCTGGATGGTGTTCGACGTGGGGATGGACGTGACCGGCCAGGGGGGCGCGAGCCTTACCGACGTGGCCGCTCGGGTCAACGGCACCAAGATCGACATGCAAACCTACTACAACGCCCTGCGGGTCGCTCAGGACCAGCGCCGGCAGCAGGGGCTCGGCTTTGCAACCACCCTGGAGGAACAGCGGGCCTTCGAGGACGCGGTCCTCGAAAACCTGATTCAACAGGTCCTGCTGAAACAGGAGTATCGCCGCCGGGGCATTCGCGTCTCGGACGAAGAGATCATCTCCATGGCGCAGACATCTCCGCCCCCCGAGCTGCTCCGCGAGCCCCAATTCCAGACCGACGGCCAGTTCGATCAGGAAAAATACCGCCGGTTCGTCGCGTCCGGCGTGGACCCCACGTTCACGCTGGCACTCGAAGCACGATATCGGGAGGAAATCCCCCGGATCAAGCTCTACGAGCAACTGACGACCGACGTGTATGTCACCGACTCGGAGCTTTGGCAGGTTTACCGGGACGGCCATGACTCTACCACAGTCAACCTGATCGAGCTGATCCCCGAGGCGATGGTGGCAGACTCGGCGATCACGCTCACCGACGACGAAGTCCAAGAGTATTATCGCGAACACCACGACGATTTCACCCGTTCCCCAGCCGCGTTCATGAGCTACCTCACCACGTCGAGGCAAACCACCGGCGCTGACACGGCCGCGGCCTTCGCGCGCGCGGCGAAGTTACGGCAGGAGATTCTGGACGGAGCCGATTTCGCCGAAGTGGCGTCACAGGAATCCGCCGATTCCACGAGTCGCGTGCAGGGAGGTGACCTCGGGGTGTTCGCGCGGGGCGGCTTGGTCACGGAGTTCGAGCAGGCCACCATCGCGCTTCGCGATGGCGAAATCTCCGAGCCGGTCCTCACCGCGTTCGGGTTGCACGTGATCAAACGGGAGCGCGTCACGGCCGACAGCATCCATGCGCACCACATCCTCATCCCCATCGAACTCGCCGGCGATCATCTCGACGAGGTCGAAGCACGCGCGGACACGATGGACCTGTTCGCCGCCGAACTCGACGATCCCGCCGCCCTCGACGACGTGGCCGACATGTTGTCCATCCCGGTCCTGGCGGCACCGCTCGTTCTCGAAGGGAATCGCATGGTCATCGACGGCCGGGTGATACCGGACGCCGGACTCTGGGCTTTCGAGGCGATTCCCGGCGAAATCTCGCAGGTCGTCGAGACGCCGTCGGACTTCTACCTTTTCCGTCTCGACAGCGTGCGCCCGGAGGGCGTGCCACCGTTCACCGAGGTCGCGGAGGAGGTGCGCGCGGCCGCCTTGAGCGCCCGGAAGTGGGAGATCGCAGCCGCGCAGGCCGACGAGATCGCCGCCGAATTGCGATCCGGAAAACACTTGGCCGAAGCGGCCCTCGAACGGCTCCTGACTTTCCGCACGTTCGGTCCGATGACCCGACTCAGCCCCAGCCCCGAGATTGCGACACTTCCCGAGGTGGTCGGCATGGCGTTCGGTCTCGGCGTGGACGAGTCGAGCCCACCGATTCGCACCGAGCTGGCGATCTATTTCGTCGAGCCAACGGCGAAGTATCTGGCCGACAGCAGTGCTTTCGCGTCCGAGGTAGAACTCCTGCGCTTGCAGGTACTCGACGAAGCACGAGACCAGCGAGTCCGCCGGTTCATGCTGTCCCTGCGCAACGGGGCCGACGTGATTGATCGAAGGAGAGACCTGGAGCGGGCGCAACGGGATCTCGAGCGGGCCAACCCGGGGCTGTTCAATCCGCTGGGCTTTTGAGGAGAGAACCGCAACATCGGTGACCGCCGAAACCGGAGTGCCTCATTCCGGTTGGACGGTCACACAGACGTCACCTTACTCGCTCAACTTCTTCGGGTCGCCCGATCCCGTTGTCACCTGGTCGATTTGCCGCTGGGGCTCTTCGGGTTCGGAACGATCGAGTTCTCGTTTGACTTCCGTGATGTTCCGCTTGAACTCCCGGATTCCCTTCCCCATCGCGGCGCCCATCTCGGGCAACCGCTTCGCACCAAACACCAGTAGCAATCCCAGCAAGATGAGCAGGAGCTCCCATGGACCAACGTTGAATGGCATCTCTGCCCCCTAGAAAAGCGAACGCGCAACGAGGTAGGCCAGCGCAACGCCCACGAGCGCGAGTAGCGACACCTGAACGCCGAGCGGCCCCAGGGTCATGTTCACTACCAGTAAATTAACATGAAATGGCCCGATTGAGGGGTTTACCGTCCACGTGAAGAACTCCTTGGCCGGCCCCTGGGGGAGGAACCGGTCCAACAAGGCCGAGAGAAACCCGCCCAGGACGAACCCCGCGGCTAGAACCGACACATAGAAACCCGGGCGGTGAGGGCCGATGGTCACAGCTCAACTCCGCCGATCCACGGCGTACACCAGACAGCCACGCAGGGCCTGCCGGGCCGGGCCGTCGGGGACGCCTCCCAGCTCCCGCTCCGCCACGAGCGCCAACCCCTGGGCTCGTTCCCGGGCTAGGTCGACCCCGCCCACCCGACGCACGCTGGCGACGATTTCGGCAATCAGGTCGTCAGCGGGTTCCGGATCGGCCATCAGGCGTTCCACCTGCGTCAATTCCCGCGGGGCCATGCGCGGCCGGGCCAGAATCAGCGGAAGTGTGATCTTGTGCTCGCGGAGGTCGAGGCAGCTCGGCTTGCCCGTCACAGACTCCGTTTCAGTATAATCGAGCACATCGTCGGTGATCTGAAACGCGCGTCCCAGGACCTCGCCATACCGCCGGAGGTGACCGCGCACGTCCGGGTCCGCGCGCCTCGCTCCCATGTCACACGCCCCGGCCATCAACGAGGCCGTCTTCGATTGGATGAGCGTGTCGTAGTCGTCTTCGGAGTAGTCGAGCGAATCGTAAGCCTGCAGTTCCCGCATTTCGCCCACCGTCATTTCGTTCGTCACGCGGCTCATGACGCGTAGCGGAATCATCTGCTCGAGCCGGACGAGCTCGATCATCGCTCGCGAGTACAGGTAGTCGCCCATGATCACGGCCACCTGATGGCTGAACATGGCGTTCACGGTGGGTTGTCCCCGACGCAAGACCGAGTGGTCGACGGCGTCGTCGTGAACGAGCGTCGCGAGGTGAATCAACTCGACCACCGCCGCCAGGGTGACATCGTCCGGTCGCACCGCATCGGTGGCGGCCGCAGACAGCAGCAGCAAGGTCGGGCGAAACATCTTGCCCTTCATGCGAAGGAGATGCTCGTTGACCTCGGTGACCGGCGGAAAATCGGCGACGATCATGCGTCGCATCTCGCTGACGACCTGCGCGAGCTCGTCGCGCACGGGCCCCTGAACGGTGGCGAGATCGACGGATGCCAGCTCGGAAGGCATGCTCACCGCTTGGCCTTGGTGAGGGCATCGACGCGTTGGCCCACATCTTGAAAATTGATGTCCACCGCGAAGACGCGCTGGTAGTATGTCAGCGCACCTTCACCACGCTGCTGCTCCTCGTCGCAACGCCCAAGCCAATACAGCAACCCGATCTTTCCTTCGTCACCAGCGGGGTCGGCTTCAACGGCCCGGCGCATGACGGTTGCCGCGACCTGTAGCTGGCCCTTCTCGTAGAAACAATGCCCGAGTGCCTCGGAGGCCTGCAGGCGGATGTCCGGATTGCGAAGCGCCTTCTGAAATTCCGCGATCCCCTCGTCGACCAACCCCATCTCTTTGAAAGCGACGCCGAGATCATAATGGGCCGAGGCATCGGCGTCGTCGATGTTCGCCTCGATGCCACGCCGGAATTCGCGCAGCATGTCATCGAAGTCGCGCTGTTCGTCGCCCGATTGCACACCCTTGCCGACCATCCGGGTATTCTTCTGCCCGTCCTCCCCCATGATGAGATCGCCTAGGTCGACGAACGAACCCCGCGCCCCCGATTTCGTCGTGCGGCCCCCTTTGGCCGGGGCGTCGGTCGACGTGGGCGCCACCTCGGCCGAATCCGCCGGCCCGTCCATCTTGTCGACCTCGACCGGGGCCAGGGTGGCCAGCCCCTCTCGGGCGTCTTCGTTCTCGGAATCCAACTCGAGCACACGCTCGTACACAGCCCGGGACGGATCCATGGCCCCGGAGGCGAACAGCGCGTTAGCCAGCTCGAGATAGGCCGGCACCAGCTGCGCCTGGTCGCCGTTGCGGTAGGTAAACTCCACACGCTTTTGCAAGTGCGGGACGCTCTTGGGGTCGAGCAGGAGGATCTCCTGGGTGACGGCCATGGCAGCCGCCCAGTCCTCCGATCGCTCGTAGGCCTCGAGGGCACGGTCGAGCTCGTCCAGGCCCCGCGGACGGTCGCCGCTCTCGATGACCATCTCTGCAAGCTCGCGCCGCAACGCACCATCATCGGGGTTCGCCTCGACGGCCGCTTCGAGTGACGCGATGGTCTTGACGGGCTCCACCATGGCCTCGGACGTGTCGGGTGCGACGACGTCGGGTAGCTCCCCGAGGTCCTCGAGGGCGAACGTCCCTTCGGTGCTCAATCCCGATGCCGGACCGTCCCTCGTCGCCTCGGCGGGTGGGCCGCCGTCGAGATTGACCACCTGGACGCCCTCGAACTCTCCAAAATCGAGATCTGGGACGTCCATGTCCGGCAAGTTCGTCGTCCCACCGACGGAGGGCGCCGGCTCGGACGGGGTCTCGTCGGGGATGATGTCGGCGAACCCCTCGATCACCTTGCCACCCAATGTGGGTGTTTCGGATTCCGGCTCCGTGGCATCGATGCTGATGGGTTCGACGTCGAAGGACTCGATGTCCTCGGTGACCCCGGTATCGTCGGTCGCCGGCACGGCGGGTTCGAGATCCATCGCGGCCGGAGTCTCGGCGGGCGCACCGCTCTCCAACGACGTGGGCTCCGGGTCGATTACCCCGGCTTCGATCTCGTCGGCGTCGTCGCCCTCGGCCGGCGGCTCGATGAACGCATCGACCTCGGGCTGGCGCGTCTCCGCCTCGACAGGCGGGGCCGGTTTGACCGGCGGGGACTGTTTGACCGGCGCGGCCGGTTGCGGTGATCCGCCACCATGATCGTCCAGGTTTATGAAGACGAGCTCCGAGCTCGATGGTTTCCGCGCTGTCACCGCCGCGTCTCCGCCGCCGGCCATCTCGCCGAGGAGCTGTGCCAGCCCCCCATTCTCCGGATCGCTTTGAGCGGCCATCTCGAGCTGCTCCTTGACCATCTCGCGAACCACGTCGTTGCCGCGCATCGCATTCGTCAGTTTGACCAGGGCGCGGAACGCCGCCTCGACCTGTCCGGACCGGGACATGCGCGTGACATACTCGAGAAAATGCTCCTGCGCCTGGGGCCCAAATCCCCGCTCGAGCATGAGCTCGCCTAGCATGAGATAGATCGCCGTTCGTCCGGGGGCGTAGCGCAGGATCTTGTTGCAGAGAGCGATGGCGTTGTTCGGCAGCCCGGATTCCATATACCGGTGCGCCGCCCGCTCGTACATCTCGACGGCCGAGTTGACCTCGTTGTTCTTGAGATAGAGATCGCCGACCTTGTTGTAGAGCGCGAGCTCATGGTCCATCTCCGCCGAGCCCTCGAGTCCCGTGAGGATCTCCATGTAGACGGCGATGGCCCGATCGGGCTGGTCCTTCTGCTCGAACTTGCGCGCTTTTTCTTTCAGTTTGGCGACGTTCAGGAGCCACCTCGACTGGTTGCTTTAGCTCACAGATTCTGGGCTAAGATTATGAATTTAGAGGCTTTAGGCTGGGGTGACAAGGAGCCCCATCGACCCATACCCGATTCACCAAATTGACCCCGTACCAGTACGGCAATTCCCGCCAATCCGCTATCGCGGCAAGCACGATGTCCCCGGCGAACCCGCGTGCGAGCTGGCCCCGGCGGCCTGCCTCGCCCACCGCCGCCGCCCCATTGACCGTGATGGCCATCAGGGCCTCGGCGGGCAGGAGTCCGAGGGACATCCCCATGGTGGCCATCAGCGGCAGGCTCATGCCGGGGGAGCTGCCCGGATTGAAATCCGTCGCCAGGCCAACCGCCGCGCCGGCGTCGACCAGCTTGCGGGCCGGTGCACGTCCGGCGCGTCCCAGAAACATCATGGTGCCGGGTAGCAGCACGGCCACCGTGTCTTCGGCCCGGGCCAGCGCGTCGATGCCCGCCGGCGAAATGGCGGCGAGATGGTCGGCACTGATCGCGCCCAGCTCCACGGCCAGTTCGGCACCGCCCGAGCCATCCAACTCGTCGGCATGCAACTTGGCCCGCATCCCGTGCCCGGCGGCCGCCACGAGCACGCGCCGCGATTGGTCCGGCGTGAACACGCCCGGCTCGCAGAACACGTCGCAGAATCTCGCCAGCCCTTCCCGCTTGACCGCCGGCAACATCTCGCGAATGAGGAGATCGATGTAACTCTCGGGATCGCCACGATACTCGAGCGGCACTTCGTGAGCTCCCAGGAACGTCGGGACGAGATGGGGTGCGTCCTGCTTCAGGGAACGAATCACCGCCAGTTGCTTCAGTTCGGCTTCGAGGGAGAGCCCATAACCGGACTTGACCTCGACGGTCGTGGTGCCGGCCATGAGGAGCCGGTCGAGGCGCGTCCTCGTCAGCGATGCCAGGTGCTCGTGACTCCGCTCCCGCACGTCGGCCACCGATGACAGGATGCCGCCACCCTCTGCGGCGATTTGCTTGTACCCGATGCCGCGAGCGCGCCGCTCGTGATCGGCCAACCGCGCCTCGCCGAACACGGCGTGCGTGTGGGCATCGACGAACCCGGGAAACAACACGCCATCCACCTCTTCGGGCCGGGCGTCCGGGAACGCCAGCCGCATGTCGCGTACGGGTCCCACGTCGAGGATGGTGCCGTCCGTTCCGATCACCACGGCCCCCTCGTCCACGACATCCAGGGCGGCCATCTCTGTGCCCCGCCGGGCACGGGCGGGCCCCCGGCAGGTCACCACCTGCGACGCCCCCACGAGCAGGGTGCTCACCCGGCGTCGCGACGCATGGGCATGGCCAGGCCGTGTTGGCGGGCCGTGGCCTCAGCTTGCGCGTATCCGGCATCGGCGTGGCGCACGACGCCCAGTCCCGGATCGTTGGTCAAGACGCGTTGCAGCCGGGCCGCGGCGTGGGCGGTCCCGTCCGCCACGATCACCTGCCCCGCGTGCAGCGAGTTGCCGATTCCGACGCCACCGCCGTGGTGAAACGACACCCACGATGCGCCCGACGCCGTGTTGAGCAACGCATTGAGGATCGGCCAATCCGCGATCGCATCGGACCCGTCTTTCATGCCTTCGGTCTCGCGGAACGGCGATGCCACCGATCCGGTGTCGAGATGATCGCGACCGATGACGATGGGCGCCGTGAGCTCGCCTCGGGCAACGAGGTCGTTCAGGGCCAGGCCGAACCGGGCCCGCTCGCCCTGTCCCAACCAGCAGATGCGCGCGGGCAGGCCCTGGAACGCCACCCGTTCCCGGGCCATGCGAATCCAGCGCACCAGATGTTCGTTCTCGGGAAACAGCTCGACGACCAGGTCGTCGGTCCGGTAGATGTCCGCGGGGTCGCCCGACAGCGCCACCCACCGAAACGGACCTCGACCCTCACAGAACAGTGGACGAACATACTCGGGCACGAAACCGGGAATATCGAACGCATCGTCCACGCCTTCGTCCAGCGCCTCTGTGCGGATGTTGTTGCCGTAGTCGAGCGCGACGGCCCCGCTGCGTTGGAACGCGAGCATCGCCCGCACGTGCTTCCCGATGGAGCGCCGGGCCCGTCGCACGTACTCTTGCGGGTCTGCGCTTCGCAAGGCCAGAGCCGCCTCCAACGACAGGCCGGCTGGGACATATCCCTCCAACGTGTCGTGTGCCGAGGTCTGGTCGGTGACCACGTCGGGAGTCCAACCCCGCCGCACCATCTCCGGGAGCACCTCCGCACAATTGCCGACCAGTCCGATGGAGAACGCCTCGCCTCGGTCCTTGGCCGCCTGCACCTGCGACCACGCATCGTCGAGGGAGTCGCTCATGGCGTCAACGTATCGGGTCTCGAGGCGGCGTTGAATCCGTGCCGCGTCGACCTCCACGACCAGACACGCCCCACCGTTCATCGTGGCCGCCAGGGGTTGCGCTCCACCCATGCCGCCCAGGCCGCCCGTCAGCACGATCCGACCGGTGAGATCACCTCCGAAGTGGGTTCGCGCCACGGCGCCGAAGGTTTCGTAGGTCCCCTGCAGAATGCCCTGGCTCCCGATATAAATCCAGCTGCCGGCCGTCATCTGGCCGTACATCGTCAGTCCCTGTGCCTCCAGGTCGCGGAACGTGTCCCAATTGGCCCAACGGCCTACCAGATTGGCATTGGCGATCAACACACGCGGTGCGTGCTCGTGCGTCGTGAACACCCCCACCGGCTTGCCGGACTGCACGATGAGCGTTTCGTCGTCGCCCAACACACGCAGCGTGGCCACGATGGCATCGAACGCTTCCCAGCTGCGTGCCGCTCTCCCGGTGCCGCCGTAGACGACCAGATCGTCGGGCCGCTCCGCCACCTCGGGATCCAGGTTGTTCATGAGCATGCGCAGTGCCGCCTCCTGCACCCATCCGCGACACGTCATCTCGCTGCCCCGCGGCGCGCGGATCAGCCGGCCTGTGGTGCCAGAGGTCATACCAGTGCTTCCTCTCGTATCGCCCCGGCGAGATTTTCGATGTCGGCCGTGAGCGAACGGTCCCCCTGCAGCGGGGCGACCAGGGTGCGGACCCGGTCATAGAGTGCTTCGACCCGTGGGCCCGACCGCAGCGGACGGTGATGCTCTAGCGCCTGCGCCCCGCACAACAGTTCGCATGCCACGACCAGCCGGACATTGTCCAGCACGCGCGTGGCATTGGCCGCGGCCGCCATGCTCATCGGGACGAAATCCTCCTGATTGGCATCGGTGGGAATCGATTGGACACTGGCCGGGGTGCTCAACACGCGACATTCACCGGCCAGTGACGCGGCCGCAATCTGCACCATCATGAACCCCGACTCGAGCCCCGGGTGTGACGCCAGAAACGCCGGCAACCCCGGCGAGAGGTCGGGATTCACCAGGCGCTCGATGCGCCGTTCGCCGATACCTGCGAGGCCGGTCAACGCGATCGCCAGATAATCCAAGGCCGTGGCTACCGGGTACCCGTGGAAATTCCCCCCCGACAGGATATCGTCGCCGAACACCAGCGGATTGTCAGTCGCGGCGTTGAGCTCGACGGTGGCGATCCGCGCCGCAAAATCGATGGTGTCCTTCACCGACCCCATGACCTGGGGAATGCATCGCACGCTGTATGCGTCTTGTACCCGCGGGTCGTCGGTGCGATGTGATTCGCGAATCGTGCTCCCCTGCAGGAGATCCCGCATGAGCGCCGCGGAAGCCATCTGCCCCGCATGGGGTCGGGCGGCGTGCAGGCGCTCGTCGAACACGTCGGGGGTGCCCTTGAGTGCGTCCAGGGTCATGGCCGCCGCGCCGTGCGCCGTCCGCCACAGGTTCTGCGCGTCGTGTACCAGCAGGCTCAACATGGCCGTTTGCGCCTGCGTTCCGTTGATGAGAGCAAGTCCTTCCTTGGCTTCGTACTGCACGGGCTCGATGCCCGCCGCGTTCAGCGCATCGCGGGCGGCCAGCCGGTGTTCCGCGCCCCCGGGGCTGCCCTCCGAGGCAGCCGTCACGACGTCCACGTTCCCCTCGCCCATCAAAGCCAGCGCGATGTGCGACAGGGGCGCCAGGTCTCCGCTCGCCCCGACGCTCCCCTGCCCCGGCACGACGGGCAGAATCCCGGCGTTCAGCATGGCCACGAGACGCTCGGGTACGAGGGGCCGGACCCCGCTGGTGGATCTCGTGACGCCGTTGGCCCGAAGCAACATGATACCCCGCACGACCTCATGGGGGAGCGGGTCGCCGACGCCCGAGGCATGGCTCAGGATGAGATTGCGTTGGAGCGCCCGGAGTTGTCCGGCGTCGATCTTCACTGATGCGAGCTTGCCGAATCCGGTGTTGATGCCGTAGACGGCCTCATCGGATGCGGCGGCTGTTTCCACGACCGCCCTCGATTGGGCCAGCTCGCCCAGCGCATCGCCGCTGAGGGACACCGGGGCGTGGTGCCTCGCCACCGCCACCACTTGCCCGAGCGTCAACGAGCAGCCATCGAGCATGATTTCCGTCGGCATGGCGGGAATATAGACGGACGGGAACGGCGAAAGGAGGGACCCCGGAAACGACAACCGCCCCCACCGCGCCGATGGCGGCGGGGACGGTGTCCCGGACGTTTACCTACGGTACCCCTTGCTGTTGCCTACCGGTATCCCTTGACCACGAGACCGCCGTCGGCCGACCGGTGGCCACCGCCGATGGAAAGCTCGGGATTCCCGTGATCGGTCTGGTAGGACCAATCGAAGATGATGAAGTCCGTGCCCACGTGGGTGACTCGGAGGCCGCCGTACCGCACGAAGCCGTCACCGCCGTCCATCTCGAAGACGTAGCCGAAACCGGGCTCGGCAGACAGGCCCGTCGGGGCGTATCCCGTCACCGGCGCGATGTCGATGGACGTCAAGTCCTCGATGGGGTTCGCACTGTACAGCGCCAGAGTCGTCCCGGTGCGGACCGGCTCGAGGAAGATGGTCCCCGACCCGTCACGATCGAGGAAGAAGTCGATGTCCGTGCGATCGCCCCGCCGGATCAAGCCGAGCTCGTTCGCGCCCACGAGGCCGTCGCCGTTGAGATCCTCGAAGAAACGGAAACCGCTGAGATCGGCGTCGGCCTGAAAGGCGTAGGCCAGCACGTTGCGCGCATCGGGACGGGGCGTGTCGGCCCACAGGTCCGACCACAAGCTCTCCCATCCTTCGATGCTCTCCGCCGACACCCCGAAGCACATGGACACCCCGTTTGCCAGCGCGGCAACCAGAAACTCCGGCGCGACCGTGGTCCCCTCGAGACTCCAGGTCGCTCCGCACAGATCGGCATCGAGATCGTACGAGGTGCTGTACACGCGGTACGTCTTGAACCCGTCGGGCGCGTTGAGAAAGGCATTGTCGGCCCACGCGAGGTGAATGGCGCCGTCGAGGGTGGTGCCGACGATGGAGGCCGGCGTCTCCAAGCGCAGCCGCTCGTCGATCAAGACAGCCTCGCTCGGCTGACTCTCCTCTCCATCGGTGTTGACGGCCGTCACCCGATACTCGAGGTCGGGGAATCCGTTGTCGTGGAAACTCGTGGAGGTCGTCGTGCCCCGGAGGTCGAATTGGCTCGATCCGTCGAGGCGGCCATAGACGTTGTAGGCCTCGAGACCCGGGTCCGTCACCGGCAGCCAGGTGAGGAGGACACCCAGCGGCTGCAACGGATCGCCGCTCGGTTCGAGTTCGTAGAACAGGCCCTCGGGCCGGTCGATCGGGGCGAAGAGGTCCGAGCATGCCGCCACGGCCATCGCTCCTACAACCACCAGCATTTTGTTCATTGGGATTCACTCCATCCGTTTGACGGGACCATGATGAACGCACTTCTCATGCCAGTTCTTAAGTCATGTCACATCAACGAGTTACACACATTGCCGCCGATCCGAGTGTCTCCTTTGGCGGACAATCGAGCGCATCGCAACCCTGCGGCTTCAGCGATTCACAGTTCGCTGGTCGTAGTTGAACTTGATCTCGGTCAGATCGATCAGCTGCACGAAGAAATTGAAGGCGAAATTGCCGTTCGGGGCCTGGACGAACGCGAAGGTGGCCCGCCAACGCTGCAGATCCCGTTCGAACCGCAGGGCGTTCGACCCGAACTCCTTGGTGGTCAGGTTGTAATCGGTGGTCCACTGCAAGGACCAGTTTCTGGTCGGGCTGAACGACATCGTGGCCCCGAACGTCCGATTGTTCGTGGGCGTGCCGAACGTCTGCGTCTGCTCGTCTGATCTGGACCGGCGGTCGTTGAAGCGGATGGACGCGGTAAACCCCCGCCCCCGCTGTCCCCGGCCGGCGATGCTCTCGATGGACTGAAACGCGCGGCCGGCGGCCATGACGGGTACCGGGGCGAAGAACTCCTCGTCCAGCGAATCCGCGACTCCGGCCAGCTCGTCGGGCCCGGGAGCCTCCAGCGGTTCGCCGCCGAATACCGCCCGGGCGAGGCGAGCGAACGTGGCACCGCTGATCGTGAAGCTCGTCGCGATGGACCGGAGAAACGGTGAGAAGGCCGCGCTGTCGAACCCCACCGGCCCGTCCCAGAGATCGTGGGTGAACCGCAGGTTGAATCCCCGGAGCAGGTCGCTGGTGAGGGTGTTGCTGATACTGGAGGTTCTCCAGCCGTTCCGGCCGGGCTCCTTGGCCTGTTCGAAATCGTACTGCAGGCCGGATGTCTGGATGCTCAGCAGCTTGATCTTCTGGGCGTCCCCGGTGCCCGACGTATCATCGCTGGCGAACTTGCCCTCGAACGTTTGGGAAATCCCGAGCAGTCCCACTGAGTGCAGGGCGGGGCTCGTCAGCCGGGGATTGGGGTTGCCCGGCTGGAGCGCGCGCATGAATCGCTCCGAGACCTCGGCGGAAGGCGCATAGGTCCAGGAGAATTGCGGTGAAAACGAGTGGCGGATCCGCTCCACGGGCCCGAATCCGGGGAGGAAACCGAAGATCGCCGGCGACATGCTCGCGGCGAACGACAGCCGCTTCCCCTGCTGCACGAACTCGCCGCCGGTGAACTCGTTGCGGAGCATGAATGGCCCGGACGTCTTGTTGCGGACGCCCACCGAGGGCTGGAACTTCCAGGTCGCCGGGAACAGCATGGGCAGGTTGATGCCCGTCTCCCAGTTGATCTCCGTGGAGAAGCGTTCCCCGTACAGGCGGTCGACGGTCTTGGTGGAATCGTTGGGATCGACGACGGCCAGCACCGTGCGCCGGTCCGCGAACACGTCGGTGACCCTGAAGTCGTTGCGGAGATTCCACCGGCCGAACCGGATGGGTGTTCCGAAGTGCAGGGTCGTGGTGCGCGTATCCGTGAACAGGGAATCTTCCTGCGGAATCCCGTCCACCGGGGGGAGCACGATGGTGCCCGCCGCTTGATTGAATTGCTGGGCGACCACGAAGGAGAACGTCGGCGACCAGGTGATATCGCTGCCGATGCTGATGGGCACCGGTGTCAGGCGTACGTCGGGAAACCTCTGCGACACGCTTTCGTCGCTGATCTGCTGGGTGCGGCTGCCCCCCAGGGTGATCGTCCCCCAGTCCAGCTGCTTCGAGAAGTTGATCGTGCTGCGTAGATTGCCGGTCTGCAGAAATGGGTCGACAGAATTCTCCCGCAACACCCTAGTGCTGGTGGCAAAGTCGACGGCGGCGGAAAGCCGGGTTCGCTGATTGAACTGCTGCTGGTGATTCCAGTTGAGACGCGTGGTCTGCCGGCCGGTCGCGCCGTCCTCGCTCGATTCGAACACCCGCGAGGCCCCCAGCGACCCCGTCATGAAGCGGTCCAACCAGTTGTACCGCAGCTGAGTGTTGATCGCCACCGACGTTGAGGCAAACCAATCCAGCGACGCCTGGAGGTCCAGGTAGTCGTTGATCGCGAAGTAGTACCCGATGTTGGTGATGTGCCGGCGGTAACCCTCGTTGGGGCGCACGATGTCGTTGATCCCGAAGCGGGGTACCAGGATGCCCGAGCGCCGCCCTTCACGCATGTCCTGAAAGATGAACGGCAGCCACATCACGGGCACGTCGCGGACATACAAGATGACGGGACGCGCCACCATGATGTTCTTGGACACGTACTTGGTTCTGCCCACGGCGAAGTGATAATCGGGAACCGGGAGATCCGAGCTCGTGATGCTGCCCTCACCGGCGTACATCCTCGTGGAAGCCGAATCCACGCTGAGGTCCCCGCGCATGTACCACTTGACGCCGAGTTGGGTGAAAGCCGTGATGGCGTCGGTGACCACCCCGCGGTGCAGGCAGGTGTCGTAATCCATCTCTTCACCGACGACGGCGGTGCCTTCGCTGAACAGCTTCGGGTCGCCGGTGGCGTCGAGAAAGCATGCGTCCTGCATGTACCGGATGGAGTCCGCTTCCAGCGTGCTGCCGTCCCGCTCCACCAACGCCGCGCCCCACAGGTCGATTTGACGCACCAACGCCTGGAACGTTAGGCTGTCGGCGGCATAGCGCGTGTTATGATACCCCGGCCGCCTGAGCAGTTCTGTGATAATCGAGTCGGGAGCCGGAAACGCCCGCGAAGGACCCGCCGGCAGTCCCACCGCAGCATCGGCCGCCTGCGCCGCCGAATCGGCGCGAAGAGAATCCTGCACGACCCGTAGGGAATCGCGAACGGCTTGCGTCGAGTCACGGACCTGCGCCGTGGCGGCCGCGGCAGGCAGCGAAAATCCGAGGAACGTGACGGCTACACGGATTGCACCAACGCTACGCTCAACCCGCACTGCGCTTCCAAATGACGCGACCGATGAGGATGCCGATCTCGTACAGCACGATGATCGGGGCCATCATCATCAGCATGGAAAAGATGTCGGGCGGAGTGACAAACGCGGCGACGACGGCGCCTACCAGGAACGCGTAGGGACGGTTGCGGGCAAAGAACTTCGGGCTGACCAGATGCATCGCCGACAGCAGCACCATGACCAACGGCAATTGGAACACGAAGCCAAAGGCGAGGATGACCTGTGTGGCGAATGCAAAGTAGTCGCCGGCGGTGATGAACGGAGTGAAGGACGCTCCCGTGAACCGCTCGCTCAACATGATCTTCAAGATGGCCGGCAACACCCAAAGAAACGCCATCCACGCCCCGGAAATGAACAGGCCGGTACCGGCCATGATGGCCGGCATGACCATCCGGCGCTCCTGCTCGTACAGCGCGGGTGCAAGGAATCCCCACGCCTGCCGGACGATCACCGGGAACGCGAAGACCGCCCCAAGGAGGACGGAGAGTTTCAGCGTGATGAGAAAGGCGTCGGTGGGCCGGGTGAAGACCAGAGTTCCGGATGGCACGTAGGGTTCGATGGGAATCATCAGGACGGCACGCAGATCGAACCGGGTCACCAAGTAAAACCCGAGAAACGATCCGACCACCAACGCGATCGCACTCCAGAGGATGCGCCACCGTAGCTCTTCGAGGTGGTCCAGAAAGGGCATCTCGCCCCGGGGCTGCTTCTTGGCCATCAGTGCATCAACCGGCCGCTCGGACCGCTACTGGCGGAGTTTGTCGCGGGCGAGGTCCGCCTCATCCGACCGGGGATAGCCGGCCACGACGCGTTGGAAGGCGAGGCGCGCCGCGGCTTCGTCGCCCCGGCGCTCGGCGTCGAGGCCGATCTTGTAGAGGGCCATGGGCGCGCGGGACGAATTGGGGAATCGTTCCACCACGGCCTCGAAGGCCGCGACGGCGGAGTCCGGCTCCTCGGCGCGGAAGCTCTCTCCGATCCAGTACAGCGCATCGGCTGCTCTGGCGCTCTCGGCATGGTCGTCCAGCACGCGGCGGAAGGCGATACGGGCCGTTGTGGGACTGCCCCGATTGAGCTGCTGAATCCCCATCTCGAACAGTTCCTCGGGGCCGGGTGCATCGGCCACTCGCGTGTCGGCGCCCTCTCCACCGGTTCCCGCGGCCTGCGTCGGGGCCCCGATGGAACGCTGGGCGATCTGATCGCGGAGTTGGCCGAGACGGACTTGGCTCTGCCCGGTCAACTCCTGAATCGCCACCAGCTGGCGCTGGATATCGGTGAGTTCTCCGCGGAAGACGCCCTGCATGGCGAAAATGGAGCGATTCTGCGCCCGGAGCGAATCGAGAATCCGTCCGGACAACCCTTGGAGCAGCGCCATGTCGTCCAGCAGGCGTGCCAGCATAACGGCCCGCGCCGAATCGGCGCGGGCCGTGTCTTCACGATACTCGGTTAACTGATTCTCGATCCGCCGAACGTCCCCCTTGAGGGCACAGCCCGTCACCACGACGCCGGCGACGAGAAGGGAGGCGAAACGTCTCACATTCCCGGCATGGTCAGCCGGTCCCCTCCCGAGGTGATCGAGAACTCGTCGCGACGGTTCTGCCCCCATGCAGCCTCATTGCTCCCGGTGGCCAAGGGCCGCTCCTCGCCCATGGATGACGTGGTAATCCTACTCTCGGCTATACCCCGATCGGTGAGGTAACGTTTCGCCGCCAGTGCTCGCCGGTTCCCGAGGGCGAGATTGTATTCGTCCGAGCCCCGCTCGTCGCAATGGCCGGTGACCTGAATGCGCAGATTCGGATTCGCCTGGAGGATGGCCAGTTTGCGATCGAGGACGGCGGCATCTCCCGGCCGGACGTTCGACCGATCAAAGTCGAAGTTGACGCGAACCGCCAGCGCCTGGCGCACCCGATTGGTTTCCTCTCGGATCACATTCAGCGAGTCGGCACGCTGACGGTCTTGTTCGGCCTGAATCCGCTGGCGTTCCCGGGCGAGACTGTCGCGGATAGCCTGCTCCCGTGCGATGGAATCACGCACCTGCTGCGCTTCAGCCTGCGCGGCTGCAAGAGAATCCGGGTCCGGGCCCAGAGGCGTTGGCGGCGCACCACCACCACAGGCGGCAGCGCCAATGACAACCGCGAGTCCGATAGACATCGGAAGGATGTGTCGCATCTTTGCTCCATTCATGAGTTGTTTCGCTCCGGTATTCTAGGAGACCATGCCGGAAGGCGCGCCTCCCCAAGCCTCGTTAACTGCCGCACCCGCCCCGTTTCCATATCGATGACCCACACTTGGTACGACCCGGTGCGGGTCGATACGAAAGCCAAGTGCCGGCCATCCGGCGCCCACGTGGCGTCGGAGTTGCGTGTCGCGCTGGTCAGCTGTCGCACGACCCGGCTCCCGACGTCCATCAGAAATATTTGGGCGGTGCGCGCCACGTAGCGGTCGAATGCCACACTCAACCCGTCCGGGGACCACTCTGGGTGGTGCGACGACCCTGACACACCATAGTCAAAAGGCGCGAACAGCTCCTGGCCAGTCCCATCCGACGACATCACGTAAATCTGGCTGAGTCCGGGTCGATCCGATTCGTAGGCAATCCGTTGCCCATCGGGGCTGTACGTGGGGGAGAGATTATCAGAAAAGCCACCCACCGTCAAGCGCTGTAAGCAGCAGTCATCAGCCAAGTTATATGTGTAGATGTCGGTGCCCTCCTCGTTGGCCCGCGAGAAGGCCAGCGTTCGGCCGTCCGGGGAAAAGGCGGGGGCGAAGTTTTGGGACTGCGAATTCGCCGTGGGCGCCACGACCCGACGTTCTCCGGTCTCCAGATTCAGCAGGTGGAGCGGCCCCCTGCCGTCGTCCCGAAACTCCATATAGACCACGGTGCGTGCGTCGGGAGCCCAGACGGGCGACATGGCTTCACCACCGGGCGGCGACAGCGCCTCCACAGAATGCCCGTCGAAATCGATGCGATAGATGCGGCCGGCGTTGATGAAGAGAATCTGCGTGGCCGCAATGCCGGGGACGCCGGTGGCGATGCGCACCACCTCGTCCGCCGCGCGGTGGATCCGCATGCGGAAATCGCGCTCCGTCGGATCGAGACGGGGAACCTGGATTTCCGTCCGCTGCTGCTCGCCCCGCACGTCGTAGAGCGTGATCACGACCCCGGAATCGGGACCGGCGTAGAGATTCACGGCATATGCCGCGCCGAGGGCCGCATATAAGGGATAGTTCACGAAGGCTTCGGTGACGCCGTTCTCTGCGGTGGTTCCCACGCGCAAAGTCAGACTGTCTCCCGTGGGAAGGGTGATCATCTCGAATTGATCGCTGTACTCCAGGTCGCGCCCCAGAATGGTCCTGGCGGAGTCGAGACCGCCTTCCAGCTCCCCGCCGAGCATCAGCATGCCGGGACGCGTGCCCGGTGCGTAGGTGATCCCGATGCGGACACCCCGCTCCGAAGGAGGGATCGAGTCCTGCGCCAGGGCCCCCGATCCCACGGTCACGACGAGGATCAGCCCTGAGAACATCCCACGCTTCATCGCCGCAACGTCCTGGGGTCGAAGAAAAAGCTCACGGGAAGAATGTCGCCGGCGAATCCTTCGGGCAGCGGACCGAACGCCCCGGTATTCCCGGCGGCTTCGATGGCGCCCTGCGCTTCGAGATCGAAGGCGAAGCTCCCGGAGCGCTGCACGAAGCGGAGGCTGGTGATGGTTCCGTCCTGCCGCACCAGGAACAGCACCTCGGCCCGCAACGACTCGTTGCCCGGCGGCCGCTGCCATCGCCGGTAGATCTGCGCGACGATGTTGCCCAGATACTCCGGAAACGGAAAGTCGACGCCACTCACACTCAGGGTGGCGGGATCGTCACCGGTGGACGGCTCCTCGTCCTCGAGGGGTTCGACGTCCGGCGTGCTGCGGGGCGCCGGCTCCTTGTTCTCGGTCTCCTCCGGTGGGGGCGGCGCCTCGGCCATGGCGGTTTGGGGGGGTGGCGTTCTCGGCACGGCCTGCGTCCGCTGGGCGGGCCGATCGATGACCTCGGGGGCGCGCCGCGCCTCGGGCTCGGGCCTGGGCGCCGCGACGAGCTGCACCGTGTACACGGGGACATCGGGGACGCGGTGATCACCTTCGGTCGCAAAGACCAGGCCGGCCACCACCGCGTGGAGCATGAACGTACCTGCGAACGCTACAGTAATCCCGCTTCCCTGGCGGCTGCGTTCTTGATAGGCGTATTGTGGACGACTCACCGCTCAATCTCCTCGGCCTCGGTGACGATCCCGAGATCTTCGATGCCGGCGGATCGGATCACGGCCAGGACCCTCGCCGCATCCGCCCAGGATGCCCGGCCATCCCCACGGAAATATACCCCGGCGGGATCGTTCGCCTCGACGATGGCCTGAAACGAGCCGCGGAATTCCTCATACGACAGGGGATCGTCGTCGATGTAGATGACACCGTCCTTGTCCAGCGTGATGGTCAATCCTTCCTTCGGTTGAATCGGCTGCGCCTCGGTCCGCGGCAGCTGCACGTCCACCCCGCCCTGCATGATCGGGGCGGTGATCATGAAGATGATGAGCAAGACGAAGGCGACGTCCACCAACGAGGTCACGTTGATGTCGGCCGTGAGGGACAATTCGCCACGGCCATGCGGACCGGCGTGCCTCGGCATCGCTAGATTCTCCCCTCCCGGGCCAGCGTACCCACGATTTCCTGGGCAAAACCCTCCAATTCCCCCGCAAACGATCCGAGGCGACTCACCGAAACGTTATAGGCGATCACCGCGGGGATGGCCACGAAGAGCCCGAACACCGTCGTGATCAACGCTTCCGCCACGCCGGGCGCCACGGCGGCAATGTTCCCCGAACCGCCGGCCGCAATACCGAGAAAGGTGTTCATCACACCGAGCACCGTCCCCAACAATCCCAACAAGGGGCTCACCGAACCGATCGTCGCTAACCAAGGTATAAACCGCGCCATGAGGTCGCGTTCCGCCGCCACCTCTTTGGCAAGCATCATGCGCAACACTTCCAGCTGCGTGACGGTGAGCGCCTCGGTCCGGCCGGGATTGGTTTGCTGCAGGGCACCCGGACGCAATTCGGAGAAGAAGTTGACACCCTCCTTGAGCAGCCGCCGATATGGTGACATCACCAGCTTCATCACCGCGCGATAGGCATCCTCCAGCCGAGTGGTGCGCTCCAACTCCCCGAAGAACTGATCGGCTTGCTTGGTGATCCGGCGGAACTGCCACCACTTCAAGACGATGAGAAACCAGGTGATCACCGAGAACGCCGCCAGTATGCCCAAGACCAGTTTGATCGTCGGACTGGCCGTCGAGATCATTTCCCACCGGGTCGCGGGGAGGGCCCCCCCCAGTTGCGCCAGAATCATTGGTCCGATGCTATCCAGTCGTAGGTTCGTTTCAATCCGTCCGCGAGGCCGATCTGGGGCTGCCAGTTCCACGTCGCGGCCAGCTTGGACGGATCGATCGCACTGCGGAACAATTCCCCCGCCCGGGGAGCTGCGTGGTGGATTGCGAGGTCCGAATCTGTGATATCCAGCAGCGTTCGGGCCAACTCGTTCACGCTGGTTTCTACACCGGTGCCCACGTTGAACGCCACGTCGTCGAGGTCCTCCAACGCCGGCAATGCGCCGCGCGTGGCCGCCAAGTTGGCCCGGGCCACATCCTCCACGAACACGTAGTCGCGGGTCTGCTCCCCGTCGCCATACACGGTGAGCGGGTCATCCCGCAGCAACCGGCTACAAAAAATTGCCACCACCCCCGCCTCACCATGGGGATTCTGCCGGGGACCGTATACGTTCGCATAGCGCAGTGGAACGGCCTCGATCCCGTGCAGCAGTGCGTACACCCCAAGGTAGTACTCTGACGCCAGCTTGCTCACCCCATACGGCGAGACGGGAAGCTTTGCGGCGGTTTCCGGGTACGGCAGCGCGCTCCCCTCGCCGTACACCACGCCGCCCGAGGAGGCGAACACGACGCGCCGGACCCCACCTTGCCGCGCGCCCTCGAGGAGATTCAACAACCCCCCGAGGTTGATACGCTCGTCGCGCAGCGGATTCTCCACCGAAACCCGAACGTCCATCTGCGCGGCGTGGTGATTCAGGATCGAGAAGCCACCGGTCTCCAGGAGTGCTCGCGCCTGAGGATCGTTCACGCCGTACTCGATGAACTCCGCCGCCGCGGGGACGTTCTTCCGCCGGCCGGACGAGAGGTCGTCCAGGACCACGACGTCGTAACCTTCCCGTACGTAGATATCCGCCACGTGCGAACCGATGAACCCAGCCCCGCCCGTCACCAACACGCGCTCAGTCATCGGCCAACACCTGACAAAAGTGTCTGGGTTTCAAACTTTAGTTTTCGGTGGAGGAAGAAGATATGGATGTCATCAAAATACAAAGGGGAATGGGCCAAGCCCACTCCCCAAATGTCGGTGGCGTGAGACCGCGTCTAGGGCATCTTGCGAATCAAGCGCGCGACGATATCGGCTCCCGGCCGGATACCCACGTCTACGATATGGGTCACCACGACCGACGCCGACCGGTTCCGCACGTGGACCACCTCCACGAGCGCAATCCGTCGCCGGGGGAAATCTTCCCCCGAGCTCGTGTTGGGGGCGGGGGCAAGGATCTCGAACACGTCTCCGGGCACCAACCCGTCCGTGCGCCCCCGATTGATGAACAGAATGTCCCGCAGCGTCGCCACTGGGTGGACGTCGCGCATGGCGATGACCGACGCCATCATGCCGTTCTCGATGGGCACCGGTTCCACTTGGGCCCGATCCTGATACGGCTCGATGGGCAGTGCGACTTGCCCGTCGGCCACGCGTCCGAACTGCATCACGATTGTCGCCCGGACGCTCCGCCTCGACACCGCAATCACTTCCGCCACCCCCGTGGGCTTGACGACGCGCCCCCAGCTGCCCTGTATCCGACGGCCGAGCTCTGACAGGATGATCGTATCACCCGGCTGGTAGACCGCATTCTCCGGAGCTCGCAGCTCGATCTCCTGATAAATCTGCGCCGCCGACGCGGCCACGAGTGTCGGCAAGGTGCTGCGGTTCACGGAACCCATGAGGTCCGCCCAGGGAAGATCATCACCTTCGGTGAGGTAGCCGGCGGAGAAAAACAGGAACAAGCCGCCCAAGTGCCGCGGCGGGTTCCGGATCACGGTCAGGCCGAGCTGGTTCTGGGCCCCCCGCTGGCGAAACGCCGTAGCCCTCCGCATGGTGGTGGGCGGTGGAGGTGGGGGCGGGAGCGCCCGCACCGTTGCCTGGGAGTCCACGGCTGGCCTCTGTACGACCCGGACCAGCACCGAATCGCCCTGCATGACGGAGTCGCCCGCCTGCGGAATGATGAGGGAATCGCCGACCTGGATGGCGGCGACCATGGTCGTGTCTGGGGGAACCAGCCGCAAGGCCTCACCGGGGAAGATCCAGTGGGGATCTTCCACGACCAGGGTATTGAGCCGGTAGATCTCCGGCCAGAGGAGCGGATCGTCGAGGTATCGCTCGGCCAGGGTCCACAGGGTCTCTCCCCCCTGCACGATGTGCACCCGCCGGCCCACCTGCAGCTGCTCGCCCGCCACGGCCATCGAGTCGGCCACCAGGGTGTCCTGCGCCACGAGCAGGGTGTCCTGCGCCGCCAGGGGAGCGGCCGCGGTCAAGGCGACCGCGGCAACCAAGGCTCCCGAACCCCTAGAACGGCAGATCGTCGTCCTCCTCATCAAGCGCCTCCGGAAAATCCTTGAACGACTCCGATCCTGGAGCGGGGGATCCCGCCGCCACGCCCGCCGGCGCCGTTTCCGCCTCCACGCCGCCACCGCGGCCCGAAAGCATCAACAGCTCTCGCCCAACGATTTCAGTCGAATACCGAGTCTTGCCTTCGCGATCTTCCCAAGTTCGGTAGTCGATCCGTCCTTCGATGTATACTCGGTCACCTTTTTTGAGATATTGCTCCGCCACATCCGCCAGCCCGGACCCCTTGTTGTTCCAGAGGATGACGCGGTGCCACTCGGTCTTTTCCTGCTGCTCGCCGGCCTGGTTGTTCCACCGTCGGCCGGTGGCAATGGACAAGGTGGCCACCTTGGACCCATTGGCCGTCGTACGGATCTCAGGATCCCGGCCCAGATTCCCGATCAGTTGGACTTTGTTCAGACTGCGGCTCACGACAACCTCCAAAAAAACACGGGATGGACCCTGGACTCAGGCAAACTATAGAGGCTTTAAGTCCTTTTGTCAACCAAACATACGCGATTCTTGGCCAACTTTTGCGAGGGTATTTCGGCCCTGATCGGAGGTCGAAAACCGGGCTCCGACACCCCCGATCTTCGGGGATGTTCGGTCCTTCGAAGGCCTGTTCTGGAGGTCTGCGCGGGGCGCTAGTCCGTCGCGTGGGGCAGCGTTCGGCCGTGTTCACGCTCCCACCGGACCTGGGCCTCCGCGTGCCGTCCGTAGGTCGGTTGGAACTCCGAGAAGGGCTCCACAGGGCGCGAGCCGCCGTCGAGTGTCATCAGTTCCAACAAGCCCCCGGCCCGAGAAACGGCCTGCCCGCCCCCGAACGGCGGTTGCCCCGTCCAACGCCGGATGGCCTCGGAGACCCCCGCGGCGCCGTCCCCGACGGCGATGCGCGGGACCACGGGGCTGCTGGCCACCAGAGCGTTCGCCGGAACCAAGGCGGGTGCCAGATGCTCCGTGACGGCCGTCGCGGAGAAGGCATACACCGCCGCAAACACGTCGCCGCGCAGCGCACCGTAGAGCGCCCCCACGGGTGTCCCATCTCCGGCGGCTGCGTGCCACGCGGCCCCCATGAGCGAGGGAGTGATCCGCACGGGAATCTCGCGCTCGGTCAGGAGGCCCTGCACCGTCGCCATCCCGATCCGCAAACCGGTGAAGCTTCCCGGGCCGTCGGCCAGCACGATGCACTCCAGATCGGCGAAGCGTCGCTCGCTCAATTGCAGACAGTACTCGATGGCCGGCACCAACGCGGAGGCCGTGCGACGCTTGCCGAGGGTCACCTCGGCAGCTAGGGCGCCGGGCTCACCCACGGCCACCGACGCCGAGTCCGTCGCCGTTTCGATGGCCAGGCACAGGGTCATCGCACGCGCTCCAGACGACGCACGGAATCCCGATCGCCGTGCGCGAGATGAATGTGCGCGTCGGGGCGCGGGACGTGGGCGCCCCCGCGCTCCGGCCATTCAATCATGAGGAGACGACCACGGCGTTGCAGGTCCGCAAAATCCAGATCGAGGGCCTCCTCCGGATCGCGCAGGCGATAACAGTCCACGTGGACGAGCACGCCGCCCGGTGAATCGTACTCGTGTACCAACGCGTAGGTCGGGCTGCGCGCCTCCTCCCCTGCGCCCGCACGCACGAGGGCTTGCACGAAGGTGGTCTTCCCGGCTCCGAGCTCGCCGGTGAGCCATACCACCGAGGAGGGCGCCAGCTCCACCCAGAGGGCGGCGGCTCGCACGTGGAGCTGCTCCAGGGTGAGCGTCTCGGCGGTACCCGGCATCGCCTAGGCCGGCTCGCCGGACGTGGCCCCGCGCCCGGTCCGCGCCGGCTTGCCCCGAGGCGCGCGACGAACGGGATCGCCGCCCGCCCGCAACTCGAAGATCTGATCCCGCAAACGGGCCGCCACTTCGAAATCCAGCTCGGCAGCGGCCTCGCGCATCTGCTGCTCGAGCACCTCGATGAGACTCTCACGATCCAACGGAGGCGCCGGCGCCGTTTCATCGTCGGCCGGGGTGGCGGCGGCGGAACGCGCGTCGGCCACTCGGGTCACGAACCGCACCTCCGCTACCGATTTGCGGATCGATTGCGGTATCACGCCATGCCGCTTGTTGTGCGCCAGCTGCAGATCGCGGCGGCGATCCATTTCGGCGATGGCCCGCTCCATCGATCCCGTCACGCGATCGGCATACATGATGGCGCGCCCCTGGGCGTGTCGTGCCGCGCGACCCACGGTTTGAATCAGCGATCGATCCGAACGCAGGAACCCCTCATGGTCGGCGTCCAAGATCGCCACCAGGCTGACCTCCGGAAGATCCAGGCCTTCCCGCAGCAAATTGATCCCCACCAGCACATCGAATTCCCCGAGCCGCAAGCCCCGCACAATCTCCATCCGCTCGATCGTATCGATGTCGGAGTGCATGTAGCGTACACGAACACCGGTCTGTTGCAGGTAGTCGGTGAGGTCCTCGGCCATGCGTTTCGTGAGCGTCGTGACGAGGACTCGCTCGCCCACACTTGCCGAGCGGCGGATTTCCCCCAAGAGGTCGTCCACCTGCCCCGCCACCGGGCGGATTTCCACGGACGGATCCACCAATCCGGTGGGCCGGATGATCTGCTGCGTGACCTGGCCGCCGCACAGGGCGATTTCCCGGTCTCCCGGCGTGGCGGACACGAAGATGATCTCGGGAACGATGTCCATGAACTCGGCGCTGTTGAGCGGACGGTTGTCCAGAGCCGACGGCAAACGGAAGCCGTATTCCACCAGGGTCAGCTTGCGCGAGCGATCGCCCTCATACATGCCCCCGATCTGCGGGAGGGTGACGTGTGATTCGTCCAGAATCGTGAGAAATTCCGCGGGAAAGTAATCCAACAGACACGCGGGACGCTCGCCGACCTCTCGTCCGGAAAAGTGCCGGCTGTAGTTCTCCACCCCGGCGCAGGTACCAGCCTCGAGGAGCATATCGATGTCGAAGTGGGTTCGCGTTTCGAGGCGTTGCGCCTCGAGCAACTTCCCCAACGCGTGCAGCTCGGCCAGCCGCTCCTGGAGCTCGATGCGTATCGTCGCCACCGCCCGCTCGACCGCGGCGCCCCGCACCACGAAGTGGGTCGCCGGGTAAATCGCACACCTGTCGAGCTGGGTGATCGTCTTGCCGGTGAGCGCGTCCACCTTGCTGATGCGCTCCACCGTGTCGCCCCAGAGCTCGATGCGCACCGCCTGTTCTTCATACGCCGGAAAAATCTCAACGGTGTCGCCGCGGACGCGGAAGGTACCGCGCTCGAAAGCCGCATCATGGCGCGAATACCCAATGCGCACGAGCTCCTCGAGAATGGTGTCCCGCGACCGTTCTTCCCCGACGCCGACGGTCACCATGAGATCGCGATACTGCGCGGGATCGCCGAGGCCGTAAATGGCGCTCACCGTGGCCACGATGATCACGTCGTCCCGCTCCATCAAACTCGAAGTCGCCCGCAGCCGCAGTGAGTTGATGTCGTCGTTGATGGAAGAGTCTTTCTCGATGTACGTGTCCGTGGACGGCACGTAGGCCTCGGGCTGGTAGTAGTCGTAGTACGAGACGAAGTACTCGACTGCGTTGGTGGGGAAGAACGACTTCAACTCACCGTAGAGCTGTGCCGCCAGCGTCTTGTTGTGCGAGAGCACGAGGGCCGGGCGGCCGTGCCGAGCGATGGCACACGCCATCGTCACTGTCTTTCCCGAACCCGTGACCCCGAGGAGGGTGTGGTACCGAGTGTCCTTCGCGGCCAGTCGCTCGGTCAACTCGGTGATCGCGCGAGGCTGATCGCCCGCCAGCGAGAAGGGAAGCTCGAGCTCGAACGGCACGGGCTAGGACGGCTCGGCTTGCGCCGGAGGTTCGCGCCGCTCCACAGACGTGACGCCTTTGGTCCGCCGCATGGCCCGCATCACCTTGGAAAGCTGCGCGCTATTCTCGACTTCCACGAGCACGGTGCCGAACATGCCGCCGTCCTTGCTGCGCAGCTCCGCGCTGCGGATGTTCGTTCCCTTGGCGGTCACCGCCTGCATCAGGTCCGCATAGAGCCCGCGCCGGTCTTCGCCCGCGACGCCGAGACACACCTCGAACACCTCCCCCTCAACCTCCTGCCAGTCGATCTCCACGCGGCGGTCGGGCCCGGCGGGAATCGTCAGCAGGTTCGGACAGTCATTGCGGTGAATCGAAATGCCCCGTCCTTGAGAGACGTACCCGACGACTTGGTCGCCGGGCACCGGTTGGCAGCACTGGGCGTAGCGCACCAGCAACCCGTCGACCCCTTGAATGCGCACCCCCCGGCCGAGGCGAATCCGATCCATGACCCGGCCGAACGCCGTGGGTTTCGTCTCCTCCAAATCGTCGCCCGGTCGGTCCGGAAACAGCGCACGAATCACCTGGCCGGTGGGCACGTCTCCCCGCCCCAGCGCCTGCAGCAGCCCCGCTTCGGACCCGACCGAAAGCTTTTCGGCCGCTTGCTCCATCACCGCCGCCTCCGGTCTCGGGAGGCGGCGGCGGCGCAGCTCGCGGGCGAGAATGTCGCGGCCGATGGCGATGCTCCGCTCGGCCTCTTCTTGTTTGATCCAATGGCGGATGCCCTGCCGCGCCCGACCCGTACGCACATGGTTCAGCCAATCCCGGCTCGGCCGGGCATTCGGTCCAGTGATGATCGTGACCGTGTCGCCGTTGTCCAGCGGCCGGTGCAGCGGGGCGATCCGCTGGTTCACCTTGGCCCCCTGGCAGCGGAGACCGACCTCCGTGTGGACGGCGAACGCGAAGTCGATGGTGGTGGCCCCCTTGGGGAGCCGTTTCACATCGCCCTTCGGCGTGAACACGAAGATCTCGTCTTCGTACAAATCGATCTTGAGAAACTCGAGAAACTCCTCCGCCGAATGCGCCGTTTGCTGCAACTCCATGAGCTGACGGAACCAGGACAGGCGCAGGTCCAGCTCGTCCGGTTGCTGGCCCTCCTTGTAGACCCAGTGGGCCGCAATGCCGAACTCGGCCGTGCGATGCATGTCGTACGTGCGGATCTGGATCTCGTACGGTTCCCCTCCGGGGCCGAAGACGGTCGTGTGGAGCGACTGGTATCCGTTGGACTTGGGCGAGGCGATGTAGTCCTTGATGCGCTCCTGCAACGGCGTCCAGTGGTTGTGGATGACGCCGAGGACGTGATAACACTCCGGGACGGTCCGCACCAGGACCCGGATGGCCATCAGGTCGTAGATCTCTTCCAGGGGCTTGTCCCGCTGGCGCATCTTGCGGTACACCGACCACATGTGTTTCAGCCGTCCCGTGACCTCGGCATCGAGCCCTTCGTCAGTCAGCGCATCCACCAGCGGACCACGCATGCGATTGATCATTTCCTCGCGTTCGACCCGCTTGGCTTTCAACTTCTTGTTCAGGTCCTTGTAATCGTCACGCTCGAGGAACTTGAACGCGAGATCCTCGAGGTCCGCCCGGATACCGGCCATGCCGAAGCGGTGCGCCAGCGGCGCATACAACTCGCGGGTTTCCCGGGCGATCCGCTCGCGCCGCTCTGCCGGCAGGGGATCGAGCGTTCGCATGTTGTGCAGGCGGTCGGCCAGCTTCACGATGATGACTCGCGCGTCCTTGGCGATGGAGACCAGGAGCTTGCGGTAGTTCTCCGCTTGCTCTTCGGAGGTGGAACGGAAGCTGAGGCTCGAGATCTTGGTCAAGCCGTCGACGATATCGCCGATCTCATCACCGAACTGCTCGCGGATGTCCTCGATGGACACATCGGAGTCTTCGACCGTGTCGTGCAACAAGGCGGCGGCGATCGTGACCGAATCCATGCGATGGTCGAGGAGAATCCGGGCCACGGCCACGGTGTGCGAAATGAAATCCTCGCCTGAGACCCGTTTTTGGCCGCGGTGTGCCGCCGCGCTCAACCGATACGCCCGGTCGATCAGCTCCAGGTCGAGCCGGCCTGCCTGTTCGCCGAGTGCCTCGGCGAGCGTGGCATCGAGATCTGCGAGCACCGTGGTCACAATAAGCCTGCCTCTGCAAAACTGAAGAACCGGTCTCCACCCACGATCACGTGATCGTACACCGGCATGTCCAGCAATTTCCCTGCCTCAACCAATTGTGTGGTGACGGCCCGGTCCTCTGCCGACGGCCCGGGGTTGCCACTCGGATGGTTGTGGACCACGATGATCCCGGCGGCAGCCTCGGCAATGGCCGCCCGAAAGACCTCGCGGGGATGCACCAGGGAACTGTTCAGAATCCCCTTGGTCACCAGCGTTTGACGGGTCACGCGGTTGCGCGCATCCAGCGTGAGCAGGTGGAACTCTTCGACCACCAGATCCCGCAACATCGGCCCGCACCGGCGGTGGACGTCCTCCGCCGAACGCATTTCCGTTCCCGACTCGCGCCGCTGGCCGTCCAGCCGTCGGGCCATTTCCAGCGCGGCGGCCACTCGCGCGGCCTTCACCCGACCGACCCCGGGCACCCGGGCCAATGCGGCGGCCGGCTTCCTGGCGATGTCCCGGAGGGTCCCACCTGCCGCTTCTAGCAGATCGGCCGCCACCTCCAGGACATCCGAGCGCCGCGTCCCCGTACCCAACAGGATCGCAACGAGCTCCACGGCAGTCAACGCCGACGGCCCCAACGTGAACAAACGCTCCCGCGGCCGTTCCTGGGTCTCTGCCAGCAGATACGGTGTCATCGCAACCAATTTGCCGTCCCGGGCCAGCCGGGGTATCGCCAAATCGCCGCTCATTGGATCTGGATTTTGCCTGAAGCCCGGGGGGCTGGGCGGTTTCGTCCCTCTCCGGTGGGATCAGGCCCGCACAGCCGTCATGCGGTCCCGCCGTGGCATTTCTTGTACTTCTTGCCGCTGCCGCACGGGCAGGGATCGTTGCGACCAACCTTGGGCACGGAGCGCTGCATGGGCCGGGCCGGTTCCCGCGAGGCCTTGGCGGGACCGCTGGTGGTCAACTGCTGCGGCGGGGGGCGCCTCGCCCCGGGGACCAGCAAATCGATGTCCGAGCTCTCGGTGACCTGCTGTGCCGCGCGCGGTTGGGGGCGGCGAGGCCCGGTGGCGGTCCCGCCACCGGGGCCCTGCACCTGGAGCCGGAAAAATCGCTCCGTGAACACCTGCCGGATGTCGTTGACCAAGTCCTCGAACAGCTCGAAGGCCTCCCGCTTGTACTCGATGAGGGGATCCTTCTGCCCCCACGCCCGATACTGGATCGCGTTCCGCAGCTGGTCGAGATCGTAGAGGTGATCCTTCCACTTCTCGTCGAGCACCTGCAACATGAAATTCGAGAGCAGCTTCTCCGTCAGGTTCTCCGCGCCGTATCGCTGTTCGATCTCGTTCCACGAATCGATCTTGGCCTGGAACGCCTCCCGCCCGGCCCGCTGCACGGTCGCCGCCAAGGCCTCGGTGTCGGGCACCTTCTTAGCGTCCTCCACATCCGGGGCGGAAACCAGAAACCGCATGAGGAGTTCGGCCACGATGGATTGTCGGTCCCACTCCTCCGGATCCTCCCCCTCGAACCCTGCGACGAAACGCTTGAGCGCCGCCTCGATCATGCGTTGCGCTTCCGCCTTGAGCTCCTCGCCACCTTCGAGAGCAAACAACCGCAGCGAATAGATGACTTCGCGCTGCTGGTTCATCACGTCGTCGTAATCGAGCAGCCGTTTCCGCGCCTGAAAGTTCTGCAGCTCCACGCGTTTTTGTGCGTTGCCGATGGCCCGGGTCACGAGCGGATGCGTGATCACCTCGCCCTCCTCGGCCCCGGTCTTGTCCATCCAGCGGGCGATGCGGTCGGTGGCAAACAAACGCATCAGGTTGTCTTCCAGGGACAGGAAGAACCGGCCCTGGCCGGGATCTCCCTGCCGTCCGGACCGTCCCCTGAGCTGCCGGTCGATCCGTCGCGACTCGTGCCGCTCAGTGCCGATGATGGCCAGTCCCCCGACCGATTCGATGCCGTTCTCCCCCTCGCTGGCCCGGATTGCCGTGACCCCCTCGCCGAGTTTGATGTCCGTTCCCCGGCCCGCCATGTTGGTCGCGATCGTGATCGCGCCGCGCTGTCCGGCGTTGGCGATGATCTCCGCCTCCCGCTGGTGGAACTTCGCATTGAGGACTTCGTGCTTGAGCCCGCGGCGCTTGAGCATGCGGGACACGGTCTCCGAGACTTCCACGTTGGTCGTGCCAACGAGCACCGGTTGGCCGATCTCGTGAAACGCCGCGATTTCGTCGATGACGGCGTTGTACTTTTCGCGCCGGGTCTTGTAGATGACGTCGTCGTAGTCTCGGCGACAGATGGGCTCGTTTGTCGGAATGACCGAGACCTCGAGACCGTAGATCTCGAAGAACTCCCGCTCTTCGGTTTCGGCCGTGCCGGTCATGCCGGCCAGCTTGTCGTACATGCGGAAGTAGTTCTGGATCGTAATCGTCGCCAAGGTCTGTGTTTCACCCCGGACGGTGACGCCCTCCTTGGCCTCGACCGCCTGGTGCAAGCCGTCCGACCAGCGGCGCCCGGGCATGCACCGGCCGGTGAACTCGTCGACGATCAAGACTTGCCCGCCCTGGATCAGGTACTGGACGTCCCTCTCGTAGAGCGCGTGGGCCTGCAACAACTTGTGGATGATGTGGATTTTCTCCGACTTGGATGCGTACTCGGCTTCCAACTCGCGCCGCAGGATCACCTTGTCTTCGCCGGACATGCTCTCGTCGTGTTCGATCTTGCCGAACTCTTCTGAGATGTCGGGCACGACAAACAGCGCCGGGTCGTCCGGGCTCATCTCTTCCAGGCCGCGGTCGGTCAGGTGTACCGAGTGGCCGCGTTCGTCCATGACGAAATACAGTTCGTCTTCCAACCCGCGGAAGCGCTGATCCTTGGCGGGCAATTTGCGATCGGCAATCGAGTCGAGCTCCACCCGTTGCACGAGCTGCTGGACCTTGGGTTCGTGCATCAGCTTCATCAACTTCTTGTTCTTGGGCGCGCCCATCTGCGCCTGGAACAACTTGTATGCACCGTCGTACTCAGGCTCGTCCTTGTCGACCATCGGCGTGGCGTCGGCCACCAGCCCGTTGACGACCGCTGTTTGCTTGCGAACCAGTTGCTTCACCCGCGCGTTGTGCTCCGCGTACTTGGTATCGCCTTCGTGTCCGGCCGGCCCCGAGATGATGAGCGGCGTCCTCGCCTCGTCGATGAGGATACTGTCCACCTCGTCGATGATGGCGTAGTTGTAGGGCCGCTGGACGCGCTGCTCCAACGTGAAGACCATGTTGTCCCGCAGGAAATCGAATCCGAACTCGTTGTTGGTGCCGTACGTGATGTCGGCGGCGTACGCCGCCCGCCGCTCGGGACTGGAGGGTTCCGTATCGTCGAGACAGGCCACCTCGAGACCGAGGTATTCGAAGACGTGCCCCATCCACTGGGAATCCCGCCGGGCCAGATAGTTGTTGACCGTCACCAGGTGGGCACCCCGGCCGGGAAGCGCGTTGAGATAGAGGGGCAGCGTCGCCACGAGGGTCTTCCCCTCACCGGTGGCCATCTCCGCGATGCGCGAACGGTGCAAGACGAGACCACCGATGAGCTGGACGTCGTAGGGCACCATATCCCACTCGAGGTCACGGCCCGTCACGGACAACGTCGTCCCCAGGAGCCGGCGGCACGTCTCGCGCACGGTGGCGAAGGCCTCGGGAAGAATGTCATCGAGGGCCGCCTCGATTTCGCGCTTCAACTCTTCTTCGAGGTCGTGGATTTCGCCGGTGAGCTTATCGCGCTCGACCGGATCCGCGCAGCCGTGCTTTTCGGCCTTGGTGGCGTCCACCTGCTCCTGGAGCGCACCGTAGCCCTCCTTCAGCAGGGCACGGAATTTCTCCGTCTGACCTTTGAGTTCGTCTTCGGACAGCGTACCCAGCCGTTTCTCGTGCTCGTGGATCCGATCGACCACCGGCTGGATCTTCTTGAGCTCCCGGTCGAACCGACTTCCGAAGATCTTCTTGAGTATTGTCTTGACCATTGCTCGTCTTATGCGTACAGCCGGTGACTGCGGATGTACTCGGCCACCTTCGGTGGCACGAGATCCTCGAAGCTGCGTCCCCGGCCAACCGCCTCCCGCACGCCCGACGCCGAGATGTCGAGGGAGGGCACCGTAATCGTCTGCGGGATGTGCGGTGAATTCGGAGGGGCCTCGCCGGCACGGGTCAACGCCACTACCCGGACGAACTCCCCGATCCGCGCCGCGTCGCGCCAGCTCGAAAACTGACGAGCCGCATCGGCCCCAACCAGAAAGAATAACTCATCCCCCTGAAAATCGCGGCTCAGATTCTCCACCGTATCGATCGTGTACGAGGGACCTCCACGCTCGATCTCCCGGCGATCCACGGACAAGCGGGGGTGGTTCCGCACAGCCAACTCCAGCATGGCCACCCGGTCGGCTGGGCCGGCACGGGGCCCTTCGGGTTTGAAGGGTTGCTGGGCCACTGGGATCAGCAGCACGCGGTCGAGGCAAAGTCCGTCGGCGGCCGCCTCGACGATGGTGATGTGGGCTCGAGTGACGGGATCGAAAGACCCCCCCAACACACCGATGCGAGCCGAGATCAGGGCATCGCCGACTCGGGGCACACGTCGTCCAGGCGGTCGGTGGTGGGATAGAAGCGTCTCAAATTCTCACACGTCTCTCGCTCTTCCTCCTCGAAACCCAGGCGATCGTACGACTCCACCAGCTTGATCAGCGCGAGCCCCGCATACGGTGTGGCCCCGTGGTCGGTCACCACCGCCTTGAAGTACAGAATGGCCGACAGATAGGCGCGAAAGCGAAAGTAATAGAGCCCGTTCTTGTAGTCCTTCTCGGCAAACCGCTCGCCGAGGCCCGCGAGCTTCACGCCCGCCCGGCTACTCACCTCGCTACGCGGATACCGCGCCATGACTTCCTGGTAGGTCACGCGGGCCGCCTCCCCGTATGTGGGGTCGAGCTCCGCGCGCTTCCAAAGCTGGAGCTGGGAGTCGCCGGACCGCAGCAAGGCCCGGGGGGCCAAGTGGTGATTGGGGGCCTCGTCCGCCACGCGGCGGAACTGGCGCGCCGCCTCGAGAAACATCGATTGGGCAAACTGGCATTCGGCCATCAGGAAGCGCGCGCGCACCGCCAGCGAGTCGCGCACGGGAAGCTGGGTGGTGACCCGGCGGAAGCCCAGCTCGGCATCGCGGCAATTCCCCCGCCGATACATCGTTTGGGAAACGGCGAACAGTTCCTGTGGAGACGCATACCGGCCGGGACGGAAGCCTCCGCCGCACCCGAGGGCCACCGAACCCCAACCGGCCAATAGCATGAGACGTCGCACGTGGTCCCTCAACACCTTCTCGCGCTCGTGCGTTCTGCCTGCCCGAACAGATCGAAACCGAACATGGCATCGAGGCCGCGTTGTGCCGCGCGATACAACGAATCGGAGGGGCCGGCGCGGTCCATGGCCCGGCGAAAGGCGTCGCGGGCCCCTGCATAGTCACCCCGGGCGAATCGCACGTCGCCGAGGCCCACATAGGCGGCCCGGGCGGCATAATTGTTGACGCCCACCCCAATCGCCCGGCAAAACCATCCCTCCGCGTCTTCCGGCGAGCCCCGATTCAGCTCCCGGCGTCCCGCACCGAGGGCGCACGCGGCGGCGCGGTTGCGCGCATCGGCTTGCACGGCTGGTTCGCGTGCCCGCCGCAACAGACTCTCGAAGACATCGATGGCGGATTTGCATCTTCCGCGCCGCACCAGGACCTCGGCATACACGAACATCAACGAATCCTGCCTGCGGGCGTCCGGCGCCGCGGCTGCCGCGTAGGGCAGCACGTCGACGGCTTGATCCGACACGCCTTCCTCGTCGAACGCCAGTTCCCTGGCGAAAGACCCGAGCGCCCGGCTGGGCGCGATCGCCCACAACCCCTCCAACGCCGCTTGCAGCGCCGGCCGGTTACCCTCGCTGCCGGCCGCTCTGGCGACGCGATCCAAGCCGTTGGCGGCGATCATCGCCTGATCGGGATCTTCCGCGGCCAGGGAACGAAACTGCGTCGCCGCCTCGAGGAGCTCGTGCCCGTTGAGTGCCGCGATCCCGGCCTTGAGGCGTAGATCCGCACCCATGGCTCCCTGCCGCAGGGCGAGCTGGTACTCCAACAGCGCGTTGCCGTACTCGCGAGCGACGTAGGCCTCATCGCCCAGGGACTCATGGTCGGCCGCAGCGCCGGTGCAGGCCGCGACACCTGCGGCGAGGACCAGCATCAGGTCAATCTTTTTCATGGGCTCTTTTCAGCATCGCCAAGTACGCGCGCACGCGCGCATTGTCGGGATATTCGTCACGAACCGCCCCCCAAACCGTCTGTGCCGTTTCCAGGTCTCCTGAAACGTAATAGGCCAGGCCCAGCGTAGCCCGAACGTCCACGGCGTCGGGTTTCGCTGCCACCAGGGTTTCCAGCTCTTCCCGCGCCTCGAGGGAGCGGCCCACCTGGAGCAGCGTCCGCGCCAAGCGGTAACGCAGATCGTGGAACGTCGGCCCCAACCGCAAGGCCGTCCGGTACTGCTCGATCGTCTTCTCGATGGCGCCGGCGTCGGCATAGGCGGCGCCCAACTCGGCGTGCAGGTTGGCCAGCTTGTCGGCCTGGGGGCCCGGGATCCCGTCGCGCTCCTCGTTCTGTACTTCGTCGGCGCTGGCGAACGCCCCCTGGCCCTCCTCGGAGCGCCCCAACTCGTTCAGCACGATGCCGCGATGGATATGGGCCTCGTAGTAGTTGGGATTGACCGCGAGGGCTCGATCGAAACATTCGATCGCCCGTTCCGGATAACCAACCAGATGGGACGCCAACCCCAGCAAATGGTGGACGTCGGCGTACACCCCCTCCCCCGACTCGACGATTTCCTCGAGGAAATGGATGCACCCATAGTAGTCCTGCAACGCGAACCGGTCTTTGGCCAGCTCGACTACACGCTCAAGACGAACATTCATGCGTGGCCTGATACCAATCTACGAATTTCCGGATCCCGTCCTCGATGGTAACGCTCGGATCGTAGCCGAGCACCCTCCTCGCCTTGCCAATGTCGGCACAGGTGCGGCGCACGTCCCCGGGGGCCGGGGGATCGATCTCCACGATCGGTTCCCGTTGCAGCATCTCACCGATCAGTCGTATGAGATACCGCAGGGTCACCGTCTTGGATTCGCCCAGATTGAAGATGTCGAAGGCTGCCCCGTCGCGCATGGCCCAATCCGCGGCGGCCACCACGCCCTGGACGATGTCGTCGACATACGTGTAGTCTCGTTCGGACGATCCGTCACCGAACTGGCGGATCGTCTCGCCGCGACACATGGCCCTGGTGAACTTGTGGATGGCCAGGTCGGGGCGCTGCCGGGCCCCGTACACGGTAAAGAATCGCAAGGCCGCGATGCGAAACCCGTGGAGGTGGCAGTACACGCGGCAGTGGAGCTCACCGGCCCGTTTCGTGGCCGCATAGGGCGAGATCGGGTCGGCTGCGACGGCGTCCTCCCGAAACGGCACCGGCGTATCGTCACCATACACGGATGACGACGAGCCAAACACCATGCGGGTGATCCCGGTCTCGCGGCAGGCTTCGAGCAGCGTCGCGGTGCCCAGCACATTGACGGACACATACCCCTCGGGATCCTCGATGCTCGGCCGGACCCCGGCCCGCGCCGCGAGGTGGAGCACCAGCTCCACACCCTCGAGGGCGCTCCGAACCAAGCTCGCGTCCCGAATATCGCCTTCCACCAGCCGGAACCCCACCGCCCCCTGCAGATCCGCGATCCCTTCCTCTTTAATAGACCGGTCATAGAAGGGATCGAAGTTGTCGAGACCCGTCACCTCCCATCCACGCCCCACGAACGCGCGGCTCACGTGGCCGCCGATGAAACCCGCCGCGCCCGTGATCAGCACCCGAGCGGTCACGCGTGAATCGCCTGGCGGAAATACTCGACGGTTCGTGCCAATCCCTCGTCCAGCGTGATCTGGGGCCTCCAGTCGAGGGTCGTATTGGCGAGGGACAGATCGGGCCGGCGCTGCCTGGGATCGTCTTCCGGCAACGCCTCCGTCACCACACTGGAGCGCGAACCGACCAGACTCGTGACCTTCTCGGCGAGTTCGCGTACGGTGAATTCCCCGTCGTTTCCGATGTTGACGGGATCGGCTCCGCCACGTTCGAACAAGCGAAAGATCCCCTCGATGAGATCGTCGACGAAACAGAACGACCGGGTTTGAGACCCGTCGCCATACACCGTGATCGGTCGCCCTTGCAGCGCCTGCACGATGAAGTTCGACACCACCCGTCCGTCGGCCGGGCGCATCCGGGGACCGTACGTGTTGAAGATGCGGACGATGCGCGTATCGACCTCATGGTACCGGTGGTAGGCCATCGTCATGGCTTCGGCGAACCGCTTCGCCTCGTCGTAGACGCCCCGCGGCCCCACTGGGTTGACGTGACCCCAATAGCTTTCCGGCTGCGGATGCACCGCGGGATCACCGTACACCTCCGAGGTGCTGGCCAGCAGAAAGCGCGCCGACTTGGCCTTGGCCAGCCCCAAGGCATTGTGGGTACCCAGCGATCCCACTTTGAGTGTTTGAATGGGGAGTTTGAGATAGTCGATGGGGCTCGCCGGGGAGGCGAAGTGCAGCACGCCACCCACGGGCCCGTCCAGATCGATGAACTGCGACACGTCGTGCTCGACGAACGAGAACGCCGATTCGTTTGCGAGATGCTCGAGGTTCGTGGGCGATCCGGTGATGAAATTGTCCATCCCCACGACCGTGTGGCCCTCGCGGAGGAATCGATCGACCAGATGGGAACCGAGAAACCCGGCAGCGCCCAGGATGAGTATGCGCACTCAGCGCCTTCCAAAAGCGGTGTACGTGAATCCCATCTCCCGGAGCTTCTCGGGCTTGTACAGGTTGCGACCGTCCACCACCACGGGCCGGCGCATGAGTTGCTTGATCTTGGCGAAGTCCGGATTCCGAAAGGCGAGCCACTCGGTGACGATCACCAACGCGTCGGCACCGTTCAGCGCGTCGTATTCGTTTGAGCTGTACTCGATGCGGTCACCGAAGATCCGCTTGGCATTCTCCATTGCCGCCGGGTCGAACCCCCGTACCGTCGCACCGCGCTCGAGCAGTCCATTGATGAGATCGATGGCGGGGCTTTCCCGCATGTCATCAGTTTCCGCCTTGAACGCGAAACCCCAGACCGCGATCACCGATTGCGCCAGCTCGCCGTCGAGCACGTCGGTCAGTTTGTGGAGCAACTTCTGTTTCTGACGGTCGTTGACCGCCTCGACGGCCTGTAACAGCTCCAGATCCACCCCCATCTCCGCTCCCGTGCGCAGCAGGGCGCGAACATCCTTCGGGAAGCACGAACCGCCGTAACCGGGACCCGGGAAGAGGAACGCCGGCCCAATCCGGTCGTCGGTGCCAATGCCCTTGCGGACCAGATTGACGTCGGCCCCGGCCTTTTCGCACAGCTCCGCGATCTGGTTCATGAAGGAGATCCGAGTTGCCAACATCGCGTTCGCGGCGTACTTCGTGACCTCGGCGGAGGGAATGTCCATGAAGATCAGGGGATTGCCGGTACGCACGAACGGCGCGTAGAGCTCGGCGATCGTTTCCGCGGCCTCATCGGAATCCACGCCGACCACCACTCGGTCAGGCTTCATGAAATCGTCGACCGCGGCTCCCTCTTTGAGAAATTCCGGGTTCGAGCACACGTGGAAGCGTGTGGATGTGCGTTGCGCAATGGCCGCCCGTACTTTTTCTGCCGTCCCCACCGGCACGGTGCTCTTGGTGATGACGACCTTGGGCGCCGACATATGATCCCCGATCGTTTCGGCCACCCGCAGCACATGCTGCAGGTCGGCCGACCCGTCCTCGTCGGGGGGCGTGCCGACGGCAATGAACACGATGTCCGAGCGTTCTACCGCATCTCCCACATCCGTGGTAAACGACAACCGCCCGGCCGTCTTGTTGTGTGCCACCAGTTGCGGAAGACCCGGCTCGTGAATCGGGATCTCGTCGTTGTTGAGCAAATCGATCTTGGCGCGGTCGACATCGGCACAGATCACATTGTTGCCGGTCTCCGCCAGGCAGGCACCCACCACGAGCCCGACGTAGCCCGTTCCCACGACGGCAACGTTCACGTTATCCTCTGCGCTTCAACGCGTTGCGGGTATCGACCGTGCTCTTGGCCTCGGCACGCAGCATGCCATAATCGAGATCGGAATGATCGGTGGCGAGGATGACGCAGTCCGCGGCGCGCACCTCTTCCGGTGTGAGGGCCACCGAGGCCAGCGGTTGACCTTCCTCGTTGATTGCCGGCACGTAGGGATCGTGGTAGCGGACCTCGGCGCCACGCTGCAACAGCAACCGAATGATGTCGAGGGCGGGGCTCTCCCGCACGTCGGCTATGTCCTTCTTGTACGCTACCCCCACCACCAGGATTCTCGATCCGCGCACCGCGATCGCTTCGTCGTTCAGACGGTTCACCACCTTGTTGACCCAAAAGGTGGGCATCTCGGAATTGACCTCTCCGGCCACGTCGATGAAGCGTGTCTTGTAGTTGAGACCTCGCATCTTCCACGCCAGGTAGTGTGGATCGATGGGGATGCAATGCCCGCCCAGGCCGGGGCCGGGCGTGAATTTCATGAAGCCGAACGGCTTGGTCGCCGCGGCATCGATGACCTCCCACACATCGACGCCGAGCTTGTCGCAGACGATGGCCATCTCGTTGGCCAGGCCGATGTTCACCGTGCGGAACGTGTTCTCGAGCAGCTTGACCAACTCCGCCGCCTCGGGCGAGGAGACGGGCACCAGAGTATCGAACACCGGTTCGTAGAGGGCCTGCACCACCCGTTGGCAGGCTTCGGTCATCCCGCCGACCACCTTTGGCGTGTTGCGCGTTCCCCAGTCCCGATTGCCGGGATCCATCCGCTCCGGACTGAACGCCAGGAAGAAATCCCGGCCCACCACGAGGCCGCCCTGCTCGAGTTGCGGCTGGAGCAGTTCGCGGGTCGTGCCCGGATAGGTGGTGCTCTCCAGCACGATGGCCTGGCCCACGCGGATCGTCGCGGCGAGGGCTGCCGCCGCCGCCAGCACGAACGACACGTCCGGGTCTCGCGTTTTCGACAGCGGTGTCGGCACACACACACACACCAGATCCGCTTCGGACAAGCGGGACATGTCGGTGGTGGCTGACACCCGTCCGCTCTGCACGTGTTCCGCCAGGGTTGCCGACGCTACGTCCCCCACGTGCGACCGGCCGGCGTTGACGCTGTCCACGACGTCTTCGCTGACGTCGAACCCGATCACGCGATACCCCGCCCGGGCCACCTCCACGGCCAGGGGAAGCCCGACATATCCGAGCCCCACGACGGCCCAGACCGCGGCGCGATCGTTTGCCTTCGCGATCAGGGTTTCTTCGGGCGTCATGACGACTCCGTGGTGACCTGGCCGAGCTCGACGGGATCGCCGCCGCTGCGGAGCGACCGGGTCGCCGCGTCCAGGATCCGCACGACTTGCAATCCATCCCGGGCGCTCGAGCGGGACTCCTCCTCGCCGCGCACCACCGCGAGGAAGTGGGCGAGCTCGGCGCGCAACGGCTCGACATTGGGAATCCGCGGAATCACAATGTCGCCTTCCCGGACCGCAAGACTCTCGCCGTACGAACCATATGTTGGCGGTTTCCCAACTCCCTTGTCGTACACCTTGATCTTCTCGCGCGGCTGCATGTCGTCGAACACCACCATCTTCTTCGATCCGACCACGGTCAGGCGCCGCACCTTGTGTGGATCCAGCCACGACATCTGCACGTGGACCATGACGCCGGAGTTGAGCTCCATCGTCAGAAACACCACGTCCTCGATGCCGGGCTGGAGATAACTCCGCCCGTGCGCGGACACCCGCGCCGGCTCCTCGCCCAGCAGCCGGAGCGCCACAGACACGTCGTGGGGTCCGAAACTCCACAACGCGTTCTCGTCGGGGCGCACCTGGCCCAGGTTCACCCGCTGGCTGTAGAGGTAGAAGATCGATCCGAGTTCGCCGCCGGCCACCATCCGTTGCAGATACTCCACCGCGGGATGGAACACGAGCAGATGTCCGACGACTACCGGCCCTTCGCCGGCATCCACCCGCCGGACGAGATCTTCCGCATCATCCACCGTCAACGCCATCGGTTTTTCGATCAGCACGGGCAGGCCCCGGGCCATCGCGGCTCGCGCCACATCCGCGTGGGAAATCACCGGTGTGGCCACGACCACGCCGTCGGCCACGTCGAGCACCGCGTCGAGGTCGGCCGACACCAACACGCCGGGATACTGATGCGCCATAGCCTTGCGCCGGTCGTCGCTCAAGTCGCAGACGGCTGTGAGCTGGGCACCGGGCAGGCTCGCCACGGTGCGGACGTGGTTTCGGCCCCACTGGCCGGCCCCAACCACCACGATGCGCACCTTGTTCATTTGTAGAATCCTCGGACGGCAGCGACCACTTGCCCTCGCTGGACGGAGGTGAGCTCGGGATAGACCGGCAACGACAACACCTCGCGGGTCGCCTGCTCGGTCACGGGAAACGCGCCTTCCCCGAAACCCAGGTGGGCGAAACACGGTTGCAGGTGCAGCGCCTTCGGGTAGTACACGGCGCACCCGATCTCCTGGTCGACCAGGTGTTGCTTCAGCCCATCGCGCCGCTCGGCGCGAATCGTGTACTGGTGGTACACGTGCTCGTTGGCGGGATCGACAGCGGGAACGACCACGCCGTCCAGCTGAGCGAGGGCCTCGTCGTACTCCCCGGCGTGAGCCCGCCGGCCCGCTGCCCACTCGGCCAGGTGGTCCGCCTTGGTCAGGAGCACGGCAGCCTGCATCGTGTCCAGCCGGCTGTTGATCCCGATCTCGTCGTGGTGGTACTGCTTCGCCCCGCCATGGGCCCGGAGCAGCCGCAACCGGCCGGCCAGTGCATCGTCGTCGGTGACCATCATGCCGCCGTCACCCCATGCGCCCAGGTTCTTGCTGGGGAAAAACGAAAATGCGCCCACCAGCCCCAAGGCCCCCGCGTGCTGCCATGTCCCACCCATCGATCGCCGGGCGCCGATGGCCTGGGCCGCGTCTTCGATGATGGCGAGATCGTGTCGCTCTGCCAGGGGCAGCAGACGCTCCATGCAGGCCATCTGGCCGAACAGATGGACCGGCACGATGGCCCGCGTGCGAGACGTGACGGCGATCTCGACACATGCCGGGTCGATGTTGAACGTGCCCGGCTCGATGTCGACGAAGACGGGTGTGCCGCCGGCGTTGGCGATGGCACCCGCCGTGGCGAAGAAGGTGAACGGGGTCGTGATGACCTCATCGCCCGACTGTAACCGCAGCGCCTTGAGCGCCAGCAACAGAGCATCCGTACCGCTGGCGCAGGCGACCCCGTGACCGACCCCGCACAGCTCTGCCACCACCTCCTCCAGCTGGCGCACCGGCTCGCCCATGATGAACCGCTGGCTCTCCACCACGGCGAGCACGGCCGCCATGGTCTCCTCGCGGATGGTCTCGAATTGGGCCTTCAGGTCCAACAGCGGTACCGGCATCGTCACTCTCAAGTGCAAGCGGGACAAAAACTTAGCGAGCGCTACGACGTTGGTCAATCGGAGAGGAGCCGGCCGGCCTCGTCGTGGTAGGACGAGCCGCAGCGCCCGCACGTCGCAGCCCCATCCGAGAGCCGGAGCCGCTCACCGCACTGACACATCCAGCCCACGCGACGGGCCGGTACCCCCACCATCAAGGCGTGTGCCGGCACGTCGGAGGTCACCACAGCGCCGGCCCCGATGAACGAGTACTCCCCCAACGTGACCCCACACACGACCGTGGCGTTGGCGCCAATGGAAGCTCCCCGCCGAACCAGGGTCTCGGCGTATTCGTCCCTGCGGGAGACGTGGCTTCGCGGGGTCGAGACATTCGTGAAGACGCACGAGGGACCGCAGAACACGTCGTCCTCCAGCACCACCCCTTCGTAGATGGAGACGTTGTTCTGGATCTTCACGTTGTTACCGATGCGGGTGCGCGGCATCACGACCACGTTCTGCCCCAACGAGCAGTGCTCGCCGATGCGCGCGTCCGGCATGATGTGGCAAAAGTGCCAGATCTTCGTACCCGTGCCGATGACCGCACCATCATCGACGAACGCACTCTCGTGAACGAAGTAATCAGCCATAGAACCCTTTCGCATCGCCGGGGCCGATGAGCTTGACCTCGAGCCGGAGCGTGACGCCGAAACGCTCGAGCACCTGCTCTCGCACCGCCTCGATCACGGCCAGAACGTCGGACGCACTGGCACCTCTGGTATTCACGATGTAGTTCCCATGCATCGTCGAGACTTCCGCCCCCCCGACGCGGAATCCCTTGAGCCCGGCGGCGTCGATCAACTTCCCCGCCGTGAGGGGCTCTGCGAACTGCGCCGCCCGTTCGGGCACCGTGCCGGCGTCGGGATTTCGAAACACGGAGCCACAGCACGGCCGATCGAACGGTGTGCCGGCCTTGCGCCGCTTCAGATGTCGCCGCAGCGCCGCCTGGAGCGAGGCTGGATCTTCCGGTTCCAGCTGCAATTGGACGGCCACGACGATCCCCTCCAGGCCCGAGCTGCGGTATTGCCAATCGATGTTCGAGGCGTCGACCCGGGACAACACGCCGGTGGGGGCAACGAGATCGACCCACCGCACCACATCGCGAAATTCCTGGCCGTGCGCCCCGGCATTCATGAACACACCGCCGCCCACCGTCCCCGGCACCCCAACGAGCCGATTGACGCCCCCCACGCCGGCCACCGCGCTTCTCCTGGCGAGGAGCGGCGTCGGCAAGCCCGCCCCCACCGTCCACAGCGTGCCCTCGGGCCCTGCCCGCTTGGTGGCGCCCACCCCTTTGCCCAACCGGATCACGAGACCGTGGAACCCCTCGTCGGGCGCAAGCAGGTTCGACCCCAAGCCCAACGCCAGCCAGGGAAGGCCGAGGTCCTCGCACATGCAGAGCGCCGCGGCCACATCTTCCGGTCGCTGAGGATCCAACAGGGCGGCTGCGGGACCGCCGATGCGAAACGTCGTGAACCGCGCCAGGGGAACGTCGAACGTTACCAGCTTCCCGAAGCGGGCTCGGAGCTCGGCGCGCAGCTCCGCGTTCACGTTCCCGATGATTGGGAAACCGGCGAGAAGAGATCCACGCCCGACACCGCCCAGCGCTGCGCTTCCGGGCGACTCTCATACCAGGACTGCAAGCTCCGCACTTGGCCCTTGCGGCTCCGCCGCGCCAGGATGGCGTCGCAGGCCGCGCTCGCCGCGGAGATCGTGGTGGTATACGGTACGCCACGCAGCAACGCCGTGCGTCGCAACTCGAAGTCGTCTACCTGGGTCAGCTTACCGAGCGGCGTGTTGATTAGCAGCTGTACTTCACCCGAAACGATGAGATCGCCGACGTGCGGGCGGCCTTCGTGCACCTTCAGGACCGGGCTCGCCGGAATCCCCTTGGTCTGCAGATACCGGGCCGTGCCGCTCGTCGCATGGATCTGGAATGCCATTTCGTGGAATCGCCGGATGATCGGCGTCACCGTCGGCTTGTCGGCGTCGTTGACCGACACGAAGATCGCGCCCTCTAGCGGCAGTTCGGCATTGGCACCCGCCTGTGCCTTGGCAAACGCCATCCCGAAGCTGTCCGCGATGCCCATCACCTCACCCGTCGATCTCATCTCAGGCCCCAACAGGGTGTCGACGCCCGGCAGCTTGGCAAAGGGGAACACGGCCTCCTTGACGGCCACGTACGGCGCCGTGACGTCGTCGGTCGCGCCGAGTTCCTTCAGCGTCTTGCCGACCATGACTGCCGCCGCGAGTTTCGCCAGCGGTACGCCACGGGCCTTGCTCACGAACGGAATCGTCCGCGAGGCACGGGGATTGACCTCCAGCACGTACACCTGGCCGTCCTTGATGGCGTATTGCACGTTGATCAGGCCTACGACGCCGAGCTCCTTGGCGAACTGTCTCGTGTAGTGTCGCATCTGCTCGACCGATTCATCGTCGATCAAGTACGGCGGCAGCACGCATGCCGAATCGCCGGAGTGCACGCCGGCGTCCTCGATGTGTTGCATGACGCCGCCGATGACACACTCCGTGCCGTCACAGAGGGCGTCCACATCGGCCTCGAAGGCATCTTCCAGGAAGCGGTCGATGAGCACCGGGTGGTCGTGTGAGACGAGCGACGCGCGGCGGAAGTAGTTGCGCAACGAGCGTTCGTCGTAGACGATTTCCATCCCGCGTCCGCCCAGCACGTATGACGGCCGCACGAGCACCGGGTATCCGACCCGTTCCGCCACCGCCACCGCCACTGCGACCTCGGTGGCCGTACCGCCCGGGGGTTGGGCCACGCCGAGTCGTCGCGCCAGCGCCTCGAATCGCTTTCGATCCTCCGCCGCGTCGATGGCGTCGGGACTGGTGCCCAGAATGGGGATGCCCGCCGCCTCGAGGTCCTTGGCCAGCTTGAGCGGCGTTTGCCCGCCGAGTTGTACGATGACGCCCTTGGGCTGCTCGAGCCGCACGATTTCGAGGACGTCTTCGAGAGTCAACGGCTCGAAGTACAGCTTGTCGGAGATGTCGAAATCGGTGGACACCGTTTCGGGATTGCAATTGATCATGATCGTGCGATACCCGAGTGCCCGGAGTCCCAGTCCCGCCCGCACGCAGCAGTAGTCGAACTCCACTCCCTGGCCAATCCGATTGGGCCCGCTGCCCAAGATGACGATCCCTTGGTTGCCGAATCCCTCGGACTCGTTCTCGTCGTCGTAACTCGAGTAGAGATACGGCGTCGCCGAGGGAAACTCGCCGGCGCACGTATCGACCATCTTGTAGCAGGGATGCAAGTCCATGTGCCACCGCCGTCCGCGCATGTCGGCCTCCGCGACCCCGACCAGCGCCCCGAGCTGGGCATCGGAGAAACCCATCCGCTTCATGCGGCGCAGCAGCGCCCGATCGCCCGGATCCCCGGCGCGGAACGCGTCCTCCGCGTCCACCAGCTCGCGGAGCTGGGCGAGGAACCAGGGATCGATCGCCGTGATGCGGTGCAGCTCGTCGACATCGATCCCGGCCAGCATGGCGCGCTTGAGCTGAAACACGCGGTTCGCCGTTGGGGTCCTCAGGGCGCGCAGCAGATCGTCCACGTCGTCGGACGGCAACCCGTCGTCCTCCAGCGTATCGCCGATCGTCCACCCGCTGCGATCGATCTCCAAGGCGCGGTGGCCCTTCTGGAAGGCTTCCTTGAACGTGCGCCCGATCGCCATCGATTCCCCGACGGATTTCATCTGGGTCGTGAGGGTCGTGTCGGCGCTGGGAAACTTCTCGAAGGCGAAGCGGGGACATTTCACGACGACATAATCGAGCACCGGCTCGAAGGACGCCGGGGTCATCTTCGTGATGTCGTTGGGGAGCTCATCGAGGGCGTACCCCACGGCGAGCTTGGCCCCGATGCGGGCGATGGGAAAACCGGTGGCCTTCGACGCCAGGGCCGAGGACCGGGAGACGCGGGGGTTCATCTCGATGACCTGCATCTCGCCGTCACGAGGATTCACCGCGAACTGGATGTTGCATCCGCCGGCGGCCACACCCACTTCCCGGATGATCGCGATGGCCGCGTCGCGCATGGTCTGGTATTCCCGGTCGGACAGCGTCATCGCCGGCGCCACCGTGATGGAGTCGCCGGTGTGTACGCCCATGGGATCGAAATTCTCGATGGAGCAGACGATCACCACGTTGTCCACGCAGTCCCGCATCACCTCCAACTCGAATTCCTTCCAGCCCATGATGGAGCGTTCGATCAACGCCGAGTGTGTCGGTGACAACTCGAGCGCTCGGTCGACCATGGTGACGAATTCTTCCCGGTTGTAAGCGATCCCGCCGCCGGTGCCGCCCAGCGTGAACGATGGCCGAATGATTGCCGGGTAGCCGGTTTGTTCGACGACCGCGAGGGCCTGCTCGCGAGACTCCGCCACGCCACCCTGGGGAACGCTCAAGCCGATGCGCGCCATGGCGTCCGCGAACTCCTGGCGATCCTCCGCCATGCGGATGGCGCGGTGGCTGGCGCCGATCAGCTCGACGCCGTACCGCTCGAGCGTGCCGTTCTCGTGGAGTTCCATGGCGACGTTGAGCGCCGTCTGCCCCCCCATGGTGGGCAGCAGGGCGTCGGGCCGCTCCTGTTCGATGACCATGGCCACCCACTCCGGCAACACGGGCTCGATGTAGGTACGGTCGGCGAGCTCGGGATCGGTCATGATCGTGGCCGGGTTCGAGTTCACCAGGACCACCCTATAGCCCTCCTCCCGGAGCGCTTTGACGGCCTGGGTGCCGGAGTAGTCGAACTCCGCCCCCTGGCCGATCACGATCGGGCCCGAGCCGACGAGGAGAATCGTCTCGAGATCAGTTCGCTTGGGCATCGACGACCTCGGCGAGAGTCTGCTCGGTCGATATCTTCGGCCTCCACCCCGTCGCGTTTCTGAGCTTGGTGCCGTCTCCAACCAGGTAGGGAATGTCGGCCGGCCGCACGAGCGAGACGTCCGACTCGGCAATGGCGTCGTGGCCGACCGCCACGGTCAACTTGTGGAACACGTCACGCAACGACATGGCGACGCCGGACGCCACGTTGTACACCTCACCGGATGCCCCCTTTTCCACCAGGAGGCGATAGGCCTCGACCACGTCACTGACATGCATGAACTCCCGCACCCCTTCCATATTGCCGACCTCGATGACCGGTGCGTCGATCTTCTTGGCGAGCAGGAGGCGCTTTGCGAACGCCGGCACTACGAAGCGGTCGGCTTGCCGCGGCCCGGTGTGCCCGAACGAGCGCGCGATGACGGCCCGCAATCCCGTGCGCCGCGCGACTTCGCGCACCGCCAGTTCGGCTGCCAACTTGGACGCGCTGTAGGGCGACACGGGGTCGACGGAATCGGTCTCCCGGCGAGCCGTGTCGCCGCCGATGCCGTACACCTCGCCGGTGGATACGAAAAGCAGTACCGGCTTGGGCGTTCCGGGCGCCCGTCCGAGATGCTCGGCGAGCCGAACGGTCCCGACCGTATTGACATCCCAGGTCAACCCGGGATCACCGCGCGCCTCCACCACCGACGCCACGGCGGCCAGATGGACGACCGCGTCGAACGGCTCTTTCATGACCGACGCAATTGAATCCGGTTCCGTCAGCTCGAGTTCCACGAGGTGTCCCGCACCATCGAGGAAACCCCGACGCTCCAGTTGTTCCGGGTCGTGACCCGGGCGAACCGCGGCCACCACCTCGTGGCCCGCATTCACCAGATGCGGGACCAGCCATGATCCGACGAACCCGTCGGCACCGGTCACCAGCGTCTTCACTGACTCTTACCCAGACGTTTGAGATCTGAGTCCACCATCATCCGGATCAGTTCCTCGAACGACACCGTGGGTTCCCATCCGAGTTCTTCCTTCGCCTTGGCAGGATTCGCCAGCAACACATCCACCTCGGCCGGGCGGACAAACGCGGGATCGATGGTCACGTACTTTTCCCAGTCCAGTCCCGCGTGCCCGAACGCCAGCTGCACGACCTCCCGGACCGAATGGGCAACGCCCGTCCCCACCACATAGTCGGTCGGCTCCGGTTGCTGGAGCATACGCCATATGGATTCGACGTAGTCGCCGGCGAATCCCCAGTCCCGTTTCGCATCGAGATTGCCGATCCGCAGCTCCTGGGCCAGCCCGAGCTTGATCCGCGCCACCGCGGCGGAGATCTTCCGCGTCACGAACTCCAGACCGCGGCGAGGGGATTCGTGATTGAAGAGGATGCCGCTGACCGTGTAGAGATCGTAGGACTCGCGATAGTTCACGGTGATCCAGTGGCCGTACACCTTGGCCACGCCGTAGGGCGATCGAGGATAGAATGCCGTGGACTCGTCCTGGGGCGTCTGCCGCACGCGGCCGAACATCTCCGATGAGCTCGCCTGGTAGAACCGTGCCGCCGGATGGGCGAGACGAACGGCCTCCAGCAGCCGGGTCACTCCCAGGGCCGTGAACTCTCCGGTCAACACCGGCTGCTGCCAGCTCGTGGGCACGAAGCTCTGCGCCGCCAGGTTGTAGACCTCGTCGGGCTTGCAGTCTCCCACCACGGACGTGAGCGAATGTTGGTCCAGCAGGTCGGCGGCAACCACCGTAATATCGGAGATCAAGTGCTCGATCCGCTGGCAGGAGTCGTGCGAGGTTCGGCGGACCACCCCGATCACCTCGTACCCCTTCTGCAAGAGGAGCTCGGCGAGGTAGGAGCCGTCCTGGCCGGTGATTCCGGTGATCAATGCCTTGGGCAACCCGATGCCTCCCACTGGGCGGTGCGTCCACGCGGTCCCCGGGTTGAGGACCAGCGCATGTCATTGTAACTTTAAAAGTTGGAAGTCTTTGGTTTTCGTGCTCTCTCGAAATGTACGGACTTATGGCTCGAGTGTGTGATATCTGTGGCAAGGGCCCGGTGTTCGGCCACAACGTCAGCCACGCCAACAACAAGACCAACCGGCGTTGGAACCCCAATTTGCAGCGGGTGCGCGCCCTGGTAGACGGCATGCCCCGGCGAATCCGCGCCTGTACGTCGTGCATTCGGTCGGGCAAGGTGGTCAAGGCACCCCGCCGCGTCGGAGCGGCCCAAACAGCGACCTGAGCCGGACAAGAAAAAGGGGACCGCAGGGCCCCCATCACGTCTGGACCTACCCATCCGCCGGCCTATCACTCTGATAGCAACTCGATTCGCGCGAGCTCGGCCCCGTCTCCGGACCGGTGGCCCAGCTTGAGGATGCGGATATAGCCGCCCGGCCGCGAAGCGAAGCGAGGGCCGATCTCCTTGAACAGGCGATCGGCCGTCGGCCGGTGGCGGATCTTGCGCTCGATCTGCCGCCGCGCCTGGAGGTCGCCCCGGCGCGCCAAGGTGATCAGCCGCTCGGCGAAAGGCCGCAGCTCCTTCGCCTTGGCCTGGGTCGTGTCGATCTTGTCGTGAGTGAACAGCGAGGTTGCCAGGTTGTTGAGCAGGGCACGTTTGTGCGCGGCCGTGCGGCTCAGCTTCTTGCCCTTGACGCGGTGCCTCATCTGGGCTCTCCCGGCAGCGAGGCTCCCGATCCCTCGGCCCCCGCGCCGCTCGCCACGAGATCTCCGTCGAGCTTGTCCGTCGTCATCCCGAAATGGAGCCCCTCTCGTGTGAGCAAGTCGGCGATCTCGCCCAGCGCCTTCTCGCCCACGTTCTTGACCTTCAGCATGTCCTCTTCGGAATGCCGCACCAGGTCGCCCAGCGTGTTGATGCTGGAGTTCTTCAGCGAGTTCACCGACCGCACCGACAGGCCGCACTCGTCGATGGGACGCATGAGCAACTCCCGCAACCGTTCGCTGTCCTGGCCGCCCGACGGCTCGTCCCCGCCCTGGATCTCCGGCACGCTGCTGAACTCGAAGAAGTACTTGAAATGCTCCTGCAAGAGGGCGGCCGCGTAAGCCACCGCGTCTTCCGGCGAGATCGTGCCGTCGGTCTCGACGGTCATGGTGAGGCGGTCGAAGTCGGTGCGCGGCCCGACACGGGTTTCCGCCACGTCGAAGTTGGCCCGGCGCACAGGATTGTAGATGGAATCCACCCGGACCAGGTCCACCGGTAGCGAACGATCCGCCGGATGCTGCGACGCCTCGACATACCCCCGACCACGATTCACGTAGAACTCGCCCGAGATCTCCCGATCCTCCTGGAGCGTGAACAACAGATGTTCGGGATCCGTAAGGACCACCGACCCGTGGGGCTCCAGATCTTTCGCGCGGACCGGGCCAGCCTTGGTCACATTCAGATGCAGCACGACCTCCTCGACGTCTTCGGCCAACACGATCGTCAGGGACTTCAAATGCCGGATGATCTCGTGGAGGTCTTCCACCACACCGGGGATGGTTTGGTGCTCGTGGACGACGCTGTCGAGTCGGAATGCCCACACCGCCGCGCCCTGCAGCGATGATAGCAACATCCTGCGCAGCGCGTTGCCCAACGTATGGCCGAAGCCGCGTTCCAAGGGCTGAAGCCGGAACTCCGCCGCATTGGCAATGTCCTCGACGGATATCTTCTCGACCACATGGGGCCGAACGAGGGTACTCAAATCAATTTTCATGGTGTGCTATTTAGAGTAAAGCTCGACGATCAACTGTTCCTGCGCCACCGTCGGAATCGCATCGCGCGTCGGCCGCTCCGTCACCTTCCCCGAAGCCTTCTTGGCATCCACGGTTATCCACGATACCGGTACCCCCCGCGATAATGCCTCCAGGGACGCGCGCACTGAGGTGAGATCGCGGCTCGCTTCCGTCACGCCCACTTCGTTGTCCGGTCGTACCTGAAACGAGGGAACGTCGACGACGCGTCCATTCACTTCGACGTGACCATGGCGCACCAGTTGGCGGGCCGCCTTGCGGCTGGACGCCAATCCCATCCGATACACCACGTTGTCCAGGCGCGTCTCCAGGGCGGAGAGCAGGTTTTCTCCGGCGACGCCCGGCAGATGACGCACCTTGTCGAACGTGGTGCGGAACTGTCCTTCCGACAGGCCGTAGGTGCGCTTGACCTTCTGCTTCTCGCGCAGCTGCTTCGAGTATTCCGACACCTTGCGCCGACGCCGTGGCGAGGGGCCATGTTGCCCCGGCGCGTAGGCCTTCCGCTCGATGCCGCATTTTTCCGTCAGACACCGAGTGCCCTTGAGAAAGAGCTTCTCTCCCTCTCGGCGGCATAGCTTGCAAGCCGGTCCCGTGTACCGTCCCACTACACCCGCCTCTTCTTGGGTGGCCGGCATCCGTTGTGCGGAATCGGTGTGACGTCGCGAATGGAGAGGATCTGCAAACCTGCCGAGGCCAGGGCCTGGATGGCGGATTCGCGTCCGGAACCCGGGCCCTGCACGCGCACGTGCAGGCGCTTCACACCGAGATTGAGGGCCTCGCGGCCGCAGTTCTCGGCGGCCACCGTCGCGGCGAAGGAGGTGGATTTCTTGGAGCCCTTGAATCCCGACTTCCCGGCCGACCCCCATGCCACCGTGTTGCCGGCCATATCGGTGACGGTGATCAACGTGTTGTTGAACGTTGCCGTGATGTGGGCGACGCCATCCGTCTCGACGACCTTCTTGCGTTTTCCAGATTTCGGCTGAGCCATGCTATTTCTTGGCGACTTTCTTCTTGCCCGCGATGGCGCGGCGAGGCCCCTTTTTGGTGCGGGCGTTGGTATGGGTGCGCTGCCCGCGCGTGGGCAGGCTCCGGCGATGCCGCAGGCCGCGATAGCTTCCGATGTCCATGAGCCGCTTGATGTTCATGGCGACTTCGGTCCGCAGCGCGCCCTCGACCTTGACGTCTTTTTCGATGGCCTGGCGCAGACGGGCGACCTCGGCATCCGAGAGATCGCGGACCCGGGTCTCGGGCGTCACAGCCGTCCCTTCGAGGATGCGGCCGGAGGTTACGTGGCCGACCCCGTAGATGTATGTGAGGGCGACCCCGACACACTTGTCGCGTGGCAGATCCACGCCGGCAATGCGCGCCACGACTAGCCCTGCCGCTGCTTGTGTTTCGGATTACGACTGCAAATGATGCGAACCACCCCACGGCGGCGGATCACCTTGCAGTATTCACACATCGGCTTGACGCTGGAACGTACTTTCAAGGCCCACCCCACACGAGAGTGATTCGAGCTAAGCATGGAAATGTAGAGGGCCCCTAAGTTGGACGCAAGTGAGCACTTACGGCGTCACGCGCACCTCTCGCAGCCGCCAGCGACCCTCGATGCGGCGAAACCCCAAGAAGACCGTCTCGACCCGCTCGTCCGACGTCCCCTTGACCACATAGCGGCGGATAATCTGGGCGTACGCGTGATCCTCCGACGCCGGGCGGATCTGGCGCACCTCGAAGGCGATTTCGTTGGCCGAGGAGAGATACTCCTCTAGCACGCTGGCCGCGTGAGCGGGGTTCACGGCGGGGGAGCGGCCGACCTCCGGAAGCTGGAGCCGGACCGTGTCGCTGCTGGCCACGAGCCCCTCGTAGTCGTGCCGCAGCCAAGCGACCCGCACCTGCTCCACTGCGCGATCCAGCGGCGTTTGCCCCACCGCCCCGCTCGCTACCTGGAGGAGCAACCCGAGAGTGCCGAGAACCACGCGCGTCCTTTCCACCCTCTTCACGCGATTTCTGCGCATATCTGGTTATACACCGCTTCCGGCTGTTCGGAACGGGTGATCGGCCGTCCCACCACGATATGAGTGGCCCCCGCCTCCACCGCCGCCCGGGGGTCCGCCGTCCGGCGCTGGTCTCCCATATCGCTCCCCGCTGGTCGGATTCCCGGCACCACGAGCCACGTTTCCGCACCGACCAACGAGCGCATCGCTCCCACCTCCCGGGGGGAAGTCACCACACCGTGTACGCCGGCCGCCATGGCCAATTTGGCCAGCCGGGACACCTCTTCGTCCAGGTCCACGGTGCCCCGCCCCGTGGCCTCACCGTAGGACTCGGGGGTATGTGAGGTCAGCACGGACACCGCGGCCAACCGCATGAACCCGCTCGCAGCGGCCGCGGCGCGCAACATCTCGATCCCTCCCGCCGCATGGACCGTGGCGAGGTCGACGTCTAGCTCCTCCGCCGCCGCTACCGCCCCGGCCACCTGGTGGGGAATGTCGTGCCATTTGAGGTCGAGGAAGACCTGCACCCCACGGCTCTTCAACTCGCGAACGATGGCGGGCCCGCTGCGAAGAAAGAGAGTCGGGCCCACCTTGGCCCAGCCCAGACTCGGCATGCTGTCGGCGAGGTGGAGGGCCTCCAGCTCGGTGGCCACGTCGAGGGCGACGATGACCTCAGCCAACCTGCACCCATTCCGCCGCAAGCCGCTCCGGGCAACGGGGGTCCGCCAGGGCGGCCGTCCCCACCGCCACCAGGCTCGCCCCGGCGTCGAGGTACTGGGCCACGTCCTCGGCGATGCGGATTCCCCCCGTGCCGATCACCGGAAGCCCGGTGCGCTCGTGGACGCGCCGGGTGGCGAGGATCCCCACCGGCAAGAGAGCCGGCCCGCTCATGCCGCCCCCACCGGCAGCGAGGCGGGGAAGCCGTTCACCGCCGGTCTCCAACAGCATCCCGGGAATCGTGTTCACCACGGAGAATCCCGCGGCGCCCGCCTCGGCGGCCACCTCGGCCGTGGCCGCAATGTCGGGAAGGGTGGGAGCGAGCTTGACCACGATGGGCCGGCTCGTCGCCTCAGCGCACGCCCGCACCAGCAATGCCAGGACGGCGTCGTTGGCGCCGAACTCCTCACCGCCTCGCGCGGTGTTGGGACAGGACACATTGAGCTCGAAGGCGGTGATGATTTCCCGGTCATCGAGCCCCTTCACCACCGCGACATAATCCTCGGGCCGGTCGCCCACCACGTTGACGAGCACCCGGGCCTTGCTCACATGGGCCTCGAGCCAGGGCAGCTCCACCGACGCGACGCGCTCCAGTCCCGGATTCGCCAGGCCGACGGAGTTGAGCATGCCGCCGGCGAACTCGGCCACCCGGGGTCCGGGATTCCCGGCTCGGGGTTCGGGGCTCACCGCCTTGGTGATCAGGCCGCCCAACCGATCCAGATCGATCACTCCACTGACTTCCCGCCCGAACCCGGCGGTGCCCGCGGCCAGGAGAATCGGGTTCTGAAACGCGGTCCCGAACACCGAGATCATCAGCGAGCCCTCAGGATTTCTCGCGTGAGCAACGTGCGAATCGAGTCCTCGATGGTGGTGTACTCCGGCCGGAAGTCTCCGGCGGCGGCACGCGTATAGGGTGACTCCGGGTACCGTCGCCGGAGCACCTGCCTCACCGAATCGCCCAACGCTACTCGCGCGTCCGCCGCGGCCAGCAGCGCCTTGGGGGCAATCACCGACGCCGGATACCGCTGCGCCACCAACAGGAAGAGTCTCGCGGCCAAGTGGCGTGCCAACAAGGAATCCCGGGCCTCCTCCGCCCTGCGGAAGATCACCAGATCGGGGTGGCGTGGTTCGGGTATGCCCACGGCGATCACGATGTCGTCGAGAATCGCCGCGAAGCGTCCGGCCAGATCGATGATCTCCCCCCCCTCGAGCATGAGCGAACCCAGCTCATCGGTCAGCTCGGCAACCCGATCGAGGTCACTCGTCATGCGAATCTCGCCCATCGCCAGATGGGCCGTCGCGAGGCGGCCTTCCAGAGAGTCTCCGGCTGCCGAGACGGCATCGGCGAAGCGCAGGCTGGCATACTCCCGGTCGACGTCCGCCCACCGCACACCGTCGGCCATCAAGAGCCGGGCCCGCTGGCCGGAGGTGAGATCTTTACGCCCGACCAGGCCATCGACCAGCCCGGACGCCACCGCTGGTTCCCCCGAGCCCACACGCGTCAATGCGCCCAACCATTGCCGCTCGTCGAACGGGAACGCCCGGGCGGAATCCAGGACGGCGGCGGCCTCCCGCACCTGTCCCAACTCGGCAAGGGCACTAGCCCGATCGAAAAACGCGTCCGGTTCCCGGGTCCGGCGCAGGTCGGCCAGGGCGTCCTCGACCTGCCCGCGGGCCATCGCCGCCCGTCCTCGCCAGAGCAGCGCTCGGCTGGTCACGGTGGAGTCGGGGTGGTCCATCAGGGTCGAGAGCAGGTGCCAGGCGGAGTCCGGCTGCCCCAATTCGAGGTGGCATTGTCCGAGCAACAGTCCTGCTGCCGCGCGCAACGCAACGTCCTCGCTCCAGGTCAACGCGTCGTCCAGCGGCACGACGGCACTGCGGCAATCACCGATCCGACTCAGGGCGCGGCCCTGTAAGAGCCAGGCATCGTCGCGGTATTGACTGCCGGGGTAGCGCGTCGCGACCGACTCGGCTTTGACGGCCGCCTGGGCCCACAACGATTGCGCTTCGCTGCGGCGCCCTTGCCGCTCCGCCCTGCGCGCCTCCTTGGCAAGCCGGTTGGCATTGTACAAGCCGTTGTAGTACGCACAGCCGATCGACAACGTCGCGAGGATGGTGATGAGCGAAGGGATACCGCGCAGCCGCATTACCTACTGCGAGACCTTGTTTTCATAACTCCTCAAGTATTCGACGATGCCGTCGGCGATGGCGCCGGCGAGGCGGCGCTGCCCAGCCACCGAGGTCAGGAATCGATTGTCCGTGGCGTTGGTGATGTAGCCGGTCTCGATGAGAATGGCGGGGCGGCCCGCCCGTCGCAACACCTCGAAATTGTCCTGCGCGACCTTGCGCGACCCGCTGGGATGCACGGCCCCGGCGGCTTCCACGACCAGGTCGGCAAGCTGTGCGGACTCTCGGATGTACTCGTTCTCCTCGAGATCTCGCAGGATGAATCCGAGGGGATCGCCACTGGCGACCTGATCCGCGTCGGTTTCATAGCGCAGCGATTCGTTCTCCCGCACGGCGATCCGGTCGGGCGCGCCGTGGGGATCGCTGTAGTCGAAGAAATAGGCCTCCAGCCCGGCCAGTCCCCGATAGCGACTGCTGCTGCCGGGAGGCGCGTTGACGTGTATGCTCACGAAGAGATCGCATTCGGCGTTGCATTTGCTCGCCCGGGTGGAGAGCGGCACCAGCACGTCCGTCGTGCGGGTCATCGTCACGTCCACGCCTCGGTCCCGCAGCGCCTCTCGCAAGGCCAGCGAAATCGCCAGCGCCACGTTCTTCTCGCGCACCCCGCGCCCCGACGTGCCCGGATCGCGCCCGCCGTGCCCGGCGTCGATGGTGACCCGGTGGCGCGCCGAGAGCCCCACCGCCCTGGCCGCCGCCGGCACATCGCTCGGCCGTGGCGTGGGGCCGGCCGGTTGGCTCACTCGCGTGGCAACCCTCGTGATCCCCAGTTCTTCGAAGCGCGCCGCCAGGGGATCGTAGCGATACGCTTCGTGGAACACCCGCGGGATGTACTCGGCCAACCACTGGAGCGGCAGGTACAGCGAGTCGCGCTGCATGAAGGCACCGCCCACGAGGTGAATGATGCGGTTCTGGAATTGGAACAGTGGCGCGCCCAGCAAGAACCGGAACTGCTGGCCGGCAAAATCGACGGTGGCCCAATCGCGCCCGATCTGCGCCGACATGGGCAGCAGCGCGCTTAGTTGAGCGGCCGCCAAGGAGGGATGACCCAAGGCCAGCGACACGGGAATGGCCCGCTGCCCGCGGGATGTAGCAATGACGATTGCCGCCGGCGCGGTGCCCGGTGCGTCGACAGCCCCGCCGGCTGCCATCAGGACCAACACGGGCAGCACCATTACCGGCGCTTCAGACTCCGGGCGATCTCACGGTCGGCGTCGCGCCGTTTTAGATCTTCGCGCTTGTCATACAGCTTTTTCCCTCGGCCGAGAGCCAACGTGACCTTGGCGTAACCCGTGCGCAGATGGAGGTCGAGGGGTACCAGCGCAAACCCCTTCTGTTCCACCGCGCCGATCAACTTCCAGATCTCCCGGCGGTGCAGCAACAATTTGCGAGGACGATCCCGCTGGTGATTGGCATAGCCACCTGATTCATAGGGCGAAATGCTCATCCCTTCCAACCAAAGCTCTCCTCTGCGGAGCACGCCGAACGCGCCCTTCAAGCTGACCTTCCCGGCCCGCACCGACTTGATCTCGGATCCAGTGAGCACCAACCCGGCCTCCCAGGTCTCCACAATGTGGTAGTCGTGGCGAGCCTTGGGGTTCCGGGCGACGACCTGGTCGGAAGACGCCGTCTTCGATCCACGTGTAGACACGAGCTAACTCCAAGATAGATAACAACTTCCGAGCGGTCAACAGCAGGGTTGCCGGGCCCCGGCGGCCCGTCTATTATTCGCGTCTTCTCAGGAAGATTCACGCCGAAGTGGTGGAACTGGTAGACGCGCTGCGTTCAGGGCGCAGTGGGCGCAAGCCCATGGGGGTTCGAATCCCCCCTTCGGCATGCAGACGGCGGACGGGCGGACTGGTCTTGCTCAGTCCGAGCAGTCTCCCAGCGGATAGAGCAATCTGCAATCACCAATCTAGCAACGCTGTTCTGGAACCGCTGTTGCCCACGTCACCATTCCCTCACACAAGCGGCACCGCTCCAGTCAAAAACGGATTACTCGTCCTTTCCTTGCCGATCGTCGTGGCCGGCCCATGGCCGGAATACACGATGGTCTCGTCGGGAAGCGTCAACAATCGGTCGGTAATGCTCTTCAAAAGTGTGGCCCCGTCACCGCCGGGCAGATCCACACGCCCCACCGACCCGGCGAACAGCGCGTCTCCCACGATGGCGATACCGTGGCCGACGAACGCCACGCTCCCGGGACTGTGACCGGGCACGTGGACCACGTCGAACGAAAAGGCGCCGATGGTCACGGTGTCGCCGTCACCCAGCGCGTGATCGGGTGGCGGCGGCGCTTGCGCGCGCACACCGAGCCACCGCCCCTGCTCCACGACGCCGTCGTACAGCGTCCGGTCGTCCGGGTGCAGATAGATCTCGATGCCGGTGGGTCGCACCACCTCGGCGACGCCGGCGATGTGATCGAGGTGGGCGTGGGTGAGCCATACGGCCCGCGGGGTCCACTGCTGCGTCGCGACACGACGCATGATCAAGCCGGCCTCTTCGCCCGGGTCGACGAGGGCCACGTCGCCCGAGTCGGGGTCCGCAACGAGATAGCTGTTCTCTGCGAACGCGCCGTTCGTGAGACAGACGATCTCAGGCCGAGCCAACGGCCTCCTTCGCGGCTTCCTGGCGTTCGGCTAGATATTTCTCGATGGCAATGGCCGCCGTCGTGGCATCCCCCACGGCCGTCGTGATCTGTCTCGTGAGCTGCACCCGGAGGTCGCCGGCCGCAAAGAGGCCGGGGATCGACGTCATCATGTTCCAATCCGTGATGATGTAACCACTGGGATCGTGGTCGAAATGCCCCTTGATGAGCCCGCTGTTGGGCGTGAATCCGATGAAGATGAACACCCCGGTCACCGCCAGTTCGGACGTCTCACCCGTCTTGGTGTCCTTGAGCTTGAGGCTCGTGGCCCCGCTCGGCCCTCCGCCGATTTCCTCGACCACCTGGCTTCGAACCACCGCGATCTTGGGGTTCTTGAACGCGCGCTCCTGCAGGAGCTTGGACGCGCGGAACTCGTCACGTCGGTGCACGAGGAAGACCTTCTCCGCGTAGCGTGTGAGGTAGCCGGCCTCCTCCACCGCCGCATCGCCCCCTCCCACGACTGCGATGGTCTCATCCTTGAAAAAGGCGCCGTCGCACACCGCACAATACGACACGCCGCGCCCTGCATACTCGACCTCGCCGGGAACACCGAGCTTGTTGGGCGTCCCACCGGCGGTTAGCAGAACAGTGGGGGCGCGATACACCTTGCCCAGCTGAGTGCGCACCTCGAACCAGTCGTCGTCCATCTTCTCGATGGCGTCCACCGTATCGGTCACGATGCTGGCCCCGAACTTCTCCGTGTGACTGGTCATCCTCGCGGCCAGGTCCCGGCCGAGGATGCTCTCGAACCCTGGATAATCCTCGATGAGCTCGGTGTTGAGCAGCTCGCCGCCCGGCAAGCCTCGCTCGATGAGCAACGCATCCAACATGCCGCGACCCGAGTACATGGCGGCGCACAACCCCGCCGGGCCACCCCCGACGATGATCACGTCGTATTGCGCTTTTTCTTTTTCGTTGTTCGTCACGTCGACCTCAACGTCGGTGTTGCCGGGATGCTCCGTTTCTGACGCTGCACTCCGAACGACCTCGCCGTCGGGCAGGTTCCCGCCCGCGGCGTTCAGGACGCCGAGTCCACCGTCGCTACGCGTTCGTGGTGCAACCGTTCGATGTGCTCCAACCACTGTGCCGGCACGCGTTGAGCGCCTATGGATCGCCGCCCCGGCCGTGCATCCTGCCGCCCATGCCAGTCGGACCCACCAGACTTGAGCAAGCCAATATCGGCCGCCCAGTCGCCGAGGCGCGAGGCCGTACCTTCGTCGTGGGCAGGGTGCAACACCTCCACGGCATCGACGCCGGCGTCCTTCAAGCGTTTGAGCGTCCTGCGCGTGGCCCGTTCCTTCAGGTGTGCGGCCGATGTCACGCCACCGACCCGGCGGACCAACGCCGTGATGGATTCGAGCTCGACCAGCGGCTTGGGCACGAACGCCGGTCCACCGTCGGCGAGATACCGCTCGAATGCCTCATCCGGAGTGGCCACCAAGCCGGCCTGCACGAGCGCCCGAGCCACGTGGGGTCGCCCCACCGATCCCGGGCCGGCCTGTCGCTGGACCGCATCGAGAGACACCGCCACGCCCAGCTCTTCCAGCCGCCTGACCATGGCCACCGCGCGCTCGGCACGCGCCGTCCGCTGGTCGGCGAGAAAGTGTCCCAGATCTTCATGATCCGTCGGAAGAAAGTATCCCAAGAGATGGAGCTCACCCCACCACGCGCGTACGCTGAACTCGCACCCCGCGACGACGCGAAGGTGCAACTCGGCTCCGGCGTGCCGAGCCTCATCCACTCCCGCCAGCGTGTCATGATCGGTGAGGGCGATGCCGGAGAGTCCGGCTGCGGCCGCGAGACGAGCCACTTCCGCCGGGGCGGCCTCTCCGTCGGAAGCGGTCGAGTGAAGGTGGAGGTCGACCGCCTCCATGCCTCAGTCCGAGGTCCGCGCGTAACGCACTTCCGGACTCGTCCATGCTGGTTGGGACGTGCCGAAGAACTCCACCAGCCGCCGATCCGACAGATCGGCGAGGGCTCGGTCGGGACGCCGCGCGCCGAGGGGTGAGTACCGCATGACACGACGCACGCGATCGGGACCGGTTCCCTTTTCGAAGATGAGCGCGAATTCATCACGGCTGTACTGGGTGACCCGGCCGGACGGGTAGATCTCCCAGCGCTCACCGTTGATCTCGATGGACCGGCGCGCCATTGCTAGAGCGCCTCCTCGGGAAAGTTTTCGAGGTCCGTCTTCAAGTCGGCCATGAAGCGATCGGCATCCGCCCCGTCGACGATGCGGTGATCGTAGGAAATCGAGAACATCGACATCGTCCGAATCGCGATGACATCCTGGCCGTCGTCGAGGGTGAGCACCTTCGGCCGCTTCTCGATGGCGCCGACGCCGAGAATGGCCACCTCGGGCTGGTTGATGATCGGGGTTCCGATGTAGGAGCCAAACACGCCGGGATTGGTCACGGTGAAGGTGCCGTACTGCACTTCGTCCGGGTTGAGCCGCTTGGAGCGGGCCCGTTCGGCGAGATCGACGATCCCCTTGGCGATGCCGAGGACCGATAGTTCATCGGCGCCGCGCATGACCGGCACGATGAGCCCCCAGTCCAAGGCCACGGCCAATCCGATGTTGATGGGTTTGCGATAGATGATGTTGTCCCCGCTCACCGACGCATTGAGCGCGGGGTGTTTCTGCAAATTGTCCGCCACCGCCTTCACGATGAACGCCATGTAGGTGAGCTTCGCGCCGCGATCCAGGAACTCCTGTTTGTTGGCCTGGCGCATGCGGGCGATCCTCGTGAAGTCGATCTCGTAGAAGCTCGTGACATGGGCGGAGGTCCGCCGAGAAGCGATCATGTGATCCGCCGTGAGCTTGCGGATCTTGGTCATGGGCTCAACGCGATCCCCTTCCCAGGCGGCGACACTCGGGTGGACCACGCCTCCTGCCGCGGGGGCCGGCGCGCGGGTATCCACAGGCGGTGCCGTCGCCGGGACCGCAGGACCGCCGGCCTCGATGAAGCTCAAGATGTCCTTCTTCGTGACGCGGCCGGCATATCCGGTGCCGCGAATTCGGCTGATGTCGACCTTGTGTTCCGCGGCGATCTTCCGAACCAAGGGCGTCGAGCGTTGGCGCAGGCGTTCCTCAGCCGTAACCGGGGCACCGTCGTCTCCTCCGGCGACGGTCGGTGTCGCCGCCGGTGTCGGGGCGGCGGCCTGGGGAGCCACGGCTGGAGTGGCGACGGGCGCGGGTGCCGGCGCCGGCGACTCTGCCGTCGGCGCCGCCGCGGCTACGCTCGAATCGGTCTCCAACACCGCGATCACCGTAAGCACCTCCACGGTCTCGCCCTCCTGCACCTTGATTTCCGCAAGCACACCCGCCGCCGGCGAGGGAATCTCCGCATCGACCTTGTCGGTGGAAATCTCCAAGATGGCTTCGTCTCGCTTGATGGTGTCACCAACGGCCTTCAGCCACCGGGACACCGTTCCTTCGGCGATCGATTCCCCCATCTGCGGCATTATGACATCGACTCGAGCCATCTGTTATGCGTTTCTCCCAGAGTTCGATTCGGTGCGATCGGCGGGCGCGCGATCAGTCAAAAGTAGCGGCTCAATAGGCCAACAACCAGCGGGCTGATTTCAGGATATCGTCGGTCTGCGGCAGCACATAATCCTCCAACGTCGGCGCGTACGGCAGTGGGGTGTCGTGCGCCGTGACGCGCATGATGGGACCGTCCAGCCATTCGAAGGCTTGCTCGTTGATCCGGGCCGTGATTTCGCCGGCCATGCCACCCGTCCTAGTATCCTCGTGCACGATGAGCACCTTGTTCGTCTTGCGCACACTGTCAGCGATGGCCACGTCATCCATGGGCAGGAGCGTCCGCAGATCGAGCACCTCCACCGACGCTCCGTCGTCCCGTTCGATCGTTTCAGCCGCCTCCAACGCCTTCCACACCATGGCCGACCACGTCACGATGGTGAGATCGGTGCCCGCCCGTGCGATGCGGGCTTTGCCAATGGGTGTGATGATCTCCTCCCCTTCGGGGAGATCTTCCTTGATGCGTCGATACAAATACTTGTGCTCGAAATAGAGCACCGGGTCATCATCCCTAATCGCCGCCTTGATCAGTCCCTTGGCGTCCCGGGCTGTGGCCGGACAGACGAGCTTGAGCCCGGGGGTGTGAAAGAACCCCGCTTCCGGGTTTTGCGAGTGGAACGGTCCGCCGCGCACGTATCCTCCGCTCGGCCCGCGCACCACGATGGGTGTCGCCAACCCCGCCCGATACCGCGCCGTCGCGACATAGTTGGTCAGGATGTCGTACGCGCACCCGACGAAATCCATGAATTGCATCTCGACCACCGGTCGCAGGCCCATATGGGCCGCACCCGCCGCCGCACCGACGATGGCCGATTCACTGATGGGCGTGTCGATGACCCGGGACTCTCCGAACCGCTCCTGAAATCCCTCCGTCACCTTGAACGCCCCACCATACCGTCCGATGTCCTCGCCCAAGAGGAAGACGTCGTCCTGGCGTTCCATCTCCTCCCACAGCCCCTGACGCAGGGCCTCCAGGTACGTGACCTCAGGCATCCAACCTCCTGAACCAGAGTGGTTCGCCGGCCGAGCATGCGTAGACGTCGGTGAGGGCTCCGGCGATGTCGGGAAGCGGGTCGTTTTCGCATTCCGCCACGGCCGCATCCAGCTCCGCGTTCACCGAGTCGCCCACGGCGTCGAGCTCGGCCTCGATGGCCCACCCGCTTTCGAGCAAGCGCTGGACGTACCGATCGATGGGATCGTTGGTCTCGGCCCACAAGGCGATTTCCTCGGGCGGTTGGTACCGTTGGTCGTCATGTTCGGCGTGGCCTTTGCGGCGGTAGGTCACCACTTCGATGATCGCGGCGCCTGCGCCGGCCCGGGCCCGATCGGCAGCGGCCTTGGTGGTCTCGTACACGAGCAAGACGTCGTTGCCGTCGATCGTCTCTCCCGGAATGCCGTAGGCCTTGGCCCTGTCGGCCAGCCGCTCCGTGGCCGCCTGCGCCGATGTCGGCGTCGAGTACGCATACCCGTTGTTCTCGATGATGACGACCAAGGGCAACCGGCTGGCCGCCGCCAGATTGATACCTTCGTGAAAGGCGCCGGTGCTGGCCCCCCCGTCGCCGATGTAGACCAATCCCACCCGCGGTTCGCCGCGCATCTTGAAGCTGAGGCAGATGCCGGCCATCACCGGAATCATATCTCCCAGCGGTGACACCTGGCCGAGGTAGCCCAAGTCCAGGTCGTTGAAATGGACGTTCATCTCCCGGCCGGCCGTGGGGCTCGTCGCCTTGGCCATGTACTGCCGCAGGACCTCCACCGGCCGGGCGCCTTTCACCAGCATCGATCCGAGATTGCGGATCAGCGGGGACAACACGTCGCCGGACTGCAGCGCGTAGGCGCTCCCGACACTCTCGCCCTCCTGTCCCAGCGAACGATACAACCCGCCGATCACCTTGCCCTGGCGATAGAGATTCACCAGGCGCTCTTCGAGCGCCCGGGTGAGCGTCAGATAGTAGAATATCTCCAGAAGCTGTTCCCGCGAGAGCCCGGCGGGGATCGGTTGGTCATTCACTGCGGTGATCACCACGGCGCTCGGGCCTCGCCGTCAGTACGCCCCGCGCACGGTGTGCGTGGGCGTCGCGAGCTTGTGCACCAGGGAGAGGAATCGTTTCGCGGATTTGTCCGCCTCGCTCTCACCCATTTGATCCGTCTCGGCCGTGACGTGCACGTAGTGCCCGCCCTCGGCCTTCACGGCGATGCCGATCGTGCCGATGGTTCCCCGGTACTCCCGCGCCCTATGGGATTGGGCGATGGTGTCGAGCGACCGTCCAAAGTAGCGATCCGCTTCGGCCAGGATCTCGTCGGCCGGGACGGTGGTTCGGTGGAAGTATCGCATGAAATCAGGTTGCGCTCGTTGGAGTAAAGCGGCGGATCCTCAAGCTCCTCGCCAGGATGCCGGCACTCGCCACGCTCATGGCGGCGGCGGCGAGGACGGGATGGAGCACCAGTCCGGTCACAGGATACAACAGCCCCGCGGCCAACGGTATCCCAACGACGTTGTACGCCGCTGCCAGCACCACATTGACGTGGATGACACGCATCGTCTTGCGCGCCAGCTGGATCGTCGTAACGAGGCCGGTGAGGTCTCCTCGGGTCAACGTGGCGTCGGACGCCTTGGTGGCGATGTCGGGTCCCGTCCCGATGGCGAAGCCGACATCCGCCTGCGCGAGGGCCAGGGCATTCGTGACGCCGTCGCCCACGACTCCGACCACCCGTCCGTCGTCCTGCAATCGTTTGATTTCGTCGGCCTTGTTCGCGGGCTCTACCTCGGCCACGACCCGTTCGATCCCGATCTCCTTGGCCACGAGACGCGCCATCGCCTTCGAGTCACCGCTCAACATGAAAAGCGTGAACCCCAGGCCTCGCAATCGCTCGATGGCTTCTTTGGTGTTCGCCTTGATGGGATCGGCCAAGACGATCAGCCCCCGCACCGTGTCGTTGACAATCACGACCACGGGCTTGCGGCCTTGCAACACGTGGCGGTCGACTTCTTTGGTGAGCCGCCCCAATTGCAGGCTGCGCTCGCGGGCATGTCGCACGCTGATCACCTCGACGAGGAACTTGCCCACGATGCCCCGCACCCCCCGCCCTTGCATCTCGATGAAGCGGGCCACACCCGGAATCTCGACGCCTTTCTCGCGGGCTTCTTGCACGATGGCGGTGGCGATCGGATGGGTTGAATGGGCCTCCACCGCCGCGGCGACCTGAAGGATCTCGCTCGGGTTGACCGTGGTGTCGTCGGCGCGCGTAGCACCGATGACATGGGTCACTGTGGAGGTGCCTTCCGTGAGAGCCTTGGTCTTGTGAAACACCAGGGTGTCCATCCGCAGGATCTTCTCGAGCACATAGCCTCCCCGGAACAGCACGCCGAGCTCCACGCCCCGGCCGACGGCGGTCGTCACGGCAATCGGCGTCGCGAGGGAAAGCATGCCCGGCGACGCCCACACCAGCACCGCGACGAGCGACAGCACCGCGAAGACGATTCGCGGTTGTGGGCCGACCAGCATCCAGCCCGCGAAAGACGCGATGGCCACCGCCAGCACCGCCGGGGAATACGCGCCGGCGATTCGCTCGACACGCTTCTGAATCGACGCTTTTCGCTTGTGCGCTTCGCTGACGATCCGCGCGATCCGCACCGGTGCCATGTCCCTGACCCGAGACTCATCCTCGACGCCGCCCTCCGACGCTGCGAGGGCTCCGTCCACGATGGTCGCGATCGGCTCCGCCGCCCGAATCCGCATGCGCGCTTCGAGCAACCGGCCGAGTACCACGAACGCGAGGATCCCCGCTACGGACTCGAAGTAGACATCCGGCGGCACGCCGGCGAGCGGCACGACAGCGGAGAGGGCAACTACCACAGCCGAGTAGCCGAACAACGCCGTCACCGCAAAGGCAATGAGCGTGTTGCTGTCGGCCAACCGAAACTTGAGGGCGTGACGCGTGGCCGCATAGATAGGGCCGGCCACGGCCAATATGACCACGAGCGCAAGCGTGGCCACCCCCACCTGCAGCCAGAGGGGATCGAGCGCGTAGAGCTGTGGCAACGCACCACGCAAGGCCTGCTGCAGCGGTGCGAGCAGCAGCGCCAGGCCATCCGGCGAACTGGACGTTCCCAGCAGCGGCATGGACCCAACGATCAACAGCACGCTGAACAGGAACGCGAGGCCCAGCTGCCAAGCGAGACCTCGGGTCGCGCCCGCGTATCGCATCCGTTCGCGCTCCGCGGCACCTTCGGCCGACACCGGCTGCACCGGGCGGAATCCATGTTCGGTGGTGACGTGCCGTAGATCCCGGATGGACACACTGCCGGGGAGATAGTCGATATTGACGGTCTCGGTGAGCTGGTCGACCACCGCCCCCGTCACTCCTCCCAGCGTCATGAGGGCGCGCTCCAACCGGGCGATACCCGACGCGTCGTGCACCCCCTCGACATCGAGGGTGAGGGACGCTTCGGCACAGTCGTAGCCGACCTCTCGCACGGCCCGGACGAGATCGGTCACCTGCGCGTCGTCGGACTGGAGCACCACCGTTGCCTTCTGCGTCGCGAAGTTCACCGATGCCGACCGCACTCCGGCCGTTTCCATCAAACGGCGTTGGATCACCCCCGCGCAGCCGCCGCACTCCAGCCCATCGATGGGCAGCGTGATGCGGACGTCAGCCATGCTTTTGGTGCCCCCGGCCGAGATTGGCCCGCGCCGCCGACCCGCCGGGCTGGGCGACGATGCGCCCCTCGGCGCCACCGCAGGTAAACCGATAGTCGGCAGCCTCGGCGACGATGAACTCTATGGTGGTGGTTTCGAATTCGGGAAGTTTCTTGGCGATGTCGAGCGCGTCGAACGTCAGTTCTTCCGACCGCGGGTCGGTCTCACTGCGGTAGACGTGGAGGCGAACCGAACGTTGCGGCTCGACGACGATCACGTCCGGAGCAAACCCACTCCGGACGGTGATCTGAAACTCCTGGGCAAGAGCCTTTGCCACCTCTGGCGGCGCCGCTCGGGTCGGTCGAGGCAGAAAGAACCAAAGCTCCCACGCGATGAAGACGAGGGCCGCTATGGCGATTACCGCATCGAGCGGCGTCACGCCCTCTCGTGTTGATAGTACTCCACACCGAGGTGTGTAATCTGCTCCTCGCCCATGAGCCAGCGTAGAGTGTTCTTGAGTTTCGCGTGCTGGATGAACAGATCATGCTCGGGTGTCAGCTCCGGTGCCGCCATCGGGCTCTTGAAATAGAACGATAGCCACTCCTGGATTCCCGACATTCCCGCCCGCTGCGCCAGATCGAAGAACAAGGCCAGATCATGCACGAGGGGCGCCGCCAAGATCGAGTCACGACACAGAAAGTCCACCTTGATCTGCATCGGATACCCTAGCCAACCGAAGATATCGATGTTGTCCCACCCTTCCTTGTTGTCGCGGCGGGGCGGGTAGTAGTTGATGCTGACTTTGTGGAACACGTTGCCGTACAACTCGGGATACATCGAGGGTTGCAGGATGTGATCGAGCACGCCGAGCTTGGATTCTTCTTTGGTCTTGAACGACCCGGGATCGTCGAGCACTTCTCCGTCGCGATTCCCGAGAATATTGGTGGAGTACCAACCGGCCAGTCCCAGCATCCGAGCCTTCAACATGGGCGAGAGGACGGTCTTCACCATCGTCTGGCCCGTCTTGAAATCCTTGCCGCCGATGGGCACTTCCTTGTTCTCGGCCAGCTGCACCAGCGCGGGCACGTCCACGCTCAAGTTGGGCGCGCCGTTCGCGAAGGGAACCCCCTCCATGAGGCTGGCCCAGGCATATAGCATCGAGGGCGCGATGGTCGGATCGTCGTCCTCCATGGCCTTTTCGAAAGCCTCGATGTTCTCGTGCGTCGGCCCCGGTTCGATGAACACCTCCGTGGAGGCGCACCACACCATCACCAGCCTGGCGCATCCGTGCTGCGCCTTGAAGTTGCGGATGTCTTCCCGCAGCGCCTCGGCCAGTTCCCGCTTGTTTTTCCCCGACTTGACATTGGTGCCTTCGAGGCGCTTCACGTATTGCTGATCGAACACCGCGGGCATCGGCTCGAGGCCTTTCAGGAACTCGGCGATCGATTCCACGTGGGGCGGGTCCAGCACCCCCGCCACCCGAGCCGAGTCGTACGCATTGTCCGGGATGGGATCCCACGCGCCGAACACCAAGTCGTCCAGTGCGGCCAACGGCACGAAGTCTCGAATCTTCGGGGTCCGATTTTCCGTGCGCTTCCCCAGCCGGATGGTGCTGAGCTCGGCCAGCGAACCGACCGGTGTCGCGCGTCCGCGCCGAACGTTTTCGATCCCGGCGACGTAGGTCGTCGCCACGGCCCCAAGACCTACGAGAAGTATTCCGAGTTTACCTTCCGCCGGATCGACGGACCTTCGGTGGCTATCAGTCACCGCCTTACCCTTTCTTTCAATGAATCGGCCAGGGCCGGGAGCGGCACGGTGCTCGGGCCTTCCGGCGTGGTCGATCTAGTCAGCTTGTAAACGTGATGGATGCGTTGGATGATCGTCACGACCGCCAACAACGCAAGCATGGTCACGATGGAGAGCAACAGGATGCCGTCGCGACCCGCCCCGAAAAAGACCGTCGGCACACCCAAGCCCAGAATGCGCTCCGCGCGCTGGACCAGGCCTACCTTGCATTCGAGCATCAATCCCTCGGCACGAGCCCGGGCGTACGACACGATGAGACCAGACGCCATGGCAACGCTGCTCGACAGGACGGCCCAGACCGCCCATTCCGCCGGGACGCCGCCGTTCAAGAAGAACACGGTAATCCCGGCCATGAGAGCCGCCTCGCCGACACGATCGAGGGTGGAGTCGTAAAACGCCCCGAACTGGGACAGGCGTCCACCACCCCGCGCCACCCGCCCGTCGAGCATGTCGATGACGCCGCTCAACAGGAGCAGCCCACCTCCCAACCGCACCTGGGCCAACCCGAAGGCCACGCCGGAGCCGACCAGGGTCAGGAATCCGATGGTGGTGAGGGTGTTCGGATGGACCCGGGCCACGATCAACCCGTCAATGAGGGGACCAAGACCTGTCTCGACGAGTTGCCGGAGGCGATTGGGGACGAGTTTCATGGGGTTCGCTCGCGTAAGCCGCTAAGAATAACGGACCCATGGGCTTGGGGCCACCCCTCCCCGGCCTCAGCGGTACAGCAGCACCCCGGATCGTCTGGTTTCGAACGCCTCCCGGGCCCGGGCCCACGCTCTCCAGAGAGACGGCCAGTCGCCCGCTCCGTGGAGGACCTGCCGGAGCCCACGGGTGCCGATCAACCGGTCGAACCGTCCGGGGCTCAGGGTCAGGGAGTCGCCGTGCACCGAATCGACGCTCGCCAGAATCCGGGCGGCGAGGCGGACCGGGTCGTACAGCCTGCGATCCGACACCAGCAGTCGAATGGCGGGTAGCCGCAGCCCGTCGTACTTGCCGTCCGTCGGCGCTTCGGGCGTCACCACGGTGTCGGAGAGGATCACGCCGGGGACATCCCCGAGTCGCTCGAGGACCGCGGCGGGACGCAACCAGGGCGCCCCCACGACCTGAAACGCCAGCGGCGTCCCGCGACCGACGGACAGGTTGGTCGCCTCGAAGATCACCGTCCCGGCGTAGTGGGTGGCGCTCTCCAGGTCGGGCATGTTGGGCGAGGGAGCAACCCAGGGCAATCCGGTCTCATCGTACCACAGCTCACGACGCCAGCCATCCATGGGGATCACCGTGAGTCGTGCCCCGATGCGCAGTTCCGCGTTGCCGTACAGGGCCAGTTCGCCAAACGTGAGGCCGTGCCGCATGGGAATCTGCAGCAGGCCGATGAAGGACGTGTCGCTGGGAGACATGGTGGGGCCCTGCACGAGTCGTCCGCCGATGGGATTCGGCCGATCCAGAATGACGACCTCCACCCCTGCAACCCGGGCGGATCGCATGGCCAATAATGCAGTAGATATATATGTATAGGTGCGTGTGCCGATATCCTGGAGGTCGATGATCACGATGTCGACCATGCGCAGCATCTCGGCCGTCGGCGCCCGGGTATCGCCGTACAGGCTGAAGATCGGCAACCCGGTGGCGGCGTCGACCTCGTCGCCGATCGACGCTTGATCCATCAGGCCGCGAAAGCCGTGTTCCGGGCTGAACAAGGCGGTGAGGTGCACCCCAGCCCCGAGGAGCAGATCGATGTCGTTGGTCCCGTGGCGATCGATACCGGATTGGTTGGTCAGCACGCCGACCCGCTTGCCGGCCAGCACATGCAGCGAATCCGACAACAGGACCTCGATCCCGGGTCGCACAAACGGTACCTGGGTGGAGGTGCCGCACGCCACAGCCAGCACCGCACCCCAACACGCTAATTGTCTGCCATGAGACATACTGCCTCCGTCGGTATCCTCGTCGTCACCCTGGCCTGCGGGCATGCCGTTGCCGTCCAGGCGCCACTGGAGCTGCAGCCGGCCCTCGGGGCGCCGACGCCTGCGCCGATGCGTAGCAACGTAACGGGCGTCGATTCCATTCTTAAGACGTTGTCGCTCAGGGAGAAGGTCGGCCAGCTGATCATGCCCTGGCTGCTGGGAGACTATGTCTCCACCGAGGCCGATCGCTTCAACCGAGCCCTCTCCTGGATCGACGAACACGCCGTGGGCGGCATCATCATCTCCATCGGTTCACCGCTGGACGCCGCCGCCAAACTGAACACCCTGCAGCGCCGGTCTCGCCTCCCCCTGATCGTGGCCGCGGACCTGGAGTGGGGCGCCGCCATGCGGATAACCGGGGCGACCGGATTCCCCATGCCCATGGCGTTCGGCGCCACCGGGCGCGAGCTCGACGCCTACCAGCTGGGACGGGTCACGGCGCTGGAAGCTCGGGCGGTGGGCATCCACTGGACCTTCTCCCCGGTGGCCGATCTCAACAACAATCCCGACAATCCCATCATCAACACGCGCTCCTTCGGTGAGGAACCCGAAGAGGTCGGCCGGCTCGTTGCCGCCTACATCCGGGGGGCCTCCGAACACGGATTGATGACCACCGCCAAGCACTTTCCCGGCCACGGCGACACCGGCACGGACTCCCACCTCTCCGTCCCGGTGCTCGACGCGTGCTGGGATCGGCTGGATCGCCTCGAGCTGAAGCCGTTCCGAGCGGCGATCGCGGCTGGCGTCACCAGTGTGATGACGGCGCACATCGCGCTGCCGTGCTTCCAAGACAACGGCTCGCCCCGGCCGGCGACATTGCTGCCCGCGATGATGTCGGGAGTGCTGAGGGATTCCCTCGGCTTCGACGGCATCGTCGTCACCGACGCCCTCTCCATGGGAGCCATCGTCAGCCAGTATGGCGCCGGCGAGTCGGCCGTCCTCGCATTCGAGGCGGGGAGCGACCTCCTGCTGATCCCCGACGACGTGGGCCGGGCTGCCAATGCCATGGTGGCGGCTGTGGAATCCGGGCGCATCGGCATCGACCGCCTCGACGCGTCGGTCCGGCGCCTGCTCAGGGCGAAGGAGGAGGCTGGCCTCTTCGTCCGGCGGACCGTCTCGCTGGACAGCATTCCGGGGGTGGTGGGCCACCCGGACCACCAGCGCATCGCCGACGACATCGCCACTCGCGCCCTGACCCTGATTCAGGCGGGCCCGATCCAACAGTGGCGCCGTCGACCCGGACGCACGGCACTGCTCACGTACGCCGAAGAGACCAACCTGTCCATCGGCGACGTGTTGATCGGCGAGCTCAGGGCGCTGGGCGAGACCGTCAATCCCTTCCGGCTGTATCCGTCGTCGGGATCCATGTCCTACGATTCGGCCCGGGCCATCATCGATCGCAACGACCGGGTCCTGTTCGCCACCAGTGTGCGCCCCATAGCCGGCCGCGGACACGTCGACCTGCCGGTGCAGCTGGCCGCGCTCATCACCGGGACCGATGCCCGCAAGCCCACGGTGCTCGCGTCGTTCGGGAGCCCCTATCTCCTGAACCAACTCACCGCGTTCGACGGCACGTACCTCCTCGCGTGGAACACGGTCGCGGCCAACGAGCGCGCCGTCGCCAACGCCCTGCGCCGTGGCACCCCGATCGGCGGGAGGTTGCCAATCACGCTCTCGCACCGGTTTCCGCGGGGCCACGGCATCGTGTTGCTTCCCGTCAGGTGAAACGAGCGGCGGGCCTGGTATTGCTCCTCGCCGCGTGTAATCCCCTCGATTCCGATTCTCCTTCGCTTCGCCGGGTGGATCCCGCGGAGGTGGGACTCTCGACGGCGGGCCTCGACAACGTCACGGATTTTCTCCGCGACCGGGTGGCCGAGGATGCGTTTCCCGGCGGCGTGCTGGTGGTGGGACGCCACGGCGCGGTGGCGTACGTCTCCGCGGTCGGCCAGTATGGCGACGACGACGCGCGACCAGTGGACGAGACGACGATCTATGATCTGGCGAGCCTGACCAAGGTGATCGGCCTCACCACCGCCGCCATGCTGCTGGTCGCCGAGGACGAGTTGGGCCTCGAGCGTCACGTGGCACACTACCTCCCTGAGTTCTCCGACCCGCGGAAAGCGGGCATCACGGTGCGCCACCTGCTTACCCACTCCTCGGGCCTTGCGGCATGGGCACCGCTGTACCTGGAGACCCCCAATGCCGATTCCGCCCTCCAGTGGATTTTTCGCTCCGAGCTCGAGAGCCCCCCAGGGGCCGAATATCGTTATTCGGACCTGGGCGCCATCGTGCTGACGCAAATCGTCGGGCGGATCGCGGGCGCTCCTCTCGATGCCATGCTGGAGGAACGGGTATTCGCACCACTCGGCATGGGCGACACCAGGTTCCGGCCGCCCCCGGCTCTCTCCACCCGCATTGCGCCCACGGAGCTCGACCCCTGGCGCGGCCGCGTCATCCGTGGAGAGGTGCACGACGAGAACGCCTTTCACCTGGGCGGCGTGTCGGGTCACGCCGGACTCTTCTCCACGGGACTCGATCTCGCGCGCTTCGCCATCTGGTTGCTCGATGCCTACCACGACCGCCTCGGCCGGGACGATCGCCCCGTCCTGCCGGCCTCCCTGGTGCGACAGTTCACTACCCGCCAGCCAGGACCGGAGGGATCCACCCGCGCCCTCGGCTGGGACACCCCGACACCTGGAGGCGGAGCCAGCTCCGGACATCTCCTCGATCCGGCGAGCTTCGGGCACACGGGCTTCACGGGCACCTCGATCTGGATCGACCCGGTCAGGGAACTGTTCATCATCCTGCTCACCAATCGGGTCCACCCCACCCGGGAAAACCGCGCCCTGCTGAGGCTGCGGGGGATCGTCGCCGACATGGTTGTGCAGTCCATCACGGAAAATGCCGAGCCGATGCGGTAGGATGGAGTCGGCCAAAGCAGGGAACCTGATGTCTCATAGGTTGTTACGAAGCGTGTCCGTTGACAGGAGAATGTGCCCTTCATAGCTTTTTGTCTACGGAGAGGTAAGGATTCGACATGACGACTACCCAGCGACCTGAAATGACCGTCAACGTCTCCCTGACGAATGAGGCGGTCGAACAAGTCAAAGGATTCATGGACACGGAGCAGGTCTCGATGCAGACCGGCGGCTTGCGTGTTTCCGTGTTGCCGGGAGGGTGCTCCGGATTCAAGTATGGATTGAACGTCGAAGAGCAACCCCTCGACGACGACATCATAGTCCACCGCGACGGGGTGCAGCTCTTCATCGACGCCTTCAGTGCACAGTATCTCGAGGGAACGACCATCGGCTACGCGTCGAACCTGAACGGGAGCGGATTCACCTTCGAGAATCCCAGCGCCACGGGTGGCTGCGGGTGCGGTAGTTCCTTCAGCGCTTGAGCTACCCGACACCCACGCGAACATTCACGACGGCCTGCGTTGATCGCAGGCCGTTTCGCGTTCCGGGGACGCCGTGAGCAGCCTCGACTTCGGCGTGATGGCCGCCTACTTCGCCATCGTGCTGGCCATCGGTGCCCACTTCGCCCGCCGGGCCGGCGATGCCAACGACTATTTTCTCGGGCGGCACCATATGCCGTGGGTCGCCGTCATGTTCTCCATCGTCGCCACCGAAACGTCGGCCCTTACCGTCATTTCGATTCCCGGCATCGGCGCCCGCACCAATCTCACATTCCTGCAAGTGGCCATCGGCTATCTGGTGGGCCGCGTCGGGGTTTCCGTCTGGCTGTTGCCGGGGTACTTCCGCGGCGAGCAGGAGACGGCATACCACCGCCTGGAATCGCGCTTCGGGTTGCTCACGCGACGCGTGGCGTCGGCCATCTTCATGACCGTGCGGGCGCTGGGCGACAGTGTTCGCGTGTTCGCCACGGCGATACCGCTCACCATCGTCACCGGGTGGTCCGTACTCACGAGCGTCCTCGTGGTCGGCATCGTGACGGTGGCGTACACGTGGGCGGGTGGTATCCGCGCGGTGGTGTGGGTCGACGTGATGCAACTTGTCCTGTACACGGTCGGAGGCGTCGTCGCCATCATCGTCGCAGTGCGAATGGCCGGCGGGGCCGGCGCGGCGTTCACCACGGCGGCCGAGGCCGGCCGTTTCCAGACGTTCGATTGGACTCTGTCGTTCTCGGTTCCGTACACCTTCGCCAGTGGGCTGATCGGCGGGGCGCTGCTCTCGGCTGCATCCCACGGCACCGATCATCTCATCGTGCAGCGGATTCTCACGCTCGGCACGTTGACCAACGCGCGAAAGGCCCTGGTCGGCTCGGGCGTGCTCGTCATCATGCAGTTCGCGTTGTTCCTGATCGCCGGGGCACTCATCTGGGCGGCCGGTGTCGACAACGGAACGATGCCGAGCGACGAGATCTTCCCCCGCTTCATCGTCGGCTATCTGCCGGCAGGGCTCGCCGGGCTCGTGGTGGCCGGCATCCTGGCCGCGGCGATGAGCACGGTGAGCTCCTCGCTCAACTCGCTGGCGTCGGCCACCACCCACGATTTCTACGCGCCGCTGTCGGGGAAGAAGGATCCGGCGCACCTGCTGGTGGTCGGCCGCTGGGCCACCCTGGCGTGGGCGGTGGTGCTCATGGGAGGAGCCCTGCTCTTCCAGTCGGAAGAAACCCCGGTCGTGGAGCTCGCCCTGTCCATCGCCTCGATCACCTACGGCGGGTTGCTCGGCACCTACATCATGGCGGGTGTCATGACCCGCACGCGACAACGCGACGCCATCACGGCCATCGTCGTAGCCACCGTCGCCATGGTGGTGATCGTCTTGCTCAAACCGCCGCCGTTTGCGAGTCTCGCCTGGCCGTGGTACGTACCTCTCGGAACCACGATCACCCTCGTCACGGCCTTCATCTCGCAACGATTCGGCGTGCGGCCAAGCCCAGCGTGACGCTGCTGGCCGGGGTCGACGCCGGGGCTTCGCACACGGAAGCGGTCATCGTCGAGGAGCCACACCAGGAGTTGTCGCGTCACCGCGGTGACCCCGGCAACGTGAGCCCAGGCGATATCTCCCAAGCTGCGACGGCCATTGAGGCAACGGTCCGCGGCGCGCTCGAACATGCGGACCGCAGGGAAGGCATCACGACGCTGGTCGTGGGTGCGGCCGGCACCGGACTCGAATCGAACCGGACGGCCTTGCAGAAAGCACTCGCGGCCACCGGAGTTGCCGCAAGTGTCCACGTGACCACCGACGCCGCCATCGCCACCGAAAGTGTCTTCCCCGAGGGACCGGGCATCATCCTGCTGGCGGGGACGGGTTCGATCGCTCATGCCACCGATGGTGCCGGGGGTCAATGGCGGGTAGGCGGACTCGGCTGGCGCGTCGGTGACGAGGGAAGCGCGTTCGCACTCGGGACAGCCGGCATCGCCGCGGCCATACGGGGACTCGACGGCCGCGGCCCTTCAACCACACTCGGCCACGCAATGCCCGACGCCATCGGCGTCAACGACATCGAGGGCATGCGGGATTGGATGGCAGACGCTGCGGTTCCCCGGGTCGCCGGCCTGGCCCGAACCGTGTGCACCCAGGCGGAGGCGGGAGACGAAGTCGCCGTCTTGCTCGTGCGCGAGGCGGGACGAGCCCTCGCGGCGCATGTGACGGCCCTCTTGCAACACTTCCCGCATGCTGCTGGCGTGCCGGTCGCGCTCGGTGGCGGGTTGTTGACCCCGGACTCGGCGGTGCGAAACGCGGTGCTGACGATGCTGGCGCTGCAAGCGCCGCAAGCCGAGCTGCTGGATATCGAGGTCGACCCTCCCAGGGGCGCGATCCGCATGGCCGCGCGAATCGCCGCGGGAACCTAGACCGTCACTGCTCGCGTTCCAGGCCGGCATCGACCTCTTGGCCCCGGAACCGGATGACTGCCCAGATCGCCACTCCACCGAGCAAGAGACTCACGATGGGCGGCAGGCCCATCGCCGATGGAATGCTGCCAAACACCACCGCCACCGTCCCGACCAACAGCGCGTACGGCAGTTGGGTCCGGACGTGATCCATGTGATCGCAACCGGACGCCGTCGAACTCAGCACGGTGGTATCGGATATCGGAGAGCAGTGGTCGCCCCAGATCGCGCCGGCCAGCACCGACCCGATGGAACCGAGCACGATGGCCTGGCCTGGGCCGGCCTCCAAATCGATACCGCCGGCCAGCGTGATGGACAGCGGAACGACGAGCGGCAACATGATCGCCATCGTCGCCCACGACGTTCCGGTGGCAAACGCCATGGCGGCCGCCAGCAAGAATGTCGTGACCGGAAGGAGCACTGCCGGCAAGTTCCCGCTCAGCGCCTCCGTCAGGAACCCTGCCGTATTCAGCGATCGGGTCACCGCGCCCAGCGACCAGGCCAGCACGAGAATCACCATCGCCAGCAGCATCGCCCGAAGCCCGCTCACCCACGCGTCGACCCCCTCGCGCACCGTCAGGATCTTCTGGAAGCCGGCGAGCGCGAGCGCCACGACGCAGGCGAGTAACGCACCCCAAAGGAGGGGACTGAACGGATCAGAGCCGCCGAAGATGTTGCGCAGCGAGCGTTCGTCATCCGGTCCGAGCGCCGAGATCCCCGTCACGACCAGGCCGCCGAGAACGGTCACCACCAAGGTGGCGACCGGCAACACCCCGTTCCACCATCTTCCCGCAGGGGCTGACGACGCCTCGGACAATTCGGCGTCCACGTCGGCGGCGAGCTGTGCCCCGGGACGCGCCAATCCGCCGCCGGAGGCCGCGCGCCGCTCCGCCCGCAACATGGGCCCAAAGTCTCTGCCGGTCAGGGAAATCACGAGTACCGCGAAGATGGCGAGAATGGGATAGAACAGATAAGGAATGGTTTGCAGGAATACGCCGAAACCGGAGACCGATGCGAGCTCGGCAGCGAGCTGGGGATTGGAAGCGTTTTGTGCCGCAGCCAACTCCAGTCCGTCGTCGATCAACCCCACCTCGTACCCGATCCAGGTGGACACGAAGAAAACCGCGGCGACTGGCGCCGCCGTGGAATCGACGATGTAGGCGAGCTTTTCGCGCGAGATCTTCAGCTTGTCGGTGAGTGGGCGCATGGTGGTCCCGACGATGAGCGAGTTGGAATAGTCGTCGAAGAACACCCCAAGCCCGGCGGCCCATGTCGCTACTTGCCCTCGCGCTCGTGTCGTGGCCAGGGGAGCGACCGCATCGACGATGGCGCGGGTCCCGCCCATTCGCGTGATCACGCCCACCATGCCGCCAAGCATCAACGAGAACAGGAGGATGGCGGCATTGTTGGGGTCAGACACCGCCCCGCGGGCGAACTCGTTGGCGGCCATGAACGCTGCCGCGATCGGCTCGAATCCGGTCAGGAACAGACATCCCACGAAGATGCCGGCAAACAGCGACGTGACGACCTCGCGCGTGATCAAGGCCAGACCGATGGCCACGATCGGCGGGAGCAGGCTGACCCAACTCGGCAGGACCGGCCGGTCCATCGTGGTCACCCCACTGGCCGACTCGGCTAGGACCGGTGCCTCGCTTCCCTGCCGGATCACCACGCCGGGCACGATCACGGCTTCGAACGGGGCGATGACCGTATCCGCGACGACCGTCCCGTCGGCGAGACGCAGCTGGACCCGCACCGGTTGCGTCGCACCCGGCGCCGTCATCGTGACCGGGAAGGAAACCCCCTTGAGGAAGACGCGCGGCCCGTCGAGTTCCACTTGCTGCGCCTGCGCCGCGCGGGTCATGCTGCCGAGCACGAAAAGGGCTGCAGCCAGCACGATCGGCCTTCGCATGCCAGATATCCTCCAGCGGATGAGGGGTCAGGAAGTGTGTCTTACAGCGTGAAACTCAGAACCGCGGTGCCGGCCACATGCGTGCCGTCCCGCGACGTGGCGGGAGTGAATCGGTAACGGAACATGGTCCCGACGAACTTCTTGCGGTAGTCTCCGTCTCCGATGATCGGTTCGACATCGACGTCGGTCACACGGCCCTCCGGATCCACCGCGAAACGCACGCGGAAGGTTCGGCCCGTCACTGAGCTGGGCCGCGGCTCGGGCGGCAGAAAAGTATACCGCACGGTCGGCGGGAAGATAGCCCCACCATCACCACCGTTTCCGGGACCCGCGCCGCTTCCCATGCCGGTACCTTCCCCGCTGCCGATCCCGCCGCCGGACCCCGTCCCTGCCCCGCGCCCGCCGCCGATGCCGGCACCGGCACCGATGGTGCGGGCCAGCTGGATCGGACGGACGTTGGTGGGGACGTCGAACGTCACCCTTGCCTCGACCCGGGAGATCTCCCTGACCTGCTGGACCGGCAGGCGCATCGGCTGGGGTGGCGGCGGCGGGACTGCTACCGGTGCAGCCGCGGCCGCCGAAGGAGGCGGTGACAACGCAACGTAGGTGATCTTGCGACCGCCCCCGCCGCCGCCGCCGCCCGCCAGGCCGGGGAGCCCGGCGCCGGCCGGGGACGGCTCGCCGGTGGCTTGCTGCCAAAGGACGAAGGCGATGAGCAAGGCATGCAGGACCACCGAGAATACATAGGACCCGCGGGGCAACTGGGGTTGCTCCGGAAGTTCTACACGGGGAATCCTGGGCTGCGGTCTCATCGTGCCAATATATACACCGAGGGCGTCAATACCTTTCCATATGGAAAGGGTCTCGACGCCCTCAATGTTTCCCCCGAGACGGAGGCCCGCTTTCGGGGTTTTCCTACTGCTCGCCTGATGGCTCCGGCGGCGTGAATCCGATGACCTGCACACCGGCGCCCCGGGCCACGTCCATCGCCTCGATGACCTCACCGAACGTCCGGCTGCGGTCGGTCTTCACGAACATCAGCTTCGCAGGGCGATTGTCATAGATCTCATGCAGCCTCGCATCGAGCTGGCTGAACGGGATCGTATCCGCGTTGAGCGCGTACGAACCGTCCGCGCCGAGCTGCAGCACGATCTGGTTGCTCGTCACCTCCTCCATCTGCTCCTGTTGCACTCGCTGCTCCGGGGGCAACTGGATGTCCATCGCCTTCCGCTGCTGCGCGACCTGCATCATGAAAATAATGAGCAGCACCAGCATGATGTCGATCATCGGAATGACGTTGGGCTCGCTGGTGTAGCCGCCCGGGCGGCCCGTTGAAATGCTCATGGGCTACCTCCGCGGCTCGCGTTTGAGGTCCGTTATGGCAGCGAGCACCCGCACCCCGGCTTTCCGAGCGATGTCCATCGCATCTTCCACGGCCGCATACTCGATGCTCGCGTCCGCACGGAAGTACAAAATGCGATCCCGCAATCGAGCGTCGTATATCCGGGTGAGAAACGGCTCCAGAGAATCGTTGACGATCATGCCGATCTCCCCGCTGCCGGGGTCGAGGTAGTACCGCCCGTCGAGATCGATGCCGAGGATGATGTCATTGTCCTCTTCCGGTCGTTGCTCCAGGTTCCTGGCCTCGGGCATCGTGGCCTGGAACCCCCCGGTGATCACCGGTGTCACGATCATGAAGATGATCAGCAGCACCAGCATGACGTCGATCATGGGGATCACGTTCGGCTCGGACTTGATAGATTGTTCATCGCCACCGACTGAACCACCCATTGGCCTAGACCTCCTTCCGCGAGAGTTCTGAAGTCATCCGGTCCTACTTGATCGGATTGGGCCCGGCCTGCTGGGCCTTGAACTCTTTGGTGAAGATCGACCGGCCGAACTCGCTGCCTACGGTCTTGATGAGGAAGTCGATCAGCTCCTTGGACATATAGGTCATCTCGACAGTGATGTTCTCGATGACCGTCGTGTAGTAGTTGTACAACCACACCGCAGGAATGGCGACCAGGAGACCGAACGCCGTCGCGATGAGCGCCTCGGCGATACCGGCCGACACGGCGGCCAGGCCACCGGAACCGCTGGAGGCCATGCCTGTAAAGGAGTTCACGATACCCATGGTCGTTCCCAACAGCCCGACGAAGGGCGCGGTGGAGCCCACGGTGGCGAGGATCACCAGTCCCTTCTTGAGGTCCGCGACGAGCATCATGGTTTGCCGCTCGACGGCTCGCTCCGCTGCGTTGATGTCGCCCGTCGTGACCGTCGCCCGATCGGCCAAGAGCGGTTTCACTTCCGCCAGCGCCTCGCCCAGCACGCGAGCGACGTGTGAAATCTTCTGCTCTTCCGCCAATGCGATCGCGGCGTCCAGCTGATCTTCCTGGAGAAACCGCGCGAACTCGGGCGCGAATTTCCGCGTCTGCGCTTTGCTTTTGCGCAGCCGCCACCACTTGGCGGCACTAACGCTCAAAGAATAGATGGACATCAAGGCCAGAACCGCGATGATGCCTCTGGAAAACGTGCCGGCCTCTCTCCAAAGATCGAGTATCGATAATTCCATGACTGGCGAGCCTCCCCTAGCCCTCGGTAATAGGTCGTGGTTGGTGGTTACCGGTCGTCGTCGCCGGTCTGAATAGTGAAACCAATCTGCTGCTGTACCAGCACTCGCACGGCCTGGCCCCGAACGCGGCCCGGTCGGAACAAGCTCCGGCGCACCACTTCGCGCGCCGGACCTTCAAATGCACGATTGGTCGAACTGAGAATCTTGATGGTTTCCCGCTCGACATGACCGCTCGTGTCGATCACGAACTCGAGGAGGACAACTCCTTCGATGCCCGCCTGCCGCAGCATTTCCGGATATCGCGCCATGGGTCCGGAGATCCGCTCGGGACGTTCGTCCACCGCGGCTTCGTTGAACGTCTGCGAGAAATCGACGGGGCCCGTGCCGCCCTGGACACCGCTGAACACGCCGCCCTCGACCCCCACGCCCGAGAAATCGCGCGGGTCGAATCGCTCGGTGAGATCGATGGGCGGAATCTCCGTCGGAATGTCGATGGGCGCGTCGAGGGTCTGGAACCCCTTCGGCGGCGGATCGAGCGTCAGCACCTGCTGCTGCGGAGGTGGCTCTTCTTCCGGTTCCGGTTCCGGTTCTTCCTCGGTCAGGAAAATCATGGTCGTGTCCCCCACCACTTCTTCCTCGTTCACGTCAGCGGTCATCGTGGCGTTCACGGCACCCCAAATGAGCAATCCGTGGATGACGGTGGACATGACGGTACTCGGCAGGCCCTTCTTGAAGGCGTTGCCCTGCGGGTTCGAAACGATCAATTGATCAAACACGCGGTCCTCCTGAGCGAGGTTGCAGGTCCAATGTACCCCGGCCACGGACGCCGTGGCTGGCAGGACCATGGGGCAAACATTACAAATCGATAAAAACCGGATTACATAATTGGGCCGCTATCTGGACACCTTGTGCGCCCGCCTCGGCGCGACAGCCGTCATTTTATCTTCCGATCACCCGTCCCGCTAGAGGTGGGTCAAGCGAGTGCGACCGTGGGACTCTGCTCCGCCTCACCCCGGGGCAAAGTGACCCGGAACGTGGTGCCGTCGCCGCGGCGGCTGTGGACGGTTATGGATCCGCCGTGTGCCTCGGCGATCCATCGGCAGATGGCCAGTCCCAGTCCGCTGCCCGGACGTTCACCGGTTCGGCTGCGCGCGGCGTCGGCCCGCCAGAAGCGATCGAAGATGTGGGGAAGGTCACCGGTGGCGATTCCTATTCCGGTGTCGGCAACCTCGATCACGATCTCCTCCGCTTCCTGCGTGCAAGTGATGTCGATTTTGCCTCCTCGGGGGGTGTACTTGATCGCGTTGGTGAGGAGATTGAGCAGGAGCTGCCGCACCCGGCCCCGGTCTATTGGGATGATGATCGGGGAATCGGGACTCGACACGGCCACATCCACCGCGGCCTGCTCACCGAGCAGGTTGGCCGTCTCGGCGATCTCGCCCAGCAGTTCGCGGAAATCCGTTCGTTCCAGGTGCAGAGGGGCGCGTCCCTCATCTACCCGCGCCAACGTGAGGAGCGAATCGACAATTTCCGTCATCCGGTTGACTTCCACGAGGGTCTCCTCCAGAACCTCCATGACCTCGCGCGTGGCCGATGGGTGGGTGATGGCCCGCTCGACGCCGAATCGCAGCACGGTCAGCGGGGTCTTGAGCTCGTGACTGGCGTCGGCCGTGAAACGACGGAGGCTCAGGAAGTTCCGCTCCAACCTGATCAACATGGCGTTCAACGTCGTGGACAATCGGGCGAGCTCGGCGGTGTCGCGCACTTGAACGACACGCCGGTGCAGGCTGCGCCCATCAGTGATGGCTTCGATCTCATCGATGATGGTGTCGACGGGCCGGAGGTTCCGGCCGGCGAGGACGTACCCGACGATCATCGACGCCATGAGCAGAAACGGCGCACTCACCAGCATGCCGACGACGAGGTTGCGCGTCTCGTTGACGACCCCCGCCGTCGACGCCCCGGCCAGGATGCTCGCCACCCTCGAGCCGGCCCCGGTTATCGGGCGAGTGTAGTAGCGGATCTGGCCGGCCGGGGATCCCAGGTCGATGATGTCGTACCGTCCGCCGGGGTTGGGGTTCCGGGCCGCGTTGGCCAATCGTTCCAGCTGGTTGCTGACCGGGAGGCCAACACTGCGAATCGGGTTGTCCCGCAGCGAGCCGGCTTTGACCGTCGCGTAGAGGACCCCGCCTGTAGAGTCCACGATGACGACATAGTCTTGCACGGAGACCAGCAGATCGCCGACCCGCTGATCGAGCGCGGACTCGATGAGGGGTGCGCCGGTGGAATCCCGCCCGACCGTGTCTACCACAACCACATGTCCCAGGCGGTCGTAGGCGTCCGCCACGAGGGCGGCGATGATATCGGCCTGCACTCCGGCGCGGGGATCGAGTTGCGCGAACCGGTCGGCCCGCTGCACGAAGTAGATGGTGGCCGCGAAGGCGAACATCGTGGTCGCAAGCGCAATGGCGTATCCCACCGCCAGACGCCCCCGAATCGTCCGCATCAGGCCCGCAACACGTAGCCCACACCCCGCACGGTGTGAATCAGGCGGCCGAAGCCCCCCTCATCGATTTTCTTGCGGAGACGGTTGATGACCACGTCGACGATGTTGGTGCCGGGATCGAAGTTGTAGCCCCACGCATATTCCGTTATTAGGGTCCTCGAGAGCACGCGGCCCTCGTTCCGCGCGAGGTACTCGAGCACCACGTACTCCTTGGGCGTCAACTCTACGACCGTGTCCCCACGCTTGACCTCGCGACTCCCGGTGTCGATCACGAGGTCACCGATCTGCACCGTGGGAGCTTTGATCGCGCGCGGCCGACGTCCGAGCGCTTCCACGCGGGCCAGCAATTCCTCGAACGAGAACGGCTTCGTTACATAATCGTCGGCACCCATGCGCAGCGCTTGGACCTTGGAGTCCACGGCATCTTGGGCGGTGAGCACCAGGACCGGCGTGCCGACGCCGCGATCTCTCAGCGTCCGGAGCACCTCGATCCCCGTGAGGGACGGCAGCCGGAGATCCAACACGATGACGTCATATTCCCCGCGCGACCCCCGTTCGAGGCCCTCCGCACCGTCGGCAACGAGATCCACGTTGGCCCCATGCTCCTCGAGGCCCCGCTGGACGAATCGCCCCACGGTCGGGTCGTCCTCGATCACCAAGATCTTCACACGTCTTCGCTCACGGGCAGGAAGATCCGAAACGTCGACCCGACGCCGTATTGCGAATCGACGACCATCCGTCCGCGGTGTTGCTGGACGATGCCGTAGCAGATGGACAAGCCCAATCCGGTCCCCCGGCCCGGCGGCTTCGTCGTGAAGAACGGCTCGAAGATCTTGGGCAGATCTTCCCCTTTGATTCCCAGACCCGTGTCGGCCAGCTCCACTATGATCTCGTCCGAGCGTTCGGGGTTGGTGATCGTGGTGACGGTGAGCTTGCCTGCACCTTCCATGGAATCGATGGCATTCATCATGAGCGCCAGAAAAACCTGGATCAGCTGCTTCGTATTGGCGGCGATGGACGGCAGCGAGTCGCCCAGACACCGTACGAGATCGATTTTGCGAAACCGCTCGTGGTGCTTGATAAGGAACAGCGCATCCTCCACGATGCTGTTGATCGACGCCAGCGTCTTCGCCTGGGCCTTGGGACTGGAGAAGTCCAGGAGACCGTCGATGATGGCCTGGCATCGCTCCAGCTCGGAGTCGATGATCCGCAGGTACTCGTCGAACCCGACTTTCGCATTGGTAGGGAGCTCGGGCACGCGGAGCATCAAGGCTTCGTTGCACGCCCCAATGGTGGCCAGGGGGTTGTTGATCTCGTGCATGACACCGGCCGCCAGCTGTCCCACCGCCGCGAGCTTTTCGGTCTGGGCGATCTGCTGCTGGATATCCCGCCACTCTGTGATGTCCTCGCCGATCGTGATGACATGGGTGATGTCTTCATCATGCAATCGCATGGGAATCTTGCTGATGCGGTAGTGGCGCAACTCGCCGGTGGCCGTCGAGCCGATATCGATCTGCTCCATCTCGCCGGTCGCGAACACCCTGTCGAATTCCGCCTTCAACAGATCCCGGGGTTGCCGGCTGAGCACCTCGTACACCTCGCGGCCCAGCGCCTCGTCGCGGGAGATGCCCTGCGCGCCAACCTCACGCTTGCGATTCCACGCCTGGATCCGGTATTCGCGGTCGACGACGTACAGCCCCACGGGGAGCGAATCGATGATCTTGGAGGTGAACCGCCGTTGGGCTTCGGTTTCGCGGGTGCGAAACGCCACCTCGGCAGCGAGGTCCTCGGACAACTCGATGGAGGCGAGCCACGGGGCCATGATGTTGGCCACGATGCGCAGGACCTGCCGTTTGGTCGCGGCGTCGGCTGCGTCCCCCAGCCGGGCCTCCAAGAGCCCGATGGGCTCAGCGCCGCTGTAGAGGGGGAGGCACACATGTTGCCCACTCGACCGAGGGCCGGGGTCGGCGATCCAGGTGGACACCGCCGCGGCCTGGTCGGCACTCGGCGCCGCATCACCCTCACGCACGACCGCGCGGTAGCTTGTGCTGTCCTGGGCCTTCACCCACACCCGGCAACTCTCGAGGTCGAGGTCGCGGCCGAGAGCGTCCACCACACCCGGCAGCACGTCCTCCGATCGGGCCCCGGCCTGGAGAAACGCCGTCACGTCGGCCAGAGCGTTCAACACCGACGACACGGAACGATCCTGCTCGGACGTCATGCGAGCTTCCCAAGCTCAGTGAGGAGTTCGGCGTTGTCTCGCTTGTCGGCGAGCGCCGCCTCCGTGAACGTCCAGCGAACGATGCCCGCCTTGTCGATGACGACGTACGCCCGGCGTGAAAAGAACGTGTCTTCCATCAAGGTACCATAGCTCCGGCACACTTCACGCTTGAAGTCGCTGAGCAGGTCGATGCCGATGTCGTGCTTCGCCTGGAACGCCTTCAGGGCCGGAACGGAGTCCACGCTCACGCCGAACACCTTGGCGTCCACGTCCTCGAACTGCGAGAGATCCTGCGTGAAGTCGCACAGCTCCGCCGTACACACCGACGTGAACGCGAGGGGAAAAAAGGCGAGCACCACATTGGACTCTCCGCGAAGCAACGACAGGGTCACGTCCGCGCCCGCGGTGGACGCAAGGGTGAAATCGGGGGCCGGGTCCCCCACCCGGGGAAGTGTGGGCGCTACCGCGGTCATCACGGCTCTCCAGGCGATAGTTGGCTAAAGCTCCATCGGACAGGCACATACCGCACGTGCCCATGCGAGGGGAAGTTGGCAAGACCAGGACGAACAAGCAACTCTCCCGACCGATGGGCTGTTGGGTCCCTACCCCACATCCCTTGCACCCGCCGGCCCCCGATGCAAATTACCTCGACCGCAATTCACGTTTCCCGAGGAGCACCGGATGGCACACACACTTCCCGATCTTCCCTACGCCCACGACGCGCTCGAGCCGCACATCGACGCCCGCACCATGGAGATTCACCACGGCAAACACCACAACGCCTACGTGACCAAGCTGAATGAGGCGTTGGACAAGCACCCCGAGCTCCACAAGAAAGACCTCGCGGATTTGCTGCGCGATATCAAGTCGGTGCCCGAGGCAATCCGCGGCGCAGTCCGCAACCACGGAGGGGGCCACGCGAATCACTCACTGTTCTGGCAGGTGATGAGCCCTGACGGCGGCGGGGGGCCCTCGGGAGCGCTGGCCGACGCGATCACCAGCACGTTTGGCGACTTTCATTCCTTTAAGAACACCTTCTCCACCAACGGGGCCACGCGGTTCGGAAGCGGCTGGTCCTGGCTCGTGGTGAGCGGCGGCCAACTCGAAGCCTACAGTACCGCCAACCAGGACAGTCCCCTGATGGACGGCAAGACCCCGATCCTGGGGTTGGACGTGTGGGAACATGCGTACTACCTGCATTACCAGAACCGCCGGCCGGACTACATCGCCGCCTGGTGGAACGTGGTCAACTGGAAAGAAGTCGCCAGCCGGTTCGACGCCGCCAAGTAGACGGCCGATTTTGGGCTTGCTCAGTGCGAGAGAACCGGTTATGCAAAAGTGTCGGTGCGCAGCATGCACGTAGGTCCCGGAGCGCGCGTTGGTTCTTAGGGACACGATTGGGATGACCGGACGCAATGAAAACCACAGCGCGCGGAGGGACCTATGTGCATGCGGAGCCGGGAGTCTCCCGGTATCATACAGCCCGCCTGCAAAAATCTGCTGCGAATCGGGAGCGCGCGGACCGGCATCACAGCATCGATGGGCCCCGCACGAAAGATTGGTCGGTAGCCCGAGGAGTGGAGCGGATGGGGCTCGAACCCACGACCCCCGGCTTGCAAAGCCGGTGCTCTCCCAGCTGAGCTACCGCCCCGAAGTGTAACGACTGCAACAAGATAACACGGTCCAACTCCTGGTTGCCACAGCGTCTGTGCAAGAAACTGTGCAAGTTGGGCCGCTTCATACGCGTTTCTCCCTCAACTCACCGGCGCCCAGCACGACTCGCAACATAGTCGCCTCATCCGGCTGCTGGTAGCAACGCTGCAGCGTTTCCACGCTCGACCAGCCCCCGGCTCGCGCTACATCTGCCGCGCTGAGGTGTTTCCGCTCGGTGGCCCACTTACGACGGAACGCGTGCCAGAGCGACCCCCGCTGCTTCGGTACGCCCGCGAGCCGTTCCGCCCGTTGGAGCCAGGTACGGACGCGCTCGTACGCAATCGGCCGCGTCTGGTCGGTGGGCGAGGGAAATAGGCACGCTGCACCGATCCCAGGGCGCTCAGCCAATATCCGGTCGAGTGTTCCCCGTACGCAGGGCGAGATCGGAACCAGCCACTCTCGGCCCTGCTTGTCCGTGTCGGCTGGCCAGCAGATGGCACCAGGCGGTCCTTCACCGGGCCGGAGGTCCTCGTAGCGCAGTTGCAGCACCGCCGAAATCCGCCGACCGGTGCCATTCACGATATCCAACAACTCGCTTAAGTAGCTGCGCCGCTTGGCACGCCCGCTGTCCCACCAGACCTCCATCACAACGCTGTCGGACACCGACCGCAGTGCCTCGTATCGGTCCTGCGT
>JAPULZ010000172.1 GCA_027294455.1 Gemmatimonadota bacterium
AGCATGGGTCTTTACCATTACCCCTGATCTCCGAACGTCACCGCACCGTCGGGACCGACGTTCCAAACACGAATGCTGTTGTAGTGGTATCGGGTTCCAATTCCCCTTGCTTCTCTCAAGGCCTGGACGGAGGGTTGCACGTACCCCGTGTCGTCCACCGCCCTACTCATGATTGCGGTGGGCTCGCCATTCCAGTTCCACATCAAGCCAAAACGCGTGGCGCATTTGGGCAGGATCGTTTTTTGCAACTCGGCTGGGTTCCACTCGCGCCCGCCGTCCGTGCTCACTTCCACACGCCTTATGCTACCGCGTCCGCTCCATGCCACCCCCCTGATCTCGTGCCACCCCGGTCCGTTGAGTACGGTCGGGTATGCCGGATAGGTGATGAGCGACTTGGCGTCCATCTCGAAGCTGAACATGCGAGCGGTGTCGTCCGCCAACGGATCGGAGTACTTGGACGTTTCCCAGCGAGTCATAAACGGGCGATCCGACAGCTCGAGCCGGCGGATCCATTTCACGTTCGCGTTGCCTTCCCAACCCGGCAGCAGGAGTCGCGCGGGATATCCCTGCTCGGGACGTATGGCTTCACCGTTCTGCCCGTAGGCGATCATGGCGTCGTCCCAGGCCTTGGACGTCGGAATGCTACGCGTCATCACCGACGCATCCATCCCCTCGGCGAGAAACCACGTCGCGTTCTCGTGAACGCCGACTTCGCGGAACAGCACGGAGAGGGCAACACCGGTCCACTCGCTCGTGCTCAAGAGGCCATCGATCTGCTGCGGCGTCAGGTTGGGTCTCCGGTTGCCGGAGAACGCTGAGCCTCCGTTACCAGAGCATTCGAGGAAATAGGTTTGGGACGTGGATGGGAAACGTTTGAGATCCGCCAGGGTGAACATTCGAGGCCGATCCACCATCCCGTGAATCAACAGCGAGTACGTTGCGGGGTCGATTTCCGGCACGCCGGCGTGATGCCGTTCGTAATGCAGGTCTGCCGGAGTGATCGCGCCGTCCAGATCTTGCAGCGGGGTCCGTGACACGCCGCCTACAGAGTTCGATACCAGGCGTCGCGGTTGTTCGAACGATGACCGCCGGCCCACCGCACTGGCCGGGCGTCCGGGGACTTTGGTTGGATCGCTCGTAGCCTGGGTCGCCTCTTTGTCGGCCGGCTCCTCGGCGTTGGCGGACCGCTGTTTTGCCAAGGCCGCACCGGCAATACCCGCCGCGCCCGCGAGCAGCGACCGGCGGCTGATGGCCGACTTGGACGGCCGTTCGTGTTCAGACATGCCCGTTAGGTCCTCGAGAGCAGAGTCGGGAGACGTATCGACGGAAAGGTGCACCATGCGGATGGCGCTGGCCAGATATCAGAAAAAGTTCAGTTTCCTGAGCCGGGAGGGTGTGGGGAGCCGGAGGGAGGGCCATTTCCGACGTCGCATCCTGCGTGTAGTGCCGGGTGTGAAACAACCCCGCCGTCGGCGGCAACGAGCTCCGGGCGTGCCGACTGACCCTCCCCGATTTGGTTCGGCCCGAGCGGGCCGCACAGGAGCCTCTATAGCGAGGCACGTGGGTACCCCGGCTGCAGGATCCGTTAGTAGATGCCGGCAACGGAGAAAAGGTTACACCGAGTTCGAGCCGGCAACGGGTGCCGAATGTCTCATCCGAGCGGGTCGACGGAGGCTCGACAGGACAGCCACTACATGACATACTTCCGACCAGGGAGTGCAAATTCCAGGAGAAGCATGACCGTTCATCCGCTCTATCCGACGATCGACACCGATGGCCGGATCACCGTCGCGTCCCGCGTCCTGGCACTCATCTTCGTCATCATCCTCCCGGCCCTGGGTGCCGCCGGAGCCGCCGTCCTGGGCGTGCTCGGGATGGTCACCTTGGTGGACCTGGGGATCTTCGCCGGCATGTACCTCGTGACCGCGCTCGGGATTACGGTGGGTTACCACCGCCTTTTCACCCACCGCGCCTTCGACACCCCGCGGCCGGTCCGCTGGATCCTCGCCATCTTCGGCTGTATGAACGCCCAGGGGGCTCCCATCGTCTGGGCCGCCCAACACCGAATGCACCATGCCTGTCCGGACCAGCCCGGAGATCCCCACAGCCCCCATCAGGACCGGAAGCCAGGATTCCTGGGCGCCGTGATGGGCCTCTGGCACTCCCACTTCGGCCACGTGTTCAACCAGACGGCCGCGATCGAGCCGGCACGCTACGTCCCGGACCTCGAGCGCGATCCCTTCCTCCAGGAGCTGGAGAAATGGAGTGCCCTCGTCGTCGTTCTCGGCATGCTCCTTCCGTTTGGAGCCGGCTGGCTCCTCTCAGGCTCCTGGATCGGCGGCTTGACCGGCCTCCTCTGGGGTGGCTGGGTGCGCCTCTTCGTCGCGACCCATGCGACCGCCGCCGTCAACTCGCTCTGCCACGTCTTCGGCTCTCGCAGGTTTGCCATTCAGGACCGCTCCGGGAACGTCGGGTGGCTCGCTCCCCTCACCCTGGGCGAGTCCTGGCATCACAACCACCATGCGTTCCCGACCTCCGCGCGTCATGGCCTGAAATGGTGGGAGCTGGACCCCTCCTGGATCGTGATCAGGACCATGGAGCGGCTGGGCCTCGCCTGGAACGTGTGCCTGATCTCCAGAGAACGGCAGGAGCAGAAGCTCGCGGCGAAGGCCTGAATGCCTACGTACACCGATCGCAACCCGAACACTGCAACACCTCTTCGCCCAGATAACCCAGTAGAATCTTTCGACGGCAGCGCCGGCTCGAGACGTATTCCCGCATAGTTTGCAGGGCGGCCTTCCGCGCTCGCAGGTGCCCCGATGCGGTGGCGGCTCGCGTGGTTGTTTTCTCCATGGCCATCGCCGAAGCTAGCCGCAGATCGTCCTTCAACCAGATGAGCCGGCACCATGCCGGCTCCCCGTCGCGACCCGCCCTACCGGCCTCTTGGTAGTAGGCCTCCGGGCGGGTTGGTATGCCGAGGTGGATGACGAGGCGTACATCGGGCTTGTCGATGCCCATGCCGAACGCATTGGTCGCCACCATCACGCGAACCCGTCCATCCAAGAACTGCTGCAATAATTCTGTGCGATCCTTCGACGGCAGTCCGGCATGATATGGCGCCGCGACAAAGCCCCAGCGTCGGAGCACGGCCGCGACCCCGTCGGTTCGATTTCGCGTCGGCACGTACACGATGGCGGTTTCGGGATGCCGTTTGAGTAGCGCAGCGGTCTCTTGGAGTCGCGCGAGTTGGGTCGTGGCGCGCTTCACGCTGAAGTGCAGATTCGGCCGGTCGAACGAGTTGACGGCAACCAGTGGGGTTCGCATTCGTAAGAGCCGCACGATGTCGTTGCGCGTGTCGGGCGTGGCCGAGGCCGTGAGGGCGATCGTCGGTGGACGTCCGAGTGCGTAGCGATGTTGACCCAACGATCGGTAATGCGGCCGAAAGTCGTGTCCCCATTCACTGATACAGTGTGCTTCATCGATGGCGAGGAGAGGCGTTGGCGCGGCCGGTTTGCGTTCCAACAGTTGTGACATCCTCTCCGGAGCCACGTACAACAGCTTCAACCGACCTTCGACGTAGGCATTCCACACCACGCGCTGCTCGCCCGGTCGCTGCGAGCTACTCAAATACGCTGCTGCCACGCCGCGACTTTGCAACGCACCGACTTGGTCCTGCATGAGCGAGATGAGTGGTGACACGACGATTGTCGTGCCTGGAAGCACGAGCGCCGGGACCTGGAAGCAGAGCGACTTCCCACCGCCGGTGGGTAGTACCGCGAGCACGTCCCTACCCCGCAGTGCGCCGAGTACCACGCGGCGCTGGGCCCAGCGAAAGTCGGTGTACCCCCAGATGTTTGCGAGTATCTGTCTTGCGTCACCCAACGAAGGTTTGCATTGCATCTCATATAGTGTGGAGTGCAATCGAAATACGTGTTACCAAACGATTGCGCAACGGCACAGGACGTTGCACCAGAAGTACGCGATTATGCGTTAGCGTCTATGCACTAATGATCTTCCACTAAAGTACTTACACTAATGATATGAAGCACCGGCACGCGATGAGTGAAATCATCCATTGTCGCTATTTGGAGGAGAGTCCCGTTCTGCCCGATAGTTCGCCACGAACCGACTCGCGATGCCGGCGAGGTGGCCGTAGAGGATTTGGTCCTCCGTTAGGGGTA
>JAPULZ010000173.1 GCA_027294455.1 Gemmatimonadota bacterium
CGAGCCTGGTGGTGGTGCCCATCGACTATCGAGAAAATGCGTTGCTCACCGAGCGGTTGGGGAACATCGCCTACTCCATTTGAAGGCGACGAACATGCTCGAATCACGCTACGCGGCCGATATCCCGGGCTGGCAACCGAAGCACCCCGACATCTTGCAGGTCACGTCCCCCTATTCGGGCGAAACGGTGGCCGAGGTTGCCCTCGTTGACGCGAGCGGCCTGGACCGCGCCCTCGATGTCGCGACGCAGGCGCACGCCGACAACCCCCAGGGGCTACCGGCGCACCAGCGAAGCGCCATCCTCAAGCGCCTCGCGGCACTCGTGACGGATCATCACGAGGACCTCGCCATGCTCATCGCCAGCGAGGGGGGCAAGCCGCTGGTGGATGCCCGCATCGAAGTCACCCGGGCGGCCAATACCGTCGAGCTCTCCGCCGAAGAAGCGACCCGCATTGCAGGTGGCGAGATCCCGATGCAGGGCACACCCGCCGCCATGGGCCGGCTGGCGTTCACCATCAGGGAGCCCATCGGGGTGGTGGCGGCCGTCAGCGCGTTCAATCATCCCGTCAACCTCATCGCGCACCAGGTGGCGCCGGCGGTCGCCGCGGGATGCCCCGTGTTGATCAAGCCTGCGCCGGATACGGCCTTGTCGTGCATGGTGTTCATGGAGTTGCTGCGTGAGGCCGGGCTGCCCCCGGAGTGGGGCATGGCAGTCCCGTCCACAAACGAGGTGGCGGAGCGCCTGGTCACGAGTGATCGCATAGGGTTTTTCAGCTTCATCGGCAGTGCGAAAGTCGGGTGGTTTCTCCGCTCGAAGCTCGCACCGGGTGTGCGCTGCACGCTGGAGCACGGCGGGGCGGCGCCTGTCATCTTGGACCGGGGGGCCGATCTCGATCGCGCCATTCCCGCGCTCCTGAAAGGCGGGTACTACCATGCCGGACAGGTGTGCGTGAGCGTGCAACGTGTGTTTGCCCACGCCGCGATACGAGATGACGTGGTGCAACGCCTCACCGACGGCGCGGCGGCACTCACGGTGGGTGATGCCACGCTGCCGGAGACCGAGGTGGGTCCCCTCATTCGGCAGCGGGAAGTGGATCGGATCCACGAGTGGGTGGAAGCGGGCCTGGCCGCCGGGGCAGTGGTGACCACGGGCGCCGAGCCGCTGGATCATCAATGCTACGCGCCCACCGTGCTCACCGACGCCCCGGCGGACACGCCGGTGATGACGGAGGAGATATTCGGCCCCGTCGTGGTGGTGAATTCTTACGAGGGGTTGCACGACGCGATCGAGCAGGCGAACAACGTGCGGTGGTCGTTTCAGGCCGCCATCTTCACTCAGGACGTCGACCGCGCCTTCGCCGCCGCCAGGGGACTCAAAGGCGCCGCGGTCATGATCAACGACCACTCGGCGTTTCGCGTGGACTGGATGCCTTTCGCCGGCCGGGGCCCCTCAGGGCTCGGCGTCGGCGGGGTGAAATACGGGATTCGAGACTACACCGAGGAGAAGATGATCGTCGTCAAACTGGGCGACGTCGACTGATCAATCCCTGGCGGCTTCCGCCGCTGCTGATCGAAGGAACGGCTCTGCCGAGTATTTCCCGGCTATACCGGCAAGAAGAAGAACGCCAGCGCCAGAATCGTGTACACCGCGAGCAGTTGCACCCCCTCCATCCAGTGCGTCTCCCCGTCGTGGGAGATCATGGCCATGATGCCCACGGAGGTCACCACGGCCACTACTTCCATGGTCGTGAATCGCAAGTCCATGGGGCTGGGGCCGATCACGTAGCTGAGAAACACCAGCATCGGCGCGACGAACAAGGCCACCTGCAGCGACGATCCCACTGCGATATTGAGCGAGAGATCCATCTTGTCCTTCATGGCCACGACAACGGCCGTGGAGTGCTCGGCCGCGTTACCGATGATGGCGATGAGGATGACACCGATGAACACCTCGCTCATGCCGGCCGCCTCGCCGGCGTGTTCCACCGACGAGAGCAGCAGCTCGCTCATCACGGCGATGCCTGCGGCCGCCGCCAACAGCACCGCCATGGATTTGCGGACGGACCACCCGCCCGCGACTGCCGAGTGCCCCTGGGACTCCTCGGCGCCGGAGTAGAGATGCGAGTGGGTTTTCAGGGCGAACACGAGGGACAGCAAGTACGTGACGATCAGTACCACCGAGATGAGCAGACTCATACGGTGCTCGCTCACCGGAGCCGCATCCCCGGCGATCATGTGAAAAATGGCCGGAATGACGAGGGCGATGGCGCTCAGCACGAGCATCGTGACGCCTGACGCGGCGGCGGTGCGGTTGAAGTGCTGGGTGCTCTTGCGCATACCGCCCGCCAGCGCTGCCAGGCCGAACACGAGCAAGATGTTGCCGATGATCGAGCCCGTAATGGACGCCTTTACCAGATCGTACAGCCCGGCGCGCAGGGCCATGATAGCGATGATCAGCTCTGCGGCGTTCCCGAACGCGGCGTTCAGCAACCCGCCCAGGCCCTCGCCCACGTGCAGGGCGAGGTGCTCGGTGGCCCGGCCCATCCACCCGGCCAGCGGAATGATCGCCAGGGCCGAAAGCACGAAGACGGCGAGGCCGCCGGCATGAAGCACGAAGTCGGCGACCAAGGCGATGGGGACGAAGACCAGCAGGATGAACAGGATGCGGTCGGCGGAGAATAGGCGTTTTGCCACGCTCTTTCCTTTATTAAGGGGTCTCCTATTGAGGGGTCTCCGCCAGAGTGGCCACCATGACTGCCTTGATGGTGTGGAGCCGGTTCTCCACCTGGTCGAACACGATGGACTGGTCGGATTCGAAGATGTCCTCCGTTACCTCCAAGCCATCCAGGCCGAACTTGCAGTAGATCTCCTCCCCCACCTTGGTCTCGCGGTTGTGAAACGCAGGCAGGCAATGCATGAACTTGATTGCCGGGTTGCCGCTGGCGGCCAGGACGGCGCGGGTCACCTGGTAGGGTCTCAGGAGTTCGATTCGCTTCGCCCACACGGACTCGGCTTCGCCCATGGAGACCCAGACGTCCGTATGGATGAAATCGGTGCTCTGGACCGCTTGCGTCACGTCTTCCGTCAGCTCGATCCGGGCACCGGTGTCTCCGGCGATGGTGCGGCATCGGGTCACGAGCTCGTCGGTGGGCCACAGCGCCTTTGGGGCGCCGATGCGGAAGTCCATGCCGAGCTGGGCCGCGCCCACCAGCAGGGAATTGCCCATGTTGTTGCGGGCGTCGCCCAGGTAGCAAAACGCGATCTCGGTCAACGGTTTGGCGCTGTGCTCCCGCATCGTCATGATGTCGCCCAGAATTTGCGTCGGGTGGAATTCGTCGGTCAGGCCGTTCCACACGGGCACGCCGGCATGTTCCGCCAGCTCCTCGCACGTGGACTGGGCGAAGCCGCGGTACTCGATACCGTCGTAGAGGCGGCCCAGGACCCGCGCCGTGTCCTTCGTCGATTCTTTGTGGCCGATCTGCGACCCGGAGGGACCCAGGTAGGTCACCCGCGCTCCCTGGTCGAACGCGGCCACCTCGAATGCGCAGCGGGTTCTCGTCGAGGTCTTCTCGAAGATCAGCGCGATGTTCTTGCCGGTGAGTCGAGGGGTCTCGGTGCCGTCGTGCTTCGCCTGCTTGAGCGAGGCGGCCAGGTCGAGCAGGAAGTGAATCTCCTCCGGTGTGAAGTCCAGGAGCGTCAGGAAACTACGATTGGTGAGGTTCACCGCCATGCTGCCGATTCCTTTGGTTCCGTGTCTGGAGATGGGGGACAGGCCGATGGGGGAGGCCCGGACGGCCCAAGACCAAAGTCCCATATCCGTTCATATATCGCCTCTCCTATACTCTCTCGTCAAACCTCATCGCGGCAATGGAAGGCACAATGGAACCTCGAAGAGCCCATCGCGTTTTGGGAGTGCCGCACGGCGCGCCAAGGGAAGAGGCCGGCGGCGGTGACGCCACGAGAGGCGCCGCGGCTTGGGCGTGTGACGGCGGCGCTGGTGGTTGCGGCGCCCGTGGTGGCCGCCGCATGGTGGCTCCTCCGTGGACCTTGAGGTCTTAGAACTTGATCACGAGTCCGGCGGTCGTCGCCAACTGGGCCACCACGGTGCCGCTGAGGCCGACCACGCACCCGCCGGCGCCGCACCAGGCCGACCCCGCCGACGAAATGAATGTGAACTGCAACCGTGCGTCCGCCCGCAGGCCGACCCGTGGGGAAAAGAACTTCTTGCCACCCAAACCGCCGGCAAACGAAAAGCGCCACTCGCTTCCTGTGCCGGCTTCCTTGGGATCGAAAATGGTGGCGCCTGCCGTGAGAACGCCGAACGCCTTGGTCCCAGGCGAGCGTACGGCTTCATACACGGCGCCTATCTGGGCGTAGTGGACGGTCATGTCGAACAACGTGCGCTTGATGCCCGTGAATTCCTTGAGCTCGAGGATGGTCTCTTGCCGGCTGTACATGAGCTCCAGCATCGCTCCGGACGACAGCGGTACGTTGAGCAGGCCACCGTATACCAGCTCGCTAGGTATCCGTACGTCGCCGTCGCGGACGCGGAGCTTGCCGCCCATCTGCCATCCGACGATGGGCGTCAGCTCGATGCCTCGGCTCTGCCCCTGTCCCTGTCTCGGCGGCGGCCGCCTCTGCCCGCAGAGCTGGAGTGGGGTCAGCACCAGGACGGCCGCGAGCGTCATTGCTGTCCTACGAAGTATTCGTTGCATCAGTTTGATCCCCTTGAAATGAGTCAAAACGGGAACAGCAGGCCGCCCGAAAGCAGTCCCTGGCGATGATGGCACTATCGACGCCCGGGGCGGGAGCCGCCACGAACCGCGACGGTGCCCGGCGGAGTGGACCATGGACGTTGGCCATGGCGGGCCCGATCCGCCATTGGACCTTAGTCGTAACTGGTCAGCGCCGGGACCGACAGATGTCGGCCACCTCATAGATCTGGGGCACACAGGTGGGGTCGCCGCTGGCGCCAAAAACGAAACCCGCTCCGAGGCTCACGACCCAACGCTTGTCCGTCACCCCGTCACCGAACCGGTAGCCCAGGTCGACGCGCCCGGTGCGGGGAAGGGCCCCCACGGCCGATCCGAACCGCAGTCCCACACCGACGTTGCCGCCGAAGCGCCGCGGTTGATCCGGGTACCACGCGCCGCCGTAGTCCAGAAACCCGGCCGCGCCCAGTCCGAGGAGATTGAGGAGGTTGTCGAAGATGAACCAGCGGTGCTCCAGGACCCCCCAAATCATCCTGGTCCCCACGAACGCGTGGGGTTCCCAGCTCCGGGGGGCCGTATCGAAGCCCAGGTCGAATTCCCGACCCGGCTGAGTGGATTCGAGGGCCCCCGCCCGGACGTGGAGAGCCGTGGCATGCCGTGTGGCGGGCTTCATCCCGGCGGTGAGGCTCACCTCGACCTGGCCCGAGTCGAGCCCGTCGCCCGTGAACAGGCCGTTGGCCGTGAGCGCTCCTGCGATGAAGCCGAAGGGCAGGCTGCCCGCCGTCTGCAGGGAGATCTCCGGCCCGATCCCTGCCCGATCGTACCCCAACACCGACGGCGCCACCCAGGCCGTGAGCGAGATGCGGTGGCTCAAGTCGATGCCCTCGGGGCCAAAGCCGTTGAAGAACCGGAACGTCCGGAATCGCGAGCGGCGCCATTCGACGGACGCGCCGACCGCGGCGGTCACGGTGTCGGGAACATCCATCTGGTCGGCGACGGTTTGCAGGACGTAGCGCTCCTGCCGAATCTGGACCTTGGCGCCGACGCGGACGAACTCACCCGCCGTGGCGAAGGGCGCGTGGACCGCTGAGATTCTGGCGAGCGCCGCACCGCGCTGAAAGATCGTCGTGTCCAGCGGAACCCCCGCCGCCGCCCGGAACTGGAGCACTCTCTGGTCGGCGATCTCGCTTTCCCAGAGCACGGAGGCTCCGTCTTTTCCACTGCGGAACGGACTCCCGATCCGCCAGTCGGCGATGCGGCCGTCGGACTGCAGACGTACCATGCCGTCGATGTCCACGTCGCCGATGACCCGGTCGAACTTGCCGGACAGATCGGTCGAGTTGCGATCCACCTCTTTCGTCCAGCCGAAATGCACCAGGTTGCCGGTGCCCAAGAGATTCGTTTCAGTGACCCCTATCGCCCCGGTCGTGGTCCCGGCGCCGGTGCTGATGGAGAACTTGGGGCTCGTGCTCCAGCTATCTCGCACGCGGACCGTGACCGCCAGCCGACCCCGTATCCGTACCGAGTCGATGGCGACCTCTTGGAAGATGGAGAGCTCGCGCAGGCGCAGGGTCGACTCGGCAACCTCGGTGGAGTCGAAGGCGTTTCCAGGCTCGAAGAGCAGTTGGGCTTGAACCACGCCAGGGCGAGTGGGAAAACGGAACCTGTTCATGGCGCTGGAGAGAAAGCTCGAGCGCGCCTCCTCGTCAGTGAAGACGTTCTCGACCACCACGATCACCGTGTCGATGATGGCTCCGCCGGAGCTGGCCTGTTGAGCGGCGGCGCCTAGCGGGAAGTAGACGCCCATCAGGAGCCAAGGCCAGCTCGGTCGTCGGCCGGTGGTCAGCGCGTGCGCTCTTCCAGCAACGCGTTGAATTGCACACCGCAGGCCACAACCACCAAGGTGGCGGCCGCGGCCGCGAAGCTCTTCATGTGTCTCACGACGCACTCTCCCAAATGTGTGGAAACGGATGATCGTAGCGACAATTTGCAGGATCGAGCGGGCAGCCGGTATTAGACCTTGGTCGTAGAGATCGACAGCATCCTACTTTGCCGCCCAGAGCCAGTTGCGGAATGCCAGGAGCCATTTTTCCGGGTCACTCAATTCGGCGCGCTCCGCCAGCAGGTCGCGAAGTACGGCGGGCTCGGCGGTCATGATGTTGTCGACGCCGAGCTCGATGAGGCGTTGCATCGTCCTGCGGTCGCTCACGCTCCACACGTGGACCTCCCTGCCGGCGCGCTGCGCTGCGCGGATGAAGGCAGGGGTGG
>JAPULZ010000174.1 GCA_027294455.1 Gemmatimonadota bacterium
GATACCGCGTGCTGGGTGGGCGCGCCAAGACCGCTTCATCGCTGAGGTGCCGCTTGATGTCCATGGCGAGGCCGTTCACCGTCTCGTAGCGGCGATTGCGATCGGTCTCCACCGCCCTCATCACGATCCAGTCGAGATCGCCCTGCAACTCGCGCTGCAATGTCGCTGGGTCGGCGTGCCGCTGCCGCGCGAGGGCCTGCACGTTCTCGCCGGGCGTGCTGAACTCGACGCTCGGCCTCTTGTGATCCATCTCTCGCATCACGAGCCTGGCGAAGAACGCATTGATCCCGACCTCGTCGGGATCGAGCGGCAGGCGACCGACCAACAACTCGTAGAGCATGACGCCGAGGCTGTATACGTCCGTGCGAGTGTCCACGTCGAGTCCCGACATCTCGGCCTGCTCCGGACTCATGTACGCCGGCGTTCCCATTGCCTGGCCCTGCTGTGTCACCAACGTGCGCTCGGTGAGAGGTTGGGAGATCGCCTTGGCGATCCCGAAGTCGATTACCATCGCTATCGGATTGTTGTCCCGCTCGGTCACCAACACGTTGGAAGGCTTGAGGTCTCGGTGGATCACGCCTTTCAGGTGCGCATGTTGAATGGCGTGGCAGACAGCGATGAACAGCTCCAGCCGCCGCCGAATAGGCAAACGGTGCTGATCGCAGTAATCCGTCAACTTGACACCATGCACCAACTCCATCGCGAAGTAGGGGCGGCCCCCCTCCGTGGCACCGGCATCTAGGACTTTTGCGATGTTGGGATGCTCCATCACCGCGAGTGCCTGCCGCTCGGCCTCGAAGCGGGCCAGGATCTGCTTGGTGTCCATGCCAGGCTTGAGGATCTTCAGCGCGACTCTGCGCCGCACGGGCTCGACCTGATCGGCTTCGTAGACGATGCCCATTCCGCCTTCGCCGAGGACTTGGAGAATGCGGTACGAGCCGATGCGCTCCGGGTGGTCGGGCGACACATCGGAGCCGACAGCGGGGAGGTCGGTGACTTTGTCGTCTTCGTTCATGAGACCTTGCTCTGAGACGAACCGATCCAGCAGAGCCGTAACCCGAAGGGGTCCGAGTAGGTACCAAGATGGGGGCGCCGACCGGAAAAGTCACGACCGGCGACCGGCTTGATCCCGTCGCGCCTAGGAGTTATAGGTAGTCACCTCGACGTAGGGTTGAACAGGGGGATCCTCATTTAGGGTGTTTGACGTCAAATACGGGAGGTACACCATGCGCCGCAGCAAAGCTTGCGGGTTCGGAGCAATGGCCTTGACGTTGGTCGCGGCGGGATGCGCCACAAAGGGTATCGATCTGCTTCAGATTGCTGCCGGTCCGCAACCCGTCATCATCCGGGTGCTGTGCCCGACGGCGACCAACGTGAGTATCGCCGTGTTGCCAGAGAGGGTGCCGGTGTATCGCGGTCGCGATTCCGTTTTATGGGCTGTCGTAGGCCAGGGAACACGGATCGAGATCGTTCCAAAGAACCCCGACCGATGGCCCTTCGACAATCCACCGCACGTCGGAACCAGAGGACAGGCTGCCAATTCGGGTGTTGCCTTCGCGAACGCCCAACCCGGCTCCTATTCGTACAACGTGACCGCTCAATGCCAAGTTCCTAATAACGGCCCCTTGATTACGATAACCATCGACCCGGACGTCATCATCACCGATGAGTAACCTGCCCTCGCGCTAGTACCAGTGAGCAAGAAGGCCCCGACGTCCGAAATGCGTCGGGGCCCTTTGTTCGAATGATGATGGGTGCGGCGCGCTCTGCGAGTCCACGTCCCGCTCCACGGCGTAGTCGTCCCCGTAGCGGACACGGCCGGGGGCCCCAGCCGGCAGGCACGCACCCCGGCGGCCGTTCCCGGGTCCCCCTCTAGGGGGGACGCCGGGGAACGACCACGGCCAGCGACACAGCAGGACGAGGACAGCAGAATCCGCCATTTAGCCCTGGCCATCTGTTTTGACAGCCATTTCGTGACACCGTCACAATTCCCTCCTTAAATTCCTTCCGGTGGAAAAGCAGCATATTTGTTGTCCTCATTGTCCTCGCACGATTCCCCTCCCTACGGGGATGACCTCGTGATCTCTTAACAAGCTGATTTCTGCACAACTTTGGCTTACCTCCGCTGTCGTGACGACGATTCCGTGACAGCCTCAACCGTCACGATTCGACATCATCCCTACACGCCAACTAGCGGTTGCCGGTCGGGCCTTGTCCTCGATTTCCCCTTTTTTCGAAGCCGTCGGACCTCATAGACGCGCCCATGTCGATGGCCCGGTCTCTGCTCCACGACGATGGTGCGTTCGGTCGTGACCCAAGGAAAGGGGACGCGATGAGTGCTACGAAACGCTGGAGTTACAGTGCGGGGGAACGTGGTCGGAATCGGGTGCGGGTGTATGAGCACGCGAATGGGAATGGGATGCTCTATGTGGAGTTCTACGAGCGGGACGATGCCGACCAGGCAAAGCCGAAACGGCAATCTCTTGGACACAAAGACCAAGGCCGCGCCAAACAACAGGCCGACGAAATCTCAGCCCAGTTTGGCATAGCTCCGCCATCCAAGAGAACCGATTCAACCCTCGCAACGCTCTTTGACAAATATGACAGGGAAGTGAGTCTGCCCCTCAAGGGCAAATCCAAGCAGGGCCACGATAGGCGTGCCGCGAAAATGTTCCTGGGTTTCTTCGGCGCAAATCGTAAGGCCAGCTCGCTAAGCGTGACTGATTGGAATCGGTTCATCGCAGCGAGACGCGCAGGCTCGGTTGGGCCGAGTGGCCGCCCAGTACGGAACCGACAAATCGAGTACGACCTGAAGTTCCTTCTGGCCGTGCTCAACTGGGCGACGGTGGCTCGGGAAGACGGTGAGCCGCTCCTGGATCGCAATCCCTTGAAGGGCCTCAAGCTGCCAAGGGAAGAGAGCCCACACAGGCCCATGCTGAGTGAGGCCGAGGAGCAAGCCCTGGTTCAGGTGGTACCCGACATGGACTGGCGGTTAGGTGTGGCCTGGGTTCTTTGTCGCGAAACCGGCCATCGAATAGGGGCGGTGTCCAGGCTGAGGTGGGAGGACGTGGATCTCGACGGCAGGACGGTCACTTGGCGAGCGGCGAACGATAAGAAGAATCGTGAGCACGTTACACCGCTCACGGACTCGGCTGTGGCCGCCCTGAAGCAAGCTCGGAGCCACAGCCCCATTTCGCCGTGGGTCCTCCCTTCACCACGCGGTTGCGATGCGCCCGTCAGCGAGAGGACGCTGGCCCGCTGGCGGCGCAAAGCCATGGATGCCGCGGGTTTGGGCCATTTACGTAGGGTCGGATTCCACTGTCTCCGCTGGAAGTTCGCTTCGGAGCTGATGGATGAGCCCTTGAAGGTCCTAATGGCCCTCGGCGGGTGGAAGGATCCAAAAACTGTGATCCAATGCTACCAAAAGGCGGATCCGGAGCGGATGAGGCAGGCCTTGGAGAGTCGCAATCCACTCACCCAATCCACTCACCCAGGGCTTGGGCTCTCCGGGATGGCAAGCTAAGTTCCTTCCCGGTGGCGACTTGCCGCTTTTGGACAGGTGGCCGAGTGGCTCAAGGCGCGCGCCTGGAGAGCGCGTAGGCGGTATCCCCGTCTCGTGGGTTCGAATCCCACCCTGTCCGTTGCCAGTACCGGCGCCGGCCATGCCGAACGCCACCGTGCCAAAACAGGCTCCCCCACCGCGTCCGACGAATCTCGGCTCCCGCGTTTGCCGAACGCGACTTGCCCCGCGCAAGCAGTGTCTTCAGCTTAGAAAGCAGAACCCCAGAGGTGGCACCATGATTCGCCTGCTCACCGCCGTCTTGTTCCTATTGGTACCCGTCGCGCCCATTGCAGCCCAATCGCGCACCGTCGCCGGGCGCGTGGTGGACCGGCTCAGCGGCCGCCCCATCGCCAGCGGCCAGGTCACGGTAAAAGGCGCTCGCGCCAGCGATGCCGTGCGACCCGACGGTGTTTTCGTGCTGCACGCGCCAAATCGGGAACTCACGCTGGTCATCAAGACCCCGGGCTACCGTTCGCGGGAAATCACCATCGGCCCCGGCGAGCAAATCCTGACAGTGTTCATGGAGAGCCTGACACTGCGTCTCCCCTCTACCACCGTGACGGGCACATCGGCCCGTTCCACCACGACCATCATCGGCGCGGCAGTGGACAGATCCTCGTTGACCGTGCCCGTGGCCCTCAGGGGCCAGGTGCCCGGTATCGAGGTGCGTCAGAACTCGGGTGCGCCCGGCGACGTGCAACTGCAGATGCGCGGCATCACCACCCTGTTCGGGACGGCCACCCCCCTATACGTGCTGGACGGCGTGATCCTGAGCGATGCCGCGGTCGGCTCTGGGATCTCCGCGATCACCGGTGGCCAGGAAACAGTGGTCAGCCGGATTGTCGATCTCAATCCGCAAGACATCGAGAGTATCGAGCTGCTGAAGGGAGCGGCTGCCACCGCCATGTACGGCTCCCGGGGGGCGAACGGCGTGGTAGTGATCCGCACTTGGCGGTCCCGCCGGCACTAAGCAGGCCGTGACCCCCGACGGCGCGACCATCATCACAGCGAACCCACTCGACAGATCGGTATCCTTGATCGACGCCGCACGATTCGTCTAGCGGGTATCCTCTGGAAAACCACAACCGGCTCGGCGACCCTCGGCGTGGCGTATGTGGAACACGGGATGCGCGGGAGTGTTTCTAGAGAGCGTGGCCGATGACCCTATGACTGCAAGACGTTCCTGATATGACTCGATCGTTCCCCGACGCCTGGCGCGCCACCCCTCTCGTGGCACTCCTGCTCGTGCAAGCCTGCGGCGACATCACGGCCTCGGAGCTGCTCGAGGCGTTGGAGTTTTCCTCAGTAACAATCGATCTCGATTTCACGCGGGACACCACACTCACGATCCGGAACACCGGTTCCGAGGCCGCGGGCCCCGTGCTCCTCGCCACGGGACCGGTGGTGAACTCCGGCGGCAACGTCGTGACCGGTCCCGTGTTGACGGTGTCTCCCACACTCATCCCGACCCTGAACCCCGGGGCGTCCGCGACGTTGACCATCAGTCTCGACGTTCCGATCGACACACCGGAAGACGCCTACTTCGTCTCCCTCGAGGCGACCATCCCCGACGCCGAATCGGCGCTCTTCGTGGACGTGGGCTTCAGCGTCATCGACCCGGCCTCGCTGGACGTGACCAGCGTGGTCTTCACCTCGCCGAGCACCACGACGATCCGTCAAGGGGACGTACAACAGTTCGTGGCCGAGGCGTTCGACGATCAGGGTGCGGCGGTGACGGGGGCGCGGATCAGGTGGTCCGTGGCGCCGGCCAGCGGCGGGTTCATCGACGCGGACGGTCGCTTCGCCCCATACGGTGCGGGCACGCCCATGGTGATCGCCGCTGCCGGCGCCCATGCCGATACGGTCGTGTTCACCGTGACGGCGCGGGGTCTCACCGGCGGGTTCTCCGTCGTAGGACACGGCGAGGTGCTCGACCGGGTGACGTCGGACCTGTGGATCCACGGCACGGCCGCCTACACGGGAACCTGGGGCACCCGCACCTCAGCTGCGGGGACCTTCTCTGGAAACACGCTCAACACCTGGGACGTCAGCAACACCGCCGCTCCCACACTCGTGCATTCGATGACCATCGATGCGCGGACGATAAACGACGTCAAAGTGAGCAGCGACGGGACGCTGGGCCTCATCACGCACGAAGGCTCGAACGACCTGCAAAACGGCATCACGCTGCTCGATCTCAGCAATCCGCTGGCACCGTCGGTGATCACGCGAACCACCAATACCCTGGAGCCGGGCGTGCACAACGCCTGGATCGAGGGCGACTACGTGTATCTCGCGGTGGACGGGTCGAGCACGGCGAGCGGGTTGCGCATCTTGGACGTGAGCGATCCATCCAATCCGAACGTCGTGGCCCAATTCTACGGCGGATCGAGTTTTCTGCACGACGTGTACGTGCGCGACGGACTCGCGTTTCTCTCCCACTGGAACGCCGGCCTCATCATCCTCGACGTCGGCAGCGGCATCGCCGGCGGATCGCCGGAGAATCCGGTGGAGGTGAGCAGGCTCCCGACCCAAGGCGGGCAGACCCACAACGCGTGGTACTGGCCGGCGGGCGGCTACGTGTTCGTCGGCGAGGAGGATTTCCAGAGCCCGGGGATCATGCACGTGATCGACGTGAGTGACATGTGGAATCCCCTCGAGGTGGCGACGTTCCGGTCTCCCGGCACCACGCCGCACAACTTCTGGATGGACGAAGCCCAAGAACTCATCTACCTGTCGTGGTATAGCAACGGCCTCCATGCCCTCGATGTCAGCGGGCAGCTCCTGGGCGAGCTCGAGGAGCAAGGCCGCGAGTTCACGGGTTTCCTCTATGCCCAGGGCTTGTCGTCGTTCGCGACGCAAAACTGGGCTGTCCAGCTCCACAACGGCCTGGTCTATGTGTCCGATATGAACAGCGGACTCTGGATCCTTCAGCCCGGGTTCTGAGAAGACTCCGATTCTGATCTCCCCTCCCCGCCCTTGCGTGCATTGGTCCTGTCTGTACATTAGGATCACCTAATTAAATTAACAGGCAAGACGAAATCATGGGCATCGAACTCGAGTTCATCGTCCTCCTGGTCATCATGACCCTGGGGACCTCCATATTCGCCGTCTTCGAGGTGGAAACGCCGGCCTGGCGGAAGATCGTGAAGTGGCTCATGGTGCACACCATCACCATCGGGCTCTTCTTTCTGGCGGGTCACTGGGCGTTGCTCTTCCCCGTGGGTGCCGCCGCCGCTGGGGGCACGTTCCACTTCGTGTGGTGCCGCCGGAATGGCATCCATCCCCGCCTGGCCACGCCCCGGCGCCGCTACTACGAGCTGCGGGGGTGGCAGTGGTACGACTAGCCTTCATCGCCGCAGTGCTTGTCAATTTTGCCCTCGTGGCCGTGTACCGGCGAAAGGCCCAGCGAGGCGAGCGCTTCTCCCTCAAAGAGGAAGGGGTCTGGCTTGCCATCCCACTGCGACTCTTCGGCCTGGCCGTCCTCGCCTACATCGTGACCTACATGGTGGCGCCCGGCGTGCTCGCCTGGTCCCTCGCGGACGTGCCGGCGTGGCTGCGGTGGATCGGCGCCGTCGCGGCACTGGGGCTCGTGCCGCCACTGCTCAGCTGGGCGCAACGAAGCCTGGGACGAAATGTCACCACCACCGTTATCACCCGCGAACACCACGAATTGGTCACCCACGGCCCGTACCGGTTCGTCCGGCACCCGCTTTACACCCTGGGGATGCTGCTCTACGGCTCGCTGGCGCTTCTCATCGGGAGCTGGTTCCTGGGAGCGATGCTCGCGGCGGGCTTTGGCGTGGTGCTGCTGCGCTTACCGAAAGAAGAAGCCATGCTGGTGGAGCGGTTTGGCGATGCCTATCGGGAGTACATGCGGGTGACGCCGAAGTTCGTACCGCGGCTGCGGCACTAGCCGTCATACCGCTTCGCCAACTCCGCCAATCCGGCCGGCTCGCCGATTATGGTCAACCGGTCCCTCTCGCAGAGCACGGTGCGACCCCGGGGAACGATGGTCTCCCCACGGCGGCGGATGAGGGCAATCAACGCCCCCTCCGGCATGCGCAGATCGCGGAGCGTGGTGCCGATCAGACTCTCCGAGTTCGTGCCGTTCTTCAATTCGATGGAGAGGAACCGGTCGTCGTGCAATAACGTCTCTTTGAGTTCCGGCTCGTGAGCGCTGGCCATCCACTCGTTGGGAAACTCGTCGTCCTCGATACGGGCGGCGAGCTGGGCGAGGATGCGCAGGTGACGACCGGGATCCTTTTCGCCGCTCACCAGCACGAACACCGCATGGATGGGCTCGTCTCCGGCTTGACGTACCAGGTACTCGCCGGTGCCCCGGAGATCCACGCCGGGCCGGCAGCGCACGAGTACCAGCTCGGACGCCGAGATGCCGGGCAGGCGGGTGTGCAGCAAGACGGATCCGTGGGCGATGGGCGTGCCGCCCATGTCCAGGCCGCGAATGATGCCTGCGGAGATTTCATCCGCCGATGCTGGGACGCGTTCGGCGAGCAAGCTCGCGGACTCCATGGCGATGTTGCGCAGGTCGGCGGTATCGGCGTCTTCGATCACGAACGCCCGGGCCACGACCTCGTCGAAGGAATCTTCCGCCCGGACACCCTTTTCCTTCATGATGTCACGCAACTCGCGATCCAACCCGGCGTAGCGTCGCCGGCCCAGCCGCTCGAACACGTGGTAGATCGCCCCGTCGCGCTCCAGCCGGCCCCGGGCGTAGTGGTTGTACCACCCGATGCTGCCGGCCACGAGGCCCATGCAAAACAGCGACGCGAGCCACCCCATCTCCGCCACGAGAATCAGGGGAAACGCGATGCCGGCGATTTGCATCCACGGGTACAGGGGGGAGCGGAATCCCGGGTCGTACGACTCGATGTGACTCTCCCGCATCACGATGACCGCGATGTTGATGAGACCGAACAGCAAGAGCTGCAGCGCGCTGGCCAGCTTGGCGACCTGTGCGACGTCCAAGATGAGGATGACGGTGATGACCAACGCCCCCGTGGTCAGCGTGGCGAGGACCGGCGTGTGAAAACGTCCGAGGGTGGCAAACGGCGCCGGCATCAGGTGGTCCCGGGCCATCGCCAAGGGATATCGGGACGCGGCGAGGATACCGGTGTTGGCCATGGACGCGAACGCGGCCACAGCGGCGACCACCATGAGTACCACGCCCGTACGAGGGGGCAGCCACGTGAAGAACGCTCCGGCGGAATCGGCCACGGGTGTCAGACTCATGGCGAGCCGGTCCTGGCCGAGGGTAGCCAGCATGATGAAGACCCCGAACACATACACCACCATCACGGTCACGAGGGCGAGCGCCATCCCGAGGGGGATGTTCCGGTCCGGGTGTTCCACCTCCTCGGCCAGGCTCGCAACATTGGTGAGGCCGACATACGACACGAACACCAGGCCAACTGTTCCGATCAGGCCGTCTACGCCGTTTGAGAAGAAAGGCGTGAAGTTCTGCCCGACGAGTCCGCGCGCCGCCACCGACACGAACCCGTGGAGGAGGAAGAATCCGAGAATCGTCAGCAGGCCAACGACCAGCCCCCGAATCAGTTTCGTGGACTGTTTCGTCCCCAGGACATTGAGGCCCACGAACAGCACCGTCAGCACGATCGCGAGCGTCTTCATCGGCACCGCCAACACGATCGCCAGATACGCGCCCATCCCGATGAGCGCGAACGCGCTCTTGAGGATCAACGCGGTCCAGGTTCCCATCCCTCCGATCAGGCCCACGAGCGGTCCCAGCGTTCTGTCCAGGTAGTAGTACGCCCCACCAGCCCGCGGCATGGCCGTGGCCAACTCGGCCTGGCTCAACATCGCCGGGATGATGAGAAATCCCGACAGCAAATAGGCCAGCACCACCGAAGAGCCGGTCGAGGCCGCGGCCAGCCCGGGCAGCAGAAAGAAACCCGAGCTGAACATGGCACCCGTGGCGATGACGTACACATCAAACAGCCGCAGCTCTTTCTTGAGTCGACTCTTCGGTTTCAAGGCCAGTGGCGCCCCATGGCATGTGTAGTGATTGGAGATTGCAAGTCTATGAACGAACGCGCCGCCACGGCCGGTGCGCAAGTAGCGCCGCTGAGACAATTCCGCCGGTCCCTACGTATTTGCGCCGCGCCGCACTACCTTTGCTGGGTCGGCAGCATACAACGCAAAGCGAGGCACATACATACGTGAAACAACCACACATTCCCAAGCCCTTCAGACGCAAGATCCGCGTCCGGCGGTTTCTCAGTACCATCTACAGCGACAATGTTCTCTTCTTGGCCAGCGCCCTCAGCTTCGACGCCCTGTTGGCGGCCGTTCCACTCGCCCTGCTGTTCTTGGCCTTGCTGGGCGCCGATGAGCTTCGCGTCGCCCTCGACGTGATCATGCCGTCTCCTGTGGGAGGGGGCGAGGAACCGCTCTCCGCCGCCGAGAAAATCTTCACCGCGGTGGTGGCCAGCCGGCGCGAGCTCTCGCTCTATGGCGTGCCCCTCTTCTTGCTGTTCTCGACTCGGCTGTTCGCATCGGTACGCATCGCCCTCGACTCGATTCGCGCCGTGCGAACACGCCGCCGGTTTCTGCACGACCTGCTCTACGATCTCATCCTCGTCGTGGCGACCACTACCCTGTTCGCGGCCAACTCCTACGTGTCGGTCCCAGCGCTGGGATCGTCGGGGCTCGAAGCGCTCGCCGCACACCTGCTGGCCATCGGATTCGGCACCGTGCTCTTCTTCGTCGTCTACTTCATGGCCCCGACGGAAAAGCTCGAGTGGCACACCGCCGCTCTGGTGGCGTTTCTCGTCGCCGTGCTGTTTGAGATCTTCAAGGTGTTGTTCGGTGTGTATCTGGTGCAGTTCGGCACGGGGAATCGCATCATTTCACACGCCAACGCGATCGCCGTGTTGCTGTTCGTACTGTGGATCTACCTGACGGCGATCCTGTTCCTGATGGGCGGCGAGATCGCCAAAGCGGTCGAAGAGCATCGGGAGTCGATGGGGGCGCTGAAGACGGTGAGATAGGTCGTCATCGGCGACTTTGAAAAAACTCCGTCAACAGCGCCGCGCATTCCTCGCTCATGATGCCGCCGAGCACCTCGGGCCGATGGTTGAGTCGGGGGTGACCGAGCAGATCGCCGACGCTTCCCGCCATGCCGGCCTTGGGGTCGTAGGCGCCGAATACGACGCGCGCCACGCGGGCCAGGACGATCGCCCCGGCACATTGGGCGCAGGGCTCCAGTGTGATGTACAGCGTGGCGGAATCGAGACGGTCCACGCCGAGGGTTTGCATGGCGTCGTAGATCGCGATCACCTCGGCGTGGCGCGTGAGGTCGTGACGCCGCTTCGTTTCGTTGTGCGCCACGACCACCACGTCCCCTGCTGACATCACCGCGGCCCCCACCGGAACCTCATCGGCCGCCCCGGCCCGCCGGGCGGCCTCGAAGGCCGCCGTCATGCCACGGCGGTCTGCGTCCGACACCGCGTCGGGATCAGGCGCTGGCACGCTCGTCTTCGACGACGGTGACGGAAACGCGCGCGAAGTCGAGCTCGCCGGTCGTATCGTTTCGTCCCACCCGCAGCGTATCGCCCTCGCCGAACTCGCCCTCCAACACCGCCAGGGCCAACGGATTCTGAATGCGCCGCTGAATCACCCGCTTGAGCGGTCGGGCGCCGTAGGCCGGGTCGAATCCTTCATCGATCAACGCCTCCTTCGCCTCGGGCGTGACCTGGAGTTTGATCTGGCGGTCCGCCAGCAAGTGCTCCACCTGGCGCAGCTGCAAGTCGAGGATCTGTAGGAGATGGTCTCGACCGAGCGGCCGGAACACGATCGTGTCGTCCACCCGATTCAGGAACTCCGGCTTGAACGTCTGTCGCAACGCGTCCAACACCTTGTTCTCGGCCTCCGCCCAGTCCTGTTCCCCGTGCTCCAGGATCCATTGTCCCCCGACATTGGAGGTCATGATGATCACGGCGTTCCGGAAGTCCACCGTGCGGCCCTGGCTATCGGTCAATCGTCCGTCATCCAGAACCTGGAGCAGGATATTGAACACGTCCGGGTGCGCCTTTTCGATCTCGTCGAAGAGCACCACCGAATAGGGGCGCCGTCGCACGGCCTCCGTGAGTTGGCCGCCTTCCTCGTATCCGATGTACCCGGGCGGCGCGCCGACCATTCTGGAGACAGCGTGTTTCTCCATATACTCCGACATGTCGAGCCGCACGATGGCACGCTCGTCGTCGAACAAGAACTCCGCCAGGGCCTTCGCCGTCTCGGTCTTTCCCACCCCGGTGGGCCCGAGGAAGATGAAACTGCCGATGGGCCGATTGGGGTCCTGCAATCCCGCCCGAGAGCGCCGCACCGCATTAGCCACCGCCGTGACCGCTTCTTCCTGGCCGATGACCCGGCTGCCCAGCTCGCGCTCCAGTTTCGTGAGCCGCTCCCGCTCCGACTCCATCATCTTGCTCACGGGGATCCCGGTCCAGCGCGCGACGATCTGGGCGATCTCGTCGGCGTCAACGTCTTCCTTGAGATACCTGGCCTTGGCCTGGATGTCGCCCAGCCGCTCGGTCTCGTTGGCGATCTCCTGCTCGAGCTTCGGCACCCTGCCGTAGGTGATCTCGGCCGCGAGCTGCAGGTTACCCGCGCGAGTGACCTGCTCGGCCTCCAATCGCGCCGCTTCCAGCTCGGTCTTCTTTTCCTGGAGCTTGGAGATCGTGTCCTTCTCCGCTTGCCACTGCGCCTTCATGCCCTGGGACTGCTCGCTCAGCTCCGCGATCTCCCGCTTCACGGCCTCCCGTCGCTGTTTGCTTTCCCTGTTCTTCTCGCGGGCGAGGGCCTGCTCCTCGATGCGGAGCTGGATGATGCGCCGCTCCACCTCGTCGATTTCCTGGGGAAGGCTGTCGATGGCGATCCGCAGGCGACTGGCCGCTTCATCGATCAAGTCGATGGCCTTGTCGGGCAGGAAACGGGCGCCCACATAGCGATCGGACAACGTCGCGGCGGCGATGATGGCATTGTCGGTGATACGGACCCCATGGTGGACTTCGTATCGCTCCTTCAAGCCGCGCAGAATCGCGATGGTGTCCTCCACACTCGGCTCGCTCACGAGGATCGGCTGGAACCGGCGCTCGAGGGCCTTGTCTTTTTCGATGTGCTTGCGGTACTCGTCCAGCGTGGTGGCACCAACGACATGGAGCTCGCCACGCGCCAGGGCGGGCTTCAGCATGTTGGACGCATCCACGGCCCCCTCGGACGCCCCCGCGCCCACGATGGTGTGCAACTCGTCGATGAACACGATGAATTGGCCTTCCTGGCTGGTGATCTCCTTGAGGACGGCCTTGAGACGCTCTTCGAACTCGCCGCGGAATTTGGCACCAGCCAGCATCAGCGCGATGTCGAGCACGACGATCTGCTTGCCCTTGAGGGACTCGGGCACGTCCCCGTCGATGATTCGCTGCGCCAGCCCTTCGACGATGGCCGTCTTGCCGACGCCGGGATCGCCGATGAGCACCGGATTGTTCTTGGTCCGCCGCGAGAGCACCTGCATCACGCGACGAATCTCCTCATCACGGCCGATGACTGGATCGAGCTTGCCGGCCCGTGCCAGCTGGGTCAGGTCGTGGGTGAATTTCTCGAGCGCCCGATACTTGCCCTCGGGCTCTTGATCGGTGACGACGTGACTGCCGCGCACCGCCCGAAGCGCCTCGAGCAGTGTGTTCTTGTCGATCTTGCGCTGGCTCAACAGCTCCCGGGCCGTCGTGCCCTTGGTATCCACCAGCGCGATGAGGATGTGTTCGGTGGAGACGTACGCGTCGCCCAGGCTCTTGGCCAGCACGTCGGCCGCATTCAGCGCGGCGTTGAGCTCTCGCGCGGCCTGGGGCTGGCTCCCACCGGTCTGGCTCGGCAGGCGCTCCAATTCCCTACCAGCCGCCTCCCGGAGCTCGGTGACGTTGAGGCCCGACTTCTGGAGAATGGGGACGACGATGCCCTCGTCCTGGTCGAGGAGCGCCACGAACAGATGGGCGTCGTTGACCACCGGATTGCCCTGCTGCGTGGCCAGGGCCACGGCCGTCTGAACGGCCTCGGCCGCCTTCAAGGTCAAACGATCTGGTCCTAGCATGATCTTCCTCTATGGACACAGCCGGTCGGGCCGCCGGCACCCACAGGCCCGGCAACTCCACCAACTTCATTAAAGAGAATTGCTTACGGGACCCATCAAATGCAACCTGCATGCCCCGGAAAAGGGGCCAAAATGACAACTACGACGGCCAAAACGGCAGATCCCAGCAGCAACACCTGCTCAACCGGGCAGAGCCACTACCCGCTTGGGCTGGGAAGCGAGTGGGGTACTGGGGTGTGGAAGGGGTTGGGTATTAGGGCTGGGAGGGGCGCGGAGATCTTACTTGATAACCGTCATCTTCTTCGACCCGGCGGACCGGCCGTTCACGATGATTTGATACACGTATACGCCGGACGCCGCTTCCCGACCGCTGTCGAGAATCTTGCCGTCCCAATAGGCTTCGAAACGCCCCGAACCGTTCCACTCGAGTTCCAGCTCGGCCACCTTTTCGCCGGTTCCCTGGAGCACCGGAATCGCGACGAGCTGCACCAAAATGTTGTAAATCCGGAGACTCACAACCGGATTCTCGTTCACCCACAATTCCTCACTGAGCGTGAACGGAATCGTGGTTTCCGGATTGAACGGGTTCGGGTAGTTCCGCTCGAGTTGAACCAAGCGGCCCTGGCGATCCCCCTGTGCCTCGACTTGGGCAGGGACCGCCACACAGAGCCCGAGCACCACTATGGCCCAGGCAGCATACCTCATCAACAGCTCCTATCTGACAATAAGTGTCCTGATCACTACTCCTTGATGGAGACCCATTACCCCACGGTACCTAAAGATTAGGATCGGCTACAACTCGTGTCAAGCCAATGTTCACGACAGTTGATGCGCCTTTGGGCCCAGGCGTCGCACATCCCCGACCCGGACCGTGATTCCCCTGGCATCGAGCCATTCCAGCAGTGGAATCAGATATTTTCGCGACAAACCGAGGGCTTCACGCAAATCCGCCGGCGTCACCTCCCCCAAACGCTCGATTGCCGCCACGGCTTTTCCGGCGACCTCGGTGAGCGCGGCCGGATCGTAATATCGCTCCTGCCCCACCCTCACCGCCGTGCCCCTTCTCACCAGAAACTCGGCGAGTTCTTCGGCGAGCTCCGCCGGCACCGCGTCGGACACGTCCGACATCGTCACACCGTGGGCGCCGGCATCCTTCAGTCTCTTTTCCAGTACTACACCGTGCTGGGCCCGCGTTCCTGAGAGCGTGGCCTCGAAGCCGGGAAGTCGGACGACACCGCCCTCCACCTCGATCTTGCCCTCGCTTTCCAGACGCGACCGGACGTGGTCCGCCACCCCCGCGCCTCCAGCACTCCTACGGAAAGCCGCCATGGCCATCCCGGGTTGCAACGGCTGCTCCTCGTGGAACTTGGCCACCGCGGCGAGGGCTGCGGCCGCCGCCCCGGCCAGGGATGCCCCGGGGTAGAACCGGCCCCCGACCACCTCACCGCCCGCCGACGCCACCCCCGCGGCCACCTCGTCCACGGAACCGGGGGCGATGCCGAGCCGCACTGCCAGATCGGCCACGGCGACACTGCCGGGCTCCTCGCTGCTCACGAACGCCGCCACCCGCTCGACGGGGTCGAGGGACCAGCGGTCGGGGCGCTCCCGTGGCCGGCGGGGCCTGGGAGCGGGCCACGGATCCACCACGATGAAGCCGCCCACGGTGGTCACCGGTGAGTAGGATCGGAGCACACCGCGGTCGCCCCAGCGACACACCAGGGGCGCCTCCAGGCGCAGCCGCACGACCCCCGAACCACCCGGGGGAATCTCCTCCGCGGCAGGCGTCATCCGGGCCATGACCTCCACCGTCCCCACGTGGACCCGAATGCGGGAGCGCTGCGTAATGGGCCTCGCCTCGGGCAGCAGGGTGACCCGGACATCCACGGCCCGGGTGGCCCTCCAGGCCCGGTGGCTCACGATCGTGCTGCCGCGCCGCCCCTCGGCCCGGTTGAGGCCCACCAATGCCAGGGCGGTCCGGCGGCCGGGATCGGCCCGGGGCACGGCAACGCCGTGGACCTCGACCCCCCGGACCCGAGACGTGTGCTCGCCGGGCAGCACCCGCACCTCGTCGCCCCGGGCGATGGTGCCGGCCCACGTCGTCCCCGTCACCACCGTGCCGGCACCCGCCACGCTGAAGGACCGGTCGACGGGCATGCGGAAGAGATCGTCTGCGGTCCGTTCCACCGCCCGCGCCGCGGCGGCGGCGATGGCGTCGCGGAGGTCGTCGATGCCCTCGCCGCTGCGCACCGACACTCCGCACGGCGCCTCCCAGGCGATGGCGGTGCCGTCGAGCCGCTGGGTGACGTCGTCGATGACGAGTTCCAGCCATTCTGCTTCGACCAGATCGGTCTTCGTCACCGCCACCACACCCGTGGGGACCCCCAGGAACCCGAGGATGGCCAGGTGTTCCACCGTCTGCGGCATGATCCCCTCGTCGGCCGCCACCACGAGCAAGGCCACGTCGATACCGGTGGCCCCCGCCACCATGTTGCGAACGAAATCTTCGTGCCCCGGAACGTCGACCACACTGGCCGTGCACTCGTCGTTCAGCTCGAAGTGGGCGAACCCGAGGTCGATGGTGATGCCCCGTCGCTTTTCTTCCTCCCACCGGTCCGTGTCGATGCCGGTGAGGGCCTTGACTAGGGCGGTCTTCCCGTGGTCGACGTGTCCGGCCGTGCCGATTACGACGTGGCGACCCATGGCAACCCCTCCCAAAAATCCAGCGCCCGGAGCTCTCGGCCCTCCGCCACGTGGAGCCGCACGAATCGCGAGAGCAATCGTCGGTGAGCCGCGGCATGCTTGGGTGACAACGACCACGTCCCGTCATCGATCATGCTCGCCACCCCGCCCTGGACGAGAAACCGCAATGCGGCCCGATCGTCGGCACCGATGCGCGAGGTCTCCCTGGCCCTGGCGCACGTCGCACAGACGAGCCCGCCGTCCGCGACAGAAAAATCCGCATCGCCGGCACCGATCGCGCGACCGTCCACGGCGCAACCGTCGATCGCCGGCGCGAACCCCAGCGCCCCCACGATGCTCCACATCGCGCCCAGCGACACCTCGGCGAGACGCGACGTCTCGATCTCGGCCAACGTGTCGAGCAACGCCGACAACAACTGGTAGATCTCGGGATGCGGTTCCTCGGGCGAGAACCGAAGCACCAGCTCGGCGATGGCCGTGGCGGACGCGTACCGAACCACGTCGTGGCTCAGATCGACCCGCTGATTCTCCACGTCGAACTCCGCCAGGGTCTGCAGGTCTCTGGTCTGCTTGATGTACAGCTGGGCGATTCCCTCGCTCAACAATTGAATGCGCGCGCCGAACCGGCTCTTGGGCCGTCGGGCCCCCTTGGCGATGGCGCTCAGCACGCCATGCTCCCGTGTGGCCAGTCGCACGATCTTCGAGGACTCGCCATACGGGAACGTATGGAGGACGATGGCGGGGGTGGAGATGGGTGCCATGGAGAGAAATGTAACTGCGATTCCCTAGAGGCCCGTAGGGGCGAGACACCGCCTCGCCCGACGATGCCAAGCCAGCGTCTATCGCCGAACCTTGCCCCCCACAAACACCGTCCTCCCTCGGGCCGGAAACCCAAACACCTCTGCGTACTCCAGGCCAAAGACATTTTCCAACCGCAGGGTGCTCGTGAGCCCGAGCCCGGCCGAGCCGCTCCGGAGCAGGTGGAATTCCGCCGCCAGGTCGACCGTGGTATGGGCCGGGAGCACGACCGGCGCGGCCGGGAAAGCGTTGAAGTCTCGATCGTCCCGATCCCCGACGTGCTTCAGCGTGACATGAAAGCTTCCGCTGTCCCACCCGCGATACGAGGCGGCGGCGGCGAAGGCGTGAGTGGGACGCCGGAGGAGCCGGGCCCCCTGGACGAACGTGGCGCCTGCACCGGAATCGAAGCCGGCATCGACGACCTCCGTATCCAGCCACGTGTAGTTGGCGGACAACACCAGACCCTGCAGCGGCCTCGCCGTCGCCTCGAGCTCCACACCCGATGCCCGGGCCTCGGCCACGTTGAAATAGTTCGGCGCCTCGGCGAACGTGAACTGGATGAGGTCCTCGAACGACTGGTGGAAGTACGTGCCCGCCACGACGACGCGGTCGTTTCCGATGGCCTGTCGCACCCCGGCCTCCCACGACACTGACTGCTCGGGTCGGAGGTTCGGATTTCCGATCACGAAGCCGGTGGCGAAATTCTCGAAAAACGTGGGCGCCTTGAAACCGCGGCCCACCGACGCCCGCAGTTTGGTACCGGAGACCGTGTACGCCGCTCCCGCCCGGTACGTGCCGAACGTCCCGAATGCCTCGTTGTCGTCCAGCCGGCCACCGGCCACGAGCGACAACCCGGAGAATTCCGCCAGCAGCTGGACATAGTAGGCTCGATTGGAACGCTCCGACTCGGAAGAGCCACCCGACGGGCCGAACTCGCTCTCGGACTCGTTGAAGCTCCGCTCTTCCTGTTGCTCGAACTGGGCTCCGCCGGTCAGCACCACGGCGGGAGCGAGATAGATGTTCGACCGCGCATCGATGCTCTGCCGCTTGACGTTCTGGATACTGCGAAAGGCGTAGAACCCCAGGGTGTCGGATGCATCATCCTGCGAATCGTCGCTGCCGCCGTTGATGACGTTGGACGCGAGGAGGAGCCTGAGCTCGACCCGATCGGTGAGAAACCGTCCCGCGTCGAGACTGATGGTCGTCGCTTCATCCAGCGTGAAGGCGTTGCGGTCCACGAGATTACCCGACCCGTCGGTGGGGAAGTGAAACTTGCTGTCACGGTACCGGAGGGAGAACGTCAGGTCGGTGGCGGCGTCGGGACGCACCTGAAACCGGCCGGAGAGCACCGTGTTGTCGTATTCATTGTTGAACGCATAGGCGCCGTCGCTCACCGAGCGATCGACGGCGAAAGAGTAGCTGGTGCGCTCGGCCCCGCCGCTGACACCGGCGCCGAATCCGAGGGAGTTGTACGTTCCCCCGCGCACCTCGGCCCTACCCTGCATGGCACCGTCGCCCCGACGCGTGAATATCTGGATGACGCCCGACAGCGCATCCGACCCGTACAAGACGCTGGCAGGTCCCCGCACGATCTCGATGCGATCGACGTTGACGGTGGTGAGGTGGGCGAAGTTGTACGCGCCGCCCGGTTGATTCACCGGGACACCGTCGATCAGCACCTGGACATAGTCGGACTCCCCGCCGCGGAGAAACACCGAGGTCGCGGCTCCGAACGAGCCGCCCTGCACCACATGGAGCCCCGGCACCGCGCGCAGCGCCTCGAGCACATGCGTGATCCCTCGCGCCCGCAGCTCCTCGCCTCGCAGCACCGTGATCGACGACGTCACCGACGCCGCGGAGACGGGAACGCGTGTGGCCGTTACCGTGACCGTCTCCAGACGAGTCGAATCTTGCGATTGCCGTGACTGCAGCTCGCCAGGAAGCGCCAGGCCGCCGTAAAGGATCGATATCAACATCAGATTGCGCATTGTGTCTCTCCGATTGAGATCAACGTGGCCACAGAATCCGCAGCGACCACGCGGTGCAAATGTCCTATTGCTCGAATGTTCGATCGCTCTGCTCCGACTTCCGGAGCGGGACGAACTGCGGTACCCCTCTCCACGACTCGACTTCCACCGGCCAACCGAAAACTCGCTCCAACACCTCTCGAGTAATCACCTCTGCAGGAACACCCGATGCCTCGGCGGTCCCTTGTTTCATGACGACGATGCGATCGACGAACCGCGCCGCGAGGTTCACATGATGCGTTACCACGACGCCGGCCATGGCGTCACGCCGCACCAGTTGGGTGACGAGCTCGAACACCTCCATCTCGTGGCGCACATCGAGGCTCGCTGTGGCTTCGTCGAGCATCAGCACTTGCGGTGTCTGCGCCAGCGCCCGCGCGATACGCACGCGTTGCCACTCGCCTCCCGAAAGGGTGGAGACCCAGCGCGTTCGAAACTGCGTCACGTCGCATCGCTCGAGCGCGGCGTCCACCGCGGCGTGGTCGTCTCGGGTGGGCGCGCCCAACGCGCTCATGTGGGGATAGCGTCCGAGGAAGACGGCCTGTTCGACCGTCAGCGGAAACGCCGGTTCCTCGCGTTGCGCCACCACACCGATGGCGCGGGCGAGGTCGCGCCGCTTCCACTCGTGCACCGGCCGACCGAGCACGGTGATGCTCCCGGCCGCCGGGCGCAGCACGCCGGCCAGCAACCGCAGCACGGTGGTCTTGCCGCTCCCGTTGGGGCCGACGATGCCCACCAGCTCGCCCTTGCGCACGTCGAGGCTCACGCCGTCGACCGAATCGGCATCGGCGCCGGGATAACGGTAGCGCACGCCGGCGACACGCAGGATTATTTCGCCCATCGTCGCAGCAACATGGCGAATACAGGAACGCCGATGAGGGATGTGACCACACCCACGGGCAATTCCCGCGGCGCGAACAAGGTCCGTGCGACCGCGTCGGCGCCGGTGAGGAGCGTGCCGCCCAGGAGAAACGCCGCGGGCAGGAGCGTGCGATGCGCGTGGCCCCACACCATGCGAATGGCATGCGGCACGACGAGACCCACGAAGCCGATCACGCCGGACACGGCGACGCAGGCGGCCGTGAGCAGGGACGCCGCCACGTACAGCCGTCGTCGCAGCACGACTACGTCGGCGCCGAGAAACTGGGCCGGCTCCTGACCCAAGGACAACAGGTCGAGCGGCCGCGCCACATAGTAGAGGTAGACGACCGGAAGCGTGGCGTATACGGCAAAGATGCCGAGCATCCTCCAGGACGCCGCGCCGAATCCCCCGAGTAGCCAGAGCATGGCACTCTGCAGCTCGGCGGCGGGTGAGAGCGAGAACACCGCCGCGAGGAGGGCGCCGCCCAACGCGCTCACGACGACGCCGGCCAGGAGCAGCACGCGCGGATCGACGCCACCGCCGGACACGAGCGCGAGGCGATACACCAGCGTGATGGCGACGATGGCGCCGACAAACGCCGCAGCCGGGATGGCCCACGCCCCGCCAACCTGCAGCGTGATGACGAGCACCGCGCCCAACCCCGCCCCCCCGGAGAGCCCCAGCAGATACGGATCGGCCAGGGGGTTGCGGACGAGGGCCTGGAGTGACGCGCCGGTAATGGCCAGGCATCCGCCAACCAAGAACGCCAGCAGCGCGCGCGGCACGCGGAGCTGACGGACGATGGCGACGGTCGTGGCATCGCCTTCCCCCCCCACCGCCTCGATCACGTGGCGCAGCGAGATGTCGGCGGGGCCGAGCCCCACGCCGGCGACGATGGCCAGCACGCCGAGCACGACGAGGATCGTCCACCGCATCATCGCATCACCCCCGCCAACGCGTCGCGCAGTTCCCGGATGGCGTCGAACGCCCGCGGCGACGGATACTCGAAGAACGATCCGCCGACGACGGCAAACCGCCGCTCGCGCACCGCGGCGATGGTCTGCCACTCCGGGCGGGCGGCGAACGCGGGTTCCTGAAACGTGAAGTTCAAGAACAGATCGGGATCCCGCACCGCAATGGTCTCGAGGGCGACCGGCGCCGACGGCGCGGCGATATCGGCGAATACGTTTTGCGCACCGGCCAGTTGGAGAAATTCGCTCAAGAAACTCCCACCGCCGATGACGATGGGCGGGTTGTCTGAGGCGAGGATGACGACCCGCAATCCGCCCTCGCGGGGCGCCGCCCGGCGGGCCGAATCCAACGTTGCCTGAAAGACGGCGGCGAGACTGTCCGCCGAGGCGGTGAGCCCCGTGAGGCGGCCGAGCACGCGCGCGGCACGGGCGACGCTGGCGAGACTGTCGAGGCGAATGTTGACCGAGGGGATTCCCACCGCTTCGAGCCGGTCGATGGCCTGGGCGTTCGAGCTCGCGGCATACATCGCGACGAGGTCCGGACGGTGCGCGGCAATGCGCTCGACGCTGGGCCCCAGCGCATCACCGACGCTGGGGATGTCGGCAACCTGCGGCGGATATTTGTCCCATTCGGTCCTGGCGACGACGCGATCGCCGGCGCCGATGGCAAACAACAGCTCGGTGATCGCGGGGGACAGGGAAACGATGCGCTCCGCGGGGCCAGACAATACGACGGTGCGGCCCAGATCGTCGATCACACCCCCGGCGCCTTGCGGAACGGATTGCCCCCGGCAAGCCGTGAGTTCGATGGCGATCACCAACGCGGTGCCGACCCTGCGTCGCCCCAAAAACAAAACGCTCACTCCTTTTCTCGCGAAAAGGTTGGTGAGCGCCAAAACCGCTAGCTCCACCACCCTCCCGCGAGGGTGTCTTGGTGGAACGAACGAAGACGTCTCCTGGCTCCGGGTACACGACTCGCCTTCCCAGTTTCCCGGTGGCGTGAGCCGCGTGCTGCTTCCCGTTACAGTGGCGGGGCCGCGCCGGATTTACACCGGCTTCCGTATCCCCGTTCGTTAGACCTTCAATTGTCGAGAGACAACGCTACTCGCCCGGGTTGCGCTCCGCAAGAGCTTGGGCCAAGCTCGCCTTGAGTCTGGTGCGTTCTCCTTCGTAGGCGTTGCGCGCCGCATCCGAAGGATTGCGGCCCGTAGCGGCAAACCGCTCGTCCAAGGCCGCGACCTGTGTCGCCAGGAGCTCTATCTCGGCATGCTCCGCGGGCGCGAGCACCGGTCGCCGCACCCAGATCGCGAAGGCGGCGATCATCGCGGCGCCCGACAGGCCGATGATCGTCCATAGCAAGGCCACCATCGGCGCGGATTTGCCGGACAATCGAAACGCCACAACCCCACCGGCCGGCACGCCGGTCGCCTCGAAGCGCACGAACTCGACGTCCTCCATGTTCGTCGTGCCCTCGGCCACCAGCGGGCCGTCCATCATCTCCACGCCGGGGTCCTCGATGAGTACCTGGAAACGCTCGATCGGCTGGTCGATGGGAAACACCAAGTCGCGTTCCCCGGACTCGAGGATGTACCCGAACACCAGTTGCTTGCGGTTGATGAACCCCGGCGGCAGGGCGGCCACCATGGCCACGGAGTCTCCGCGACGGTAGACCGCCTCGGGGCTCACGTCGGTGGCCGCCACCTCCAGGTTGAGCACACCCCGGGGAATGGCCCCTTGCCAGACGGGGTTGGTCGTGTCGCTGGCGATACGCGTGACGCGCCCGCGATTCTCCAGGACGACCAATTCCAACACCGGACGCGTCCCATCGGCTTCCCGGCCGCGCACGACGACATGACGCTCCACCACGGTGATGGCGGGCGCCACGCTGGAGGTGTCGTACACGAACAGCGTTTCCGCAGTGTCACTGGTGAACGCGCTGAAGCGGACGGGCTCCGAAAAGTAAGCGATGTCGCGGTACGAGAGGCTCGAGAGGTAGACGGCCAACGTATCCCGGCTCGGCGCCTGCAGAACATACGCGCCGACGGCGTCGGTCCGCCCGGAATCGACGACCTGGCCGCCGTCCGGGCCCACCGCGTGCATCAAGATCCAGTGATCACTCAGGGGAATCGTGTCGCGACCGAGCACCGCATAAACCCGGCCACTCAATTGAAGACCTTGAGCTTCCGCCACGGTGGGAAAACTCAGGGCGAAGAGCGCGAAGCCGATCGCGTTACGGCGTGAACTTGCCGAAATCCTCAGGGTCCAGATTCTCGAGGTATTGTTTGAGGGCGTCGGAGTCGAGCCGCCGCGCACCCGGGCTGTCGGTGGGCGCCTGATCGTTGTCGGTCGCCGTCATCAGCAGTTCTTCGCTGGCAAAAATAGGCGCCTTCAGGCGCAGCGCGATGGCGATGCTGTCGGACGGCCGGGCATCGATCTGCACCACGTGATCGTCCCGCCGCAGCTCCAGCTCGGCGTAGTAGGTGCTCTTTTCGACGCGGGTCAGCAGAACGCGGCTCAGTTGCGCTCCGAGACCGATGATGACCTGTTGGAGCAGGTCGTGGGTCAACGGCCGCTCGAACTTCACATCGGCCAGCTCCATGGCGATGGCATTCGCCTCGGCGTGCCCGATGTAGATGGGAATCAGTCGATCCCCTTCCTTTTCTTGCAGCACGACGATGGGAGTGTTCGTGTCCCGCTCGACGCCCAAGTGCGCTACCTTGACTTCGACCATCCCGCTCTTTCGCCTCGCTTAATACCGGTAGTAGTCAGGCTTGTACGGACCGTCCACCGGCACATCGAGATAGTCCGCCTGCGCCTGCGTCAGTCTCGTCAGCCGCACACCAAGATGGTCCAGATGCAACCGGGCCACTTCTTCGTCCAAGGACTTCGGCAACACGTACACCTGCTTTTCGTACTTCTCGGGGTGTTGCCACAGCTCGAGCTGCGCCAGCACCTGATTGGTGAAAGACGCGGACATCACGAAACTCGGATGCCCGGTGGCACACCCCAGGTTGAGCAAACGCCCCTCGGCGAGTATTAGGACACTGTGGCCGTCCGCAAAGATCCACTCGTCGTACTGCGGCTTGATCGTCACGCGCTTGATGCCGGGAAGCTTCTTGAGGCCGGCCATGTCGATCTCGTTGTCGAAGTGGCCGATGTTTCCCACGATCGCCTTGTCTTTCATCCGGCCCATGTGCTCGGCCGTGATGACGCCGAAATTCCCGGTCGTCGTGATGAAGATGTCGGCCGTCTCGACAACGTCTTCCAACGTCTTCACCTCGTAGCCTTCCATCGCGGCCTGCAGCGCGCAGATGGGGTCGATCTCGGTCACGATGACCCGGCAGCCCTGACCGCGCAACGCCTGGGCACATCCCTTGCCGACCTCGCCGTATCCGCACATGACGGCCACCTTCCCACCCAACATGACGTCGGTCGCCCGCGCCAAGCCATCGGGCAGCGAGTGGCGGCAGCCGTAGACGTTGTCGAACTTGCTCTTGGTCACCGAATCGTTGACGTTGATGGCCGGGAACAGCAACTCCCCGGCTTCCGCCATCTGATACAACCGGTGCACCCCCGTGGTGGTCTCCTCGCTCACACCACGTAAATCTTTGACCGCTTCCTTCCAGCGACCCGGACGGCGCTCCTGCTCGTCGCGCAACGTGTCGAGAATGACGCCCCATTCCTCGGGGTCGTTCTCGGGATCGAACTCGGGGATGACCCCCTTCGCTTCGTACTTCACGCCCTTGTGCAGCAACAGTGTTGCGTCGCCGCCGTCATCCACCAGCAGCTGCGGCCCCGAGCCGTCGGGCCATCTGAGAGCACGCTCCGTGCACGACCAGTACTCGGGAAGCGTCTCCCCCTTCCACGCAAATACCGGTACGCCTTTGGGATGCTGCAACGTCCCCTTGCGCCCCACCACGACCGCCGCCGCCGCCGTATCCTGCGTCGAAAAAATGTTGCAGCTCGCCCAGCGAACGTCGGCGCCGAGGTCCATGAGCGTCTCGATGAGCACCGCCGTCTGGACCGTCATGTGCAAGCTGCCGGACACGCGCACGCCGTCCAGCGGTTTTTCTTTGCCATACTGCTCGCGCAGCGCCATCAACCCAGGCATCTCGTGCTCGGCCAGGCGAATCTCCTCACGTCCCTGCCGAGCCTGGCCCAGATCCGCCACTTCGAAAGAATCGTCGGGACCGAGCGCGCGTCCGGTGTCAGCAACCTCTTGGTCGCCGGGCGTGGCGCCCTCGTTCGTCGTCGGTTCGGCCTTCGTCAACATGTATGTCGTCCTATGTCGTTCGTTCGATTAGAAAAGGCGCGAATCACGCATTGGTCGGCTCGAGTTGTTGTGCCGCTTCGGCCAGTGCGCTCGCGTACACAGGGTCTTCCCACGTGAACAGCTTCACCGCTTTGCCGTGCACGGTGTCCTCTCGCGGCGTCCGGCCGAAATGTCCATACGCCGCCGTGGCGAGATAGATCGGATTGCGCAAATCCAGCACCTTGATGATGCCTGCCGGCGTCAGGTCGAACACCTCGCGCACCGCGCGCTCGAGCAGCTGGTCCGGCACGTTGCCCGTGCCGAACGTCTCGACCATGATCGAGACAGGCTCGGCCACGCCGATGGCATAGGCGATCTGCACCTCGCATCGCTCCGCCAGCTTGGCCGCCACCATGTTCTTGGCCACCCAGCGGGCGGCATATGTGGCCGACCGGTCAACCTTGGACGGATCTTTCCCGCTGAATGCCCCACCGCCGTGGCGCGCAAACCCGCCATAGGTGTCGACGATGATCTTGCGGCCCGTGAGGCCCGCATCACCCTGGGGGCCGCCCACGACGAATCGTCCGGTGGGATTGATGAAATACCGTAGGTCGGTGCAGTCGAGATCACTCTCCGCGAGGATCGGATCGATGACCTGCGAGCGCACCGCCGCCTCGAGGTCGCTCGAGCTTATGTCCGGGTCATGTTGCGTCGATATGACCACCGCGCGAACCCCCACCGGGCGACCGTCGGCGTATTCCACGCTGACCTGGCTCTTGCCGTCGGGCCGCAACCACGCCAGCTCACCGCTCTTGCGCAAGGCCGCCAGCCGTTCCGTCAACCGGTGGGCAATGACGATGGGCATCGGCATGAGTGCCGGCGTATCATCGCAGGCGTACCCGAACATCATGCCCTGATCGCCGGCCCCCCCGACGTCCACGCCCTGCGCGATGTCCGGTGATTGACTGTCCAGCGCCGTGAGCACTGCGCAGGTGTCGCAGTCGAAGCCGTATGCCGCATCGGTATACCCGATGGAGCGGATGGTACTGCGAATGATCTCGGAAAGGTCCACGTGAGCCGTCGTGGTGATCTCGCCTGCCACCACGGCCATGCCGGTGGTCACCAGGGTCTCGCACGCCACCCGGCCAGTGGGATCTTGCGCCAGAATCGCATCGAGCACCGCGTCGGATATCTGATCCGCCACCTTGTCGGGATGGCCTTCGGTGACTGATTCAGAGGAAAAAAGGTGGGGGTAGGAAGTCATGCAAGCCCTGGATTGGTGTGGTTGCGCGCCCGGTCTGCCCCGCGCGAACTAACCTTGAAAAGTAGTGGGACCCCTATCCCCGAGCAACCAAGCCCGCCGGCAGCAGGTCGACGTCCACCAACCCGGCGACGCCGGCGGTGAGGCGATCGACCACCTCGCGGGTGGTGGCCATCTCGAGCACCTCGGCGGCGATGGACTCGGCCACCGTGTGGTCGAATTGGCGTACCAGCCAGCGAGCCAGGGGCAGCCGGAGCGGCGAGACGCTCAAGGCCCGGTACCCCAAACCCACCAGGAGCAGCGCGGCGCGGGGATCGGCCGCCATCTCGCCGCACATGCTCACGTCCAGACCGGCACGGCCGCCGGCGTCCACGATGCGCTTGAGCAAGCGGACGACCGCCGGGTGGAGGGGCGTGAACCGATCCGCCAGGCGCGCGTTGCCGCGATCCACCGCTAGGGTGTACTGGGTTAGGTCGTTGCTGCCCACGCTGAGGAAATCGCTGCCCTGGGCCAGTTCATCGGCTAGCATCGCCGCCGCGGGTGTCTCGACCATCACGCCGATCGGCACGTCGGGGGCGGCCTCGATGCCCTCCCGCTGCAACGCCTCGGCCGACTCCGCCACGAGCTCCCGGGCCCGTTCCAGCTCCTCCACCTGCGTGATCAAGGGGAGCATGAGCTGCACGTTGCCGTGGAGCCGCGCCCGCAGGATGGCTCGGGCCTGGGTGCGGAAGATCTCCGGCTCGTCCAGACAGACCCGGATGGCCCGCCAGCCCAGGAATGGGTTCGCTTCCCGAGGCGGCCGGAAGGCAGCGGGGAACTTGTCGCCCCCCAGGTCATAGGTGCGGATCACGACCGGCGCGCCCTCAAACCGTCGGGCGATGTCGCTGAAGTACTCCGCCTGCTCGTCTTCGCTCGGCAGCTCGGTCCGGCCCACCACGAGGAACTCGGTGCGCAGCAACCCGACGCCCTCCGCCCCGTTCTCCAGGGCCGGGCCGACCTCCTCCGGGAGGTCGACGTTACTGCGCAACGACACCTTGACGCCGTCGACCGTGACCGCCGGCTGCGCGGCGACGCTCGCCAATTCTCGATCGAGCTGGCGCCGGCGTTCGGCTTCGAGCTCCGCCTCGGCGATCTCCTCGGGCGTCGGGTCGGTGAGAATAGTGCCAACCGTGCCGTCGAGAATGACCATGCCGTGCGGCCGCACTGACTCCAGTCCTTGGACGAGCCCCATGACGCACGGAATGCCGAGACTGTGGGCCAGGATCGCGGCGTGCGATGTGCTCGTCCCCTCCGCACTCGCAAACCCTGCGACGTGCTCGCGGGAGAACTCCACGGTCAAACCCGGCGTCAACTCGCGCGTGAACAGGATGGCCGGGGCACCGCCCCGCGGGCCCAGCACGTCTTCGATGGATTGCCCCATCAGTCGCTGCAGCACGCGGATGCCGATACCGGACAGGTCGGCGCGTCGCTGCCGCAGCATCTGACTTTCGGATTGGGCCCACAGGGCGCGTAACTCGAGCACCTTGAACTCGAAGGCGCGCTCGGCACTCAGTTGGTTCTCTTTGATGAGACGTTGCACCCCGCCGATGAACTCGGTGTCCTCCAGCATGAGGATCTGAGCATCGAAGATCTTGGATTCGCTGTGCCCGGCCCGTTCGGCCGCGTGATCGCGCAGTTCCTCGAGACGTTCCTTGATCGCGGCGATGGCCGCCTGGAGTCGTTCGATCTCGCCGGGGACATCTTTTTTCGACACCACTCGGTGCGGCACGTCGGGGAGGCCCCACGGCACTATGTAGGCGGGGCCAATCGCCGTCCCGGGGGACACCCCGATGCCCTGCAACAACCGCGGGTCTTTCACGTGCCGAACCCGGCGGCGACGAGCTCCTCCAGGGCCGTGACCGCAGCCTCGGCATCGGGCCCTTCGGCCCGGATCGTGAGCTTCGCGCGGTGTTCGGCAGCCAGGGTCATGACACCCATGATGCTCTTGCCGTTCACCGCGTCGCCGTCCTTGTCGAGGTGAATCTCGGACTCGAACCGGCTGGCCAGCTTGACGAACTCCGCCGCGGGCCGCGCGTGCAGGCCTAGTTCGTTCACGATGGTCACCCGCCGCTCGGCAATCACCATAGCCACCCCAAGACGAAAACCGCGCCTAGTGTCAATAATCCGAATCGAGCCGCCCCGATCGTGGGAACGAGCCACCAGGTGACGAGCACCGTCGCCAGCCCGATACCCGCCGTTCCCCAGCGAGTCACCGCATCGAACCCCGCCGTCAACCGCGCGGCGAGCACCGGGAGCGCGAACCCAACAGAGAGCGCCGCCAGCGGGCCCACGATCCTGAGCGCGCCCCGCAACACCGGATTCCTGAGCGCCCGGCCCACCGTCATGCCCGATCGCCAACCGGCCTGGAGCGCCCACCACCGGACGAGGAGGTGGACGGTGTTGTAGCCGACCAGAAACGCGGCAACCGCCACGAGGGGAGGCGTCACCGTGGTCAGAACCAGGGCCCCGGCCGACAGGGCGGGCAGCGTGCCGGCCCAGATGAGCCGGTCGCCGATGGATCCCAGCGGACCTTTGAGGGCCGATCGCAGTCGCTCGACCTGGTTCGGTGGAACACCCTCGTGCTCGGCTTTCGCCAGGGCGCCGACCGCCAGGCCGGCCAGGTACGGGTGGGTGTTGAAGAAGCCGGCCGCCCGCGCCACCGCGCCCTGCGCGCCGTCGCCGGTGGCCCCACGAGGCAAATCCCGCACCAGCGGCTCGATCGCCACGGCGGCTCCGAGGCCCTGCAGTCGCTCGTGGTTCATGGACCCCTGGATGACAAACAGCCGCAGGGCCGCCGCGATCATGCCCCTTTTCATCGAATGAACACCCAGGCCACACCTCCGGCAAGGCCGGCGGCAAGCCAGGCGAGCCCGGTCCGGCGGTCCCGCGCGATGCGCAGGCCGCTCACTCCGGCGGTGCCGAGGCCGATCCCCACCGCCACCGCCGTGAGGAGGACGGCGCCCCGAATCGACATCACGGGCGCGAATCCGACGCCGGCGGCCAACGCCAACCCCAGAGCGGTCAAGACCAGCGCCCGGAAGCCGTCTCGCAAGATGGCGCGGCGATGCAGGCGGTGGATGGTGGCCCGGTCGCCGGCATCGATGGATCTGAGGTGCCGGCGTACCTCGACCGAGGTCCGGTGCCGCACCAGCTGGATCGCTCGCTCCCCGAGGAAGGCGATGAACAACCCGACGGCCACGCCGATACCGGGCCCGAGTAACCCCGGCACGCCGGCCGCCGTGGCCACGGCCCCCACGGTCCCCACCCCGTAGTCGGGGTATCGGGCAGCGCCGAACGGCAGCACCTCGAGGGCAAACAACTCGAGGATCGTCCCGACCATGAGCCCGGTTTGCAGATCGCCGAGGATCCCGCCGGCCACGACCCCGGCCACGAGGGGTCTCGCGATCATCACCTGGCCGACACTCACCAGGTCGATGCCCACCCAGGTCCCCCACCCCAGCAGGGCGGCCATGGTCATGGGCTCCATCAGCCGAGGAGTTCCGCGAGGGCGATGGGCGTCGTGGTGGGCAGGTCCTGGGCGGTGATCTCGATACCCCGGCCCGCCAGCGCGCGCAGCTGTTCGGCCTCGGTGTCATCGAGGAAGAGATACTCCAGGCATTGGTGGCGCTCGCCCTGACTATGCACGCCGCCGAGATTCACCCGGCGAATCGCGGGCGCCGCCTCGCACAGCCGCGCGAGGGAATCGATGTTGCTGACCAGCACGATGGTCCGCTTCGTGGCGTTGGCCCATCCGTCGATCGACCGGGCCGCCCCGGCCACCGAGACGAACTCGACCTCCATGCCATCGGGGACTCCCACGCGATAGAGATCCTGCTCCCAATCGTTGGCCGCCACGTCGTCATCGGCGAGCACCAACAAATCGGGTTTGAGCTCGCGCCCCCACCCCACCACGACCTGGCCGTGAATCAGCCGGTCGTCGACCCGCACCAGATCGAGGCTCACCGGGCCAGCACCTGAATTGCGCGGCCACCGGTCTGCACCGCCCGGTCCGCGGCGGCGGCCAGATCGTCGTCGGCGTGGTGCACGAAGTCGAGCAACATGGCCAGGTTCACACCGGCGACCACCGTCATCGCGGTCCCGTCGTGCTGCAGCGTGGCCGCGGCCTGGAAGCAACTGCCGCCCGGCAGGTCCACGAAGACGATGCATGGCTCGTCACCGACGGCCTGTTGCACGCGATCGAGGAGCGCATCCCTGCCACATCCCTCATTGCTGACGGCGATCAACGCCTCGGCGTTACCGGTAATGCTCTGCGCGGCCTCCACCAACGCCTGGCCGAGCCGGCCGTGGGAGACGACGACGCCCTTGAGCCGGTCACTCATAGTCTTCCGTCAGGTACTCTCGCAGTTCGCGCTGCTCGGCCATCTGCGCCACGAGGCGGTCGTTGAGGACCTTGGCGGAGTCGACGCCGGCGTACTTCAACAGGTGGTTCATCGCCACGACCTCCGAGACGACCGTGATGTTCTTGCCCGGGTTGAGCGGCACGACCATCTTCGGCAGCTCCACGCCCAGGATGGTCGTCGTGCGTGCCTCCAAGCCGGTGCGATCGGCGTCGTCGGCCTTCTCCCAATCCACGAGCTGAACCGCGACCTCGATACGTTTTTGCTGGCGCACGGCGTGCACGCCGAACAGGGCCGACACATCGATGATCCCGACGCCGCGAATCTCCATGTGGTGGCTGGTCAACTCGGGCGACCGGCCGATCAGCACGTCGGTGCCATGTTGGGTGATGATGACGGAGTCATCCGCCACGAGGCGGTGACCGCGCTCGACCAGATCCAGCACGCATTCGCTCTTGCCGATTCCCGAGCGCCCGAGGAACAACAACCCGACCCCGAACACGTCGGCCAGGGAACCGTGCAACTTCGTGGTAGGGGCGAACACCTCGGTGATGTAAGGCGTCAGGCGCTGGTAGAACTCCGACGTCTTGAGCTTCGAGCGGATCAACGGCACGCCGTGTTCCTTCGCCACGCTGATCAGCTCTTTCGGAACCCGCTGGCCCTTGGTGACGAACACACACGGGATGTCGAAGCTCATGAACTGCCGCCAGGTGTTCTGGCGGTCTTCGGGCGTCAGAGACCGCAGGTATTCGATCTCGGTCTCGCCGAGCACATGGAGCCGCTGGCTGACGAAGCGCTTGGTGAACCCGGCCAGGGCCAATCCGGGACTCGAGGCCTCCGGGCCCGGGATGATACGATCGAGACCCGCGTCACCGGTGAGTATCTCCAGCTGCAACATCTCCTGCTTGCGCTGGAACAGATCATTGACCGTCAGGGGGGCCATGGCTACTCCGCCGGAGATCGCCGGTCGACGTGACTCGGCATCTTGTCGAGTTGATTCCGCAGCTTCTCGATGGCACGGTCTGTGGCCGTGCGGAAATCGGAGGCCTCCGCCGTGCTGATGCATACCTTGCCGCCGATGAGATACAGCTGTAACTCGGCGATACTCCGGTCGTGTGCCTTATCAAACACGATCTCGGCGCGCTGGGGACGCGGGGCCGCCCGAGCGACTTTCCGCACGGACTGGACCGCCCGGTCCCGCACGTCATCGTCCACGTCGCTGTGGCGCATGGTGACCTTCACGTTCATCGTTTCTTCCAGGTGATCCGCGTTCGATCGTGTCATCTGTTTGCAGTCTCCGCGATATGGATCCGGGTCAACGACGCCGCTCGCCCCCAGGAGAGCGACAGAGCGAATTCACGTCCGGCCGTGCCCAACCGGTCGCGCAACTGCTTGTCGCGCACGACGGCGAGCATGGCCGTGGACAACGCCCGCTCGTTGCCGTGTGGCACCAGCAGGCCGGTCTGGCCATCGAGGACGGAGTCGCGCAGTCCCGGGCTGTCCGACGCGATGGCCGCAGTCCCGCACGCCGATGCCTCGATGTTGGAAATCCCCCACCCTTCCTTGACGGACGGAAACACGTGCGCCCAGGCGCGACGCAACAAGTTCCGCTTCGTCTCTTCGCTCACGAAACCGAGAAAGCGAACCGACTCGGTCAGCCCCAGGCGGCGCACGATGCCGAGCAGGCGCTCCCGGTCGTCGCCGTCGCCGGCGATCTGCAGGACCGCATTCGGGATCGTGTCCCGGAGGGTACGCATCGCGCGCAACGCGAACTCTATTCCCTTGTATCGTTTCAGGCGGCCCACGTACAAAAAGGTCGGGACGTCGGCCCGCGCCGCCTTCTCGTCCGGACAGAACCAGTCGGCGTCGACTCCGGGATGGATGACCCGGATTCGCGCCGGATTGACGCCCCGCGCTGCCAACTCGTCTCTGGTGCTCTCGCTGATGGCTTGGAATTCCGAACGCCGGTACACCCACGGGATGGGACGCTCGGCCAACCACACCGCGGTCGCCACCGGCAGGGACGCCTCGCGGAACGCGGTGCCTCCGAACAGGTGTGGCACAATCGCATAGGTGGGAAGACGGGTGAGCGTGGGAACGTACAGCGGCAGCTTGTTCACGTCCTCGACAACGATGTCGTACGAGCCGCCGGCCAGAGCCTGCCTGATGGCCCGGCGTCCGAGTAGAGCAAACGAGTGCCGCCCGCCGAAGCGTCTCACCTCGATACCGTCGATGACCGTTCGCGGCTCCGCGCCCTCCCAGCCGGAACAAACGAGCGTGACCGAGTCCCCAGCCTGCACCAGTCGCCTGAAAATCTCAAAAAAATGAATCTCCGCCCCGCCAGCCTGCGGGTTGTCAAGATCCAACCAATTGACCGTCAGTATCCTCACAAGCGGCCGTGACGTCGCGCAAGGGCGTCCAGCATACCGTTGACGAATGCCGGCGCCTTTTCGCCGGCGAACCACTGCGCAAGGCGAACCCCTTCATCGATGACGACCTTCGGAGGAACGTCTGTCTCGAGCAACTCGTGTAAACCCAAACGCAAGATGTTGCGCTCTACGGTCCCGATTCGCGAGAGACGCCACTTCTCCGCCACCGAGGCGATGTCGTCGTCCAATCGGTCCAGCTGCTCGGACACCGCTTGAGCCATGGCCTGGGCGCGTTCGCGCTGCGGACCCGCCGGGCCTCCGAGTCGGCCGAATCGTTCCGCCAGCATCTCGACCGGCGGGCGTCCCTGAAGTTCCCATGCGTGCAAGAATTGCAAAGCCCGCGCCCGGACCTTCGTCTCAGGTCTCAGCACGCGCGTCCATCTGCATGAGCGTGTCCGCCGTCTCCAGCGCCGCCGTCGCGGCCTCCGCGCCCTTGTTCCCGGCCTCGCCCCCCGCTCGCGCCATCGCCTGCGCCAGCGTGTCGCACGTGAGCACGCCGAACCCGACGGGAATGCCCGTCTCGCGGGCCGTCTCCCCCAAGCCACGCGTCGTTTCGGCGCAGATGTAATCGAAGTGCGGCGTTTCGCCGCGGATCACGGCCCCGAGAGCGACGGCCGCACGGTAGCGCCCAGTGGCCAACGCCCTCCGTACCGTGACCGGCAACTCGAACGCGCCGGGCACCCACAACACATCCACGCGATCCTGCGTGTAGCCCAGCTCCTCGAGGGCCGCGACCGCGCCGTCGAGCAAGCCGCGCGACACACCCTCGTTGAAGCGACTGACCGCCACGACGATCCGTTCGGCATCGGAGCGGCCCTTCGACGGGGAAACCGACACGTCAGTGAGAAAGAAAATGCCCGAGCTTGTCTCGCTTGACGTCGAGATAGTCCCGGTTCTCTTCGGTGCGTGCCGGCTCGATGGGGACGCGTTCGGCGATCTGCAACCCGTAGCCTTCCAAGCCGACGAGCTTCATCGGATTGTTGGTCAACACGCGAATGGAACTCAAGCCCAGATCCATGAGAATCTGTGCGCCGATACCGTAATTGCGCAGATCGGGGGCGAACCCGAGCCGCTGGTTGGCCTCCACCGTGTCGTCACCCTTGTCCTGGAGTTCGTAGGCCTTGAGCTTGTTGAGCAAGCCGATACCCCGACCCTCCTGGTCGAGATAGACGATGACGCCGGACCCCGCCTCGGCGACCATGCGCATCGCACTCTGGAGCTGCCAACCACAGTCGCATCGCGCGGATCCGAACACGTCGCCGGTGAGACACCTCGAATGCATCCGCACGAGCACGCTTTCTTTCCCCGCGACATCCCCATACACCAGGGCAACGTGCTCGGCGTCGTCCACCTCGTTGGCGTAGCCGATGACCTGGAACTCCCCGTATTGGGTAGGCAGCCGCGCGCACGCCACGCGGTGCACCAGTCGCTCGTGCTGTAGCCGATAGGCCACGAGCTGCGCCACGGTCACGAACGTGAGGCCATGTTCGTCCGCGAACTTCTCCAGCTCGGGGCGGCGCATCATCGTGCCGTCGTCGGACAGGATCTCGCAAATCACCCCCGCCGGATACTGCCCCGCCAGGCGGGCCAGGTCGATGCTCGCCTCGGTTTGGCCCACGCGTTGCAGCACCCCGCCCGGGCGGGCGCGCAGCGGGAAGACATGCCCGGGGCGCCGCAGATCATCCGGCGCGGTGATGGGGTCGATGGCGACCTCGATGGTCTTCCATCGATCCCAGGCGGAGATCCCCGTGGTGACGCCGAAGCGTTTGGCCGCATCGATGCTGACGGTGAACGCGGTTTCGTTCGATTCGGTGTTCTGCTCCGCCATCTGCGGCAAGCCGAGGGCGCTGCATCGATCGGGGGTGAGCGTGAGACAGATGAGACCGCGGCCGTACTTCGTCATGAAGTTGATGGCATCGGGCGTCATGCTCTCCGCCGCCCCGACCAGATCGCCCTCGTTCTCCCGATCCTCGTCGTCGGCGACGATGACCAGACGGCCCTCACGGACGTCTTCGATCGCCTGTTCTATCGTTCCGAATGCCATGTCCCGCGGTTCTCCATCAAGTGATGCACGAACTTCCCCAACATGTCGCCTTCGACGTGCAGCCGGTCGCCGACTTTCACGCCGCCCAGCGTGGTGTGCTCCCGCGTGTACGGAATGACCGATACCTGCACAACACCCGGCGCCGGCAACGCGTTCACCGTGAAACTGACGCCGTCCACCGTGATGGATCCGTGGGGTATGGTCACCGGCAACACGTCCTCCGGCACCTTGAGATCCACCAGTACCGCATCATCCCGCGGCGTGACGCCGACCACCTCGGCCACGCCGTCCACGTGGCCCTGCACGAAGTGGCCTCCTAGCCGGTCCCCCACGGCCAGTGCCCGCTCCAGGTTCACCTCGGAGCCCACGCGGAGATCCTGCAAGGTGGTGCGGTCCCGGGTAGTGGCGATGGCCTCGACAGAAAAAACCGTCCCATCCGTCTCCACCACCGTGAGACAGGCCCCGTTCACCGCGATACTCTCACCCGGTTCCAAATCGTCGTACGGGGCCGCGATGGTGAGCTTGAGCCCATCGGCCCCGGCGTAGACGGCCGTGACCGAGCCGCGGGCCGTGACTATCCCTGTAAACATAACGCTCGATCGACCACCAATAGCGTGTCCCGTCCCAACGACCGGCGTTCGATCACGACCCAGGGCGAGGCGCCATCCAGCGGGATTCCCGCCCGGGGCCCGAACGCCGAGACGCCGGTACCCAAAAAGATCGGTGCCTGGATCCAGTACAGCCGGTCCACCAACTCTTCTTCGAGGAGGGCGGCCGCCAAGGCACCCCCGCCCTCGATGAGGATCGAGGCGATACCCGCCTCCTTCAGGGAGGCAAGGGATGCAGCCAGGCCGTCGGCCCCGAAGACCCTAACTGGAGTATGGGCAAGGGTTTCGCGCAGTTCAACCGCGCCGGCGGGGGAAGTCACCACCGCCGTGGGAGCGGCCTCGGTATCGAAGAGGCGCAGCTCGGACGGAAACTCGCCCCCTCGTCCGAAGACCAGCCGCAACGGGGGAACCCTGGGCTCGAGGGGACCGCGGACCGTGAGCAGTGGGTCGTCGATGACGGCCGTGCGGCGGCCCACCCCGATGGCATCGAATCCGGCTCGCAGCCAATGGACGAACTCGCGGGATTCGGGTCCCGAGATCCACCGGGCTCGGCCGTCCCGGTCGGCCAGGAAGCCGTCGAGGGAGGTGGCGAGCTTGAGCGCCACGAACGGTCGACGGCGGTCCCCGTTGGCCCCATACAGAAACGGGGCATTCAGCGCCGCGGCTTCCTCGGCACAGAGCCCCACCTCCACCTCGATCCCGGCGTCGGTGAGCCACGCGGCGCCGCCTCCGCCCGTGGCCGTCGGGTCGCTCGTGGCAGCCACGACCCGGACGACGCCCGCCTCGATGAGCGCGGTGGTGCACGGCGGCGTCTTGCCGTGGTGGGAGCAGGGCTCCAGCGTCACCACACAGGTGGCGCCCGCCGCGTCGTGGCTGTCCGCGAGCGCGACCACCTCCGCATGTGGCGCCCCGAACTCCGCGTGATGGCCCTGGCCGATCACCTCGCCGTCACGCAGCAGCACGGCGCCGACCATGGGGTTCGGCGCCACTCGGCCCCATCCCCGCACGGCCAGATCGAGGGCGCGCCGCATCGCTTGAGATTCGTCCACGGCTATTCGATCCGGACGCCTTCGTCCTCCACCACCTCACCCATCGTCCACGTCGGTACACCCACCGCGGCCGCCGCGGCGCGAACCGCGTCCACGGCACCGCCGGGAACGATGGCGATCAGACCCACCCCCATGTTGAACACGCGGAACATCTCATCGCGTTCGACTTGACCGGCTTCTGCCAGGAAGGTGAAGAGCGGCGGCACGCTCCAGCTCGCTGATTCGATGACCGCCCCACAGCCAGGCGGCAGCGACCGTGACAGGTTCCCCGGCAGCCCGCCGCCGGTGATGTGCGCCAAAGCGTGCACGCGGTCCAGCACGGGGGCAAGGGCCCCATAGTAGCTGCGATGGATGGACAGCAGCGCGTCCTCGACCGTGACCCCGAGTCCCGCAATCACGTCTCCGATCTCGAGGCCCTGCTCCTCGAACACGATGCGCCGGGCCAGGGAGTACCCGTTCGTGTGAAGCCCGGAGGATTCGTAGCCGATCAAGACATCGCCCACGGCCACGCGGTCGCCGTGGAGGGCATCCGCCTCCGATACCACCCCGATAATCGTGCCGGCGAGATCGTAGTGTCCGGCGTGGTAGAGATCGGGCATCTCCGCGGTCTCCCCTCCGGACAGCGTCATATCGTGACCGCGGCACCCCCGGGCCACTCCCTCGACCAACGCTGCCACCGTGTCGGGATCAATGGCGGCCGTGGCAATGTAGTCCTGGAAGGCGACGGGGCGGGCTCCGTGCGCGAGGATGTCGTTGACGCAGTGGTTGACGAGGTCTTCGCCGACCGTATCGTGACGCCCGGCGCGAATGGCGACCAGCAGCTTGGTCCCGACGCCGTCGGTGCTCATCACGAGCACGGGATCGGGAACGTCCTCGGGCAGCTTCACCATGCCGCCGAACCCCCCGACGCTGCCGCGCGCCAAACCGCTGCGGGTCGCGGCGAGCACCGCGCCGATTTTCGACTTGGCCCGCTCCGCCGCGTCGAGGTCTACACCCGATTCCCGATACCGGTCAGCCGTCGTGATCTCCCATGCCATCGGTGTCGAAATGTACCAGGTCGGAGAAAGCCCTGGCGCGCGCAGTAAACTCAGCAACGCCGATCTCCAGGAATCGTTCCACCGAGAAGCGCTCCACTGCGAACGACCCGGCCGTGGCCCCGAACACCATGGCACGGCGCAGATTGGCGTGGGTTAGGTCGCCCGAGCGAGCGAGATGGCCCATGAAGCCTCCGGCGAACGCATCGCCGGCTCCCGTGGGGTCGCGAATCTCTTCCAACGGGAACGCGGGCACGTAGAAGATCCCGGTCTCGTCTACCAGCACCGCGCCGTATTCGCCCTGCTTGATGATGACCATCCGCGGTCCATGCTGCAGAATCCAGCGGGCGGCGCGATAGACATTCCAGTCGCCCGAGAGTTGCCGGGCTTCCGCGTCGTTGACCATGAGCAGGTCGATCCGCTCGAGCAGCGCCATGAGCGTCTCGCGCTCCGACTGAATCCAGTAATTCATCGTATCGCACGCCACCAGGTCCGGGCGACGCACCTGATCGAGCACCTTCAACTGGAGGGCGGGATCGATGTTGCCGAGGAATACGAGCTTGGCGTCGCGGTACGCGTCGGGGAGCCTGGGCTCGAAGTCGGCGAAAACGCCGAGACGGGTGTCGAGGGTTTCTCGATTCCGCAGATCGTAGGAGTACTTGCCCTTCCACCGGAAGCTCTCGCCCGCCACGCGCTCCACACCGGCCAGGTCCACGCCCCGCTCCGCCAGCCGTTGCAGCTCGACTTCCGGAAAGTCGTCCCCGACCACGCCAACGGCCAGGACGGGATGAAACACGGTCGCCGCATATCCGAAGAACGTCGCCGATCCACCCAAGGCGTCGGCGTTCGAGCCGAACGGTGTCTCGACCGAGTCGAGGGCGATGCTGCCGACGACGAGCAATCCCATGACTATTTGTCGTCTCCCTTGCTCGTCTTCGAGGGCTTCTTCTCGGCCTTGTCCTTCTTCTCGGGCGACGACTCGGTCGCTTCTTTCGGCTTGTCCGGAGCCTTTTCGCCGGCGCGCTTGTAGTCGGTCTCGTAAAACCCGGAGCCTTTGAACACCAAGCCCGCTCCACCGGAGATCAGCCGCTCGCCGGGCGTGCCACACTCGGGACATGTTGTCCGAGTGTCATCGCTCATCTTTTGGAGTTTTTCATATTCGTGCCCGCATGCCGGGCAGCGATACGCGTATGTAGGCATGACGAGGCCTGTGTTTGGGATGGTTCCGGAATGAAGGGGGCATCATAGCGGGAGCCTATCATTCGGTCAAGCGGTGCGATACTCCCCCCACGCCTCCCGCAGCGCCTGGCTGATCTCGCCCACGGTGGCCCTGGCCCGCACGGCGTCCAGAATGAGCGGCATCATCGGGTCATCGCCGCTCGCACCCCGGCCGATGGCGTCGAGCGTTGCGCGCCAAGCATGCGCGTCCCGATCCGCGCGGGCGCGCTGGACGCGTTCGCGTTGCCGATCGGCGAGCATGTGGTAGTCCGGCACCGGGATGTGCGGGGGATCTTCGCCATCCTGATATTTGTTGACGCCCACCACGATCGTCTCCCGCCGCTCCAACGCGCGCTGATGCTCATAGGCCGCGCGAGAGATTTCGTCCTGGAAGTACCCGGCTTCGATGGCGCGGGCCGCCCCGCCCCGACGCTCGACTTCCGCGAGCATGTCCTGGACCGATCGCGCGATGGTGTCGGTCAAGCTCTCGACGTAGTACGAGCCGCCGAGCGGATCGGCTGTCTCCGCCACGCCGGATTCGTGGGCGAGGATCTGCTGGGTTCGCAGTGCCAGAGTCGCCGCCTCTTCGGTGGGGAGCGCCAACGCCTCGTCGTAGCCATTGGCGTGGAGCGACTGGGTGCCGCCGAGCACGGCCGCCAGGGCCTGCATCGTCACGCGCACGACGTTGTTGAGCGGTTGCTGGGCCGTGAGCGTGGATCCGCCCGTCTGCGTATGAAAGCGCAGCCGGCTGCTCTTGTCGTTGCCCTCGTATCGCTCGCGCACGATGGTCGCCCACAATCGGCGCGCGGCACGGAACTTCGCCACCTCCTCGAACAGATCACTGTGTGCGGCGAAGAAAAAGGAGGTGCGCGGTGCGATGGCATCGATGTCGAGTCCGCGCGCGACCGCGCGGTCGAGGTATTCGATCGCGTTGGCAAACGTGAGGGCCACCTCCTGGACGGCCGTCGAGCCCGCCTCCCGCATGTGATAGCCGCTGATGGAGATGGGATTGAACGACATGCCCTCGTTGTTCACGAACGCCAACACGTCGGTAGTCAGACGGAGCGAGGGCTCAAGCGGAAAGATGTACGTTCCGCGGGCCACGTATTCCTTGAGAATGTCGTTTTGAACGGTCCCGCGCAATTTGTCGCGGGGGATGCCACGCTCCTCGGCCACCACGATATACATCGCCAACAAAACCGCCGCGGTGGCGTTGATCGTCATGGATGTCGATACCTCGTCGAGGGGAATGCCCTCGAACACCACCGCGAAGTCGTCCACCGTATCCACGGCGACCCCGGCGCGCCCGACCTCGCCTTCCGCCCGCGGCACGTCCGAGTCCAGGCCCATTTGCGTCGGCAGATCGAACGCCACCGAGATCCCGGTCTGACCGGCTTCGAGGAGTTTGCGAAACCGTTCGTTGGTCTGCTCCGCAGTGCCGAAACCAGCGTATTGCCGCATGGTCCACAACCGGCCCCGATACATCGTGGGGTGAATCCCGCGGGTGAACGGAAATTCCCCGGGACCGGTCAGCGGCGCCGAACGGTCGAGATCTTGTACGTCGTATTGCTCTGCGATGGGGATTCCCGACGGCGACCTGCGAATGGCGTCGGTCATTGCGATGCGGTGTCGACTTCCCGAAGCGTTCGCTCCACGAACGCCACATCGTCGCGCGCGCCGATCACGAGCGGCGTGCGTTGATGGAGTTTCGTCGGCTCGATGTCCAGAATGGGAGTCTTCCCGTCGGACGCGGCGCCGCCCGCCTGCTCCGCCACGAACGCCAGCGGACTCGCCTCGTAGAGCAGCCGCAGTTTGCCGCGCGGCGATTTCGTATCGGCCGGATACAGGAAGATGCCCCCGGCGATCAGGTTTCGGTGGAAATCGGCGACCAACGACCCGATGTATCGGGCGTTCTTGCCGATGCCGTCGTTCTCGACCCCCTTGAACGAGCGAACGATTTTCTGATATCCGGGGGACCACCGCGTGTAGTTGCTCTCGTTGATGCTGTAGTACTGGCCGGTCGGTGGCGTCGTGACATTGCTGTTGATCAATCGAAACTCCCCGATGGTGGGATCAAGGGTGAAGCAATGCACTCCGCGCCCGGCGCTGTACACCATGACGGTGCTCGATCCGTAGATCACGTAGCCCGCGGCCACCTGTTTCCGGCCGGCCTGCAGGCAGTCCTCCAGGACGCCGGTTCCCGTACTCGAGCACCGTCGATGAATGGAGAAAATCGTCCCGATGGACGCGTTTACGTCAATGTTGGACGACCCGTCCAGCGGATCGAACAGGATGACGTACTTGCCTCCGTCACCGCTGCCCGGGATGGGGTCTTCCTCCTCCTCGGAGGCCATGGTCGAGACGCGGCCCGTGCGGCCCAGGGCCTGCTTCATCGCCTCGTTGGCCAGCACGTCGAGCTTTTGTTGCTGCTCGCCCTGCACGTTGATCTGGCCGGCCGCACCCAGCACATCGACCAGGCCGGCCCGGCGCACGTGACCGGAGATGATCTTGGACGCTAGGGCGATGTCGTAGAGAAGGTTCGAGAGTTGCCCAGTTGCCTGGGGGTGCAGGCGCTCCTGCTCCAGGATGAATGCTTCGATCGTAACCACGTCTGAAAGACGCAACGCACGCTCCGGAACTTGGTGAGTGACGGACCCTGAATGATTTCAAAATAGCGACCGTCGGTCCGGATCGTCACCGTCCCGCCGCGATCGGTGCGATAGACCGGCACACCGCGCCGGCCGAGGCGGTCGAGCACCTCCGGGGTAGGATGTCCAAACCGATTGCGGCCCACACTGATCACGGCCACGGCGGGGCGCACCGCGTCCAGCAGGGCATCGGTGGTGCTGCCGGCCGATCCATGGTGGCCGACCTTGAGCACCTCCATCTGTCGCAGCCGGGGAACCAACGCTCCCTCGGCGGACGCACCGGCGTCCCCCGTCAGGAGCGCATCGAAGGCTCGGTAGCGCAGGTGAATTATCAAGGAATTTTCATTTGCCAGGGCCGTGCGCGCCATCCACACCGCGGATGGATGCAGCAGCGCGAGGACGACCGAGTCGACCACCAGCGTGTCGCCGGCGCGGCCAACCTGCCACCGCCCGGCATGGGCCTCCACCGCGCCGAGGTATTCGCGATAGAGATCGCTCGCCAGCGGCTGCCCGGGCTCGACGACGAGGGCGGGCTCGGTGGCCGCCAAGACCGCCGGCATCCCGCCCAGGTGGTCGGCATCGCCGTGGGAGATGATCGCCACGTCGAGTCGCGCCACGTGGTGACGCTTAAAAAAAGGAAGGAGAATCTGCCGGCCGGCATCGACGCGGCCGAATCGAGGACCCGCATCGACGAGGATCCAGCGGCCCCGGGGCGTCCGAATCGCAATGGCGTCTCCCTGACCCACGGAGAGTACGTAGATCGTCAACCGATCGTCCGCGTCAGAGGCCCGAGCCGAGGGTATGGCCACGAGAGCCCAACTTCCCGCGGCGAGTCCCCACGCCAAGCGGTTGGCGGCCACCGCCCGGGTCGGCCGGCGCCAGCTCGCCCACAGCGCCAGCGCCACCGCCGCGGCCCAGGGGGCGGCAAATCCCCGACCGGGCACGCCCTCGAGGTGGCCCCACGGAACGGCGGACGCGAACGAGGCGACCGCCTCGAGCAGCGTGAGCGCCAGCCCCGCCCCGGCCGCCATGAACGCCCCGAGAAAGAGGCTGGCGAACACGGCGGGCACCGCAAGGCCGGCCAGGGGCACGGCAACCAGATTCGACAGGACACCGATGGGTGCGACGCTGCCGAACACATAAGCCGTGATCGGGGCGGTGGCGAGGGTCGCCCCGGCCGACGCCGCCACGAGGCGGACCAGGGGCGTTGCCTTCTTCCCCCGGGTCATCACCGTGATGGCCACCGAGGTCCCGGCCACCGCCGAGACGGAAAGCCACGCCCCGGCCGAGCGCACCGCCGACGGATCGATGGTGAGGACGAGCAGCACGGCCACCGCCAGCAAGGCGGCCACCGGCGGACGTCGCTCCCTGATTCGGCCGAGGGCCGCGAGGGCCACGAACGTGGCCGCCCGGGTGGCCGGCGCCGGAAATCCGAGCAGCGACACGTACGCCCACGTGAGCACGGCACTCACCGGCCACGCCGCACGCACGCCCACCACCCGGCCGGCAATCACACGGATCCAGGCCGCGATGATCCCCACATGCAGTCCCGATATTGCCAGCAGATGGGCGACGCCACCCGCGGCGAACCGGTCTCGCAACCGGGGATCGAGATCGGTCCGGCGGCCGAGGACCACGGCCTCGACGAGAGGCGCCCTGGCCCCGTAGAGCCGGGCGATCCTGGCACCGATCACATCGCGGACGCGAAATCGCCACGCTCGCGGCCAGCGAAGCCGGCGCAGGTGCGTGACGCGAAGCCATCCGGGCGAGCGCACCACACCGACGGCGATCACGGTCGCACCGCTCGCCAGCGACACGGTGGAATCCACGCGAACGCGAATATCCCCGTCACACCCCTCCGGCGCGTACACCACGGTGGCAGTGGTGACGCCGCGCTCCCCGGGGGCATCGTGTACCCGAAGCACGGCGGTGTGCCGCCCCACCGGCCACGACGCCGCGCAACTCTCCGACTCCACCCGGGCTTGGGCGCCGCCCACCGCGAGTCCGACGGCCACCGTGATGCCCAACAGGGAACGCCAGCCGAGCCTGGGCCCGACTGCGATCCCGGTCAGGCCGACGAGGGCCCACACCGCCGGCGGCACTCCCAGCGACAAGCCGATCCAGATCCCCGCCGCATAGGCCAGGGCGAACCGCGCGACGGGCGGAAACACCTTGATTACGCCAGGAGTGGAGACGCCGGCGTACGCCGGAGCGGAGGGAGTGGACGGGGGTGCTTACTCGGCGACCACCAACATCCGTGCGGACGAGGTGGGCACGCCCGTGAACGTGGATCCGGTCGTGCCCGTGAGACGCACCTGGAGATACGACCCGACCAACTGCGGGTCGCCGTCGATGAGAACGACCTTGTTGGTCCTCGTGCGCGTTTGCAGAAGATCGCCACGACGGGCGCGCTTCTCGACCAGCACCTCGTGTGAGGAGCCCACCAACCCCGCATTGCGGCCGCGGGCCACCCCGCGGACCGTGGCGATGAGTCGCTCGAGTCGCTCGCCAGCCACATCGTCGGGAATGTGGTCCTTGATCTTGACGGCGGGGGTGCCGTCGCGCACCGAATACTTGAACGTGAACGCGTTGTCGAACTGCACGGCCTCGACCAAGCTCTCGGTTTCGAGAAAATCGTCTTCGGTCTCGCCCGGGAACCCCACGATGATGTCGGTCGTGAGGGCAATATTCGGGATCGCGGCGCGCAGCCGTTCCACGCAGTCGAGGTAGCCCTCGCGCGTGTAGCGGCGCAGCATCCGCTTGAGCACCCGCGACGATCCGCTCTGGACAGGCAAGTGGACGTGCTCGCACACCTCGGGGACCGTCGCCATCGCGTCGATGACCCGGTCGTTGAAATCGTTGGGGTGGGGGCTCGTGAACCGCAGGCGGCGCAGCCCGTCCACTGCACCCACCGCGCGCAACAGATCGGCAAAATCGTTCGTCCCGTCGTGATAACTGTTGACGGTTTGACCGAGCAGGGTCACTTCGGTCGTGCCGGCATTGACGTGGCGCTCCACCTCGCGCACGACATCAGCCAATTTGCGACTGCGCTCGGGACCGCGTGTCATCGGAACAATGCAAAATGTGCACCGATAATTGCAGCCGCGCTGCACGGTGACGAACGCGCTCACGCGATTTGCCGGCGTCGGCGGGACGTCCTCGTAGTGCTCCCACGGCTTGAATTCGACCTCGGCCGTGCGCGTACCTTCGGCGGCCCGGCGGATCAGCTCCGGCAACGCGCGATAGCCGTCGGGACCAGCCACCAGGTCCACGGAGGGGATCCGGTCCAGCAAGGCCGACCCGAGCCGCTGCGCCATGCATCCCACCACCCCCAGCACGTCACCAGGGCGCTTGTGGCGCTTGAGCTCGCCCACGCGCCCGTAGACGCGCTGCTCCGCGTTGTCGCGCACGGCACAGGTGTTCACCAGAATCACGTCCGCCTCCTCCGGAGATTCCGTCACGGTGAACCCGTCCCGGCCGAGCAGCCCCACGATGAGGTCGGTGTCGGCCACGTTCATCTGACAACCGTAGGTCTCGATGTAGACCAGCTTGACGGCGTCGGTCACGCGACTTGCTCCCGGTTGGCGGCCGGTTCGGCCACGAGCGACCCATCGGCCCGGTGGTGCAGCGTCGCCCTGCACCGCGGCGGATACCTGCGGTCGGCGGGGAAGCTCACGTCCAAAAAATCCTCCGTCAGCCCCCGCACGCGCCCCCGGGATCTGCCGAGCACGACCACGTCGGCCATGCCGCCCCCTCGCTGCTCGCGGTACGCAGCCGCCTTGTGGTCGGCCATCGCTCGCAGTTCCGCCGCCCGGGCCGCGACGACGTCCGGCTGCATGGGAGGACCGAGGCGCTGCGACGAGGCGTCCGGTCGTTCGGAATACGGAAACACGTGGAGATACGTAAACGGCAGGTCCTCGATGAGCGAGCACGTGGCCCGATGGTCTTCGCTGGTTTCGCCGGGGAATCCCACGATCACGTCGGCCCCCAACCCGAACGTGGGCAGCCGCGCGGCGAGCGCCTCACACCGGCTGCGGTAACTCGCGTTGGTGTACCAGTGCCGGCCCATGCGCCGGAGCACGCGATCGCTTCCCGATTGCAGGGGTGCGTGGAGGTGAGACGCCAGGCGGTCGGGTGCCCCCGTGAACAGCTCCATCAGTCGCTCGTCCACCTCGGTGGCCTCCACCGACGAAAGGCGGAACCGCGTCCCGGCCACATTCGTGATCAACGCCTCGACGAGCTCTCCGAGACTCGTCGCGGGGCGCACATCGCGGCCGTAGGTGCCGATGTGCACCCCCGTGAGTACGATTTCCTGATGATGTGCGCCGAGCACCCGAGCCTCTCGCACGATTTCCTCGACGGGGCGCGACCGATTGGCGCCGCGCGCCACCGTCGTCGCACAAAACGTGCAATGTTCGTCGCAGCCATCCTGGATCTTCACCCAGGCGCGAGCGCCCCGGGGAAACGAACGGAGAATCGGATCGATGGGCTCGCCTTCGAGTCCCACGGCGTTCAGCACCGCCGCCGGGTCGACGCCGCCGAGCACCGACCTGACACCCGGCAAGCCGGCGATGGTGCCGTTATCCACGGCGGCCGCACATCCCATCACCACGGTTTGCAGCTTCGGCTGCCGGCGATGGATCCGGCGGACGAAGCTGCGCATCTTGGCTTCCCCAACGTGCGTGACCGTGCACGAGTTGATCACGGCGACGTCGGCATGCTCGGGAGCCTCCACGCTCACCGCGCCGGCCGACTCGAGTGCCTGCCGGACCACCTCCGTATCGTATTGGTTGGTCTTGCAACCGAACGTGTGAAAATAGACGCGCATAGTCGGCCGGAATGCTCTATTGGGAGGGCGTGATGGTGATGCCGATGGTGAGGTACCAACCGCGCTCGGTGGCCCCCGCCCCGTCTCGCTGAAACCGCTCGAGGGCCACGTCGACTATGGCGCGGCGGGCCGCGAACATGGCGCCGGTCCCGATGGCGAAATTCCACTCGGTGGGTTGTTCGAGCGTCGGGCTGAAAGGGAGCTGGGCATACCGCACTCCCACACGCAGCGGAAAGTGTCCCCGGCCGGTCGGGTCGGTCCCGAACTCGAGACCAGATCCCACCTCCCAGGTGTCGAACGCGTTCGATCCCGACGCCGCCAGGTCGGCGGCACTGCGGCTCCACGAGCGCCACTTCGCCGTGGTCATCCAGCGGCCGTTCCCCAAGACGCCGATCAGGATCCCGCCGGCCAGCATCCGTGGCATGGTGATGTCTTGGAAGGACCCGTCTTTGAGACTGCTCGTGAGCTTTCCGTTGACGCGGGCGGATGCCGCCACGCTCACCCGATCAGAAAGGAGCCAGATGACGCCAGCGGAAAACCCGGTGCCGCGAAAGCTCAACACATCACGCTGCTCGAACGACCGGAACTCATCGCTGTCGAAATCTCGCCGGGCGACGACCCGGCTCGATCCCGTCATGAGATGCAACGCCGCACCCAGGCCCAACGACGCTCCGGCCCGCCAGCCGATGGCCGCGCGGACATCCACCACGCCGCCGTCGGAGATGATCCGGTCCGTGACTGGCACGGGCCCGGCCGGGGTCGCCACGGTGTCCTGCGTGGTCAGGTCGAACGAGCGCTCGGTATAGGTCGAGAATCCCAGATTGAAGGAAAACGCGCTGCGGGCAATCCCACCGCCGATGAATCCCAAGGGGAACCGCGTTTCGCGCAGTCCGGTCACGTCGACCCCGGCCGCGCTGTACTCGCGGAAGCTCGTGGCGCTGACCGCACTCACCGTGACACGATCGAACCCCGTCGCGCCAGCCGGATTGAGCGCGGACGCGCGATCGAACATGGCCGACCCGCCACCCAGGGCCTGCGACCGCGCGCTGAGCGGGCGGGCGGGGAAGCCGAGTCCCCGCGTGCCGTAGATAGAGTTCTGCGCCTGCACGCTAGCCGGAATCGCGGCCGCCAGGAGGCCGATCAGTGCCAGCCGGTTCATCGAGGCACGAAGCTGAAGGGCGGCACAAACGTCACGCGTATCGCCGGGTGCAAGCCAGGCGTCTTGCTCGACCCCAAACGCAACTCCCCGATCGTGCTCCCTTCGCCGTTCACCCGGAGCACCAAGGTGCGCACGATGGTGGTATCCGTTTGCCACACGACCATGAGTTGGGTGATGTCCACGATGATCGTATCGGTGGACCCGACGGGGACGGCATTGGTGACGCGTAACGAATCCTGCGTGACGATCAGCGGCGACTTGGGGCCGAAATCGGCACTCACCCCGTCCGCGGCCACCCGCAGTGTGTCGGACGGCGCGCCCAGCACGGGTTCGAACGGCACCAGCAAGAGCTCGGCCTTCACCACCTCGGACGAGTCGATGATGAAGGACGGCACGTTCACTCGCAAGAAGGCGCGCGCCGCCGGCAACCCGCCGACGACGAGTGCATCCGGGTCGGGGCTCGTGGGTGGTCCGGTGTACACGAACGTGTCGAACGTGGCGAACCGAAAGTCCATTCGGGCCACCGGGACACCGGCAGAATCTGCCTGCACGAAACGCTGCAGCAAGGGACCGAGGGTGATCTCGGTGGTCGACATCGTGGCAAACGCCGGCGACGCGCCCCGGATGGCGAGGCCCACCGCCGCTCGGCTGCTGTCCTCGACCAACCTGGGAAACGCGTCGGCCGGGAGGATGGCGGAGATGGTATCCGACGTCACGCTGTCAGGCACGGCAAAGACGCCGATGATCGTGCTGTCTTCGAAGAACGGCGTGACATCGTCGAAGCTCGTGAGCGAATCAATCGTGATCGGCAAGCGATGCACGGTGATTTCCAAGCCGGTGACGTCGTGACTGCGGTTGGTGAGGACGATGTCCAGTCGGAACGAATCGACCGCCAGGACCGGCACGCGGTTGAGTGAATCGAGGAACGTGCTGTCGCTGAACGCGAAAAACCGCACGAGACCCCTGGTGGTCTGACTGCTACCGCCGACGAGCTGCATGCCGATCGCCTGGTGCGGCATCACGTAGCCGGTAAACGTCGTATCGCGCACGATGACGCCGGTCAGCAGCGAATCGATCAGCTGGATCTTCGCGGTCGGGCAAAAATCCGGACACGATCCCGGCGCCGTGATGGACTCCCCGCACGCGGCGAGCAGCAGCACGATGATATTAGGTAAGCCGAACCGTCTTGCCATTTGCATCAAACGAGTCCACGATTGCCATGATGACCGCATCGACGGGTCTGTCTCTCGTCAACTCCGTCTGCCGCGCTGATGAACCGGCCGCGTAGAGCACCACGTCGCTCAAGCCCGCGCCCACCGCGTCGACGGCGATAGCGTAGTCGCCAGCCGGTTTCATGTCGAGTGTCAAGTGTTGTACGACCAGCAACTTCGTTCCATCCAGAGATGGATCCTTCCGGGTTGCCACTACCGAGCCAATGACGCGTCCCATTCTCATGGTGCGAGATCCTCCGGCCCAAATCGGTCGGGAATCAGGGCGGCCAGTTTCCACCGCCGCGAACCGGCCGGGCCGACGGACTCCACCGCGAGCTCGGTCCCCATCTCCGCCAGCACCTGCCGGCACGCGCCACACGGGGCGGACGGCGGCGAGGCCTCCGTCACGATGACCAGACGTTTGAACCGTCTCGCGCCCGCGGCCACCGCCGCACCCAGGGCCACGCGCTCCGCGCAATTGGTCAGCCCATACGCGGCATTCTCCACATTGGCTCCGGCGAAGATTCGCCCATCGTCGGCCTGGAGGGCGGCCCCGACCTTGAAACCACTGTAAGGTGCGTACGCATTGGCCTGCGCTTCCTTCGCCACCTGTACGAGTCGATCCCTCATCCGCCTCTGTCCGGGTCGTCGAGAACCTGCTCCAGGAACGAGTCCCCCGTCGGTTGATCCACACCAAAGTACCGCGCCACCGTGGCCCCCACATCGGCGAACGCCCGAGATCCCAGCGCTGCGGGGCGAATCCGGCCGCCCACCACCAGCAGCGGGACCGCCTCCCGCGAGTGATCGGTGGACGGGGTGGTCGGATCGTTGCCGTGGTCCGCAGTGAGAATCATCAGATCGTCCTCCCGAAGCAACCCGATGAGCCGGGGAAGAGCCCGGTCCAACTCCCTCAGCCCCTCATAAAACCCCGCCACATCGTTTCTGTGCCCCCAGCTCTGATCGAACTCGATGACGTTGGCAAAGAGCAGCCCCGAGTCCATGGCACGCAGCGCGTCCTCCATGAGCCGAAACGCCTCCGCATTGGTGGAGGCATGCTCGCTCGTGATGCCGCGACCCGCAAACAGGTCGTCCACTTTCCCCACGCCGACCCGCTCGATCCCGGCGGCGGCCAGACGATCCAGCAGCGTCGGGGCGGGCGGCTCCACCGAGAAATCCCGGCGGTGCTCGGCTATCCGGGCGAACGCCCCGGGCTCCCCCACGAAGGGGCGCGCGATGACCCGGGAAACGGCATGCTCGCCGGTCAGCATCCGGCGGGCCGACTCGCAGGCATCGTACAGTTCTTCCAGGGACACCGTGTCTTCGTGTGCCGCGATTTGGAAGACGCTGTCCGCGGAGGTGTAAAGAATCCACGCGCCCGATGCCAGATGTTGGGGGCCGAATTCCTCGATGACCGCCGTTCCGGAAGCCGCCTTGTTGGCGAGCACCTGACGACCCGTCGCCGCCTCGAACCGGGCCACGACGTCGGCGGGAAAACCGCCGGGGTAGACGGGAAACGGCTCGTCCAATATGACGCCGCACAATTCCCAGTGACCCGCCGTGGAGTCTTTGCCCTTCGAGACGGGCAGCGCGACCCCGTGGGCCGCCAAGGCCCCAGCACAGGGCATGCCCGCCAGCGGCCGGCAGCATCCGAGCCCCAGCTGCTCCAGAAAGGGAAGATCGAGACCGCCCATCGCGCGGGCCACGTTGCCCAACGTGTCGCTCCCGGCGTCCCCGTACGCTGCCGTGTCGGGTGCCTCACCGATACCCACGCCGTCGAGGATCACCAGGACGACGCGACCTCGCCGCGGCGAGTCGCCTACGCCTGAGTCCACGTTCTCCGGTAGACCCGCCGCAACCGCCCGCCGAGTCCCGTCAGGATCTCATAGGAAATCGTACCAGCCCAATCGGCAAACTCGTCGATGGTGATGGCGTCGCCGGCGTCTTCGCCGATCAAGGTCACGATATCGCCGAGTTGCACGGTGGCCTGTTCGCTGGGGCCGAGGTCGATCATCATCATGTCCATGGTGATACGGCCGACCACCGGGTAACGCCGGCCGGCCACCAAGACGCTGGCGCGGTTCTGCACGGCGCGGGGAACCCCATCCGCATACCCCAGCGACACGGTGCCGACCACCGTCCGCCGCGGTGCCGACCACTCGGCACCGTAGCTGACCGATTCGCCCGTCTCCAGCACTCTCGTGCCCACCACCCGCGCTCGGACCGTCACCACCGGTCGGGGCGGCTCGAGATCCGCCGCGGCGACCCCGCCAAAAAGGAATATCCCGGGACGCGCGAGGTCGAACTCCCCGGGAGCCCGCAACGCGCCGGCGCTGTTGGCCACGTGCACGACGGCGGGGCGCTGGGGCAATCTCGAGAGCGCTGCCTCGAAACGCCGGAGCTGCTCGTCCATCGACGCCGGTGAGAAGTCGGCCGAATGAAAATGGGTGAATACCCCTTCGGGCGGGTGACCGGCCACGACCGCCAGCGCCTCGGTGTCGTCCCAGCGAATGCCGGCTCGTCCCATCCCCGTGTCGATTTCGCAGTGGTAGGGCAGATTCGCATCCCACTGCTGGATCACGGCGGGATGATCCAGCACGGGACGAAGCTCATGATCGCGCAACCGGGGCAATTGCTCGGCGAGAGCGGGCGTGAACACGATGATTGGCAGTTGCACGCCGTGGGCCGCCAGCTCCAGCCCTTCCTCGATGGTCGCCACACCGAACCCCCACGGGGCGACCGAGGCGAGGGCCGCCACGATCGGCAGCGCGCCGAGGCCGTACCCGTCCGCCTTTACCATGGGGAGAAGTGCTGAGCTCGCTGCCCGGCCGACGGCGTTGGCGTTGGCGACGAGGTTGTCGAGGTCTATTTCGACCCAAGCGCGATCATGATGTTTGTCCGTTGACACGCTCACAATTTAGCGGGTATTGTACTGGCAGTATGCCGCAAATGCAAGAACCATCAGCGCTTGGGCGCATCGTGGAGCTCGTGCGGGACCTGCGAAGACGGTGTTCGTGGGACCGGGTCCAGACACGGGAAACGCTTCGGCCGTATCTGGTGGAAGAAGTGCTCGAGCTGGACCATGCGCTCTCCAAGGGTGACCCGGTCGAGATCAAGGCCGAGCTCGGCGACATGTTGCTCCACCTCGCCTTTCAGATCGTGTTGGGCGAAGAACGTGGCGACTTCGGCGCGGAAGACGTGACGAACGCCATCGTCACCAAGATGAAGCGGCGTCACCCCCATCTCTTCGATCTGGGCGACGAACCCGAGACCTGGGAACGGCAGAAGCTGCAGGAGCACGCATCGAGTGCCCGCAGCGTGCTAGACGGGCTTCCCCCCACTTTGCCGGCGATCCTCATGGCATATCGGCTACAGGAGCGGGCGGCGGGGGTGGGGTTTGATTGGCCGGACGTCGCCGGTCCCCGGGCAAAGGTCGACGAGGAGCTCGCGGAAGTCGACGCGGAGCTGGCGAACGGGGCCGATGCCCAGCGCGTGCAGGCGGAGCTTGGCGATCTGTTGTTCTCGGTGGTCAATCTTGCGCGCAAGCTGGGACACGATCCCCGCACGGCGCTCGAAGGAGCCAACGCGCGATTCAGCGAGCGGTTTCGACGTGTGGAAGAGCTTGCGGTCGAGCAGGGGGTGGACGTGGGAAGTGCGCCGCTGGAAGAGCTGGATCGGTTGTGGGATGAAGCGAAAGAACGCCGGCAGAAGCCGCCACGTTAGACGTTTCTGGCGTACTGGTGCGGGGCCGTGCGGCTCCGCATGCAAGTAAGCTCACCGCCTTGAGGCGCAGCACACCGGCACCGCCCTCCGACGCGCATGCGAAGCCATAGGGCCTACGTATATGAGGAGCCGCACGGCCCCCGCTCCCGGCCGCCAAGAAATCTAGGGCCGCAGCCGGTGCACCTGCCGCGGAAACGCAATGGCTTCTCGCACGTGCGGAATTCCACAGATCCAAGCCACGGTCCGCTCCACCCCCAACCCAAACCCCGAATGCACGAAGGTCCCGTACTTCCGCAGATCCAGATACCATCCGTACACGTCCTCCGGTAGCCCCTCTTCGCGAATGCGCCCGAGCAGGATGCCGTAGTCGTCTTCGCGCTGGCTGCCGCCGATGATCTCACCGTAGCCCTCGGGCGCCAGACAGTCGTTGTTGAGAACCGTGCGGGGATCGTCTGGATTGCGCTTCATGTAGAAGGCTTTGGCTTCTTTGGGATAGTTGTAGACGAACACCGGCTTCTCATGCCACGTGGCGATGATGGTTTCTTCCTCGGCGCCGAGATCCTTGCCCCATTCGATGTCTTGCCCCTCTTGCTGCAGTCGGGCCACGGCATCCGTGTAGGACACTCGGGGGAACGGCGGCTCGACCAGGGCGAGCTTGGCGTTATCGCGCTCCAGCACGGCCAGCTCGGCGGCTCGGCGCTCGAGACAGCGCCGCACGATGTAGGAGATGAAATCCTCCTGTAGCCCCATGTTGGCATCGGAGTCGTACCAGGCCACCTCAGGCTCCACCATCCAGAATTCGGTCAGGTGCCGCCGCGTTTTGGATTTCTCGGCGCGGAAGGTGGGCCCGAAGCAATACACTTTTCCGAGAGCCGCGGCCGCCGCCTCGACGTAGAGTTGTCCGGTTTGCGCCAGGTAGGCTTTGCCGAGATCGAAGTACTCCGTTTCGAAGAGACTGCCGGCTTCCTCACCGATGGCAGCGGTGAGCAGCGGCGTGTCGACCAGATAGAAGTCCCGCTCGTAGAAGAAGTCGCGGATGGCCTGCACGACCTCGTGCCGCACCTTCATGATGGCTTCCTGGCGCTTGCTGCGGAGCCACAGATGGCGCTGCTCAAACAAGAACGTGGTGCCGTGTTGTTTCGGCGTGATGGGAAAATCGGTGCTGGTCCCGATCACCACCAGTCCCGTCAAACCCATCTCGACCCCACCGGGCGAGCGGTCATCCGCGCGGATGGCACCGGTGGCAAAGACCGACGTCTCCTGGGTGAGCCCCTTGGCCACTTCCCACACGGCTTCGTCCACTTCATTTTTCGGGACGACGCACTGCAAGTAGCCGGTACCATCCCGCAGCACGACAAACGCGATCTTGCCGCTCGAACGGGTTTGCGACACCCAGGCCCGCAGCGAGACGTTTTCGCCGACGCGCGCGGGAAGGTCCCTGATACGTAAGACGTCTTCCATGGCGCGAGAATGGTATGGCGGCGCCACCGAAAATGGAAGTGAATCGGCGCCGGGCGGCGCCCCGACATCCGAACCACGAGGTCTCATGACAAGCGAGTTAGCGGCAAAGACGTGCATACCCTGCCGGGGCGGCGTCCCGCCTCTGCCGAGCGATGAAATCCGAAAACTCCTCGGCCAGCTGGGCGGGGATTGGAAGGTGGTCGACGATCACCACCTACAAAAGGATTACGCATTCAAGGACTTCGCCGAGGCGCTGGCATACACCAACCGGGTGGGCGCCATGGCGGAAGAACAGGGTCATCACCCGGACATCTACCTGGCGTGGGGCAAGGTGGGGGTCACGGTTTGGACGCACAAAATCGACGGCCTCACGGAGAGTGATTTCGTCTTCGCCGCCAAATGTGACGCTGTCCTATCGGGCGCCGTACCTCCCGGGTAGACAGAAGCGGCGGCCTACATCACAGGCCTGTCCCTGGGCTGCAGCTTCACCGACCAGAGGCCGCTGCTGATGTCGGAGAAGAAAATGTGGCCCTTGAAGGGCTGCACGCCCCACGCTGCGGGTGCATTGGGAATCCATCCCAGCGGGTCGTTGGCCTTGAACACGGCGATCTCCCGGCCCTGCGTGTACAGGTTTCCCATCAGCTCGCCGGACACGTCCACCAAACGCATGCCGCCCTCGTAATACGCCTGGTAGAGGATGTCGTCCTCGACCCAGATGTTGTGCGTGCCGTACTCGGGGACCTCGTACCGGGCCACCATCTGGGGATCCTCGGGGTCGGTGAGGTCGATGACCTGGATGTAGCCTGACGTGGCGCGGGGATAGCCGCCCCGGCCGGTCTCCGGATCGTACGGTTGGCGGTGGTCGGGGCCGTTGCCCTCCCAGGCAAGGCCGCGCCGGCTCACGATTTCGTCACCGGCAAACAGGTAGAACTTGCCCGTAGACTGCGACACGTACGGGAAGATCGCATGCGTCTGGCCGCTGGGAAGGGGATACGCCGTGATGAGCACCGGGTTCTCGATGGACCCTCCCCACCGGCCGTTGCCTACATCCACCATCACCACACCCGTACCCCACTCCGCGGAGTACGCGATGCCGTCGTGCACCCACACGTCGTGGATCCGGCTGTCCGGATGGTTGTATTCGCTCACGTACTTGGGGTTGTAGATGTCGCGGACATCGAGAATGACGTACTTGTCGCCACCCGAGAGAGCGAAGAGGTAATCGTTGGTGGCAAAGACGTTGTGCACACCGCCCGTCAATCCCTCATCGTACGCAGACGCGATGGTGGGATGCGCGGGGTCGGCCAAGTCGAGAATCACCACGCCGTTGCGCCGGTTGGACGCGCCTTCCCGGGAGATCACGGCGTAGCGCGCGTCGGGAGACACCTTGACGTCGTTCAGCGAGCGGGCGTCCACTTGAATGGAATCGGTCTTGAAGATGTTGCTGGGGTCGGTCACGTCCCAGACGAAACCATGGGTCTGCGCCTGACGGGCGCCGGTGAGGGCGTAGTCCCGTCCATCCAGTCCCTCGAACACCCAGAGGTCGCTCGTGTAGTGGGTCGTCTGGCGGCCATGGCCCACGACGTCGAGGCGTTGCACGACGTCCCGCGGCTCGACGGTGAAGCGCCGCGTGGCGGTCAACGGTCCCGCCGTGGCCATCACGGTGTAGACCCCGGGTACGTCGGCCACCATGCGCCCACCGTCCAGCTGTCCGGGTGCGCTGGGAGCGATGACGCCCTCGGCGGGCTTGTACGCCAAGGTCCACACCACCGGGACATCACCGAAGATGAGACCCTCGGCATCGCGCGCGACCGCCGCGAAGCTCTGGACGTCACCGGTGCGGACGACTTCCGCTCCGCCCGTGATCTCGAGCCGAACGGCGGGAAACACCATGGCTTCGTAGTTCATGCTGCTCGTGACGTTCTCGAACGTGGCGGAGATGCGAACCGATCCGGCCGCCGCCGCCGTCACATAGCCGTACTGATCCACGGTGGCCACGTCCGGATCCGAGCTGCGCCACTGGACCGTCGCGCCTGGCCGCGCCGAGCCATCGGCGTGCCGTGCGGTCGCCTCGTGCAGCAGAGTCGTACCGGCGTACAGGGTTCCAGGCTCAGGCATGATGTCGATGCTGGTCACGCCGGGCCAGTTGACGGTCACGGCGATGCGCACCATGGGCGGGGCGCGATCCGTGTCCGGCGGCAGGGCGACAGTGGCGAACACCTGGTATTCGCCCGCCGCCACTCCTACGAGGAATCCGTCCTCGAACCGGATACCGCGAAACGCGCCGGCGACGCGAATCGGCACGTCGACCACGTTGCCGTCGGCATCGTAGGCCGTGAGGGACACCGGGGTGCGCTCACCCTGGGTCACCACGACCGGGCTGGGACTGGCCTCGAGGCGCGTGACCGCCAGGGCACGCTGGAGTTCGTCCTGCGCGTGCGCTTGGGGAACAGCGAGGGCGGTGAAGATGACGGCGGCCGAGCAGAATCGTGCGAACCTGATCATCCGAGCAACTCCGGCAGGAGAATTGGGAATCGTACTAATATCGATGACGTGAGGAGAATTCGGAAGACAACTAAGTCGCGGATGTCCATCAGAGCAGCCGCAGCGCGCCCCGCACCTGCTCCTCGATGCGCTCTCGCGGCACGTGCACCGACGCTCGCCGGTTGGCATACTCCACCGCCCTCACCGCCTGGCGCCTCAGCGAAAACCAGGGCCACCAGCGCTTGAGCGGTACATGCCACGTCCGCACCACCTTGGGCCACCGGGTCCCGTGCCACACCCGCACCACGGCGAACCATGCCTTGGCGGAGATTTTCACGTCGACGCGCACGTCGCCGTGGCGATAGATGTCTGTGCGAGCGTGGGGCTGCATTCGGTGCGATGTCGCGATCGCCTAGTGAATTGTCGTCGCTCGGTTACCGTTCCACGGGCGAGGCATGCCCCGCCCCTGCTATCGAACCACTGGACACTGGATCCTGCCCCCCCACCACCTACCCAACCCGAAAAAGCTCCATTCCCCGTTCATACCGACGTTCAATACGCTTGCGCAGGTCCCGATGTTCCTTTTGCTGCAACGCCGGATCGTTCTCGATGATGCCAAGCGCCGCCTTCCGCGCCGCGACAATGAGACGGTCGTCCTTGGCGAAGTCGGTGTACCGCAGGGTGATACCGCCCGACTGCCGGGCGCCAGCCAGCTGCCCCATCCCCCGCTCCTCCAGATCCAGCTGGGCAATGCGAAAGCCGTCCGTGGTCTTGGCGAACTGGGCCAGCCGCGTGCGGGCGCCCTGGTCGGCCACGAGAATACAGTGACTCTCGTCGGCCCCGCGCCCGACCCGGCCGCGGAGTTGATGCATCTGGGCGAGCCCGAACCGCTCCGGGTGCTCGATGATCATGATGGTGGCGTTGGGCACGTCGATCCCGACCTCGATCACGGTCGTGGCGACCAGCACCTGAATCTCCCCGTCTCGAAAGGCGCGCATGGTGGCTTCGCGCTCCGCGGTCTTGAGCTTGCCATGCACGAGGCCGACCACCAGGGGATCCAGGTCGATCTTCAGTTGCTCCCACATCGTTGTCGCCGCCTTGAGATCCACCTTCTCGGATTCCTCGATGACGGGGTAGACCACATAGACCTGTCGTCCCTCATCGCAATGCTTGCGCACGAACTGGTAGATGCTCTTGCGGCTCTTGCTGCTCCGCACGGTCGTCTTGACCTCGCGGCGGCCCGCCGGTTTTTCCTTGAGCGCCGAGATGTCGAGATCGCCGTAGAGGGTCAAGGCCAGCGTTCGGGGAATCGGCGTGGCCGACAACAGCAACACATCCGGAGTCTCGCCCTTCTCGATGAGCGCCGCGCGCTGCTCCACGCCGAACCGATGCTGCTCGTCGATCACGACCAGCCCCAAACGGTGAAACCGCGTCTGCTCCTGAAACAGCGCATGGGTGCCCACGATGACACGGGAGCCACCGGCGGAGATACGGCCTCGGACGGTTTTCTTCTCCGAGGCTGAGAAACGGCCCAGCAGCAACTCGGGTACGATCCCGAGCGGCACGAGCAACTCGCTCAGCGTGGCGGCGTGTTGCTCGGCCAGCAGTTCCGTCGGCGCCATGAAGACGGCCTGGCTGTCGTTCTCCACCGCCAGCAGCATGGCGAACAACGCGACGATGGTCTTTCCCGATCCCACGTCTCCCATCAAGAGCCGGTGCATGCGCTCCGGGGACGTCATGTCGGCGGTGATCTCACGAATGCATTGGCGCTGCCCCGCCGTCAACTCGAACGGCAACGTGTTTTTGAGCTGCGTCGTCAATGCCCGCTTGATCTCGTGCTGCATCCCCTTGGCGGCATGCTTGGCCAGATGGCGCGCGCGTGCCACGACCAGCTGCAGGTCGAACAGTTCGTCGAACGCCAACCGCCGGCGACCCGCCTCTGCCGCGGCCGCCGTGTCCGGCCGGTGGACGGCCTCCAGCGCGTCCCGCAGCGGGGGCACCCGCAACGCGGGCGGCACGATGACCTGGGCCACATCCTGCACCAGGAGGAGCATCTCATCGAGATGATCGTGGATGAGACGGCGGATCTGCCGGTGAGACAGGCCCTCGCTGGCGGGGTAGACCGGCAGCACCAGCCCCATGATCGTGTCTTCGTCGCCGTCGTCGGGACCCGCCAGCACGATCTGCTCGCGCGGCACGATCTGGCGGCCGTGATAATACTTGACCGGTCCCGAGACCAGCAGCAGCTGCCCCTCTTTAATCGTCCGATCGAGAAACGCCTGGCCGGGCCACGCGCATTCGATCAAACCCGACGCATCCCGCATGACGGCGCGGAAGATGCGCAACCGCCGCCGCGTGGGCAGCACGCCCTTGGAGACGACACGACCGATGAGCGTGACCTCCCGGCCCACGTCGGCCCGGGCGATGGGCGTGACGTTCGTGGCGTCGAGATATCGATGGGGGATATGGTACAGCAGGTCCTCAACAGTACGGATGCCCATGCGGGCGAAGATCTCGGCCCGTCGCGGACCGACGCCCTTGAGATACTGAACCGACGTGTCCAGTCGGAGCGGCATCAATCTCCCAGCAGACGTTCCGCGAATCGGTGAGGATCGAAGTCCTCGAGATCGTCCATGCCCTCCCCGACACCGACAAACCGGATGGGCGCGCCGATCATCCGCTGGAGCGAGACCACTGCGCCACCCTTCGCCGTTCCGTCGAGTTTGGTCACCACGAGACCCGACACGGGCACGGCGCCGGAAAAGATCTTGCCCTGCTGCACCGCGTTCTGCCCGACGGTGCCGTCGAGCACCAGCAGGCTCTCGTGCGGGGCCCCCTCACACCGACGACCGATGACCCGCACGATCTTCTGCAGCTCGGTAACCAGATTGTCCTGGGTGTGCAACCGGCCCGCCGTGTCGACGATGAGGACATCGATGTCCCGGGCGATGGCGGCGTCGACCGCGTCGTACGCGACGGCCGCCGGATCGCCACCCCGCGTTCCCGTGACCACGGGAAGCCCCAACCGCTCTCCCCAAATCGAGAGCTGCTCCTGCGCGCCCGCGCGAAACGTGTCGGCCGCGGCAAGCAGGACCGTCTTGCCATGCCGCAGGAACCGCCGGGCCAGGCGCGCAGCCACCGTGGTCTTGCCCGCCCCGTTCACGCCCAACAACAGCACGACAGTGGGACCATCGGCGGCGAACTGGAACGGGGTGAGTGTCGCGGCATCGGATTCGAACATTCCGACCAGCTCGGCCACCAGCCACGCGCGGAGGGCGGCCTCGGTCTTGAGATCCCCGCGGCGCAGTTGGCGCTCGAGGTCTTCCATGAGATCGAAGGTGGCCGGGCCGAAATCCGCCTCGATGAGCACCCGCTCGACGTCCTCGAGCATGTCGTGGTCGACACCCTTGACCAGGACCGCCACGTCCGTGAGGGCGATTTCCTTGATACGCCGCCACAGAGCCATCGTCAGGGCAATCCACGACGCTGGCGCCAACCCCACTCGCACATCAGCGCCACCATGGCGACAGCGAACAACCACCACACCTCCCGGGCCCGCCGCATGATCAAATCGTACCCCGCTTCGCCGGCACTGGCGGTCATCGTCACGGGCCGGGCGTGATACTCATCGGAGTAATCCTCGACCACAGTGACGCCGCGTCCACCCCCGGCGCCCACCGCGCTCCAGCGATAGGTACCCGGTTCCAGGGACAGCAGTGCCACCCCCCGTGGATCGAACTGCAGCGTCCGCCTGCGCGTGGAGTCACCACTCACGAGGGAAACGACGGCGGAGTCGGGTATGGTGTCTCCCGTCCACCGAAACGCCACCGGTACGCCACGCTGCACCACGTCGACGGCGCTCAAGCTGGCCAGACTCCGAACGTTCCCGGTCTGCAGCAACCAGTCCGTGCCGGCGGAGATGAACGCGCGATAGGTTTCTCGCGCCGCGCCGCCGCGCAACACCCAGCGCCACAACCCCATGCCCGCCGTGGTGAGGCGACGGTAGCCGCTCGAATCCCGTCCGATGAGGAGCGGGCGAGCGACACCTCGTCGGGCGAGCCGCCCCATGAGGCCGATCCACTCTCCGCCTCCGGCGACGAGCGGCACGACCCCCACCAGCGGCGGCACCGAATCCCACGCGGCCCTCGTCAGACGGCCCGCCAGCGGCGATGCCGGAATCTCGGGGCTCACGTACCAATCGCCCTCGAAGAACTCCGTCGTCGAATCCGTGGCCGCCGGCCAGAACCACACCGCGCGGGACGCCACACCGAGCTGCAACCGGTCCCGTCCCCGAATCACGAGCAGCCGCGCCGCCCGGGCCGCGGCACGGACCGCATCTTCCGGAACCGGGCGCAGCGTGCGCATCTCGATCCACATGGTCGGCTGCAATCGCGCGAAGCCCTGCACGCTGGTGCCCGCCACCGCAGCGATTTCGCTCACCAACCATCCCCCCTCGGTGTCGGCGGGATCCACGATCACCACGACGGCAGGTCGGGCGGCTACCGTGACGATGCGACGCCGCTCGTCGTCCCGGGGCTCGGCATCGCCGGCGAGGCTCAGCCGCACGGCGACGACATGGTCTCCGGCAGACAGCAGCCCTGGTGGTATCGTGAACGTGCGGCGCGCCGTGCCCGGAGCCGGTGGCAGCGACAGCGCCCGGTTCAACAACCGCGTGGTCCCGGACACGATCTCGATGCGGGCGCCAGCCGTATCGAGATCCCCCCAGGTGCCCACCACGACCCTCACGCCGATGGAGTCCTGGTCCTGCACTCGCCGGTCCATCGTCACGTCGAGCAGCGCCGCGTTGGGCACCGTGTCCCGGGGCAGCAGCACCACCTGGACGCCGTGGGCCAGACTCGGTGGCAGTGTTGCGCCGTCCTGAATCTCGCCGTCGGACACGACATACACGGCCCCCGCGCGGCCGGCACTCGCCTCCAGGGCATCTCTCAATCGAGACTGCCCGTCGGACGGCGCCAAGGTATCGAACGGCGCCAGCGCGGCACCGAATCGGAAGATGGTGCCGCGGTCGGCGAGGGTGCGCGCCGTATCGAGGGCCTCCTGCCAGCGCCCGCCGGACGCTCCCATGCTCAGCGACCCGTCCAGCAACACGGTGGGCGCGCCGCCGGCGATCCGTCGCAGGCCCCCCGGATTGAACAGCGCCACTAACAGGGCGCCAAACGCCACTGTGCGCAATGCGGCGAGGCCCAGGCCCTCGGCACCCAGGCGTTCACGCCCGAGATAGACGGCACCCGCCAGCGCGGCAGCGACGGCAGTCGTGAGGATTATGCCGAGCATCGGTACTGAGTACTGAACACCGGGGAATCAGCTGCCCGCAACGACGCCACGATGCGAGGGTTCTGCCAGCAACCGATCATATGCGGCCCGGGTGACCTCGAACAGGGGGCGCATGTCATCGGAGACCGGCTCCCCGTCGCCCATATCCACACTACGGGAATCGACTTGGCGGCCGTTCTTGAGGAACTCGTAATGCACGTGGTATCCGGTGGCCAGCCCCGTCATGCCGACGTAGCCGATGATCTGTCCCTGGGTGACTCGCACGCCCGGCCGGATGCCGCGGGTGACGCGGACCATATGCGCGTACCGGGTCTCGACGGCCTTGGGGTGGTCGATCGTCACGACCGTGCCGTAACCGCCCCACCGGCCCGCTCGGGAGACGACGCCGTCGGCCGTGGCGAAGATCGGCGTACCCGGGTCGGCGGCGTAGTCGGTGCCGAGGTGCGCCCGGTAGCGCTGGAGGATGGGATGGAAGCGGCGGCCGAAGCCACCGGAGATCCGCCGGAACTGCACCGGATAGCGCAGGAACGCCCGGCGCAGCGATCGACCCTCGGCGTCGTAATACACGTTGCGGTTGGCGTCGTCCGAAACGACGTACGCGGTGTTGGCCCGGCCGATGGTCTCGATGCTCGCTGCCAGCAGTCGCCCGTAGCGCACATCGCCGGCGGAAGACGTCAATCGCTCGTACAGCAGGTAAAACCCGTCACCGGGTCGTAAGTCGCGGTAGAAGTCGATCACCCACCCATACACGTCTTCGGCCACATTCCAGATCAGGCGATCCCGCTGTCCGTAGGGGAGAATCGAGTCGGGGATGGCGGCGTGAATCGCGTCGTTCAGCGAGGAGCCGATGACCCCGGACACCCGCTCCCGCACCACTTCCCACTCGATGGTGTCGAGCTCACCGGTCCACTCTCCGAGGGTATCCCGATCGAGTTGCAGAAACGCATCGTCGTCGATGCGGGTGCGGACCTGGTTGGGGATCTCTTCACCGATGACGTAGCGAAAAGTGAATCGCTGCGTGGTGGTGACACGCCGGGGATCGAGCCCATGGGGCCGCGCGGCGGCCACGAGCTGGAGGAGCTCTACACCATCGACGTTATGGCGGGCGAACATGTGAGTCAGCGTTTCGTTGCGCCGCAGGCGGTCCGTCCGACTGGTGAACGCCTTCGTCACGACGATGGGCTCCGCTACCGGAATGTCCTGGACAAGGCGGGCAGACGCAGCCCGCCAGGCGATTAGTGCCGTGACGAGCACGGCCCCGAAAACGCCGACGGGCAGATAACGCCGGCGCATCAGTCCATCTGGCGGCGGATGAAGGTGGGAATCTCCATCTCCGAAATCTCACCACCGTCGGTGCGCTCGGGCGCCGGCTGGGACGGCGGCTGGACCGGGAAGGGCCCCCCGCCTCCCACCGCCTCGGAGCGTTGCGGGAACTGCAAGACGCCGGGAACGGTGCTTCGCAGATTGGGATCCTGCTCGAAAGCCTTGTCGAAGCCCGTCGCGATCACCGTCACGCGAATCTCGCCCTCCATGGCGGCGTCGTTCACCGCGCCGAAGATGATCTCGGCCTGATCTCCGGCCGCCTCGTGGGCGACTTCGCTGATCTGGTTCACCTCGCCGAGAGTGAGGTCGTGGCCGCCGGTGATGTTCACCAACACCCCGGTGGAGCCGTGGATGGACACGTTGTCCAGCAACGGGCTCGAAATCGCTTCCTGCGCGGCCTCCAGCGCCCTATCCTCGCCGCGGGCGATGCCCGTGCCCATGAGCGCGGCCCCGCCGTGCTGCATGACCGTGCGCACGTCGGCGAAATCGACGTTCACGAGGCCCGTCACCGTGATGAGCGTCGAGATGCCCTGCGTGGCATGGAGCAACACCTCGTCGGCTTTCTTGAGGGCGTCCTGGAACGGGACGTTCTTGCCCACCACGGCCAGGAGTCGCTCGTTGGGCACCACGATCATGGTATCCACGCATTTGCGCATCTCGGCAATGCCGATTTCGGCTTGCCGCATGCGCTTGCGACCCTCGAACAGGAACGGCTTCGTGATGATCCCGATGGTGAGCGCACCCACGTCGCGGGCCAGTTGCGAGATGACCGGTGCGGCGCCCGTTCCCGTGCCCCCACCCATGCCGCAGGTGATGAACACGAGGTCGGCTCCCGCGAGGACATCGAGCACCTCGTCCTTGTTCTCCTCGATGGCCTGACGGCCGATTTCCGGGCGCGCACCGGCGCCGAGGCCGCGGGTCAGCTTCTTGCCGATCTGCACCCGGATGTCGGACCGCGTGTTCATCAACGCCTGGGCATCGGTATTGACGGTGATGAATTCCACACCCATGAGGTGCTCGTCGACCATCCGGTTGACCGCGTTGCCGCCGCCGCCCCCGATGCCGACTACCTTCATGCGTGCGTTTTGCGAGATTGCTTCTTCGAGCTCAAAAACCATGGGTTGCCCCTAGAAGAAATCCTGTAGCCAACGTTTCACCGAGCTCAAGATCTTGCCGGTGCCGGATTCCGCGGCGGCGCGAGCGTGAGTCTCACGAGCCGCAGCATACAACAGGAGCCCCACCGCAACCGTATAGCGAGGTGCCTGCACACTGTCGACCAATCCCGAAATACCGTGGAGCGGTGCTCCCGCCCGGGCCGGGAGCGCAAACGCCTCCCGAGCCAATTCCACCACTCCCGGCAGGTGCGCACCGCCGCCCGTCACCACGACCCCCGCCGGAAGATTACCCGCCAATCCCGTTTTTTCAATTTCCTGCTGCGCCAGGCCGAGAATCTCGTCGAGGCGCTGGTGAATAATATGGGCAAGTAGTTCTCGTTTTGCTTGCCTGACACCCTGGCCGGGCGTGCTGGGCAGGTCGATCGTCTCATCGGGGTCCACCATGGGGGTGTACGCCATCCCCCATTTCTCCTTGAGACGCTCGGCATCGGCCTGCGTCACGCTCAAACCCTGCACGATATCGCTGGTGATGTGGGCGCCGGCATATGGCAACGACGCCACATGTTGGATCTTGCCGTCCTTGAAGACGCCGACTCCTGTCGATCCGCCCCCGAGATCTACCAGCACACACCCCAGCTCGCGTTCCTCTTCGGTGAGCACGGCCATCGACGCCGCCAGGGGCTCCAGCACGAGCTGGCCGACCCGGTAGCCCGCCCGCTCCACCGATTTCCGGAGATTTTGCGCTACCGCCGTCTGCACCGATACGAGGTACATGTGCACCTCGAGGCGCAATCCGGTCATGCCCTGCGGATCGCTGATGCCGTCCTGATCGTCGACCCGATATTCCTGGGGGATGGAATGGAGCAGTTCACGGTCCGGCCCCATGGTGATGGCCGTAGCCACATCGTTCACGCGCTCCACGTCGGCCTTGGAGATTTCCTCGCCGCTCACCGACGCCAGACCGTCGGACGTGCGCACCTGAATGTGCTCCCCGGCGATGCCACAGTGGATGTTCGGGACCTGCACGCCGGCCATGCGCTCCGCATCCCGCATGGCATCGACGATGGAGCGGGTCGTCTCGTCGATGTCCCGCACCACGCCCCGCCGCACCCCCGTTTCGCGGGAAATGCCGACGCCGAGGATCTTGGCCCCGCTGGCCCGGTCGTCTCCCGTGATCTGGGCGATGACGGCGCACGTGCGCGTGCTGCCCAAGTCCAGAGCGGCGATCAGGTTGCCGTTCGTCATGGCCCACCCCGGCGTGCCACGATCCACCCCCGATACCGCGCGTCCAGCTCGTCGTATGCCGCACCGCTGCGCTCGAGTTCCTGGCGTACCGCCAGCACCGCGTCGATGTCGCGAACCGACGGTGCCGGGGCAAACAACCAGCGCCGCTCCCCGATGTAGACCCCGATGTCGCCCGCCCCGGTGAAATCCACCCAATCCACCTCGTGGAAGAGATCCAGGTTGGCGATCCGTATGACGCCCAGCACCTCGACGAGCAGCGTATCGGGACGCGCCACGATCGGCAGATCCAGTCCCGTCACCGCCGGGTCGTAGGGCAACGGCTGGCCCCTCGCGTCGAGGGCCACAAACCCCTGGGGCCCCGGCGCCATGGCCATGGCCACCTGCTCCGTCACGATCACGCGGAGCGTTCCCGGAAGCCGCCGCTCGATGCGGGCGCCGATGATCCCGCGCACCCCGAGGGCCCGCTCGACCAGCACGTTCCGGTCGTCGAAGACGTTTTGATCGCTGCGCAACTCCAGCGCGCGCACGAGTGCGTGGGGCGACAGATACCGCACGCCCACCAGCTCCACCTGCCGCACCTCGAAGAACGCCAACCGCCGCAGCACATGGGGCGTCACGACGAACGTCAGGAAGACGACGCCCACGCCAGCGAGGACCGGTACCGCGCGGCGCTTCATGCAGCGGTGTCGGCCAGGCGGTGGAGGAGCTCTCCAGCCACCAACGTGATGTCCCCGGCCCCCAGCGTGAACACGACGTCGCCGGGCTGGACGATGCCCGCCAGATAGCCCGCGAGGTCGTCGCGGTTCTCGATCCACGTCACCGCCGCACCGGCGCGCCGGGCCGCCTCCACGACGAGGTGCCCCGACACCTCGGGAATCGGATCTTCGCGGGCGGGATACACGTCGGTCACGACGACCGTATCGGCGGCGGCCAAGGCCTTTCCCAACTCCTCGCTCTGGCGCTGCGTACGGGAAAACAGATGCGGTTGAAACGCGGCGATCACCCGTGCTCCCGGAAATCGCTGGCGCGCCGCTACGATCGTCGCGGACAGCTCGGTGGCGTGGTGGGCATAGTCGTCCACCACGGTTACGCCCCGCCTGGCCCCCACCACCTCGAAGCGCCGCCCGACGCCCGGGAAGGTCGCGAGTGCCGCGGCCGCCGGCTCCAGATCGGCCTCCAACGCCGCTGCCACGCCCACCGCCATGGCCGCATTGCGGAGATTGTGCACGCCCGGGACGCCGAGCACCAACGCCACATCCCGGCCGTCGGCCAGGACCACCCGCGCCCGGGTGAACTCGGGGTCCTGTACCACCTCCGATATGCGGATGTCGGCATCCGCGGCGGTGCCCACCCGCCACACCCGATCGTTGATGCGCCGGCCGATCCGCACTGCCCCGGGGTCGTCACCTCCCACGAGCACGCGTTCTGCCCGGCCCGCAAACTCGGCGAACGCATCCTCCAGCGCGGCCACCGATCCGTAACACTCAAGATGCTCGGCCTCCACGTTGTTGACGACCGCCACGGTGGGGTGCAGCGCGAAAAACGATTTGTCGTATTCGTCCGCTTCGACGACGAACAACTCGTCGCTTCCGACCCGGGCATTGCCTCCCCAGGTATCCACACGACCGCCCACGATGCCCGTGGGATCGCGCCCGGCGGCGGCGAGGGCCTCGGTGATCATGGCCGTCGTCGTCGTCTTGCCGTGCGTGCCTGCTACGCCCACCACCACCCCGCCCTGCACCAAGAGCCCCAGCGCCTCGGCGCGGCGAATGACCGGAATACCGGCCGCGGTCGCGGCCGCGAGAACCGGATGTGTCGCATCCACCGCGGACGTGTGCACGACGGCCCGGGCATTCTCGATGTGTGCCGGGTCATGACCGGTGAACACCTCGATGCCGGCCGCGATCACGTCGGCCGCGTTGGTGGGTTCGATATCGCTTCCGGTGACGGCTACCCCACGGCGCTTGGCGACAAGAGCGAGTGCACTCATGCCCGCACCGGCGATCCCCATGAAGTGAATGGGCCGGGGATTTTCGGGAGCAAACAATTCCATGGATGGAATGAAAATATAGGGCTAAGTGTAGATTTACGAAAGACTTTGGGCTAGTCGGCGAGGGCCAGTAACTGCGTCGCGATGCGCATGGACGCGTCGGGATGTGCGCGCTCGAGGGCCATCCGGGACATGGCCGCGAGACGCTGGGGCGCGTCCAGCAATTCCCGAATCCGGCCGGCCAACGAAACGGCCGTGACCTCGGAATCGGGGACATGAATCGCCGATCCCGCGGCCTGCAGCGCATCGGCGTTCACGGACTGGTGGTCGGCGGCGGCGGTGGGAAGAGGAATCAAGATCGCCGGGAGCCCCCATGCCGACAGTTCGGCTGTGGTCATGGCACCCGCCCGCCCCACCACGAGATCCGCGGCCGCGTAGGCATGGGCCACCGGGTCCCAAAACGGTTTCACGATGCGGTGGGGCGGTGCGTGATGCCCGGCGAAATGATCCCACATGGACGGTCCCGTGCTCCACAGCACGGTCACACCCTCGAGCATTCCCCGGCGCAACGCTGTGGACATTACCTGGTTGATGCTTCGGGCACCCTGGCTTCCCCCCATCACGAAGCACACCTTGGCGTCGTCGTCGATCCCGAGGGCGACCTTGCCAACGGCCCGCGACGGCCGTCTTGCCGGAGGGGGCACGATGGGATTGCCGAAGTCGAAGACCTCGGTCTCCTCGCCGGGCCGGAGGTGCTCCCGCGCTTCGGGAAACCCGAGATGAATCTGCGCGGCGCGGCGCGCCAGCCGGCGCGTCGTGAACCCCGGCATCGCGTTTTGCTCCTGTAGGGCGACGGGGATGCCCCATCGCTGGCACAGGAACAGAATCGGGCCGGCGGCGTACCCGCCGGTCCCCACGGCGAACACGGGGCGCTCCTCCTCGAGGATGGTGCGACACCGCCGCCGCAACGTCCAGAACACCCGCAGCCACCTCGCGTTCTTCCACCATTGGCGACGATGGATGGGTTCCACCGGAAGCAGGTGGTATGGATAGTCGGCTCGCTGGGGGAGGATCGCGGCCTCGATGCCCCGCTCCGCGCCCACCAACACCGGTTCGACATCGCGACGGACCGTCCGCATGGCATCCGCGAGCGCGAGGGCCGGCATGAGGTGGCCCCCCGTCCCGCCTCCGGCGATGAGGACCTTCATCGCCGCTTGGTCGGCTGGGAACGGTGCTCGCCGATGTTGATCAACACGCCTGTGGCGAACATGGACACGATCAAGTTGGACCGGCCGTACGACACAAACGGCAGCGGCAGGCCGGTGGTGGGCACCACGCCCAGGGTGACGGCGATGTGCACGAACGCCGTGACGCCGATGAGGGCCGTGATGCCCGTGGCGAGCAGGCTGCCGAACCGATCGCCCGCGGTGCGGGCGATGCGCAGGCCGATCCCGATGAACGCCGCGTACAGCGCGATCATGAACGCCACGCCGACGAATCCCCATTCTTCGCCGATGGTGCTGAAGATGAAATCCGAGTACCCATAGGGCAGGTATCCCATCTTCTGCATGCCCTGACCGAAGCCGACCCCGAAGTAACGGCCGGCGCCCATGCCGATGAGGGACTGCTGGATCTGCCAACTCGATCCCGCATAGTCGGTTCCGGAGCTCAAGAACGTGAGCCAGCGTTGCATGCGGTACTGCACCGTGGTGATCTGGCGCCACACGAACGGAATCATGACGATGCCGACGATCATGAAATGCCCGATCCGCGCGCCGGCGGCAAACAGGATGATGGCCGCCAGCAGACAGACCGACAGGGCGACGGAAAGCGCCGGCTCGAAGAGAATGAGCGCGGCGACCGGCGCGAGAATCACCACGAACGGCAGGATGCCCTGCCGGAGATCGCGCACCCCCTCGCCCTTTTTCGTGGCGAGCATCGCCGTCCAGGCCACCACCGCGAACTTGGCCACCTCGGCGGGCTGGAAGGAGAGGCCGGGCACGCCGAGCCACCGGCGCGCCCCGTTGAGCTCGACCACGATCGGGTCGGCGAAGGGCAGCAGCAGAATGAGCAGCGCCAATGCCACGACGCCCAGGATGGGCCACGCGTACCGTTGCCAGGTGTGGTAGTCGTAGCGCGCCCCGAGAATCAGGGCGGCACTGCCGATCGTGGCGCCAATCAATTGCCGAAGCGCGTAGTACGACCCGGGCGCGCCCTGCTGCAACGCCACGATGCTCGACGCGCCATACACCGCGGCGAGGCCGAACACGACGAGGAACACCGTGACGAGCAGCAGCAAGCGGGTTTCCCAACTCGCCCGGTGACGGACCCGTGCCCGAGCGCTCACAGCGCCCTCACCAGGCGCCTGAAGGCATCGCCGCGATCCTCGTAATCGTGGAATTGATCGAAACTCGAGCACGCGGGAGACAGCAAGACCGCATCAGATGGCTGGGCGCATGCACACGCCGACCGCACGGCCTCATCGAGGGGTCCGACGGTCACGAGGTCCACCGAGCTTCCGAGCTCTGCGCGAAATCGCCCGGCGGCGGCCCCGTAAGCGATGAGCCGTCGACAATCCTGCAGCAGTAGCGCCAGCGGCTTGATGTCTTCTCCCTTGTCGTACCCGCCCGCAATCAACACGAACGGCCGATTCATGGCGCGGAGTGCCACCGTGGTCGACGCGACGTTGGTGGCCTTGGAATCGTTCACCCACAATACGCCGTGGAGTTCCCGCACCGGCTCCAACCGATGGGACAACGGCTGGAACGTCCCCAGCGCGGCCGCCATCTGCTCCGGCGAAGCGCCCGCCGCCGAGGCCACGAGCACCGCGGCGAGCGCGTTCGCCACGTTGTGGTCCCCGAGCAACGGTATTCGATCGCGGGACACCAGGGTACTCTCTCCCAACATGAGCTGGCCCGATGCCCGGTCCCACCACGCATCCGCTCGGCCCTCGGTGCTCCACCATCGCCGATCGCCGGGGACGCCGGCGACGGCCGCGACCACCGCCTCGTCGTCCCGGTTGAGGATCCACAGCGAGCGATCGGTGGCGTGCTGAAAGAGCCGTCGCTTGTCGGCGTAGTACGCCTCGACGCTCGGGTATCGGTCGAGATGGTCCGGCGCGAGGTTGGTCAAGACCCCGATGGTGGGGTTCAGATGCGGCGAATCGTGAAGCTGGAAGGAGGAGGCCTCGACCACCACCCATTGCAACGACTCGGCCGACCCGGCCAGCCCGATCAACGGCCGCCCGATGTTGCCTGCCGCTTCGGCACGTATGCCCGCCGCCGCGAGGAGGTGGGCCACCAGCGCAGTGGTGGTCGTCTTGCCGTTGGTGCCGGTGATCACGGCCAACGCAACGCCGGGGAGCGCCCGCGCCGCCAGGTCCAACTCCGAGACCACCTCGAGCCCTGCCTCCCGGGCCGCCACCAGCGGCGGCGCCTCCGGGGGAACGCCGGGCGATACCACGACGGCGGCACACGCACGAATGCGATCCAGGTCGTGGGAGCCGAGATCGACCGCGACGGATTCCCCGCGCAGCCGCTCCCCCGCCTCGGCCAGTTCGGGCCGGTCGTCGGCATCCGAGGCGTAGACCCGAACGCCGCACCGCGCCAGCCACGCGGAGGCGGCCACGCCGGTACGGCCCAATCCGATCACGGCGACTTCTTTATCGGCGAGCCACTCCGGGGGGATCAACGAACCTTCAGCGTCGCCAGCGCCAGGACCGCGCAGAGGATGCCGATGATGAAGAATCGCACGACGATCTTGGACTCAGCCCATCCCTCCTTCTCGAAGTGATGATGCAGCGGCGCCATGCGAAACACGCGATGCTCTTGGGCATAGGCGAGCCCGTGGCGCGCTTTCCGCCATTTGAACACGGTCGTTTGAATGATGACGGAGACCGTCTCGGCGGCGAACACCCCGCCGATGAGCAACAGCAGAAACTCCGATTTGAGCAGAATGGACACGGTGCCGAACGCACCGCCGATGGCCAAGCTCCCGGTGTCACCCATGAACACCTGGGCCGGGTGCGCATTGTACCACAGAAATCCCAGGGCCGCACCGGCCAAGGCGGTGCAGAAAATCGTCAGCTCTCCGGCACCGGCCAGGTAGAAGATGTTCAAGTAGTCCGACGTGGTCGAGCGGCCGATGACATAGGCGAAGATGGCGAACGCGCCCGCCGCGATCACCGTGAGGCCGACCGCCAAACCGTCCAGGCCGTCGGTGAGATTGACGGCGTTGCTGGTGCCGGTGATCACGAACGCGACAAACGCCAGGTACACTGGCACCGGCAAGACCACCAATACCCATTTGAAGAACGGAAGCGTGGTGGCGGTGGGGAGCAGGCCCGGCGCCACCGGGGCCACGGCCAGATACCATCCGAGCAACAAGCCGAAGCTCACCTGCCCGATGAGCTTGTATCGGCCCACGAGGCCCCGAGACTTCCCCTGCACGATCTTCAAGTAGTCGTCGAGAAACCCGATGGCCCCCATCCAGAGCGTCGCCACCATCGCCACGATCACGTAGCGGTTGTCGAGCCGCGCCCACAGCAACGTGGGCACGATGGTGCACAGCAGGATGATGAGACCGCCCATCGTCGGCGTACCCCGTTTGCTGTGGTGCGACGTGGGACCGTCGGCGCGGATCACCTGCCCAATCTTGCCGGCTCGCAACCGCCGGATGATGGGCGGTCCCACCAAGAACCCCAGCAGCATGGCGGTGGCGGCGGCTCCCGCCGCCCGGAACGTGATGAAGTTGAACACTCTGAACGGGCCGAACACGTCGCTGAGCGGCGTCAAGAAGTGGTATAGCACTAGGCGTCGTCCCCGGTCGTGAGCGAAGGAATGATACGCTCCAGACGTACGCCCCGTGAGGCTTTGAGCAATACAAACTCGTCCCCACGCAGGGCCTGCTTGACGGATCGGCCCAGGTCCATCACGTCGTCCGACACCACGAAGCGATCTCCCGGCTGAAGCCCGACCTCACGAAACGCGGCGACGAACTCACCCGTGGCACCGACCAGGCGCGGCTCGGCGTGCATCACCGCCTCCGCCGCTTCGACGTGCAGACGCCGGCTCTTGTCGCCGAGCTCCAACATGGATCCGAGGACGGCGACGAAGGGGCGATCGCCCCGCATCTCGATGGCCGCCTCCAGGGACGCCCGGAAGGATTCCGGGTTGGAGTTGTACGTGTCGTTCAAGACCAGCAGGTCGCCGTGGCGGATCACCTCGCATCGGCCGCCGGGAACCACGACGTCGGCCAACGCCGCCGCCACCTGAGCGAGGTCGAGTCCCAGCTCGAGCGCCACCGCCACCGCCAGCGCCACGTTTTCCGCCTGGTGCCGGCCCACCAGGGGAACGCGCAGGCGTTGGCCGCGGACCGTGAGCCGCACGTGGCCATTGTCGTCGAGGCCCACGTCTTCGGCGACCACATCCGACGCGGGATCCGCCCCTGCGGTCACCACCCGCCCGGCCAGCAGCTGCACCGCTTCTCTCAACGTCGCAGGTCGCGCGCCCACAACTGCCAGCGGCACGTCGCGGGCCAGCAAGGCCTTCTCTTCGAGCACCGCCGGAAGCGAGCCGAACCCGGCGAGGTGGCCGGCCGAGACGTTTGCCACGACGGCGATCGTGGGTTCGATGATCTTGCGCAAACGTGCGATCTCGCCCGGCTCGTTGGCGCCGGCTTCCACCACCAAGGCCTGCGTTCCTTCGGGTGCCGCCAGAATGGTTTGCGGCACGCCGACGAGGTTGTTGCGGTTGGCCGTGGTGCCGTGGACCTGCCACTTCGTCGCCAGAACCCGGATCAGCAGCTCTTTCGTCGTGGTCTTGCCGTTCGAACCAGTCACGGCAATGACCGGTCCGTCCACCTCCCGGCGACGCGCCGTGGCCAGTCGGCCGAACTCGGCGAGCGGGTCGTCGACCTCCAAGAGCTCGAACCTAGCCACGGCCGGCGTCCCACAACGCACGACGGCCGCCACGGCACCGGCGTCTCGTGCGGCCCCGAGAAAATCATGCCCGTCGAAGCGTTCCCCCGTAAGCGCCACGAACAACGCGCCGGGACGAATCGTGCGAGTATCGGTGCTGATGGTCGTGTATGGGGGGGTCATGAACGCGCCCGGTGGGCCAGGGCCTCCAACACGATCGCACGCTCGTCGAAGGGCGAGCGCTCGGTACCGATGACCTGATAGGTTTCGTGCCCTTTACCCGCGAGGATCAGGCAGTCCCCCTCACCCAGCATCCCCACCGCATGGGCGATCGCGTCACGCCGGTCGGTGATCCGCACATGATCGCCACCGACCATCCCTCCGATGATGTCGTCGATGATCCGATCCGGATCCTCGGTGCGCGGATTGTCGGACGTCACCACAATGACATCGGCCCCCGCGGCGGCCACCCGCCCCATGACGGGTCGTTTGCTGCGATCCCGATCGCCGCCCGCGCCGAACAGCACCACCAGCCGTCCCGGCGTGAGGGGACGCGCCGCGGCGATGGCGCGCTCCAGCGCGTCGGGCGTGTGGGCGTAGTCCCGCAGCACCAGAAAACGCTCCGCCCACAGGCGCTCCATGCGCCCGGGGACCTGCGAGGCGCCGGCCAACCGCCCGACGATGTCGCCGGGCTCCTCGCCGAGACCCCACGCCGTTGCCGCGGCCGCCAGCACGTTGCTCACATTGAACTCGCCGATGAGCGGCGTGCGCGCCGGCACCGCGTCGTCGCCGAAGTGCAGCTGCAAGTCGGCGCCCTCACGGGTGAGGCGCACGTCGCTCGCCATCACGATCGCTGCGGCATGGAGGCCGTACGTCACCCGGCGCGCGCCCTCCGGGGTATCGAGCGCTTCCCACGCGGGATCGTCGGCGTTGACCACCAAGACCGCCCGGTCGCACAGCATGCCGGCGAGCCGCGCTTTCGCGCGGAAGTACTCCTCGAAGCTCGCATGATAGTCGAGATGTTCGTGCGTCAGGTTGGTGAACACGCCCGCGGAGAACGACAGGCCGTTCACGCGTCCCTGATCCAGGGCGTGGGAGGACACTTCCATCGCGAGACGAGTCACGCCGGCGTCGCGCATCCAGGCCAGGGTCTCTTGAAGCCGCACCGCGCCCGGCGTCGTGAGACCCTCTTCATACAACGAGACGCCCCGGCCGTCGAACGCCCCCAACGTGCCGATCGCCCCGGCGTTCTCCGCTGTGTTGAGGAGTGAGCACACCAGCGCCACCGTCGTCGACTTGCCGTTCGTGCCGGTGACACCGACGATCTCGAGGTCGCGGGCGGGATGTCCGAACCACTCCGCCGCGGCAACAGCGACCGCCGCCCGGGCGTCGCGCACCACGATCTGGGGGATGCGAATATCACACGTGCGAGTGACCATCACGGCGGCCGCGCCGCGCGACACGGCGTCGTGCACGTAGGCATGACCGTCTTCAGCGGTGCCCGCGATGGCGCAGAACAACGCCCCGGCTTCCACCTGGCGGGAATCCTCCGTGATGCCCATGATCGCTGCCGGAGGGGTATCGGGAACCGTCTCTATCAGATCCATCTGGGCGAGGGCCGCGATGATCCGTTCGTACCGCGTCACCAGCGTGTGGTACCCTCGCGCCCGACGACGGTGACCAGCGCCCCCGGCAACAGGGGTGTCCCCGCCCGGGGCGCCACGGAATCAATGGTCCCCCACCCGACCGCACGCACGCGCAGGCCCGCCTGGTGCAGCCGGCGGGCGGCTGCTCGCAGGGACAATCCCGTCACGGGGGGAACCGGGCGCCGCGCCTGATCGCCCTCGGAGGTTTCCAGCGGCCAGTTGAGCACGTACGGCACCACGCCATCGTCCAAGGCCGGTCCGGGTCGCGGCGACGACGACACGCCCTGCAGTTTCGACAGATCCAGCACGCTCGTCTGTGCCGCGAGCACTTGTTCGAGCACGGAACGGGTCAAGGGCGCGGCGCTGGTTCGCGCGTAACATCCCGCGGGGTCCTCCAGCTTGACCACCATCACGAGTTGGGGATCGTCGATGGGAAACATGGAGGCGAAGCTCGCGGTGCACGAACCGGGGATGTATCGTCCATTGGGCCCCGCGCGCCGGGCCGTGCCCGTCTTACCGCCGACCTCGTAGCGCACCAACGCCGCGGTAGACCCCGTGCCATCTTCGTCCACCACACCCCGCAACATGGCGCGCAACTGCCGGGCGACGTCGGGACTCACGACCCTTCGCATTGGCCGGGGTCGGTGGTGATAAACTTCCTCGCCGTCCGCCGAACGCACGCTCAGAAGCAGGGTGGGCTGTAGCAGCACGCCGTCGTTGGCAATGGCGGCATAGGCGGTGGCCAGCTGCAGCGTGGTGACCGCCACTTCGTACCCGATGGACAGGCTGGCACCACTGAGCGAGGTCCAACGCGCCGGGCGGGCCAGGAGCCCCGGCGATTCCACTGGAAACTCGACCCCGGTGCGGGAGCCCAATCCGAAATCCCGCAACATCTCGAATTGCTGGCCGCTGGAGAGTCGTGATGCGAACTTCACGATGCCGATGTTGCTGGACCGGCGGATCACGTCGGGCAAAGTCATCCAGCCTTCGTCGTGCTCGTCTTCGATGACGCGATTCCCGATCCGGTATCGCCCGTTCTCGCCCCACACGGAGTCGGTGGGCCCCACCAGGTCGTGCTGCAAGAGGGCGGCGGCCGCAAAGATCTTGGCCGTGGACCCGGGCTCGAATACGGACGTGAACACGGACGATGGCGTGCGGCTACGTAGCGACCGCGCCGCCACGGCGAGCAGCTCGCCGGTCTTGGGATTCATGACGACCACGTCTCCGCCGGTGGCGCCGAGTCGGTCGATGGCGTCGACCAGACTGCCGTCGACGATTTCCTGCAAGTCGGCATCGAGGGTGAGATACACGTCGTGACCGGGCAGGGGAAACGCATCCAGCCGGGACGGTGATTCGTACCGCCTCCCGTATTGATCGCGCAGCACGACGGCGCTTCCGTTCCGACCCGTGAGCAGCGTATCGAGCACCCGTTCGATGCCGCCGGCCGGACGGCCCGGTTCTCCCGGCCGCCCGAGCACCGTCCGGGCGAAGTCGGGATTGGGATGGAACCGCGTCAGTTCCGAGGTGATATCCACCCCCCACATACGACGCAGCGGCTGCACCGCCGCCGAGCTGAATGGACCGTGGAAGTACGCGTAGCTCCGGCGGAATTCCTGCCGCACGTGGCTCGCGGAGAGCCCCAGGTTCTCGGCCAGCGCGTTCACCGTGGCCACGGTATCGCGCAGGTAGCGGGGAGTCACGCCGACGTGGAACCGCTCCAGGGTGAGCGTCAGCGGGGTTCGGTTCCGGTCGAAAATCGCCCCGCGGGGGGCGGCCAGCTCGACCCGCTCCGTGCGTTGCGCCCGCGCCCTGGCTTCGTGCGTCGAGCCATCAATGAGCTGCACCTTCGCGGCGGCCACGATCAAGGCCACCGTGGCCAGCGCGAATCCGACCTGGACGGCGCGCAGGCGAAGTACGGTCCTCGGCATCTAGCGTCTCCCTACCTCTCGATTGGGTAGCTGCAGGATGACGAGTTCGCTGTCGGCAGGCAAGCGAAGCCCGAGCGATTCGGCCCGGGGAACGAGCACCGCGCGGCTTCCCGCTTCCTGGATGCGGCGCAACAGCTCGGCCCGCTGCCCTTCCAACGCCCCGCGTTGTTCCTGCGCCGCCCGCAACGCGGTGGCCGACACGTGGGCCGCCGTCTGGCGGGAGACCACCCAGGTGAGCGCCCCCAGGGAGAACAAGAGCCAGATGGCGACCCAGCTCCTGCCCTTCAGCTGCACTCGTCTATGCGGCATCGCGCGTCCGAAATGCCCGCAGCCGGGCGCTTCGCGCTCGCGGATTCCGCGCGACTTCCGCATCCGTCGGGCGGATCGGCTTCTTCGGCTCGAGTGCGCCGAGAGGGCGGCCCCGACACGTGCAGATCGGCTGCCGCGGTGGACAGACACACGCCGCGGCCCACTCGCGAAACGCGTGCTTAACGAGACGATCTTCGCCCGAGTGGTAGGTGAGCGCGGCCATCGTTCCTCCGGGGACCAGAGCATCCCGCACCGCCGGAAGGGCTCGCCCGAGATCGACCAGCTCTTCGTTGATGGCGATCCGGACCGCCTGAAACAATCTGGCGAAATCCGCCGGTCCCGACCGCGGCCCCAGTACCGCCCGCACGGCCTTCACCAGATCGTCGCTGGTAGTCATGGGCCCCCGCGCGCGCCGACGGACGATCTCGCGTGCGAGCCTGGCCCCCCGCCGTTCATCCCCATACTCCCGGAATACCCGGGTGAGTTCCGCTTCGTCCGCCCCGCCCAAGAGGTCGGCGGCCGTCTCCCCGACATCCATACCCATCCGCATGTCCAGCGGGACACCCGGTCGGAACGAGAATCCGCGATCGTCGGAATCGATCTGATGGGAGGAGACCCCGAGGTCGAACACGGCGAAATCCGGTCGAAAGGCGGCGATCTCGGCCAACACCGCCGGGTCGCCAAACCGCCCCCGCCGGATCGTGACCCCTCCCGCGGCAAACCGCGCCCCGAGGGCGGCAATGGCCTCCGGGTCCCGGTCGATGGCGAGCACCTCCAGGCCGGCGTCCACCAGCACGGCGCTGTGTCCACCACCCCCGGCCGTGCAGTCCACGCCGCGCGTGTGTCCGGCGGCGAGTGACCTGACGGCCTCGGCGAGGACGGGAACGTGGTAGGTCATCGACGTCACGGAGGGAAAAAAACCCGAGCCCCGCTTGGAGATCAAGCGGGGCTCGGCACTTCTCATGGCTGACGGGGCTGACGGGACTTGAACCCGCGGCCTCCGGTGTGACAGACCGGCACTCTAACCAACTGAGCTACAGCCCCTTCGTTCCAGGGGCTGAATGTAGTCACCCCCCCAAGGGGAATTCAAGTCACCGGCACGTCCTAATTGCTCGTACAGAACGCGTTCACGAACTGCGGGCCGTACTCGACGTGCTGCTGCAAGGCCGGCAGGAGCTGGTCGGCCGTACTCTGTGCAATCGAAGCGCCGGCGGTCAGGCGCTCGTGCCCTAGCATTGCGAGCCCCTCATAGCGTCGGGCCATTTCACAAGACTCCGACTCCCGCATTTCCGCGAAGAACTCCGCGAAATACATGTACACGGCCAGGCCGTAGAAGAAGCTCGCCGGACCCGCCTGGCGTCCTTCGGTATCATACTGGAGGGCCTTCTCCAACCACTCGATGGCGATGTCGGGTCGCTTGGCCGGACGGGCCTGGAGCATCTTCGACGGCGTCGTGTAGTAGAACGCCGCGAGGCTGCGATGCATGCTCGAATCGCGCTCGGCGACGAACGTCATGAGCGAATCGGCCTCGAACAGCGCCATGGTATCCAGGGGGGTAGCCGAATCGATCACGATCCCGCCGAGTATGATGCTCGCGGCGCCGAGGGGGGCCCGGGTGTTTTCTGGGTCCAGCTCGGAAATGCGCCGGTAGGCCAGCAGCGCCGCATCGTTGTCACCCACCTCGGCGAGCAGCGCCGCCCGCTGAGCCCAGAACCTGAGGGAGTTGGGAAGCTGGGTCACGGCCTCTTCCGTCCACCGGAGTCTCCCCGCCGTGTCGCCAGCCAGCTCGGCGGCGCCCAGGATGTCTCGATAGAAAGTCGAGTCGCCCACCAGGGTCTCGTCGAACTCATACGTGCTGCCCAATGATTCCACGGCGCAGGGCCAGCGCTCGCCAGTGAAGCAGGTGCGGGCCCGGGCCCGGAGCAGCTCCAGGTCGGCGGGGTTCAGCTCGAGCCCGGTGTCGAGCACCTCGACGGCCCGGTCGTAGTCTTCGGTCTCGAGCCACATCCGGTTCACGCTCAGGCGCAGCACCGCGTTGTTCGGGTCGGCGATGAGCTGGGAATCGAAGGCGCGGATGGCCGCCAGCGTGTCGCCCTTGGTGAGATAGCTCTGTGCCAGGCGCTCCCACTGGCGCTCCAGCAGCGAGTCTCCCGCCACCACGCGCTCCAGCGCCCAAATGATACTGTCCACAGGCTGGCTCGACGCCTCGAAGAGGTAGGCCAGGCACTGGGCAGCCGCGGGGTGGTTGGGGTATTCCCGGAACACGCGGTCGGCGCGATCGCGGGCACCCCTGAAGTCGTTGCGATCGCGGCGAGCGTTGCAGTCGCGGGCATCGTCAGCCACGTCGATCAGATTGCGAAGCGAGTCGGCGACGACCTTGGCGAAATCCTCGGCGTCCTGCCCCTCCTCGCCCACGGCGGTCAACCAACCGGCAACGCCGGACCGATTGAGGTCGACGAGCCGCAAGGTGAGTCTGGGCACGGAGTTCCGGCGAAACGTTCCTACCCCATAGGAATCCGCCCGGAGAAATTGGGCGAGCTGACCAGCGGAGTTTTTGTCGGGAATGAAAGAACAGTCGAATCCCGAGGCCTCCAGGGCTTCGCAAAGCCGTTCGGTGGGGATCACGTTCATCATGCCCCGGACGCGGCCAGCCAGCCGGTCTCGGAGCTCATATGCCAGCTGGAGCACGTAGATCGAATCGGCGAGGTCTTCGGGCATGGGGGGAAGCACCAGAATCTTCTTGAGATTCTGGGGCTGCCGTCGCTGCGCTGCGAGCGGCTGGGCCACCAAGCCCACGCCCGTCGCAATCACAACCGCTAGGGCGAGATACCGGAAAATCGAACGAGAATTGCCCACTGAAACCTCCTGCTGGGGTCCGGCCTGCCGAAGGGATAGGGCCGGATCGCCTTCATGGTCATACACCGATGGGCGAAGAGGGATTCGAACCCCCGACTTCCTGCTTGTAAGGCAGGCGCTCTAAACCGACTGAGCTATTCGCCCCGGCCGCCCGATCTCACAGCCCCAGGCCCAGGGGGAACAGCACGCAATACCCCAAGACGAGGAGAACCGGGGCTACCCGTGTTGACCCGCCGGCCAGGAGCCAGTATCCCAGGGATAGCGACGCGAGGGCGCCGGCTATCAGGATGCCGTTGATGGACCGGAACCTGAGCCTGGCCGGGGACGCTCCCTGTTGTGACATAAGTGCGTGAGATTAATCGCTCTAGAATGATTGGTCAAGCAGCCGGGAAGTCGTCCCCCTCCACCACGACCCAGCCCTGGTCCAGAGCCGCACGGCGAACCCGGTCGCGCCGGCGGCGGCGCAGCCACACCAAGACGACCGCGCCCGCTACGATGGTCCAGAAGCCCGAGACGGAGGTGGCCAGGAGCAGCCATCCGTAGCGGCTCTTGACCTCCTTGTGCCACAGGGCTTCGAACTGATCGAGCGTCATGCCGTAGGTGCGCCGGAGAGCCCGGTCGAAGTCCGAGGTAGCGGCGAGGGTCTCCATCAACGGCGTGAGGCCCCGATCCCCTCCGAGGCGCTCCAGCAGCAGGACCGCCGTCGTGGCGAGCGCGTAGCTGGCGTTGGCGCTGGCGGCACCTGTCCGCAGATGCCGGTTCACGACGGTGAGGTTGGGGATGTCGCCCCAGAGAAACGCCCAGTTCACCCGGAGCCCATCCAGCCGCCCCCACTCCCCGGCGGCGCGGCTCGCATACCCCTCATCGAACCAGCGCGGCACCCGGCCCACCACGTTCCGGAGGGTGAGATGGGCCAGCTCGTGCCGCAGGGTCTGAAGAACGTTGGCCTCGGAGGTGACGACGATGGTATTGGTGCCGGGAAAGGCGACGCCGACGCCCCACCCGGGGAGCCGCCCCGCCGTCACGGAATCGAAGGTGTGGCGGTCGGGGGTGACGATGAGCCGCAAGCGGAACGCCGGGGGATGGCTGATGCCAGGCCACTGGGCTGCGGCGTCGGCGCGCTCGGCGAGCATTACCGCCATGATTTCGGTCTCGGGCCAGTAGACGGCCGTGACCCGGCCGACCCGTACCGTCCCGGGCCCCTGAAAACCCAGGATCGCAAAGACCAGCGGGATTACCGCGTAGGTGCTTCTCCCCGGTCGATGGCGTCGAGCGCTTCCTGGCATCGCTTGCCCCATGCGCTGAGCTTGTTGGCCTTGACACCCTTGGCCCATGTCTCACGGGCGCCGTCGTGGTCATCCGCGGCCCATGTGGCGTGACCCAACTCGTAGTAGGCCTCGATCAAGTTCGGGCCCAGCGCCAGTGTCTTCTCGAAGAAGGTCTGTGCGTCTTCGTACATCTCGCGTTCGAAGTACACGAGGCCCAGATAGTAGTGGGCGTAGAGCGTCGCCTTGCGGTCGTTGTCGAGGCGGATTGCCTTGGACAGGTGCTCTATGGCTTCGCCGAAGATGCGCTTCTTGAGACAGATGTACCCTACATTGATACGCGCCAGCGAATTGGCGGGTTCCTTCATTAATACTTGCTGGAACGTACCCAGCGCGTCGTCGTAGTCCCCGTGGAGCATCTGGGCCCATCCGAGCTGGGATTGGGCCTGCACGTTGTCGGGCGCGAGTTCCAGCGCCTTTTTCAGAGCCTGCATGGCGCCGGCGTGGTCGCCCAGCGAGATGAGGCTCCACCCCTTCTCGACGTATGTGGAGGCACCGAGGTGGTCGTGCACCACCGGGACGGCCCCGGTGAACGTGGGCGCCTGATCGCCGCTCTCGTGCTGGGCCATTTCCTTGTAGGCATCCACGAGCACGCGGATGTCTTCTTTCAAGGCACCGAGGTCGGTGATGGCTTGATCCACCGTCTTGAACAGTCCGATGATGTCGCGCTTGACGGCCTCGCGGTCGGAACCGTTGGGCGTCGCCTTCAGCCGCTCGGTGATCTCGTCGTACGTGCGACGTAGCGGCCCGACGGTGAATTCAGGAGTCATCGGTCTGAATCGCCTCCAGGGTCTGCTGCAACTCCAAGCGTTCCTTCGAGGCCAGGATCTTGGCAACACCGAGTATGATCACGGTCCGCCCGTCCCGTGCAAAGATGCCTTTGATGTATTTCGCCGCCAGGCCCCGCACGATGCGTGGCGGTGGGGTGATCTCGTCCACGGGCGCTCGCAACAGCTCGACCACGGCGTCCACTACGATACCGATCCGGTCCTGATCCCATTCCAGGACCATGGTACGTGTTTGATCCTGCACCGGCGCAGCGACGTTCAGTCGCTTGCGCAAGTCTATGACCGGAATGGCCCCAGTGCCATACTCCAGCATCCCTTCGAGAAATTCGGGTGCCTGGGGCAGCGGGGCGGGTGGATCGTATCGCAGGATGCGTTCGACCTCGAGGATGTTGAACCCGAACTCCTGTCCCCCGACGCGGAACGTCACCAACTGGATCTCTTCGTCGGCACTCATGAGGTCGCGTCACCGGATTCGAGTAGGAGCCGTTCCCCGAGGGTTGCCATGTCCAGAATCGGTATCAGTTGGTCACCATGACTCGCGATCCCCGAGGCCCACGGCATGTTGCCGCCGGGCGGAACGGGACGGGCGGCGTCTCGCACGACCTCGTCGGCGTCGGTCACCTCGAACGCTACGGGGCGCTCCGGACACCGCGTGACCACGACCGTCGAACTCCGCTCTCGGGGCGGCGTGCCATTCGACAGCAGCGCGCCCAGATGGATCACGGGCACCGTACCGCCGCGCAAGTGGGCGACACCGCGCACAGACCGCCGGGCACCGGGCACCGGCTCAGTCTCGGCGTTGTCGATCACCTCGACCACATGTTCGATCGGCAGGCCAAAGAGATCGTGGGCGACCCGCACCAGAAGATAACCTGTCACGAAACCCACCCTTCGCTTTCGAGAGCCTCGGCAACATGCGAGGCCATGTCGCCCAGCGGCACCACCAGGTCGACCCCACCCGCCGCAATGGCCGATTGCGGCATCCCGAAGATGACCGAGGTCTGTCGATCCTGCGCGAGGCCCACCCCCCCCGCGTCGTGAATGGCGCGCAGGCCCGCGGCCCCGTCGCGACCCATGCCGGTGAGCACGAGTCCCACCGCACGCTCACCGAAGGTGGCCGCCACGGTCTGGAACAGCGGATCCGCCGCCGGCCGCACGCCCCACACCGGAGGGTCGCGGTTGATGCGAATCACCGGCCCCTCCTGCTCCCTTTCGACGACCATATGGTAGTCCCCCGGAGCAACATAGGCGGTACCCGCCATCACCGGTGCGCCGTCGCTGGCCTCCACCACGTGGATGGTACTCGCGTGGTCGAGCCGCTCGGCCAGACTCCTGGTGAACCGTTCGGGCATGTGCTGGACGATCAACATGGCGGCGTGGGGAAACGCCGGAAGCTGCGGCAGCATCTCGGCGAGAGCGCGGGGCCCCCCGGTGCTGGCAGCGACGGCGATGGCCGTGTCGGCGCGGGCTCCGATCGTACCCGGTGGCCGGCGCATCGGAGGGGGCGCCGACGCACTCCGCACCAGCATCGGCACGCGGCTGCAGTCGGCCGCCACGGCCGCATCGAGGGCGGCCAGCAATGCCTGGGCCAGCTCCTCCATCCTGTTGTTGATCAACCCGTCCGGCTTGGCCACGACCTCCACCGCGCCGAGCTCCAGCGCGCGAATCGCTGCACTCGTGCCGGGACCTGCATGGGCACTCACCACGACGATGGGACGGGGGGTTTCACTCATGACATAGCCGATGGCGCTCAAGCCGTCGAGCTTCGGCATCTCGAGATCCATGGTGACGAGGTCAGGCCGCAACTCGTGGATCTTCTTCAAGGCGTCCATGCCGTCTCGGGCGACCCCTGCGACGCGGAAGCGCTCCGACTCCGCCACGAGGTCGCTCAACACCCGGCGGGTGAGCGCGCTGTCATCGACGATCAAGACGGAATTGGGTTCAGACATGCCGATCTTCTTGGCCCAGCGACCGCACCGTGACGGTTCCCGCAAGCACGTCGAACAGCAACGACCGCCCCGCCTGCCCGCCCACGTCTTCCCCCACGATTGGCACTCCCGCGCTCGCCACCGCCTGCCGGCACGCGGCCACGTTGCGCTCCCCCATGTGCACGCCCGAGCCCGGGGTGAGGGGAGCAAACATGCTGGCGCCCCCGATGAGACGCGCGACGAGGGACGCCTGGCGCGCCCCGCGATCCCGCAACTCCCGCAGCAGATGGGGGACGGCCGTATCAGCGAACTTCGCCGGCATGCTCTGATCGCGGGCCAGGGTGTGCGACGGCAACACGACATGGGCGATCCCACCCATCTTGATTTCCGGGTCGTGGAGCACAACTGCCACGCAGCTCCCCAACCCACGGACCGACATGTGGCCGGTCTTGGCTGCGGTGCGAGACTCGCCCAGTCCGACGGAGACCGCTTCCAACCATTGCTTCATGGACGCCTGTACACCCTTTCCCGCACGTTGCGCTTTCGGAGCAGGTCACAGGCGCTCCCGAACAACGTTTCCACCTTGCCCAGGACCAGTGTGCCACCCGGGTTGAGGGCGTGAGCCATCGTGGCGAAGATTCGCTCCTGCATCACCCGCTGGAAGTAGATCACGACGTTGCGAAACAGAATGAGATCGTATGGCGGGTCGATGGGAGGCTCCCGGGTGAGGTCGTGACGCTGGAACCGAACCAGCTCGCGCACTTCGCCAGCTACCGCGCGCACGTCGTGTTCACGGCCCTCGGGTGGGAAATACCTGGCGACCAGGGTCCGGGGCATCTCGCCGAACGCCTCCTCAGGATAACGTGCGTCCGCCGCCGTTTGCAGACTGCGCGGGTCCAGATCAGTGGCATCGATGCACGGGCCGTGCAGTGGATCCATACGGGTCCGGCCGGCGCCCTCGAGGAGCAGGACGGCCAGCGTGTAGGCCTCCTCGCCTGACGCGCAGCCGGCCGACCAGCATCTGATGGCGTTGCCGCGCGCTTCCAGCAACTCGGGTAGCACCGAGCCCAGCACGAAATCCCACATGTCGGCGTTGCGGTAGAACTTGGTCACGTTGATGGTCAACGCGGCGAGGAACCGGTCACACTCGTCCCCGTCCTCTCGGATACGCCGAGCGTAATCATTATAAGTGTGCACGCCGCACGCCCGCATGCGCACCGCAACGCGCCGCCGGAGACAGCTGTCCTTGTATGCGTCGACCCGGAGGTCCTGCGCTTCGCCGAGCTGCTGAAGCAGCGCCCGAAACGCCGCGTCCCCACCCGCCGACATCATCGCAGCGCGCTCATGGTCTCGATGTTCGTGCGGGCAAGCTGGTGGCGCGGATTGAGTTGCAGCGTCTTGTGCCACATGGCCGACGCGGTGGCGTGATCCAATCGCTTGTACGCGATGTTGCCCAGCTTGAAGTAGGTGTCGTCGCCGAGTTCCGGGTTCAACTTCACAGCGCGCTGGTAGGCGTCCCAGGCGTCGTCATACCTTCCGGCCCGGTACAGCACGTCACCCAGGTTCTTCGAAAGCTGCGGCAGGACGAGGCCGTCGGCGGCCGCGGCGCGCAACATGTCGTGCGCCTGCTCGACATCGCCCACGATCTCCAGGAGCGCGGCCAGGTTGTTCCGCAACACCGTGTTCCGCGGGTGCACCTCCGCCCCCTCGCGCAACACCGACTCCGCGGTGTTGAAGTCGTCCATGGCGGCCGCGATCAGCGACCGCGCCCAGTACCACACCGCGGGCAACGGGTCGTCTCCCGCCACCTCGTGGGCACGTTCCAACCGGCCCTGCGCCACCTCGTACTTCTTCAGCCGCATGGCGGCGATGCCCCATCCCGTCAGAATGCGCGGATCCATCCGCGCCCGCCCCACCGCCTCGCCATACGCCGCCTCTGCGTCCTCGACCTGCCCCATCTTTTCGAGGCTCAGGGCTAAATTGTACAGGACACTCGCGTGGTCGCCGCCGAGCTCCGCCGCCTCCCGAAACGACCGGTGGGCTTCCGCCCAGTCGTGCTGTTTCGTCGCCACCAGGCCGAGGTAGAAATGACCGGCCAGTTCGTCGTTGTTCAGTTCGACCACTCGGCGGAACTCGCGCGCCGCCTCGTCGAGCATGCCGGTCTTGTAGAAGGCGACTCCGAGGTTGCGATGCTCCTCCACGCGGGCTTCGGCCACCGCCTGCGACGACCGGCTCTTCACCTGCCCCGCCACCCGATGCACGAATCCGGCGGTGATGAGCCCGTACAGGGCCTTCCCGGCGTCGAACTCGTTCAGCAACGATTCTTCGATCAACTGGGCAAAGTCGCGTTTGCCGTCGAGGAGGGTGACCAGCAGCTGCTGCCGCTCGGTGAGCTCGACGTCGGAGGAGGCCAGGCGCTCCTCGTCGAGCGCGAACACGACGTCGAACGACGGAATCTTCTTCTCGATGAGGCTCCACTCGTCGATGCGGCGCGCTCCCTCGAGCAGGAGCCCCTCGGGATTGATGGACAGCCGGACGTCGTCGCCTTCGGGCATGACGTCGATGTCGAAGCGAAAACTCCCCTGGTTCCAGGTAAACAGGAAATACACCGCCTCCTCAACCTGAATCCGCACGTACTCTTCCAGGTCGGCCTGCCCGATCGCGCCAGTGGCCACGAGCAGCTCGCCAACCTTGCTGTAGCGATCCTTCGCCTGGTGCTCGATGGCCGTGTCGAGCTGCTCCCGGGTGATCTTGCCGTCCTTGATGAGCATGTCCCCGAAGCGATCGCGGCGGTTCACCACCGACGCAAAGCAGATGCGGCCGGAGTCGAAATAGATGTACCCGAGGTTGGTGCGGTCGGTGACCGACAGACACCCGGTCTTCTGCCCGAGGGCGAGCAGTTGCAGCACATCCGGCAGGGACGCTTCCTTGAGACTGCCCTTGATCGCCACTAGACCAGCTCCTCGATGACCCGGTCGGAGGGATCAGGCCACTCCCACACGACCTTCTCCCGGCTCGTGATGCCGCCGGCGGGTGAGACGACCACGCCGCTGGTGCGAACCCGCGCCGCCGATTGCACCTCGGCGGCGGGTGGCCCCTCCAGCAACTTGCGTGCGATTTCCACGGTGAGGGCCGCCCCCATCGCCTGTGCGCCGCTGACGACCCGATTGAACGCCGCCAAGAGCGAGCGCACGGAATCGACGTCCTGGCGTGACAGGTAGTCGACCAGCTGGGAATCGGCCGCCCCCACCCGCGATTCGAGGTGGGACACGATGATGGCGCGACGCAGCTCTGGGTCGGGGGAGGAGATGGTGGCGACCAACCCACCGCCCAGCCGGGATTGGAGGCGATCGTCCAGCCCCTGGATGTCCTGTGGAGCGGCGGTAGAGGTGAAGACCAGCTGCCGGCCGGAGTCGGCATACAAGTTGAAGAGGTTGAACAATTCTTCTTGGACCGTCTCACCGTTGCCGATGTCCTGCACATCGTCCAGGAGAAACGCCGAAGCGTGCCGGTAGCGCGCGCGCCACGCCGGCACGGCATTCTCTTCGATGGCCTTGACCAGCTCGGACGCGAATGTTTCCGCCGACAGGCAGGCGACGATCCGTCCGCTCGCATCCTGCAACGTGCGCCCGATCGAGTGGAGCAAATGCGTCTTGCCGACACCGGCCGGCCCGACGAACGTCAGTGGGTTGTAGGCCACGCCCGGCTGGGCGATCACGGCCCGGGCCGCTTCCAGCGCCATCTTGGTGGCGTCGCCCATCAGAAAATCGTGAAGCGAGAACATGTCCGACGGTTCCGGCGGCGGAACGAAATTCTTGTGCGCCTCCTCGACCAGCTGGACGGCATCGGCGACACGATCCGGCGACTTGAACACGGGGTTCCGCGCAGCGTCCGGATCGAACTCGGCAACCTCGGCCTCCAGGCGGCGCAGCCGATCGACGCGCTTCTCATATTCGCGGACGGCCGCGACCGTCCCGCCCGGCACATCCTGTCCCAGCAACGCCTCGAGCGTCGCCGTTTCGTAGCCGCGCCCCGCCCACTCCTCGATGGCTCTCCGGATCTCCGCGGTCCAACTCTCGACCTGCTCGGCAACCGTGACAGTCAATCCCGTCAGGAATTGGTCGAATTCATCCACCTGCGGCTCGGGGGCCGGCGCCAGTGCTCGCGGGACGGTCGATCGCGACGGAGAGTCGTCGGTCTGCATCTCGCCGAGCACCAGCGAGCGGACCTCCTCGGGGCTGAGCGGCTGTTCGTTGACGGATTGAATCGCGTGCAAGCGATTGAGGATGCCCAATAGCGCGCGCACGTGCTGAACCTCCAGGCCCGCGACGGTCGCCAGGACCTCGGGGGACAGGTTCACACCGCGTTCCGCGGAGCGGCGTTGGAGGATGGCGAGTCGCGTCTCGTACGCCGGGGCGCCGATGTCGACGATGAGCCCGCCATCGATCCGCTGGAGGAGTCGGTCGTCGAGATCGCCGATCTGGTCCGGGGGACGGTCACTCGTGAGCACGATCTGTTTCTCGGCCGACTGAAACTCCACGGCGAGTCGCAACAGCTCCGCTTGCATCTCCTGGCTGTGCCCGAGGAATTGCACGTCGTCGAGCAAAACCACGTGGACCCCACCGAAGCGCTTGCGGAATTCTTCAGGCGCGCCGGCGGACACCGCCTGGTGGTACAGTTCCACGAACTCGTCGAGGGTGAAGTACTCCACCACCAATCCGGGCGACAGCTCGCGACAGCGATGACCGATGGCCATCAGCAGATGCGTCTTGCCGAGTCCCGTCTGTCCGTACACGAAAAGGGGATTGTACGCCGACCCCGGATTCTCCGATACGGTGTGGGCCGCCGTCACCGCGAGCCGGCTGTTAGGTCCCACCACGTAGTGGTCGAACGTGTACCGGGGATTGAGGTTGCCGCTCACGCCGAGGGTTCCTCGCTCAGGCGGCGCAACACGAGCTCCGAGATCGCCCGGAGCGTTTCGAACACGCCGTTGCCCGTCAACGCGTCGGCCGGGAAACTCGGTACGCCTCGGAAGTTCAACGCATCATCGAGTTCCGCGGCGGGAAGCACGAGCTCACGAGGCAACGCCTGTTTGTTGTACTGAAGTACGAGAGGGAGGGTTCGCACGTCCACGCCCTGCGCGAGGAGATTGGCGTGCAGATTCTGCAGGCTCTCGATGTTCTCGTCCAGCTGGCGCGCCTGACTGTCCGCGACGAACACGACGCCGTCGGCACCCTGTAACACCAGCTTCCGCGTCGCATCGTAATACACCTGGCCCGGCACCGTGTACAATTGAAAGCGGGTGGTGAAACCCGAGATAGTTCCGAGCTCCAGCGGCAAGAAATCGAAGAACAACGTGCGGTCCGTCTGGGTCGCCAGCGACACCATGCGCCCACGTCGCTCCCCAGGAACCCGATCGTACACGTATTGTAGGTTCGTCGTCTTGCCCGATCGTCCGGGCCCGTAGTAGACGATCTTGCAGGTGATTTCGCGGGTCGTGAAGTTGATCAGCGACATGGCTCAGCTTCGAAAGAGCGTGGCGAGACTCTCGTTGAGCTCGCGTTCGAAGTCCGCGGCCAAAACCTTCTTCGGCGTTTCGGGCGCCGGGCACGCGGCGACCAACTCACGGGTGAACTCCTCGAAGAACACCTGCACGAGTCCCGGTGACGATTCAGGACCATACACGACGAGTGACACCATTCTTCCCCGCGGCGAATCGAAGCCGGCGAGAAAAATGCCATGTTGCGCTCCTTGGTGGTTGAGGGCGGAGAACTGCTCCTCATCCAGCATCTTGGCCACCTCGCCTGTCGAGGCAACGATCGCCGCCCCCAGCGCCGCGGCGGCCATCACGTCCACCGCCCTGGTGAACCCGTGCTGGGCGATGACCTGACCCGCAGGCGTCATCAACAATGCCAAGCGGGCCCCCGCCTCGGCGACGAAGGTCTTCAGTGGTCCCTCCACCCACGGATCGACAGACTGAATATTGGTCATCGCACCGCTTCGGCCCCCCGAATCAGCTCCAAGCGCACCAATCCGATGTTGACGGCCGGATCGGCGATCGCGACGAGCAACATGTCATCGCCCGCCGGCACGGCGAGCAACACGCCGTTCGTCCCCTGCAAATGCAGGAATCGCGGCGCGCCGGCACCGCTCGCGACGGACGCGCTGCCGACGCGCTTGGCCAAACTCGCGGCCAAGGCGGCCACGGCATTCCCGCGCACGCCCGCCATCAGCGAATCGGTCACGATGAGACCGTCTTCACGCGTCACGATCATCGCCCCACGCACGCCGGCGACGCGGGTGATGGTATCCAAGGCGGCTCCAAAATCCGCCCTCACCGAGCCTGCGCCTCGAACCACGAATGGGCGGCAACCCCGGCTCGCTCGGCCAAGAGCGTGAGATGCCCAACCGGGACGCCGCGCTTCCGCACCATCAGCAGCAGCACGTCATCGATCGGTTCGGCCAAGTGCAGGTTCCCGTCCGTTGCTTCGACCACCAACCACTGCCACTCGCCCAAACCGAGCATCCGGACGGTCCGGTCCACCTCTTGCGACACTCCCCCGAGATGCGCCGCGACCTCATCGGTGCAGTCGGCTCCATCGGGCCGGACGACCTTGCCGGCCAGTGCTCGTCCGCTGGTGTCCAGCAGCAACATCCCGGGGTCCGCCCCATCGAAGCCGGCAAAGGGTTCATCCTCGGTGTCCCCAAGCGCCTCCGCGGCGTTCCGGACCGCCTGGAGGGCTTGCACGACGCTGTCGTTGGTGGGATCGGTGGCCAGCGCCAGTTCCAGATGATCCAACGCGCCGTCGAGATCACCATCCCTGTAGTGGAGAAAGCCGAGCCCCTTGTGCGCCCCCTGGTGCCGGGCATCCAGCTTGAGGGCCGCCTCCCATATCTTGCGGGCGTGCTCGAACTCGTTGGCATCGACGAGCACGCGGGCATATAGGTCGTGGGCGTTCGGCAGTTCGGGGTGCCGTTGCAAACCGGTGAGCGCCACCTTGCGCGCGGCCGCCACCTGCCCCTGGACGCGCAGCAGCTCGCCCAGCTCGAGAAAAACCAGATTGTCGGCGTCGCGCACCAACTCATCGGTCATCTCCCGAACCGGATCAGGCATTCGTCTTCAACGTGTTGTGCAGCAGCTGCGCCGCGGCCAGCGCCCTGCGAACATCCGGGGTATCCGGATGTGGATCGCCGCTGGCCTCCTGCATGTTGAGCCATCGATCCCACCACTCCACCGCGTCGGTGTACATGCCCTGAAGCGCCAGTAGGTCGCCGAGCTGACGATGGGATGGCGTATACATGGAGTCGAGCCGCAGCGCCTTGCGGCAGTACTCCTCGGCCCCGGCGTAGTCGCGCTGAGCGCGAAGCACACGGGCCATGAGAAAATGCAGTTCCGCCGAGTGGGGATGGGTCTTCACTGCGCCCTCTCCGACGGTCCGCGCCCGGTCGAAGTCCCGGACCCCGATGGCGATCTGCAGCTGTTCGGCGATGGCAGGCTCGTCATCGGCCGTCTCGATTTCGGGTTCGGGCTGCGGGGTCGCGATGGTCAGCACCCCGGCGCTTTCGAGACCGAACACCGTCTTGGCCACGTCGAACTCCGAGCGCGCGAGAAACCGAGCCACGGAGCGAAGATCGCGTACTCCGTCGATGGCCGCCAGCACTTCCCACTCGGCCGGAACGAGATCCAGCTCGCCCTCTTTCGAATCGACCGACTCGGTGAACATCGGGATCACGCCCACGTTCGGGATCGTGCGTTCCATCCGCGACCACTCGTCGATCCGCCGCGCGCCCTCCATCAGGAGCGCCTCGGTGCGAATGCGCGTCATGCGGTCTCCCGGCACCGGGTCGTTGTCATGCCCTTCTTCGAACGAGAAATGTCCTTCATTCCAACCCATCATTTCGAAAATCACTTCTTCGGTCTGGAAACGGACCTGCACGTCGAGCTCCTCTTCCTTGATCGCCCCGAACTGGACCAGAATGCCGCCGATGGGACTGTCGTTGCCCGACCGCTGCATGTCCCGCGCGCGATCGAGATCGGCTTCGGTGATCTTTCCTGCCCGTACCAGCATTTCCCCGAGACGGTGCGGGTTGCTCCGGAGCTCGGCGAAGAGAATGGCACCGTCTTCGAACCAGACGCGTCCCTCGTTGTTCAACAGATCCGACGTCACGCGCAGCACCCCGGTTTTCCGAATGAGGTCGAGGAGCTGGAACACGTCGTGGATGCCGAGTTCTTTCAGCGGACCTTCTATCGCCATTGCTACGCCGCCTCATGGTCAAAGATCTTCTGGAGGTCCGTCGCAGACCGCACGTGTTCTCGGGCACGGTGCGCCGCCGGACTCGTGGGATCGATCGCCACGACTCGTTCGAACGCCGCACTCGCCTGCGGATACTTTCCCTGCCTCGCCAACACGACGCCCATGAAGAAGAACGCCTCCAGATGGGTATCGTCGAACGCCACGACGCGATTCAGCACCTGTAGCGCCGGATCGGCGCGCCCGTCTTCCAACAACGCGTGGCCCAGGACAAGCAGCGCGTCGACGTCGGAAGGATACACCGACAATATTTCCACCAACAAATCTACGGCGGCGCGGGCATTCCCATGGCGCAGGAACACCTGGGCCAGCGCCACGGCGGCCTCGGAGTAAGTGGGAAGCACCTCCAGTGCGGCCCTGTACGCGCGTTCGGCCGCCTCCCAATCCTTCCGCTCTTCATGGATCTTCCCCAGGCTGAACTGCAGGTCGGCGAGCCTGGGATCCAGTTGCAAGGCGAATTGATACGCCCGGCACGCGGCGGTGGGATCGCCCATGCGCAGCAGGATGTCTCCCTCCAGCCGAAGCAGGTCCGCACGCTGGGGAGCGTGGATCCTGGCCTCGCGGACCACGGCCATGGCGTTGGCCGGATCCCCGTTCGCCAGCCGCACCTCCGCCACCACCAGCAGCACCTCGACGTCCCGGGGATGCGCGAGGATCAGCGCCTCTGCATTGGCCGCACCTTCCTCTGCCCGCTCTGTAGCCAGCAGCGCCCGCAACTCACCAACCCCGGCATCGGCCCGGTCGGGGCTCAAGCGCCGCACCTCGCGGAACCGCTCGAGTGCCTCGCCGTGCAGTCCCTGGTGGCTAAAGGCGGTACCCAGCAACTGATTGCCCTCGATGAGATCGGCACCCTCGGCCATCGCGCGCTTCGCTTCGGCTGCCGCCAACTCGGGAGCCCGGCGGTCCAGATGCTCGCGCGCCGGCCACAAGGGATCGTCCGCGGCGGGCGTCTCCGCGGGGCGCACCGGCGCCATCAGCTCCGCGAAGATCTCGTCGAGGACCTGCGTGTTGAGGGCAAACGACGCATCGGTCGCATCGGTCTCCAGATCCGCGGAGATCTCCGGGACCACCGTGATCAGGGGATCGGCCAATTGCAGATCGATGGCGAGGCGAAATTTTTGCGGAACGTAGTACGGATCGAGCGTCTGCGCGCGCGTGACGCTTCGCAACGCGCCCTCATAGTCGCCGAGCGTCGAGAGGACGAAGCTCAAGTTGTAATGGGCTTCGGCAAAACTGGGATCACCCTCCACCGCCTTGGCGAAAGCATTGCGTGCGTCTTCGGCCCGGTCCAGCTCCGACAGGACGAGCCCGAGCCCGTTCCACGCAGGCCCCGAATGCGGCTCCGACGACACGATCTGCTGATACGCCTGCAAGGCCTGCTGCAACCGATGCGCCTTCAACAACAAGAGGCCGAAATTGAGACGTGGGGTGGAGAGTGACTGGTCCGCGCCGATCGCGTCGCGGAACGTTGCCGCCGCCTCATCCACCTTGCCCTGCTGGGCCAGCGACACGGCCAGGTTGTTGAGAGCCAGCCCGTAGTCCGCCTGGAGAGCGACCGCCTTCCCATAGGATTCGACGGCCTCCCGGGTGCGGCCGAGCTGGTGGAACACCACGCCGCGTTCGTTCCACAACTTGGAGGCCTCGGGTTCTTCGGCGACGAGGGTCTCGTACAAATCCAGGGCGGCCGCGTGGTCCGCCTTGAGGAGATGGACCTCCGCCATGGCTTGCAGCACGACTCCACGATCCTCCCCATGCTCCAGCGCCACCTGGTATTCGCGCAACGCGTCCTTGTAGTACCCCTGCTCGCGAAACGCCTGCCCCAAGTTGAGATGGACCAGCGCCTCGCGTTCTTCCGACCCCGGCTCCGGGAGCGGGAGCTTGTAGGGCTCGCTCTTGCGCCCCCCCACGAATCGCTCGAGGGAAAGATTCGTCTGTGCGCGCCCGAAGCTGGGATTGAGCTCGACGGCGCGTTTGTTGGCGTCACGCGCTTGTTCGTGCCGGCCGAGATCACCGAGGACGAATGCAAGTAGATGGTGCGCCTCGGCGTTGTTCGGGTTCAACTCGGTCGCCCGCATGAGCGCTTCGAGCACGCCGTGCTGCTGTCCTTGGTTGTAGAGCACCTCCCCCAGGTGAAAGTGGCCGGCCGCGTTCTCCGGCTCCAGCTCGACGACCCGGCGAAACATCGCGGTAGCCGCCTCGAGATTGCCCCGCTGTTTTTCCGTCAGGCCGATTTGAATGATGGTGGCCACGTCGTCCAGCCGGCGCTCCAGTAGCTCCCGAAACTCGACCATGGCCGCGTCGTAGCGCCCCAGCGTCGCGTACGCCCGGCCCAGCTCCCACCGCGCCTCGCGATCGTCCGCATCGCGTTGGAGCCGGCCGCGCAACTCCGCGACCTTGCGGTCGTAGTAGCCGTCGTGGGTGAAGGCGACTTCGAGGTTGCGCTGCGCGACCGCCATCTTGGGATCCAGCTCGACGGCCACGCGGAACCGGTCGATCGCCTCCTCGATCAGCCCCTTCTTGAAATAGAATACGCCGAGGTTGTTGTGGGCCCCGGCATCGGAACGATCGATCCGGTCGGCGAAAGAGCGAAGGACTTGGGCGTCCCGTTCTACTTGATTCCGCTCCATGCCGTTCCTCAGTCGATGCGAACGGCGTCAAAGATCGCCTTGAGCGACGCTGCGTCCGGCAAGAGCAAGAACTGTCCCCTCAAGCGCCGGCCATCGTCCCTGAATTCAAACTCCGTATTGACACAGAGGACGAAGTCCCGATCCTGGCCGAAATTGAGGTAGGCGGTTGTCAGAACGGCGCCGGCGAGATCGACGACGAGACTGGGCACCGAGGGCAACAACATCATACCAAGGAATTCCGCGAGGGCGCTCAGGTACGCACCCGCAAGGATATTGGCGGCTTCACGCAAACTCGACTCGTCGAACTCGTCGAAGGACACCGTGGTGCCGACCTCACGCCGGTGGATCAGATCGCACCAAACCTTGGCGTCCTGTTCCGGTATCATGAGCAAGGTGCGTCCGGTGAGATCGCCCAACATGTGCATCAGCACGGCGACGACGGGATCGTCCACATCGCCGACCAAGCCGGGAACGTCTTCGAGCCGGGAGACGCTGATTTCCGGGACGGAAATCATGATGGTGCGGTCGGTGAGCTGCGACAACGCGGTCGCCGCGTGCCCGGCGCCGATATTGGCGACTTCCCGGAGCGCGTCGAGCTGCAGCGCCTTCAAGTTCCGCACGTCTTCCATGCTGCTCCTCGTTATACCAGACGCGCGGCATCCAGGATGAGCACGGGTTGCCCGTCTCCCAGAATCGTCGCTCCGCTGAATATCGGCAGGGTACCCGACGGCGCATCGAATGCCTTGATCACGATCTCCCGCTGCCCCATCAGGTGATCGACCACCAACCCACAACGCCGCCCGCCGACCCGCAGAATGATGACGGGAGAGTGCTCCGGGACGTTGCCATCCGCCCCGATCATCGTCCGCAGATCGACGAGTGGCACGACCCGGTCCCGCAACACGATGGCTTCCGAACCGTTCATCTCCGTCGCCGCCGTCGTGGCCAAATCGACCGTCTCCTCCACGTGGGTGAGTGGCAGGACAAACCGTTCCTCTCCGACACTCGTCAACAGCGCCGGCAGGATCGCCACGGTCGGCGGCAGGCGAAGCACGAACGTCGTCCCCTTGCCTTTTTCGGTCTGGATATCCAGCGAGCCTCCCAGCGACTGCAGCTGCGTGGCCACGATATCCAGACCCACCCCGCGACCGGAAAGATCCGACACTTCCTCGGCGGTGGTGTATCCGGGGTGCGACAGGAGGCGAACGAGCAGGTCGTCGTTCGCCTCCTCGACATCCTCCTCGACCAGCCCCAACTCCTTGGCGTCCGCCAGCGCCCGCTCGCGATCGATGCCGCCTCCGTCATCGGCGACCCGGAGGACGACGCTCGAGCTCTCCCGCGCCGCGGACAAGACGATCCGGCCCTCGGGCCGTTTCCCGGCCGCCTCCCGCTCTTCGAGGGATTCGATCCCGTGGTCGATCGCGTTGCGCAGCAGGTGGACCAGCGGGTCGCTGATCTCATCGAGAATCGCGCGATCGAGCTCGATTTCCTTTCCCTCGACGTGAAACGCCACCCGTTTTTCCAGCCGTCGCGCCACGTCGCGCACCAACCGGGGGAAGCGGTCGAACACGTGCCACACCGGTGTCATCCGGACCTGAATGATCTCGCTCTGCAGGGCGCTCGAGAGATGCGTGATCTTCAGCGACACGTTCTCCAACTCCGGATCGGCCCGCTCGGCCGCGAGCTCAGCCAGGCGGCTGCGCGCCGTGACGAGTTCTCCCACGAGATTCACCAGACTGTCAAAACGGCGAAGATCGACACGCAGGTACCGGCCCTTTACACCCGTCCCGCCCGATTCCTTCCTGGCCTCCACCTCGGCGGCGGCGTCCACCGTGACGAGCTCCACATCGCCGGCGGCCCGCGCTTCGGCTACGATGACGTCGTCGGTGGCTTCGCTTTCGAGGCGGAACATCAGATTGCCGTCGAAGCCCTCCACCTCGAGCGCCGCCGGGGCCGGCTGGACCGCGAGCACCTTGCCCAGGGACTCCATGCGCACGAGAACCAGCAGCGCCCGGGCCCCCTTGAAGGGTGCGTCGGAACGGAGGCGCACGCGCACTTCCCGACCGCCCAACATCGGCGCGGGCAGATCCGGCGTGGAGATCCGCGGTTGGGAGCGGCGCCGCTTCGGCTGCTGCAACCTGGCCGCGATCTGGTCCAGGTCGGCCAGCACCTCCGACGGGTCGATCGCCGGCCCCTCGCCCTCGACCGCATGTTCCACGGCTTCTTCCAACACATCGGCCGCCCGAAACAGCAATTCCAGGGTCTCGGCCGACACGGCCTCTCTCCGCTCGCGCAGCAGATCGAGCAGGTTCTCGACCCGATGCGCGGTGGTCGCCACCACCGTGTACCCCATGGTGGCCGCCATGCCTTTGATGGTATGAACGGCTCGAAATAGGGTCCCGACGGGCTCAGTCGCTTCGGGATCGGCTTCCCAGGCGAGCAGTTGTTGATTGAGGGTGGTGAGATGCTCTCGGCTCTCGGCCAGGAATAGTTCGGCGTACTTGGCCGGATCCATGCTTACTCGAGAACCCGCTGCACCGCCTCGAGGACCCGTGACGGTTGAAACGGCTTCACCACGAAGTCTTTGGCACCGGCCTGGATCGCCTCCACGACCAAGGCCTGCTGGCCCATCGCACTACACATCAAGACCTTGGCGTTCGGCGCGATCTTCATGATCTCGCGCACCGCGTCGATCCCGCCCATGTCCGGCATGACGATATCCATGGTCACGAGGTCCGGATTGAGTTCCTTGAACCGCTCCACCGCTTGTACGCCGGTTTCCGCCTCGCCGACCACGTCGTAACCGGCCTGAGAGAGAATGTCGCTGATCATGGTACGCATGAAAATGGCGTCATCACATACCAACACCGTATGACTCACAACCCCTCCTGGGAAAGCAAGATCTCATGCAACAACATCTCGGTATCCAGCAGTGCGAACAACCGGCCGTCGTGCCGCCCGACCGCTTGCACGAAACGCGCTTCGATGCCCGGCAGCCCGTCCCGAGCCGCAAGGGCGCCCTCCGGTACCGTGGCCAGGTCCAACACCTCGTCGACGACGAGGCCGACGGTGCGGCCGTGGAGGTAGATCATCACCAGTGATCCCTCCGACTCGCCCGCCGGCTGGTCCAAGCAGCGGCGCAGATCGACCACCGTCACTACCGTCCCGCGCATGTTGATCACGCCGGACACTTCCTCGACCGCGCCCGGCACCCGCGTCGCCGGCTGCAACGGCATGATTTCCCGAACGGCCTGGGCGCGGATGGCGCACCGGACCCCGCCCACGCGAAACACGAGAACCCGGGCACTCGTCAGTTCGGACATCTCATGCAAGGAAGCGAAAATAGTCCAGCGCCGGAACCCCAGCAACTAACCGCTCGTCGCCACTTGCCGCCCCCAAGCAGGACATCAAATCCTCGGGCCACTCGGCCCGAAACTCCAACCATTCACGGGTGTCTGGGTGAGCAAATCGCAGAACGGCCGCATGCAGCGCTTGCCGCGGAGCCGCCCGGACGATGGCCTCTGCGTTCCGACGTTGTGATCCCGTCACGCGGCGGGCCCCACCCCCTCCATACACCGGATCACCCACGACCGGATGTCCCACGTGCGCCATGTGCACCCGGATCTGGTGAGTCCGCCCCGTCTCCAACCGCACCCGCACGAGGTCACACGCGTCGAACCGCGCCACCTGGTCGACCCAGCTCTTGGCGGGACGGCCGGTCGCCACCACCATCATCCGCTTGCGATCCCGCGGATGCCGCCCAATCGGGGCCTCTATCGGCCCCCCCACCACGTGCCCCCACACCAGCGCCGCGTAGAACCGCTCGATCCGCCGGGCCGCCAGATCCCTGGCAAGCTTGCGGTGCGCGGCCTCCGTTTTCGCCACCACCATCAAGCCGGACGTGTCTTTGTCCAGCCGGTGCACGATGCCCTGTCTTTCGCTGTTTTCGCCCGAAAACGCTGTGCCCCGCGTCACTAAGGCGTTTAGCAGGGTATCTTGCCAATGTCCGGGAGCCGGATGCACGACCAGTCCGGCGGGTTTGTTGAGCACGAGGAGCCAATCGTCCTCGAAGACGATCTTGAGGGGGATGGGATAGGGTGTCAGGGGACGGGGCGGCTCCGGATCGGGCCACGTGACGGTCACCGTATCCGCGCGGCTCAGCCGGCGCCCGGCACGACCCACCACGCCGTTGACGGTGACCGCCCCGGCGGCGACGAGACGGGCAGACCGTGTGCGAGAGATGGCGAGCTGATTCGCGAGGAACCGGTCGAGGCGTTCGGTCGACTCGACGGTGACCTGAAAGGTCACGGGTTCGGTCACCTAAGGCGCGGCCTCCGGGGCGCCGGCCGCGCTCGTGGCTCGTTGTTCCCGTTCGGCCTCCCGCCCCTCCATCCAGAGCACACAGGCCAGCAAGACGGCACCGACGGACACGGCCATGTCGGCGACGTTGAAGGTGGGCCAGCGGTGCGAGCCGATGCCGACGTCGATGAAATCCACGACGCCCCGCGCGTTGCGGACCCGATCGATGAGATTCCCAACCGCTCCGCCACACACGAGTCCCAGGGCGATGAACCGGGCGTAGTCTCCAGGCTTGGTGGTCCGCACCATGGAGCCGAGCACGACCAACGCCACCACCGCCAGCACGAGGAACACCCAGCGGGAGTACGCGCCCACGTTGATGCCGAAGGCGGCCCCCGGGTTATAGACTAACTGCAAGGTCAACAAATTCCCGAGGATCGCCCGCGGGATACGCGACAGATGCCGTACCGCCAACCACTTCGTCCACACGTCCAACACGACGACGACCCCCAGGACGATCCAGAACGATCGCGAGCTACCGGCGCTGTTTTTCATCCTCTTCCTTGGCCTTGCACTTGATGCACAAGCGAGCGTGAGGAAGCGCGTCGAGACGATCGAAATCGATCGCTGCGCCGCAATCGTGACAGTCGCCAAACGTCTCCGGAGACTTGTACAGCCGCCGCAGTGCTTCGTTCACGTGCCACAGATACCGTCCCTCCTGTGACGCGAAGAGAAACTGCTTTTCGCGTTCCATGGCATCGGTTCCCTGATCGGCCATATGAAAGGAATACGATGACAGGTCGCCATCGGACCCCTGCAACGTGGAGCTGAACGACTCGCCATAATGGCCGAGTTCCTTGACCACGCGACCACGCTCCTCGAGCAGCCGTTTTTCCAAATGCGTGAGCTGTTTTTTATTCATTTTTTTCATTGAGGTCTACACTCCGTCTTCACCTTCGAAACGCTTGAGGGTCACGACCAGGTCCCATCCATCGAGGTTCAGGGCCTCCCGCACATCAGAGCCGGGGAGCTCCTCCCCGACCGCAAACCGCCGTGCCAGCGTCTCGCCCGCAATAAAGGTGTCAAATGCTCGAACCGCTGCCAAGGCGTCCGCCGAACCCGCCACACCCAGCGCGATCCGCGTCGTATACTCGTATCCTGCGTCCTTGCGGGCCCGTTGGACCCGGTTGATCAACTCCCGTGCCAAACCCTCCTGTCGCAACTCCTCCGAAATCTCCGGGTTGAGGGCCACGACCAGCGGTCCATCCGACCGCACGAGCCAATCGGTGGCCACCTCCCGCTCCACCACCACGTCCTCTGGCTTGAACTCGAAGCCCCGGCCGTCGACGGTGACGGTGACGCGCTCTCCCGCCTCCAACTGCCGTAGCTGGTCTCCGGTGAGCTCTCGCGCCACGGCCGCCGCCTGGGGCGTCTCGCTGCCGTAGACCTTGCCCAGGCTGCGGAAATTGGGCTTGCCGCGCAACGCCACCAGGTCGCCGTCGGATTCGACGATCTGGATGTCCTTGACGTTCAGCTCCTGCGCCAGCAGTCCGAGGCACGCCTCGAACTCCGCCCGCGCGGCCGCCCGCGGCACGGCAACCCGCATGGCCGCCAGGGGCTGCCGCACTCCGAGACCGGCGTCATCCCGTGCGCCGCGGGCAAGGGACGCTAGGCGCCGGATGACGGCCATGGCGTCGTCCAGGGCGGGATCAGCCCCGGCCGCCCGCTCGGGGAACGGCGCGAGGTGGACGGACACGCCCGTCAGGCGCCGGTGGATCGCATCGCTCACGAACGGCGCGGCGGGCGCCAGCAGCCGCGTGACGGTCTCCAGCGCCGAATAGAGCGTCGCCACAGCGCTGGGATCGGCCGTGCTGTCGGGCGCCCAGAACCGTGACCGGTTGACCCGCACGTACCACTGCGACAGATCGCTGTCGCAGAACTCCATCAGCGCTCGTGTTCCCGTCGTGACGTCGTAGGCCGACCAGGCGTCGTTGACCGCCCGCGTCACCGCCGCTACCCGGCTCTGCAACCAACGATCGATGACGCTGCGTTGTTCCGGAGGCGGGGCGTCCTCCAGCGATACCCCGTCGGCATAGCGGGCGAAGAAGTCGTACGTGTTGCGCAGGCGGGTGAGGAAACCGCCGGCGACGTCCGGGATGGCCTCGGCGTCGAACCGCTTGGGAAGCCACACCTGGCTGGAGACCAGCAGGTAGAGGCGCACCGCATCCGCGCCGAACCTCGTCACCGCGTCCCACGGATCGACCGTATTGCCGACCCGCTTCGACATCTTGCGGCCCTCGGCGTCCAGCACGAGTCCGTTCACGATGACGTTGCGGTAGGCCGGCTGCCGATCGACGCCGACGGCGATGGCGAGCAGCGAGTAGAACCACCCCCGCGTCTGATCGAGCCCCTCGCAGATGTAGTCGGCCGGAAAATGGGCCGCGAATTCCTCCTCGTGCTCGAACGGATAGTGCCACTGCGCGCAGGGCATGACCCCCGAGTCGAACCAAGCGTCGATCACCTCCGGTACCCGGCGCATGATCCCGTCGCAGCTGGTACACTGGAAGGTGACGTCGTCGATATCCGGCTTGTGCGGATCGAAGCCGTCCGGGAGGTCCCGCCCCCACCGTTCCGCCAGCTCGGCGTACCCGCCGATCACGACCTGTTCGCTGCACGCCTCGCACACCCACGCTGGCAGCGGCGTCCCCCAGTAACGGTCCCGTGACAACGCCCAGTCGACGTTGTTCTCCAGCCATTCGCCGAACCGGCCGGTTCCCACTTCGGGCGGGTACCAGTTCACGTCGGCGTTCAAGCGCACCATCTCGTCCTTGAACGCGGTGGTGCGGACGAACCACGACCGGCGCGCGTAGTAGATGAGCGGCGAGTCGCACCGCCAGCAGAACGGATAAGTGTGCTGGTACCCCTTGGGTTCGTAGCGGCCGAAGACCTTGCCTTCCTGCTGCAGGCGTTCGGCGATGACATCGTTGGCCTCGAACACGGTGGCGCCGTTGATGGCGTCCCACGTCGTTCCCTGGAATCGCCCCTGCGGGTCGACGGGATTGACGAAGGCCATCTTCTCACGGCGCAGCGTCTCGTAGTCGTCGACACCGAACGCGGGCGCCATGTGGACCAGCCCGGTGCCCTCCTCCTGCGTCACGAAATCGCCCTCGACAACCCGAAACGCGTTGTCGGCATCGACGGGCACGACGTCGAGTAGCGGCTCGTAGCGCAGGCCGACGAGGTCGCTGCCCGTCAACTCGCCCACCACCGGAAAGCTTCCCAACGGTTCGCCGTGCGTGGCTCCCGGGACCACCTTGGTCTGGGCAATGGACTTCTCGACGATGAGGCGCGTGCCCTCCACGTCGAGCTCCAGGTAGGCGTACTTCGGATTCACCGCGATGGCGAGGTTCGACGGCAGGGTCCACGGGGTCGTGGTCCACGCCAGGAGGTGCCGCGGCGTGTCGTCCCCCGCGCCGGGGCCGCGCAGCCTGAACATCACGTAGATCGACGGGCTGCGGTGGGGGCCGTACCCCATGGCCAGCTCGTGACTGGACAGGGAGGTGCCGCAGCGGGTGCAGTACGGCAGGACTTTCTGCCCTTCGTACAGCAGATCCTTGGTCCACAGCGCCTTCAGCACATACCACACCGACTCGATATAGTCGTTGGTATACGTGATGTACGGACGCTCGTAGTCGAGCCAGTAACCGATCCGGTCGGACAGCGACTCCCAATCGCTCTTGTAGCGGAAGACGCTTTCGCGACAGCGGCGGTTGAATTCGGCCACGCCGAGCTTCTCGATACCACTCTTGCCGCTGATGCCGAGCTCTTTCTCGACCTCGATCTCCACCGGCAGGCCGTGCGTGTCCCATCCGGCGATCCGCGTGACCGACCGGCCTTTGAGTGTTTGATACCGGCAGATCAAATCCTTGATGGTCCGAGAAAACACGTGATGGATGCCCGGCCGGCCGTTCGCTGTGGGCGGACCCTCGTAGAACACGAACGGCTCGCCGTCCTTCGTGGCCTCGAGCGTCTGGTGAAACAGCTTGTCGCGCGCCCACTGCTCGAGCACGCCCTGCTCGAGCGCATCCGCAGTGCCCTGGGGCAACCTCTCGTATTTCATGAAGGCATGCGCTCCAACACCGTGGCGACGAGACGGGTCAAATCCGGCTCGGCCCGTTGCGCGGTGACGATGATCTGCTCGATGTTGGCCGGCGCGAGGGCGTCGGGCAGACAGGCGTCGGTGATGATCGAGATTCCGAGGACCCGCATGCTCATGTGCACGGCGGCGATCACCTCCGGCACGGTGGACATGCCGACCACGTCGGCGCCGATGCCGCGCAAGAAACGATACTCCGCCCGTGTTTCGAGATTGGGGCCGGCCACGGCCACGTACACGCCTTCCCGCAATACGATCTGCAGATCGCGGGCGGCGGCCCGGGCCAGTGAGCGCAACTCCCCGTCGTAGGGCTCCGACATGTCGGGGAACCTGGGGCCCAGACTGTCGTCGTTGGGGCCGACGAGGGGACTGTCGCCCAGCAGACTGATGTGATCGGCGATCAACATGAGATCGCCGGGCGCCCAGAGCGGATGCATGCCCCCGCACGCGTTCGACACGACGAGCGAGCCGGCCCCCAGGGCGTGCATCACCCGCACCGGAAATACGATCTGCTGCATCGTGTACCCCTCATAGCGATGGAACCGGCCCTGCATGGCCAAGACCTGCCTGCCGCCCAGCGTGCCAAAGAGCAGCCGGCCCGCATGGGTCTCCACCGTCGACCGGGGAAAGCCCGGGATGTCCTCGTAGGGGATTTCCGTGGCGAGCTCGATCTCCTGCACCAACCCACCGAGCCCCGTTCCCAGGATGACGGCAACGTCCGGCGTCGCCTCGGTGCGATTCCGAATCGCCGAGACGGCCCCCTCGATGGCCTGGGACAATTCCGTCGTGGTCACTCGCCTCGGACGCCGGTGGGATCGGAGAGCAATTCAGGGCGCTTGAGGGAAGGACGCTTCACCATGGACGGCGTTTCCGCCGCCAAGGCTCTCCCATTTCGTTCGGCCGTCTCGACCGCCTCCACCTCGGCTAGGTTCCGCTCGAGGAGCACGCGAAACGAGGTGAGGTAGGACGCCAATTGCGCGTGAAGGTGCTCGGTGTCGCGCCGTACCGACTGTTCCGCTTGCCGCGCATCGGTGATGATGTTGCCCGCCTCGACCCTGGCCTGCTGCACCACCCGGTCGGACTCCTTCTGGGCCATTTGCTCGGAATCTTCACGCAACTGTTGGGCGACGACGAGCGCGTCGCTCATCGCCTTCTCGCGCTCACGAAACAGCTTCAGCTGCTCGCGAAAGTTTCGGACCTGCTCGGCAAACACCGAGTTTTCGCGCGATAAACGCTCCACCTCGGCGGCACAGCGTTCGCGAAACTCTTCGACGGTAGCCAGGTCATAACCGCGAAATCCGCGCCGGAACTGCTGGGTGCGGATATCCAGAGGTGTCAGATTGAAAGTCTCTTCCGTCATCGTTGTCGCTCCCCGAAGAGGACGGTGCCCAACCGTAACATTGTCGCTCCCTCGGCAACCGCGGCCGGAAAATCGCCGGACATCCCCATGGAAAGTTCCGGCAACGTCAACCCCCCGGCTACCAAGCGATCGCGGATCGTACGCAAATCCCCAAAGACCTTGCGCTGGGCGGCTTCATCATCGATCAGCGGTGCCATGGTCATGAGACCCCGGAGGCGCAACTCCGACATCTGCGCCACCGCGTGCGCCAGTGCCTCGACCGCATCGGGGGAACAGCCGCTCTTCTGCCCTTCTCCCGATACGTTCACCTGGAGCAACACGATCGGCGGCGGATTGTCGTACCCTTTGTCCTCCCGGGCCCGGCGATGGGCCGCCGAGAGCGCCTCCGCCAGCTTGACCGAATCCACCGAGTGGACCACGGCGAAATTCCCCGGCACCAACTTGGCCTTGTTGGATTGTAAATGGCCGATCAAGTGCCAGCGGACCGGGACGTCAGCCGCCGCGTCCCGCTTCCCCAAGGCCTCCTGCACCCTGTTTTCCCCGATGTCCTCAAGACCGGCCGCCTGCGCCGCCGCGATCGCATCGGCGGGATGACCCTTGGTCACCCCAATCACGCAAACGGCCCCGTCTATCCCCTCCACGCTCTGAATCCGGGTGATTTCCTCGCGGACCCGGGCGAGGTTGTCCCGAACGAGCTCAAAACTCATAGCCTGGTAATTTACGTGAGCTTGGGACGATGAACAACCGGAGTCGGTAGGGGCGAGGCAGGCCTCGCCCCTACTGCTGGGTAGAGTCCCTCATCGCCGGCATCAGACTCTCCGGCGGCTCGCCGGTCGGGAGCGAATCGAACAGCTCGATGGGGAAGACCTCCGGAACGTCGGTTGTCGCCCCGGCGCCGCCCGCGGACTCGAGCAGGCCGAGGATGGCGGGATTGGGGGAGAGGTGATAGGCCCGCTCGAAGTTGCGGATCATTCGGGCCGTGTCACCCAGGGACTGGTACGCGCCCCCGAGTACCAGGAACGGAAGGCTCAGGTTGCCGGCGATGTTGTCGCTCGTGGGGTCGAGATCCAGGGAATCGACATCGAAGAGGCGGGCGTAATCGTAGATATGCCAGGCCAGCGAATCCGTGCGGGGAAGGTCCACCGGGACCCAGAGGCCCGGCGCCAGCCGGCTCAGATCCGGCGGCTCGTCGACGTAGAGCTTCAGTGCCAGGCCTTCCTGCACCATGTAGTCGCTCAACCCCACCCAGTTGCCGCTGCCGGCCGTGGTGGACCAGTACACGGGACGGACTCCCACGTTCTCCAGAATCAGCCGTAGCATGAGCACGTCTTTCACGTACAGCGGCGAGTTGGCGGGCAAGGTGTGCTGGATACGCCCCGCCCGGAACTCGAACGGCTCCCGCAACAGCTCGGCCTGCAGAGCATCGATCTCCGCATCGCTCATGGTGTGGAGGCCCGGGGGCACCGTCTCCGGCGCCCGATTGGCAAACCACGGGGCCTGCTCCGGATCGAACGGGCGCACCGGATTGTCGCGCAGCTGCTTGATGTACCAGTTCGTGTTGCCCAACGAGAGGTTGACCACCGCCACGTCCTGCCGAATGCCCTCGACCTCCTGGGCGTACCACAGGGGAAACGTGTCGTTGTCCCCGTTGGTAAACACTATCCCATAGGGCTCGATGGTCTGCAGCAGATTGCGCGCGAAGTCCAACGCCAACGTGTTGTCCGGCCCGTGGGCGCGGCTCGCGGCCGAGAAATTGAGCACGAAGGGCAGCAAGGCGATGGCAAACACGCCGGGGGCGACCTTCAACGCCCCCGGCACCCGGCTGCCGTCTCGGCTGTACGCCGCCTGCAACTTCTCACGCACGAAGCGATAGAGGCCCGCCACCCCGATCCCGGCAAACACGCCCCACATCTGGAACGAGATGACGAAGAAGTAGTCCCGCTCGCGCACTTCGTGCTGGTTGGCGTCCCGGAAGATGTCCCATCCGAGCGAGAAGCCCGGCTTGAAGTTCATGTAGCCCACCAATCCGGGGCCCGTGATCGCGAAGATCAACACCAGCATCCAGAACGTGGACCGATCCTTCGTGTACAGCACCGTGACGCCGAAAATGCCGAGGGAGGTGAACGCCATGGTGAACGGCAGCCGGATGCCGGCGAACACGGGGTTGGTGGTGGCGAAACCGTTGGACCACTGCCAATCGAAGTACTGCAGATAATTCTGGATCTGGAGCCCGATGAGCTGCAGCGTCCGTCCCGGGTTCCCCGCACCCGACGCGTAGAGCGGATTGTCCGTGGGCAGCCGCGGCGGATACTGCTCGCGGCGAATCACGGCGAGGATGGCCTCCCACGTCGATGGGTCGGCCTCATTGATCATCGGGCTGAGACCCGCCCGGATGTACAGGTAGATGTACGTGGACGCACCCACGACACCGATCAAGAGCGTGGCAACCGTAAAGAACGCCCCACCAGCACTGATCGCGAACGCCGCCGCGCCCAGGAAAACCAGGGCGGCAAACGCCATGATCGTGGTGCTCCCGAGGCCGCTGCCGATGAACAGGGCCCAGATGCCGAGGACGACGGCCCACTGCGCCCATTCGACTCTGCGGTCGGATGCGTTCGGCAAGGGCTCGGTGGTGATCACGTGCCACATGAATCCGATGAGCGCCGGCCCCACCAGCAGCGCCAGCAGGTGATTGCCGACGGAAAACGCGCCCAGGTACACGAGGACCAACAAGAGGTGCGATGCCCGAGCCGTCCCCCGGTTCTTGCGCCACAACATGGCCAACCACGTGATGGCCGCGATCGTGAACGACGCGAACATGTACACTTCGGTCTCGTTGGAATTTTGCCACACCGTGAACACGAACGCCGACATGACCGCCGCCGCCGCAGCGCCGCCAATCACGAACACCTTGTCTCCCGCGTCCGGATCATTCTTCCCCAGGCGCTGCAGCGCGGCGTGGACCACCAGAAAGAGGAGCGCCGCTGCGCCGGCGCTGAAGAGCGCCGTCATGAAGTTGACCCGGTAAGCGAAGCCGCCGATGGGGAAGAACGACCCCCAGACGTTGGCCATCATCACGAAGCCCGGGGTGCCCGGCGGGTGGGGCACGCCCAGAATCTTGGCGGCCGCCAGGAATTCCCCCGCGTCCCAGAACGTGACGGTAGGCGCCAATGTCCAGACGTATCCCACCAGAACGACGAAGAACACGATGAGCGCCGACCCGTAGGGCGGACCGTGTGTCCCGGTCAAAGAAAGAACGCGGCTGCCGCTGTTTGCCTGGCTATCGTTCGACATGGCCTCTATCGGTGTGCGTCAGGTTGTGGGAGTGTCGGTTGCCATCTCGCCGGTGAGGGACGGCCAGGTTTGGCCGGCCAGCACTTCCTGAAGCTGCTTCGGCGTCGCACCGCGATGCAGCAATCCGCGGATCGCGATGGACACCTTCGAGGTCTCTTCCGACACGACGATGACGATCGCGTCGGTTTCCTCCGAGAGCCCGAGCGCCGCCCGGTGCCGCGTTCCCAAGGACTTGTCCTCCACCGGAAACTGTGTCAGCGGCAGCACGCATCCGGCCGCAATGATGTTATCGCCCCGAATCATCACGGCACCGTCGTGCAGCGGAGAGTACGGGGTAAAGATCGTCGTGAGAAGGTCGGCCGAGATCTTCGCATGCATTTCCTTGCCCGACTCCAAATAATCGTTGAGGGAAACCTCTCCTTCGACGGCGATGATGGCTCCCGTCCCGCGCCGGGACAACCGTTCCACCGCTGCCACGATTTCTTCCATCACGCCCACGGAGCCCTGAGGATTCAAGAACTGCATGGCGCGCATCCGGCCGAGTCGGGACAGGACGTGCCGCAGCTCGGGTTGGAAGACCACGATGGCGGCAAACACGCCGAACGTGAACACGTATCCGAGCAACGACGCGATCATGTTGAACTTCAAGACCAATGCCCCGAAGTACACCAGACCGAGCACAATGAGCCCAAAGAGAATCTGCAGCGCCCGCGTTCCGGCCAGAAACAACAGTACGCGATACAGGACGTACGCGACGATCAGGATCTCGATGACGTCGCGGACACCCGGGACTAGGAATCGGAATTGCTCGAATGGCATACCGGTTTCCGAACGGCGTGGGCAATTTGCAGCGCCTCCCGCACACGGGCGACGTCGTGCACCCGAAACAACGAGGCGCCCTGGTCGTAGGCGGCCACGCAGGCCGCCGCCGTGGCATTGTCCCGCTCAGCCGCGTCGCCGCCGACGATATGGCCCAGGAACCGTTTGCGGGAGGGCCCCACCATCACCGGATACCCCAGGGCAGCCAGCGAGAACAGGCCACGCAACAGAGCGTAGTTGTGCGCGGGCCGTTTGGCAAACCCCAATCCCGGGTCGAGAATCAAGCACCCGCGATCCACCCCCCGCTCCGCGGCCACGCCAGCCGAGCTCTCCAGCTCGGCGACGACCTCCCCGGCCACGTCGCCATAGGTCGCGTGCTCGTACGTGGCCATTTCGCTCAGCGAGCCCCGGGAATGCACGAGCACCAGGCCGGCCCCGTGCTCGGCGCACACATCCGCCATGGCAGGATCGACCCGCAGCCCCGATACGTCGTTCAGGGCCCACACGCCGAGATCCAGGGCGCGCCGGCCCGTTTCCGCGTTGACGGTGTCCACACTCACGGGCAGGGTCGGAAACCGTCGGACAATCCGGGCCAGTATGGGCTCGAGCCTCGCCCATTCGTCCTCCACTCCGAGCCGGCTCGACACACCCGGGCGGGTGGATTCGGCCCCCACATCGAGTATGTCCGCCCCGGCCTCCACCATGACTTCGGCGTGACGGAACGCGTCCGCCGGGGCCAGGAATCGTCCCCCGTCGCTGAAGGAATCGGGCGTCACGTTGAGGATGCCGACCACCACCGGCCGCTCCAGCGAGACCGCGCCGCGGGCCATGTCCCAGCTCGTCACCGGTCACCGGCAGCCGCATCGGCGCGAACGGGGTCGAGACCCCGTCGCAACAGTGCGTCTCGTATTACGGTTTGTTGTTGCGGATCGAGGGCGGTGACCCTCACGCGCCGGCGGGCTTCGGCGGCGGGGTGCCGAGAACGGGACCGACCCCCGACGGCTTGCGTTCTCCACTCGGCAGCGGCAGCGGCTCGTCGTCGGTGGTGTCCTCGGCTGGAGGAGGAGGCAGCTCTTTGCCGGCCACCAGCAGCTCCACATCTTCCCTATTGAGGGTTTCGCGCTCCAGCAGCGCGTTCGCCATGGCATGCAGCACGTCCATCTTCTCGGTGAGAATCCGCAGGGCGTTCCCGTGGGCTTCATCCAGGAATTTCTTGATCTCACTGTCCACCAACTCCGCCAACTTGGCGGACACCTCGTGGCGGTGGCCGATATCACGGCCGATGAAGATCTGCTGCTCCCGTTCGCCCACGGCCACGAGCCCGACCTCGTCGCTCATCCCAAACCGGGTGATCATGCTGCGCGCCATCGTGGTGGCCTGCTCTATGTCCTGGGCCGCTCCGGTGGTGACCTTGGGCCGCCCGAAGATGAGCTCCTCGGCCACGCGGCCACCGAAGGCCATAGCCAACTTGCCGTGCATGTATTCCCGGGTGTAGTTGCGCCGGTCTTGCTCGGGAAGCGCGAACGTCAGGCCCAGGGACTGACCGCGCGGGATGATGGTGACCTTGTGCACGGGATCCTGGCCCGGCGTCGACAGGTTCACGATGGCGTGACCTGCCTCGTGGTACGCCGTCAGCTTCCGCTCCTCGTCGGTCAACACCATGCTGCGGCGTTCGACGCCGAGCATGACCTTGTCCTTGGCATCCTCGAGATCGATCATGTCCACCCGCTGCTTTGCGCGGCGGGCGGCGAGGAGCGCCCCCTCGTTGACGAGGTTCGCGAGATCCGCCCCGGCCAGGCCGGGCGTCGACTTCGCGATGACGCCGAGATTCACGTCGTCGGACAGGGGAATCTTCCGGGCGTGGACCTTGAGGATCTGCTCCCGGCCCCGGATATCGGGCAGGTCGACCACGATCTGCCGATCGAACCGGCCCGGCCGCAACAGCGCCGGATCCAGCACGTCCGGCCGGTTGGTGGCCGCCAGAAGAATCACGCCCTCGTTGGACGCGAAGCCGTCCATCTCGACGAGCAGCTGGTTCAGGGTCTGTTCCCGCTCGTCATGCCCGCCGCCGAGTCCCGCCCCGCGGTGCCGGCCCACGGCGTCGATCTCGTCGATGAAGATCAAACACGGTGCGTGGGCCTTGCCCTGCTCGAAGAGATCGCGCACGCGCGAGGCCCCGACGCCGACGAACATCTCGACAAAGTCGGATCCTGACATGGAGAAAAACGGCCGAGCAGCCTCGCCGGCCACGGCGCGCGCCAGCAGCGTCTTCCCCGTTCCCGGAGGACCCACCAGCAAGACGCCTTTCGGCAACCGGCCGCCCAACCGCTGGAATTTCTGCGGGTCTTTCAGGAACTCGATGATCTCCTCGAGCTCGACCTTCGCCTCATCCGCCCCTGCCACATCCGAGAAGCTGACCTTGGGGGTGTCGCCCGTCAGCATCTTGGCCTTGGAACGGCCGAACTGGAATGCCCGGTTGCCGCCCTGCTGCACCTGCCGAAAGAAGAAAATCCACAGGCCGATGAGGATGATCCACGGCAAGAAATTGAGAAAGATCGTGCCGAACGACGGCCGCTGTACCTTGCCCGTGATCTTGACCTGCTGTTGCTCGAGCTGTAGGAGCAGGTCTTCGGAATCCTGGATCGGCAGCACCACGCTGAACGCCTGCACGGCCCGCCGCTCCACGACGACGGGCGAGTTGAACTCGCCCTCGATGAATTTGCCGTCGGTGATCTCCACCGACGCGATGTTGCTAGCGTCGAGCTGGGCGCGAAACAGCGTATAGTCGATTTCGGTGTGATCGTCGCGTCCGCGCACGGTCATGCGGTAGAACGCAAGCGACAACATCACGATGAGCATCCAGAATACGAGATTCTTGCTCGCCGAGCTCCAGCTCAGCTTGCTCTTCGGTGGCGTGGGCCCGTCTGTCATCCGCTATCCCTCAATACTCGCTATGTACGGCAAATGCCGGAAATCCTCTGCGTGGTCCAGGCCGTACCCCACCAGGAAATCGGGCGGAGCATCGAAGCCGACGAACCGCGGCTGGACCCCTTGGCGCCTCGAGCGGTTCTTGTCCAGCAAGGTGCAGGTCTCGAGACTCTGCGGGTTGCGCGCTTCTATCAAAGTATTCACCCGCCTCAACGTGTTCCCGGATTCGACGATGTCTTCCACCAGGAGAATATGCTTTCCTTCCAGGGTGGCACCTGGATCGTACAGCAGCCGTACGTTTCCAGAGGATGTCGTTCCGGTACCGTAGGACGCGGTAATCATGAAATCTACTTCGAGCGGCCTCGGAATGCGCCGGACGAGGTCGGCCACGAAGATGAAGCTGCCCTTCAGGAGCCCGATGACCAAAAGGTCGCCCTCGGGATAGAAATCGGCAATCTCCTGGCCGAGCTCGGCAACGCGCTGGGCGATCGCGTCTTCGTCGAACACCACGCCGACGATATCGCGGCCGCCGGTGACCTTACGTATCTCCCCTTGCATGCGCCTCTAGCCGAATCGCCGCTTTCCCGATCTCGGGAATCGCCGCACTCGAGCGGCAGATGCCGGGCAACCACATCACGCGGCCCCAGCGGGTCACCAACGGGTACTCCTGCCGCTCGAACCTGGGGATCCGCTGTTCCATCAAGACCCGCGAAACGCGACGCCGTCCGACGCCGCGGTAGGGGAGAATCCGATCGCCGGGCACGAGGCTCCGGATCTCGCCTTCCCCGTCGGTCACCCACGTGACCAGAGAGCCTCGCACCGGTACTCCGGCCGGCTCGTGGCGCCACGCGATCTCCCAGTTCCGCCAGCGCACGCGTCCCTCGGGATGGTCTCCCCACCGCACCGTGATACCGGCGGCGGGCTCAGACGTTTCCTTTAATATATGGATCCGGACGCGGTCGAACGCGATTTCGGCGACCCATCCCTGGCCGAGGTCGCAAATCCGGCCGCTCGGGGCGCGCCGCACGAAATCCCAGACACGGCCCGCTCGCCGCGGTCCCAAGACACAACCCGCTTCGCGCGCCACGGCCCGGAGGAGGACCTGCCCCAGGGCGGGATCGCACTCACCAAGCCCAGCCCGAGCCACCTCGGCGAGACCGGGTTTAAGGGTGAACGAGAGATCCGGGAGCGCGCGCAGGGCCGCCCCCCAGGCCGCCCGCTCCTGGGCGGCATGGCGTCCCACGGCCAGCACGTGATCGTCCAACGCTTCGCCGAAGCGATCGCGGATGACCGGGAGCAGCTCGTGCCGAATCCAGGCACGGTCGTGGCGCAGATCCACATTGGCCGGATCCACGAAAGCGGTGAAGGGTCTTGCGTGGGACTCCACCCATGAGCGCAACTCCGCTTTGCGAAACGGCAGGAGCGGCCTGACCAGCCCGTCCACCGCCCGCCCACCAATCCCGGCCAGACCCGCGAGCCCCGTCCCCCGGAGCATGCGGAACAGAATCGTCTCGACCTGGTCATCCGCGTGGTGCGCGGTGACCAGGTACCGGGCACCCAGGTCGTGCTGCAGGGCCCGGAGCGCCCGGTAGCGCTTCTCCCGCGCCAGGGTTTCCGATGCCTGCGGGCCGAGATGCAGCACCGCGAGCCGCCCGGGCACCTCATGGCGCACGGCCAATCCCAGCACCCGCTCTGCCACGTCGGCGCTGTCCTGGGCGATCCCGTGATCCACGTGGGCCACGACCAGCTCGAGTTCGAACTCCGGCGCGAGGCGAACCAGCAGATCGAGCAACGCCACCGAATCCGGGCCGCCGCTCACTGCGAGCAGGGCAAGGCCCGGCTCGGGAAAGAGTGTTTCGCTCCGGAGGTGGGCTCGGAGGCGTGTGAGGAGGTCCGTGGTCGGGGTCATGGAACTAGTCGTGGCGCCGGTCGGCTTTCTTCTTCGCTTCGGACAGGAACGCGGGTTTCACGTCCAGGAGGTGTGACAGCTTGCGCATCAGATGGGTCTCGTGCTCGGCGACGACGCCGTCAGCATACACCAGGCCCCACATGGTCTCCAGCAACACCATCTTCTGGGCGTGGTTGTAGTCCTTGGAGATCAGCCGCGTGAACTGATACAGATCGACGTTGTGGCGGCGTTCGCGGTCGGCGAATTCGATGAGCTCCCTGGCGGTCTCGTCATCCAGACCGAAATGGCGCTGAATGGCGTTTTCGAGATGGGCCCGCTCGGTGTCGGCGAACTCGTCGTCGGCGTAGGCGATCTCGAGGAGGAGCGCGCAGGCGGCTACCTGGAGGGCCGGGTGCTGTGCACCGTCGGCCGTATCCTCGGTGAGATCCTCGGGTACGGCCATCTTGTCTTGAAAGAAATTCTTGATCGAATCGAGCATGGCAATCTGCGCGTTGGGGTTTCCGTGTCCTCACGTCCCCGACCCATCGTTTGATTGTACCACCTCGGCCAAGCTCTTGCGTGTGAGGTCGGGCACACCGGCCCCGTCGGCCGGATATCCTACGGGGAACAGAATGTAGGGTTTCTCGTTCGGCGGCCGCCGCAACAGCTCCGAGAGGAATCCCATGGGGCTCGGGGTGTGGGTGAGGGTGACGAGCCCCATGGTGTGCAGGGCCGCGATGAACATTCCGCAGGCGATCCCGACGCTTTCGGAGACGTAGTAGTTGGTGATCTTCCCGCCGTCGGCGTCGATCCCATACGACTCCTTGAAGACGACGACCAGATACGGTGCCTCTTCCAGAAACGGCTTGTCGCCCGTGGTGCCGAGAGGGGCGAGCGCCTCGAGCCACTCCTCGGGAAAGCGGTTCTCGTAGTTCTCCTGCTCTTCTTTCTCGGCGGCCTCCCGGATCGCCTTCTTGAGGGCCGGATCGTCCACGACCACGAACCGCCACGGCTGCCGGTGGGCCCCCGAGGGCGCGGTGGATGCCGTGCGAATGGCCAGGTCGATGCATTCGCGCGGGGGGGCCTCGGTGGAGAAATCACGCACGGAGCGGCGCCGGTCCAGCAATGCATACAGTTCCCGGCCCCGCTTCACCATCTCGTCCGGGGCGAGGCGGTCGTATTCGTATGGGACGGACTCGTACGGCGTGGCGGTCATGGTTGCTCCCTTGGGAGCAACCATTCTAGGGTAGTCCGGTTAGCGGCGCAAACCAGCCGACCGTCAGCGATACGCCGCCCGGTATTCGTCGCGCTTGGCGTACAATCCGGAGCGCCGCCGCCGCCCAGCTCGTCTTCGAGACGGTAGACGTCGCCCACGGCGGCTTGCAGGCGTTGGAGGAGATCGTCGGGCATCGGGTCTCGCGAAGGGGGTTTTCATAGAATACGCCCCCGGAGTGGCCACGGCACAGCCGATGCCCGACGGGGCGCCTATTCCATGTCCGGATCCAAGATCTTCCCCATGAAGATGATCGCCCCGGAAAAGCGTTCCCGGATGACGAACAGGAAGGGGCGGTCTACCAGAAACGGCCCCGGTCCGACACTCACCACGGCGACGCCCACCGACGTCGCCGCGGCCGCCTCGGTGCCTTCCTCGTTGACGTCGACGAACGTCTTGTGCTTGACCGAGCTGATGAAGAGATCGTTGGCCGACCGCATCTTGGAGAAGTTGGCCACGTTCGGGGTGAACGCAACGCCCATGCCAAGCGCGGCCAGGACGTCGTTCAGCCCGATCTCGTACTCGAGGGTGAACTTCGGCAATCCCACGATCCGTTCGCTATCCGTCAGGCCGCTCGTGAGCGCCGCCCACCGTGGAGCGTCGAGGGCGGCAACCACCTCATCCACGTCCGAGCCGATTCGCGGGACCAAGATGATCATGGTGAATGCGTCACCGCCATACGGAAGATCGACGGCGCGCATGACGTCGTCGGAGAATACTCGCACCTCAGCTTCCGAGTCGTGGAACATGGTCTCGACCTGCTTCACCGTGCCGTCGTCCAGCGTGAAGTCGGCGGGCCGGGTCAGCCCCTTGTCGAACTGAGAGGTCCAATCGCCTTTGAAGTAGATCGCGTTGATCAAGAACATCACGAGATCGGTGGCGATGGGCTTCTCGACGATGTCCGGAATCTTGCCGTTGGTGGCGTCGTTGACCCAATCGTTGATCATGTCGGCGGCGCTGGGATTTCCGAAATCCAACCCGGCGATTTCCGCATCAAAGTATTCCTTGTTGATGTCGAGAAACGCCTGCTCGAACTGGAACGTGTTGCGGTACCAGATCGAGTTGGCGAGCTGGAACTCCACCCGGGGGTCGAGGTCGAGGAGGAGGGCGATGAGGTCGCGGTAGGCCGCGTTCATATCATCGATGGCCATGTGCTGCAACTCCAACGCCTCGGCCATGGCCGCCTGCGTTTCTCCGTCGGCGCCGTTGTAGGTCATGCCCAAGGCCATCGCCACGCTGAGGGGCGAGATGAACAGATTTACGCCCGGGTCCTGGGCGTCGATTTCTCTGAACAGCTTGAGTGCAAAACTATTGTCGACTTCGACGAGTTGGAGCTCCGCCGAGGTGAGTTCCCGGGGGAGTTCGAGGATGGGGCCCAAGGGCTCCCCGCCGCATGTGGCGAGCGCGAGGGGGAGAAGTGACAAGGACGTCAGACGAGTAAAGTTGTTCATGAGGGGATCTCCGTGGGGCCGTGTTCCTCCTCATACCCCCGAGTCGCATTTCGTTGCGGTTCTACCGCCGTACCGCCCGTCCCACCGGTCACCTGTGCAAGTCACGCCACCTCAAGCGTCATAAGGGAAAACGGGGCGACCCGTACCACCTAACTGCCCAAATAGCAGGGCCTTACAGAGGAGTACCCTATGACCCGCACCGGAATGCTCATGGTCACGAGCTGCCTCGTTTTCGGAGCCCTTTCGTGCACCACGCATACCCAGACCGTGCCGGACACCGACTCGTCCGACGTCGCGAACCGGCAGCCCACCACTCCACCCGACAACCCCATCGACGCGCAACAGTCGACCAACGAGCGGGAGGTTGCCAAGGAACCGGCTCGCGCCGACGACGAGCGCCGCGAGCGCGACCAGCTGGCACGCGCCGTCATGGGCCAAGCCGCGGAGGTGGGATTCGCGGACGTCTCACGGGTGATGTCCCGTTCGGCCCTCTCGGGCCGCTACGACCCCAACTTCAACACCGAGTCCTACGCCCACATCGTGGAGAACGGATTCCTCGGCGTGGAAGCCAATCCGCTGTCGACGTTTTCCATCGACGTGGACCGGGCCTCGTACGCCAACGTGCGCCGCTTCATCAATGACGGGCAGCGTCCGCCCATCGACGCGGTCCGGATCGAGGAGCTGATCAACTATTTCCACTACGACCTGCCCGATCCCACGGGCGAACATCCCTTTTCCATCACCACCGAAGTGACCAGTGCGCCATGGAACGTCGATCATCGGCTCGTGCGCATCGCGTTGCAGGGCCGGCGCGTCGACCTCGATGACCAGCCGGCCTCCAACCTCGTGTTCTTGCTTGACGTTTCGGGCTCGATGAACTCACCGGACAAGCTGCCGTTGCTCAAGGACGCGCTCGGGCTTCTCGTCAACAGCCTGCGCGAGAAAGACCGTGTGGCCATCGTGGTGTACGCGGGGGCGGCGGGACTCGTGCTCGAATCGACGTCCGGCGATCAGAAGGGAGTGATCCTCGACGCTATCGAGCGGCTCTCAGCCGGGGGGTCGACGGCCGGCGGTGCGGGCATCCGTCTGGCGTATGACGTGGCCCGGCGCAATCACATCCGCGGCGGCAACAACCGCGTCATCCTCGCGACGGACGGCGACTTCAACGTGGGCGCCTCGAGTGATGGCGAGATGATCCGCCTCATCGAGGTAAAGCGGGAGCAGGGCACGTTCTTGACCGTGCTGGGCTTCGGCACCGGCAACCTCCAGGATTCCAAGATGGAAGCCCTGGCCGATCACGGAAACGGCAACTTCGCCTACATCGACAACATCGCCGAGGCCCGCAAGGTGCTGGTGGAGGAGATGGGCGGCACCCTGTTCACCATCGCGAAAGATGTGAAGATCCAGGTCGAGTTCAATCCGGC
>JAPULZ010000175.1 GCA_027294455.1 Gemmatimonadota bacterium
CTTCACGGTAGGAGAGGCACGTACTGTTTGAAGAGGAGGCGGGGTGAGCTACTCGGAGCGCAGTGCCGCCACCGGATCGATCCGACTCGCTTTCCGGGCGGGCATGAAGCTCGCCAAGGCAGCCACGCCGACGAGTAACAGCACTACACCGAGGTAAGTCGCCGGATCGGTTGGGGAGACGCCGAAGAGCATATCGGTGAGCAACCGCGTCGCCGCGAATGCGCCGGCCGAACCGAGCAATACCCCGGTCGCCGTGAGGCGGAGACCACGAGCCAGGGTATGGCGCAGCACGGCCGCACCCGGAGCGCCCAGCGCGATGCGAATTCCGATTTCACGCGTTTGCTGGGCAACCGTATACGCCATGACACCGTACACGCCTACCATCGCCAGCAGGCTCGCCATCCCGGCAAAGATCCCCAGGAGCAACGTGCGGAACCTGGGCTCCAGTACCGATGCCGCGACGAGGTCGGTCATGGTGCTCACGCTCGTGACCGGCAGCGCCGGATCGATGGCCCACACCTCGCGGCGCAACGCCGCGGCGAGTTCCATCGGATCGCCGACCGTGCGGAGCAACAGGCCGGTTCCGGGCCACGTCATCTGAGCGTGCGGCCGATAGAACTCCGGACTTTCTCTCTCCGCCAGACTCGAGCGCCGTACGTCCGCGGCCACGCCGACCACGGTGATCCAGTCACGCTCGAAATGACGCGGCTCCAGCGACTCCACCGATCCCGATATGCCCGCCGGCGTCCGGAACCGCTTGCCCACCGCGTCCTCGCCAGGCCAGTAACGTCGCGCCATGGTCTCGTTGACGATGGCCACCGGTGGAGCAGTCTTTCGGTCGCTCGACTCGAGGTCACGGCCCTGGACCAACGTCCCTCCCATCGTCTCGAAGTATCCCGGCCCCACGATTATCGTCCGTCCCCAAGGCAGTTCGTCTGCCGGCACTTCGTCTTGCCCCTCGATCTCGAACATCTGGCTGAACTCGCTGCCCTGGAACGGCGGGGAATAGGAGGTGGTGACGCGCGTGACACCGGGCAAGGCTTCGAGCGCCGGGATCAATCGATCAAAGAAACCCAGGACCACTTCGTCGTCGCCGTAGCGCGTCTCTGGAAGGGACACCCGCGCAGTCAACACGTGTTGCGGCTCGAATCCCGTGTCGACCGAGGTCAACCGCCAAAAGCTGTTGATCAACAGCCCCGCCCCCATCAAGAGCACCACGGCCAGCATCACTTGCGCCACGACGAGGCTGCGTTGGATGCGTTGGCCCCGGACGCTCAAACCCGTCCCGTGCCCCCCGTCCTTGAGGGAAGCGAGTAGATCCGGACGGCCTCCCTGGAGCGCCGGTACCAGTCCAAACACGATCCCGCTGGAGAGCGCCACCAGCGCGGTGAAGATCAGGACGGTTCCGTCGAGCGACACTTCCGCATGCCGCGGGAGCGACTCGGAGCCCAGCGCCAACAGACCTCGCGTGAGACCAAAGGCGAGCGCCAAACCGACCAACCCTCCGCACGCTGCCAGCAACACGTTCTCCGTGAGCAACTGCCGCACGATGCGGAGGCGTCCCGCGCCCAATGCGGCACGGAGAGCCAACTCCCGATTGCGACCTGCCGCGCGGGCCAGCGCCAGATTCGCCACGTTGGCACAAGCGATGATGAGGACCAGTCCCACGGCGCCGAAGAAGGTGTACAACAGCGGCGTCACATCTCCCACGATGTACGCATGGCGTGGCTGCACGCTGACACGCGTGCTGTCACTTCGTCCCACCGCCGCGTCGATCCCCGCCGCCACCGCCGTCATCTCCAGCTCCGCCTCCGCCACCGCCACGCCCGCGTCGAGCCTGCCCAGCACGTTGATGAAGCTGAGGCCGCGACCAGAAGACGTCACGCCGATGCGGCGCAAGATCTCGTCCTCCCGCAGCGGCGTCCAGAATCGCGTGGTGGGATCCGGAAACGCGAAGCCACGGGGCATGACCCCGACGACCGTGTGCGCCTCGCCGTCCGCCCTGATGGAGCGCCCCACCAGAGTGGAGTCGGCACCGAAGCGAGTCGTCCACAGACCGTGACTCAATACGATCGCTCTGGGGCCTCCGTACCGATCTTCCTCTTCGACGAACGGACGGCCCAGGGCCGGCATCACGTCGAGGATCGAGAACATGTTGGCGGTCACGGACGTCCCCTTCAGCTCGTCGGCGCCGCCGTCGTTCTCGAACACGCGCGTCGCCTCGATGAAGCCACCCAATCCTGCAAACGACCTGGCAGCCGCACGCCAATCGGCAAAGTCGGGCCACGAGACCACACTCCGTTCACCACGGTCGTTCAAGCGCCAAACCATGACCAGTTCGTGGGAGTTCGAGAATGGCAGTGGACGAAGAATCACGCCGTTCACGACGCTGAAGATGGCGGTATTGGCACCGATCCCGATCCCCAGCGTCGCGATGGCAATCAGTGTGAACGTGGGCGTCCGCACCATGGAGCGCATTCCGTACTGGACATCTTGCAGCACGCTGCTAATGATCAGCTTGCCCTCCCGTCGTCCGGGATGTTGGGGGGGGTGTCGCCGTCGCCGCCACGCCCCGGCCATGTTCCGGGCACGCAACCGCATTCCGCTGCGCACCGCGTCGGCGAGGACGTCCCACCAGAACCTGGTCGCACCGATGAACACAGACCGATACCGAGGCTCGCTCCGCTGCCGGGCCAGGAATTGACAGAAATCCCGACCGAAGGTCGTACGGAACTCCCGAGGGTACACCAGCAGCAACAACCGGTAGCGCCGGTGCATCAAACCAGCGCCCGGGCCCTGGCGTACTTGACGTCGGCTTCGAGACGCTCGAGCTCCGCCTTGAGCACTTCCCGACCCCGCTTGGTGGTTTCGTAAAATCGCCAACGCGAATTCGGCTGCGACGCGTCGCGCGGCGGCTCCGCCTCGGCAATCAATCCCTGCCGATCCAACCGCTGGATCGCCTCGTACAGCGTACCGGCTCCGAGACGGACGATGCCCTGGGTGCGGGTCTCCACCTCTCGCTTGACCGCGTACCCATGCTTCACACCCTCCGCGAGGCTGAGCAGGATGTGAAACGTGGCCGGCGTGAGCGGCAGGAGCTTGTCGTGGGACGTCTCGGTCATGAGCACCTTTATGATCGGTCACCGATAATCGGACACCGATAGAATACAGTGGGCGGTGGCCGGTGGCAAGTCCCCTCCCGTCGGTGTGGGGGGCGGAGGGGACGGCCACTTGCCCCAGCCCGACATATGGCCTACATTGCGGGCATCCATTAAGCCTGCAAAGTAGACATGAGTGACAAACAATTCCCAGGCGAATTCGAGCAGATGGTCCTCCTCGCCATCCTGCGCCTCAACGACGGGGCGTACGC
>JAPULZ010000176.1 GCA_027294455.1 Gemmatimonadota bacterium
CGGGCGCCTCCTCAAGATTTCCCAGCCGCCGCCGATAAGGAACCAGAGCCCGATGGGCCCAACGACAGCCGGCTGCCAGGGAGGCGGCACGGGCACGTCGGCATACTTTTACGACAGATCGAGCGGTTTCGGGGAATAAAAAATAGCGCTCCCCTAAAGATTCTCATCCGGCCGCCGATAACGCTGTCAACGAAAACGAAGCCGGATATCCGACCGGCCCAGCGCTCCCCACGGGGTAACCCCACCGGGACGCCACTACAGCCTATGAGGTGATCCATGGCAATGCGGATCAATCACAATATTCCAGCCCTCAACGCGCTTCGCAACCTGCGGGAAACCGACGAGGAGATGGGCCGCACGCTCGAGCGCCTCTCCTCCGGCCTGAAGATCAATCGTGCGGCGGATGGACCGGCCACGCTGGTCATTTCCGAGCAAATGCGCGGCCAGATTGCCTCAATCAAGCAAGCGATCGAAAATTCCGAAGCCTCCATTTCAATGGTGCAAACGGCCGAAGCGGCGCTGAACGAGGTCAGCAACCTGTTGATCTCGATCCGGCAACGGGCCATTCACGCCGCCAACGAAGGGGCCAACGACGAGAAGATGCTCCAGGCGGATCAGGCGGAAGTGGATAACGCCCTGGACACCATCGACCGGGTGGCCCGCACCAGCCAGTTCGGCACCCGCACCCTGCTCGACGGCAGCAATGGCGCCAATGGCGTAGCCGTGGGCCAGGGGCTGCGATTCGAGTCGGCCTCGCCGGAAACCAAGTCCTCACCGGCGGAAGGCTACCTGATCGACATCACCCAGGCGGCCACCCGCTCCCGGATGGAAGGCCAACGACCGATCTCGGTCGGCGATCTGGTCGATAGCTTCCAGATCGTCCTGTCGGAAGGCGGAAAGAACGCCGAATTCCGCATGGACAATCCCAAGGACGCCTCGGCCATCCGGAACATGCTCGACAACCTCGAGCGCCCCGAACTGCAGGTCGATCCACAGCGCGCCGTGCGGGCCATCCGCGAGGTCATCGGGCAAAAGCTCGAACAGAGCGTTAAAAGCGCGGGCCTCGACGTGCAGGTATTCGTCGATCCGAATACTCAACGCCTCGTCGTCGAGCACAACAAGTTCGGCAGCGCGCACGTCTTTACCGCTTCCGCGACGATACCCGGCGTGCTCAGCCGGCTCGCCAATACCATCGAGCAGGGAGAACGCGGCCGCGACGTGGAGGGTACCATCGACGGCAAGATCGGCTCGGGGAAAGGCGTTCAGATGACCGGAGCCGACGGCACGGACGTGGAAGGATTGGTCATCGAGCACGATCCGGTGCGGAAAGTGACCGAGCGGATTCTCAAGACCGATCCACGCAACGTGCGGCTGGAAGATTTCGACGTTGGGATTCCCGGCGCCCGGCCTCTGTCGAAGCGCGAGGACAACGAATTCGTCGAATTCACCTTCGAGGTGCCGGCCGATACCCAAGCGGAGACGGAAGGCTTCGTTCACGTGACCCAGAATTCGCTCACCTTCCAGGTGGGACCCACGCGCGGCCAGCAGGTCAAGATTTCGCTGGTCGATGCCAAGTCCAACCGGCTAGGGAACGGCGTCCCCAACGTCTCCGGGTTCCGCAACCTAAGCGAGATCGACGTGACCACCGCCCAAGGCGCGGAGGACGCAATGATGCTGGTGGACGATGCCATCGGCGAGATTACCCAGCTCCGGGCCACCCTGGGCGCCTTCCAGAAGAATACGTTGCAGAGCAACACGAAGAGCCTCCGTGTCGCCGAGGAGAACCTGACCAGCGCGGAATCGAGTTTGCGCGACGCGGATATGGCGGCGGAGATGACGAATTTCACCCGGAATCAAGTGATGCTCGCTGCGGGGACGGCCATGCTGGCGCAGGCCAATCAGAGCCCCGAGGCGGTGCTCCGATTGCTAACCGCAACCGTGAGCGGGTAGACCGCCGGGTGGAATATTTCTTGAACACTTGAACCCCGGGTTTCCACGCGTTGCGAGGAACAATAGTTAGCGAATCATTTCAATACTGTGCGTTAAATGCCGGCTGCAAAAACCGCCCGCTGGGCGTCCACTAGGCAAATACGCACCCCTACGAAGCGCATGCCAGGTCCATCATGACGGAAATCAACACCAACGCCCAAGCGAACCGGGTTCCAGGATTGGCATCGGGTATGAACACCAACCAAACGATCCAGAACCTGCTCCAGATCGAGCGGCGGCGGCTCGAGCCTGTCGAGAACCGCAAGGAGAAGGCCCAGATCGAGCTGGACTCGTTCGACCAGGTCAAGACCGTCCTGGAAGACCTGGAGGGCATCCTCGGCACATTGGCCTCCAACAATCTGTGGGAGGGCAAGATCGTCGAAACCAGCAACGAGGACGTGGTGACGGCGACCGCCACCGCGGGCGCGGCGCCGGGTAACCACACGCTGATCGTGGAACGCATGGCGTTGAATCACCAGATATCGTCCCAGGGCTACGAGACCAACGACCAAATCGTCGGCATGGGCCGATTCATCATCACCGTGGGTGAGGAAAACCCCATCACGGTGGTGATCGACGAGACCAACAACACCCTCGAGGGGCTGAAGGACGCCATCAACGCGGCATCCGAGGACGTGCAGTCCACCATCATCCGCACCGGAAACCAGCTCAAGCCGTTCCAACTGGTGCTGACCAGCCAGAAGACCGGCTCCGAGGGCCGGATCGCATTGGAAATCGATCTACAAGGTGGCGAGACGCCCAACTTCAGCAACCTCGTCGAGGATCCCTCCGATTGGGCGGGCGTCGGCGCGCCTACCGAGCGCCCGACCGTTGCCACCGGCACGGGCGCCTCCAACGCCATCATGCGGGTGGTGGGCGATTACACCGGCGACGACGACAAGCTCTTTACTTTCACCGCCGTGCAAACGGGCACGGTGGGCGGCGAATCCCAGCTGCAAGTGCGCTGGGAATCCGATACGGGCGAGAACGGCGTCCTTGAGCTGGACTCGTTCAATTACGCCCCCGGCGAAGCGACGCCTTTTGCCGACGGCCTGAGCCTGGTGCTGAGCGAAGGGGACATCATCGTGGGCGACTCGTTCACGGTGCGCACCCGCTCCCAGCGCTCCGACCTGTTCTGGTGGCTCCCTCAGGAGGAACGGGACGCCGGATTCTCCCAGCCCTCCCGCTGGGAGCGGCAAGCAACCTTCGGCGGACCGCAGATCGAGGGGGACTATTCCGGCGAGGACGATGCGGAATTTACGCTGACGGTGGAGGGTAGCGGCCCCATCGGCGCCGCCTCCAACCTCCGCATCCGCTGGGAACGGGACGACGGCAAGTCCGGCATCGTCAACGTGGGCCGCGGATACCAGCCCGGCAGCCAGTTGGCCCTGATCGACGGGCTCCGGCTCAAGCTCGACGCGGGTGTGCTCAATCCCAGCGACAGCGCCACGTTCCGCGTGTCCGCGGAGGAGCTCAGCGGCCGCTGGTGGCTGGACGAATCCGAGCGGCGCATCTCCGCCGAAATCCTCGATGTGACCGCCTGGATTCCATCGGAAGAGGAGGTCGAGGAAGAATTCGGCGTACAGCCGGAGTTTCCGGAGGAATTCGGCCCCCGTAAGAGCACCGCCGATAAATCGGTGACCGGCGAATTCATTTCCGACGACGCGAAGGTTTACACCTTCACCGCCCTGCGCGACGGCAGCATCGGCACCACCCGCGACCTGGTCATCCGCTGGGAGGACGACAAGGGCAACAGCGGCCAGGTACGCGCCGGTGAGGATTACGTGGTGGGGGCGCCCCTGGAATTCGATTCG
>JAPULZ010000177.1 GCA_027294455.1 Gemmatimonadota bacterium
CGCTTGCCCGCGCACCGGACGGGAGGACTCGTGGCGGGGTTCTTGTCACACGACCAACCTTTTGGGTCCTCCCGAGCATGACCTCGGACAACCCTGGGGGCAAACCGAGGTGTTTCTAGGCTCAGCGCACGCCCCGCCTGGTCGCGGTACAGGGGCTGGCCCGGAACCGCCCCAGTCACCCGTCTAGTCACCCGACTAGTCGGCCGTTGGTCGACGGTTGGTCGCGTGCAGGACTATGCGTGGTCGAACGCTGGTACGGGGGTTGGTCGGAGACCACAGGGGGGCCCGACGCCGAAACCACCAAGAGCACCGCCACCGAACGGCGCCAGAAACGTTTCAATGTGAAAGGGGGGTGACACGATTTTGGGTACTATGTCTTAACCCGCCCTTCTATTGACATTCTCCCCATTTTGTCCTACTGTATCGGTACAATAATACACTTGGCCCCGTGTTCGATCGCATAGACCCGAGAAGCCCGACCCCCCTCTACGAGCAGATCGCCGGCCGGATCCGCGTTGCGGTGGCCGCCGGCGACCTGAACGAGGGACAGGCGCTCCCCTCGGTCCGCCAGCTGGCCACCACGCTGCGGGTGAACCCCGCCACGGTGGTTCAGGCCTATCGGGAGCTGCAGAGCCAAGGGTTCGTCGAGCTGCGGCAGGGCGCGGGGACGTTCGTGAAAGCGGTCTCGGCCGATCAAAAAAAAGGTGAACGGATTCGGCACGCCGCCAAACTGGTGCGAGAGTTGATGGCCGAGGCCGCCCGGTTGGGGGTCAACGGCGAGGACTTGCGGGCGGCGCTGGATCGAGAGCTAGGGGACGGCCAATGAGCAATGCCATTGAACTGAGTGGGGTGTGGTATCGGGCCGGGCCGGATTTCGAGTTGACCGACGTGAACATGACGGTGCCGGCCGGGTCGGTGTACGGGTTCTTGGGACCGAACGGTTCAGGGAAGACGACCACCATGCGGCTGCTGGTCGGGTTGCACAAGGTCGACCGTGGTCACATCAGCGTGCTCGGCAACGAGCTGCCGCAGGACATGCCCGACATCCTGCAACGCACCGGATACGTCCCGGAAAAAAGCCATCTCTATCACACGCTCACGGTCGCCGAAGCCGTGCGATATCACGGCGCGTTCTACAAGAAGTGGGACGAGTCGTGGACCGACGAGTTGTTCGATCGGTTCTCCCTCCCGCCGCAACAGCGCCTCAGCAAGCTCTCCAAGGGTGAAATGGGAAAACTCTTGATGCTGCTGGCCCTGGCCCAACGGCCGGAGCTTCTCGTGCTGGACGAGCCCACCGAAGGGCTCGATCCGGTGGTTCGCCGCGAGTTGATGGGCGCCCTGCTCGACTATGTGGCAGAGCAAGGTGCCACGGTGCTGATCTCGAGCCATCTGGTGCACGAGCTGGAGCGGTTCTGCAACTGGGTCGGCATCATGGACCAAGGGCGGCTCGTGACCGAGTTGCCCATGGAGCAGTTCAAGAACGGCATCAAGCGCCTGCGGATCACGGATCCCCCCAGCAAGTATGGTGACGCACCGTTCGAACTGTTGATGCGAGAGCCCGTGAACGGCGGCGTGCCGGGAGAGATGCTTTTGGTGCGGGGATGGCGAACGGAGATGGCGGATTATTTCACCGGGGTCGGGGCCTCGTTGCGCGAGGTAGTGGACTTGGATCTCGAGGACGGATTCGTGGAAATGTTGCGCGCGTTTCGCGCTGAAATGACGGGGAGTTGAACATGTTCCAAGCGATACTCATGACACAGTGGAAATGGGCGCGGCTCCCGTTGCTGGCCGCAACGGTCATGGCGTTCGCCTTGCCCGTGCTCTCGGTGCAACCGAGCCGTGCGTACCTGGGCGCGACCAACGCGGGATACGTGATGGCCTCCATGCAGGGCTGGGCCCTGTGGTATCCGCTCCTCGCCGCCGCCGCCGGGTTGTTGTTGGCGATGTCGGCCTGGAGCCAGGATCATCGTCTGGGCCATGTCTACGCCCTCTCGCTTCCGGTGCCCCGCTGGCACTTCTCCCTGTTGCGGCTGGCGGCGGGTCTGGTGTTGCTGAGCGCGCCGGTCATCGCCATCACGGCCGGGAGTCTCATGGCCATCGCCACGACTGACGTCCCGATGGGCCTGACCGGTTATCCGCTCGCCCTCGCCATGCGATTCACCTTGGCGGCCGTCACGGCGTTCACGATCTTCTTCGCCATATCGGCCGGGAGCGCACGCACCGCCGGATACGTGCTCGCGGGCATCGCGATCCTGGTGCTGGGTGAGTACGGGCTGTCAACGGGACCATCGGGTGTGAGCCTGATCGAGTTCATCATGGATTGGCCGGGCCCGATGGCCATCTTCACCGGCCGCTGGATGTTGATCGATGTGTAGCCGCACCACACTGCCCGGCCTGCCCTCGTTGGCGTTTTGCGCGGTGATCGTCGCATTCCTCCCAGCGGGCGCGGGCGCGCAGACGATCCCGGAACTCCGGCAGCGCGTGCTGGAGCTCGAACGAGCTTATGCCGCAGCCGATGCCATCGCAGACAGCATCGAGAGCATGCTCGGGCCCGTGATCCAAACAGAGACGATGCCCATTGGATACGTCACGCTCGTAGCCATAGGCACCGACATGTCCTTCATTCGGGAGGCCGCGGCCGAAGCGCAACGCATCCTCGCGCATGAACTCGGGCCCGACGGAGACGTCCTGAAGGGCGTGTCCATCCTGCTCATTCTGTCGGAAAACGGCCGGGCTACCGTCGGGCCGATTTCTCGTGCCCGGTCGACCGGAGGGTTCGTTGTGGACGACCCTGTTGCCTTGGCCAAGTTGCTGGTCGAGGGAACGTACCAGACCGTGGATCTCGAACATGATCGGACCATTCGAGATTGGCTCGTGACTCGGACACCGAACGGCAGTACCGAATACTCTCACCCACGATCTGCCTACAGCGATCTCGCCGCGTCGCCGTTCGTTTCGGCGCAGGCGTGCCTCGCGGGAGACATCGGTGAGTGCCGCCGCGCCCTGGGCTTGATCGCAACGTCGGACGGACTCATGACCTGGTATGACCCGGCGGACCGCGTGCAGATGGCGCAACAACGCAGTGCCCCGTCCCCGCGATTCTACCCGCGGCGCAGCAGCATTTACGACGGTTGCGTGGAGCGGGGAGAGGACGCCAGCTGCCGCGATTTTCTGGCGAGCTCGCACATCGAACCGCCACTCCCTCCGAGCATTCGTGAAACCATCGTGCTCGAAGCCCTGCGCACGGGCGGGGAGGGAGCATACGGCAGATTGCGCCGGGCGTCCGGCACCGTCGAGCAACGGCTCGCAGCCGCCGCCGGCGTGTCCGGCGACTCGCTCATCACCATCTGGCGGGCCGCGCTGATCGATGCCGCCGGCCAACCGACCGCGGCTACGCTGCCGATAGGGTCGGCCGCCGTGTTCTGGACGCTCGTGTTCGCCGCCCTTGGATTGAGGAGCACCCGATGGAGATGACATTGAAACGCTGGCTGGGCACAGCGGCGGCTGGGTGCCTCGTCGTGCTGACGGGCGCGCTGCTGCAGCCGGAGTGGGAACCGTGGGTGCGACCGGAGCGTCCCAAGACCGAGGAGCGAATCTCCGCTGATTCTGTCGGGGGCGAGTTGGCCGATGCCAATTTCCGACTGGCGGCCGCCGAACGCAGGGAGGCCATTCTCGCCGACCTGGAACGGGGGCAACCATCGGACCTCGCGCCCGTCCTGCTCGCCGACAGCGCTTTCCCCGCGGCCCTTCGAGAGTTGCTGGAGGACGCCGTGCGGTCGTTGGCCGATGAGCTTGCCAAACGCACGCCACATGCCCGGCTCGTCGTAGATGTCCGCCTGGACGATTCGTTGGACTACCGCCGCGGCGTGTGGAACATGCTGCCATATGCCACGGACGGCACCAATTGCATCGTGTGGGCGACGGCGGACCATGAGGAAATCGACGCCCTGGAACGTGGTGTCACGCCCACCACGGTGCTCGAACGCTGGCTCGATCCGTACTCCGGCAAGGGAACGGCGGTGGCACGGGGGGCATGCGCCTTCTACGCAGCCTTTGGCACTCCCGGTCCACACGTCAAGAGCTGGCTGGAGCTGTGGAACTACGCGTTTGCAGATCTGGCAGACTGGGACATGCCGGCTGCGGAACGCAACAACGAGTTTGCAGCCGCCGAGCTTGATCATGTGTTGACCAACATCGGCCGTTACTGGGGTGAAGACGGGTCGCTGGACATGCTGGCATGCGCGACCGGCCGCGCACGGGAGTGCCGTGACCTCCTGCTCGCGCCCCGCCACGACCTGGATCGCTACGGTTACTGGTACCGCAGTCGAGCCGGCGCCGTGCCCGGCTTGCTCACGCCGTCCCGGTCTTTGATCTTCGGTCCGCCCACGGCGCATTTCTTGTCGGATGTCGTTCGAGAGATCGGACGGGATGGCTTCGAGAAATTCTGGACGTCCGAGCTTCCCGTCGATTCGGCGTTCTCCATCGCGGTGGGCCGGCATCTGGGTGAATGGACGGCCGACTGGGTCGCGACACAAGTGGGGCGTCCCGAGGTGGGACCCGGCGTCGGGTTCGGCGGGGTGGTATCGGTGATTCTCATTGGAGTGATTGCGAGCGCGATCGGGGCTTCGGTGGCGCAGCGGCGGAAGGGCGGAGTGTAGACGGTACGCCGAGGTCGTGGATCAGTCTTGTAGGGGCGAGGCATGCCTCGCCCCTACAATCGATCCTGCTAGTCGCGGAACAACGTCTCCTCCCGATTGAACCACACCACGCAAAACCAGATACTCGCCCCAGCCAGCAGGAACAACGAGACGTACGACACCACCAGATGCAGCGGGTCGATCGTCCCGGAGATCACATCCTTCGTGGCCAGGGACACATTGAGGATGGGAACCATGGCGGTGATGAGGTTGAGCTCCATGCCGGGCAACAAGCCGATCACCACCGGCACGATCACCACGATGCTCAGCGGGGTCAGCGTACTCTGCGCCTGCTTGAACGATTTCGCCTGAATCGCGAGTGCCAGGATCAGCGCGGCGAAGAACGCGGCCAGGGGAATCAAGAGCGTCGCCAGCATCACCACCACCTTGACGTTCATGATCCCCCACGCGGCGTCCAACATGTTCTGCGGAATCTCCGACCCGAATCCCCGGGTCAAGGCGATGTACAGGCCGACCATGGAGGCGAGCGCCGAGAAGATCCCGATGGTGGCCACGACCAGGAACTTGCCCATCACGATTTCCAGCCGCGAGGCCGGCGACGACAACAAGGTCTCCAACGTCCCCCGCTCCTTCTCTCCTGCCGACAAGTCGATCCCCGCGTACATGGCGCCGGTGAACATGAAGATCACGAACATGTAGGGCAGGAACCCGCCTACCGCCTGCCCCAACCGCTCCTGCAGGGTGGCTACGTCCCGCCGGTCGACGGCGATGGCATCGAACAAGTTGGGGTCGAGGTTGCGCCGGCGGATGCGGCGATCCACGATCTCGTCGTCGAGGGAATTGATGGCGTCCAGCATCCGCCGCTCGGCCACGTTGAACGAGCTGGACGAGCGGTAGAACACGATGACCTCCGCTTGCTCGTCGGCATCGACACGGTCGAGGAAGTCCGGGGGGACCACGATGCCACCGTCCAGCGAATCCGCCCGGATCAGCCGCTCGATGTCGGCCTCGGCGACGTCCGGCTTGATCACCAGCAGGGAATCGGCCTGCACAGCGTCGTGCAGGTCGGGGGCGTATGCCGCACCGACGAACGCGATGTCGATCAGCTGCCGGTCGGCCTTCGCCTCCTGCCGTTGCGTCACCCGCACCACGATGGACAACAAGATGGGGAGGAAGATCAGGGGAAGCACGATCATGGTCAGGATCGTGCGCTTGTCACGGATGAGGTCGGTGAACTCTTTCTTGACGATGGTAAACGTGCGGGTCATTTTACGCCTCCCCGACGAGGTGAATGAATTCGTCTTCGTACGTCGAGTGGGTCATCTGGCCCTCGAACTCCTCTTTGCTGCCGCAGAAAAACACTCGCCCGTTGTGGATGATGGCGATGTCATCGCA
>JAPULZ010000178.1 GCA_027294455.1 Gemmatimonadota bacterium
CTCATAGAAGGACTGGTGCTCGCCCTCGCGGGGGGAGCAATCGGGCTCATCGTAGCGTTTACGGGCATGAGATTCCTCCTGGCGATCAGCCCGGAGTCGCTTGCGCGAGCCAATGAAATATCGTTCGATACGAGGCTGCTCGGGTTTACGGTTGGAATCACCGTGGTTACCGCTGTCCTGTTCGGTCTCGTGCCGGCCCTGCGTTCCGCACGCGTGAGCCTGAACGAGACGTTGCAAGACAGTACGCGCGGTACAACCGGTGGCACGAGCGGCCGGCATATGGGCAACGTACTCGTTGCCAGCCAGATGGCGCTCGCCCTCATGCTCCTCGTTGGCGCTGGTCTGCTGATGAAGAGCTTCGTGACCCAGCTTCGTACCGACCTCGGCATCCAACCCGAAAACATCCTGACGTTTGAGGTGCACCTTCCCGAGGCCCGTTATGGCGACCCCGACCGGCGCATCCGCTTCCACCAACTCTTCCAGGAACGTCTGCGCGCCGCTCCCGGCGTGAAGACGGTCGGCGCCACATCGTGGTTGCCGGTTGCGGGCCGGTACCACAGTTGGGGGATGCGCTGGCAAAACGCCGAGGAGGAGATCGAAGGGATGTCGGTCCAGAATCGCATAATCGAGGGGGACTACTTTGCCGCGATGGGCATCGATCTGCTGCAGGGTCGCACGTTCACGAGCGCCGACGGCAGAGAGGCACCACCCGTGGCGATCGTCAGCAAGATGGCGGCCGACCGCGCGTTCCCCGACGGCGGTGCGATCGGGCAGCAGATCGGGGCGGCGGGCAAGACACGTACGGTAATCGGGATCGTGAGCGACGTGGCGGTGGACCATCGCGGTACGTTTCAACCCACGGTCTACATTCCCCACACCGAGTACGGCGACGATCGCAATTGGGCGTTGATTCAAGTCGTGTCCGCGACCGCCAATCCTGGCAGCTTGCTACCACTCGTGCGGAGCGAGTTAACGGCGATCGATCGAGACCTGGTTGTGTACCACCCTCGCCCCATGACCACCGTCATGGGACGACAAGTGGCGCGCGACCGGTTCGCACTCACGTTGATGGGCATATTTTCCTTGGTCGCTCTCACGCTCGCCGCGATCGGCATTTACGGCGTGCTATCGTATTCGGTGAACCAACGGACGCAGGAGATCGGCATTCGCATGGCGCTTGGCGCTCGTACGGCACAGGTACGGCGCATCGTCGTCGGTCAGGGGCTAGTGCTCGCCGCTATTGGGATCGCTGTTGGAATGGGAGGCGCATTCGCGGCGACCCGGTTGTTGGATTCGATGGTCTTTGGTGTGAGTGTGAGAGATCCGCTCATCTTCGCGGTCGTACCGTTGACGCTGGGGCTTGTTGCCGTGCTGGCTGGCTACCTCCCTGCACGACGGGCAACCCGAGTCGATCCGATGCAGGCGTTGCGGAACGAGTAGCGGCAGACGTCATTCCGTCCGCAAACACCTGCGTCGGATCGAGTCTTGCAGTCTCAGACCGCCACCGTGCGCCGTGTGAACTCAAAGCCCAAGTTGGCCAACTCCGCGAGCGCCGGTTTGAACAGTTCCGGCAGGGTCGGCGGCATCCTCGCTCCTGAAGCCCGAATCTCACCCTCCAGCACCAGCCGCGCGGCGATGGCCGCCGGCAGGGCCACGGCGCGGGACATCGCGGTCGCGCCGTCGGGAATCCCTTCGACGTGCATCGTGGCCAGCCGTCGTTCCTTGCGCGCAAATGGAAGGAATCGTAGCCCGTCTTCGTCCAACCCACACCAAGGGGCTTCAGCCTGTGGCGGAGCCGGAGGTTCTTCAGGATTGGCGGGCGAGCGCCCGTGAGGGTTCAAAAACTAGAGTCGGGAGTGCGGGGAATGATGTCGATCGGGAGACCGTCTGTGGTACTTGCACTCGTCGCAGCGTGCGCGGGATGCACGACCTCAGAGGCACAGAAGGCTAGTCAGAGCCCCTTCCACCGGATCGAGGTCGAGGTCGGCGTTCGAACCAATGCGATCCTGGCGTATGACGTGGATAGGGACGGCCACTTCGATTTGGTGGTTTCCGGAGAAGGGAGGGTCGTCGTCTTGCGCGGTCGCGGTGACGGGCAGTTCGATGTCGCCGCATCGGTTGCTGCTGGCGAGGATCCAGTCGACCTGGCGGCTGCCGATCTCGACGGGGACGGGTTCGAAGACCTCGCTGTCGCGAATCATGCAACCGACTATGTGACCCTGTTGTTTGGGGTGGCCGGTGGGAACTTCGAGCGTCGAAGCCATTCACAGTTTGAGGTGGGTGTGTCCCCACATCCCCACGCCGTAAGACTCCGCGACATCGATAACGACGGACACGCGGATCTCCTCGTGGATGACCGCACGGCTGAATCCATCCGAATATTCAAGGGGGTCGGAGACGGCACGTTCTCGAACTCGAGGATGATCGAGGTCGGTGGAGACCCGTACCGCGGGATGACTCTCGCCCACCTCAACGAAGACGAGTTCCTGGATCTGGTGACGCCGAATCCTGACCACATTTCGGTCCTGATGGGCCATGGCGCGGGTGAGTTCGCCCAAGACACCACACTGCGGCCCGGGTTCGCTCCATTCTCGGTTGCCGTGGCGGACCTCAACGGAGACGGCCTTGCTGACCTTGTGGCTGGGTCGGGCGAACGTGTTGGAATCCTCGCCGTCTGGCATGGCCAAAGGGACGGGTCGTGGCGCGCCGCCGGTCAGTACGAGATCGCGACTGGGCCGACCAAGATCACTGCGGCCGATCTGACCGGGGACGGCCGCGACGAGGTGCTGGTCGCGAGCTACATGGGAGGCGAGGTAGCGGTTCTGACCGGAGACGAATCGCCGGTTCTGTACCGTTTCGAGGTCGACGGGTATCCCTACGGCTTCGCGACGGGTGACTTCGACCGTAACGGCCGGATGGACTTTGCTGTTGCGAACGATCGGACCGATCAGGTCACTGTCTTCTTATCGCGGAACTGAGGGGCCTGGCGAGTAACGCTAGGTAGCGAGCCGATGCTGATGCGTCGTTCGAACTTGACTCTGGCCCTGGCGTTTTTCATCCCGGGCGGCACCGCGCATGCCCAATCGACCTAGCTCCGCGGCACCACCCACGGTCACACAATCAATTCGGATGGTACGGCGACGCCCGACCGGGTGGCATGACATTTACGTCGTTCGAATTGACAACTAATGACGAAGCCACTGACCGGGAGCGACCCCATCCACGATCCCACCCCTCTCCATCACCAAGCTCCCGTTTACCAGGACGTACATGATTCCTTCTGAGAGGTGGTACGGCTCCTGGTAGGTGGCCCGCTCTCGGACGGACCCCGGATCGAACACCGTGATGTCGGCGTCCATGCCGACCTGAAGCCGACCCTTCCGCTTCATCCGAGGGACCGCCCTCTCGAGACGGCTGGCCGGAAGCACGGTGATCCTGCGCAAACCGTCCATCCAGTCGAGCACTTTCCTGTCCCGCACGTACCGGCCCAAGAAGCGAGAGAAGGTACCTACACTCCGGGGATGGCCCCTCCCGTCGCGGAGCCCGCCGCCGTCGCTGCTCACGATGCCCAGGGGGCTGCGCAACCCCATCTCGATCTCCGCCTCGGGGATGAACTCCGTCTGCACGCTCACGCCGGTCGGCGCCGCTCGCAGCTCATCGAATCGCTCTTTTGTGAGCCGTTCCTGTGTACTCGCAACGTAGATGTCGCTGTAAGTGGCCCCACCGAAGCGCTCCTGCCAACCCTCGTCGTACAGAGCCGACTTGAGTCCGGTCTGGTTGCGGGTCCAGATATGAAAATCGAAGCCTATATCGACGCCTCGCTGCGCCGCCCCTTCGGCGAGCGCGATGGAGAGAGGGGCGGAGCCCACGGTGGAAGAGATCAGGTGCGCGAGCTGAGCTTGGGCACCGGTCGCCGCCGCGATGGCAATCACTTCCATCGCCGCCAGGCTCATGGTTCCCGGGAACACGTTCCCCTTATACCGGGCGTGAAGATGGCATGGCACGTTGTGCGCGGCCGCCACCTCGAAGAGTGCAAAGACCTCTTCGTACGAGGCACCCGGCGTGTAATTGAGCCCGAACCCAATGCCCACGGCCCCAGCCCGGATCGCGTCGCCGGCCAACTCCTTCATGCGCTCGATCTGTTCGGGTGTGGCGGGTTTATAACCGTCGGTCGCTCCGGCCGCCCGCCGCAGGGCTGCGTGTCCCACGGCTACGGCGTAATTCACGAGTGGCTCCGCGGCCAACATTCTTTCCTGATACGTTGCCACGTCAAGCGGACCTCCGTGCATGCCGAAGGAGGTCGTGACGCCGTCGCTGACTTTCTGGATGTGCGCCTCCCGTGCCGGGCGGACGCTCGCCAGAATGTCGATGAACCCGGGAGCGACAAGGAGGCCCGTGGCGTCGATTTCGATGCGGCCGCGAATCTGCTCGACCGTAACCGCGGCGATCTGCCCTGCCCGGACACCCACATTGGCGATCTGGTCGCGTCCGGACTCAGGGTCCATCACGCGTCCATTCAGGATGACGATGTCGTAGGTCTCCTGGGCGCACAGCGGAGCCGCGATTGGGAGCAAAAGAACTGCGATGGCGATGGACCGGATGCGCATACGACCCCCCGAATGGGACAGGCCGTTAATAGGCCACCCGGGCCAGGGCCGGTCAAGCATGAACCCCTTGAACCCCAAGCGGCGCCGTCCCATCATTCCCTTCCTCTTTGCGATGGTACGAGCCCACAACCCGGAGTCTCCCATGCCTCGGTTGAACATGCCCGTCGTCGTCCTCACGGCGATCTGCGCCGGATCCGCCGCAGCCTGAGCGGGTGGTATCCCGATTCGCGTCGCGGCCTTTCCCGCCCTAACTTTGTGCCCCA
>JAPULZ010000179.1 GCA_027294455.1 Gemmatimonadota bacterium
CAGGGGCCACCTCGGCCATCACCGCCCGCACCTCGGGCATCACGTTTTGCAGCGGCACCGCCGTGCGGACCATCAACCAAAACTGAGTGGGTGTTTGCTGGTAGAACGGAAAGTAGAACGTGGATTGGCGATCGCCGGTGAGATCCTGGTGGAGGATATCGTCCACGATGCCGATGATCTGCCATCGCCGGTTGTTCCGAACAATGAACCGGCCGATGGGGGACGCGTCCGGCCAATACCGTCTGGCCATGGTCTCACTCACCACGACGACGGGGTCGGCGCCGCGCCGGCCCGCGTCGGTGATCGTGCGGCCGGCTACCAGGGGAATGGCCAGCGCTTCGTGAAAGCCCGGCAGTATCGTCCGGCGATGGGCCTCGGGCATCTTCTCGTCCGCACCCACCGGTCGGCCTTCGATGGTGAACGAGCTGCTTCCTCCCTGTCCGGAAAACGGGACGGTGCTGGCGCCGGTGACGTGCGTGACACCGGGCAGCGCCCCCACGCGGGCGATGAGATCTCGGGCGAGTTGCTGGACTTGTGGTTCCTGCGTCCGTGGCCCGGACAAGGGGAGGCTCAGCGCCGCGATATTATCACGTTCGAAACCAGGGTCCACGGCGCGCATCGCCAACAGGCTCCTGCCGAGCAGCGCCGCCACGACGAGCAGTACCACCGACAGCGCCGCTTCTCCTGCCACCATCCCTCGTTGGATCTTTGCGGTGGAGACGTTGCCCGCCGTCGTGCGGCGATGAAGCGCCGCCCCCATGTCCTCACGCGTGGCCATCAACGCCGGGCCAACGCCGAACGCGACGCCGATGGCCACACCGAGCGCCATGGTAAACACGAGAATGCGCAGATCGAGAGGGATGTGCTCCGGCAGCACGAGCTCCGGCGGCGCGAGTCGCAGCAGGAGGTCGCGGCCGATCAGGGCAACGACCAGGCCGGCCGCGGCTCCACACACTCCGATCACCCCGCTCTCGGCCATGAGCTGTTTGATCACTCGCCCTCTGGTGGCGCCCAGCGCCCTGCGCGTGGCCAGCTCGTGGCGACGGCTGGTCGATTCAGCCATGAACAGCGTCGCCACGTTGACGCCGGCGATGAGCATCAACAGCGTTGCCGAGCCCAGCAGCAAGAGCAACGGCCCCCGCGCAGAACCCACTTCTTCGGTCTGACGGTCGAGGATCCGCACGTCTTGCCGCTCGGGACTGTACCGGCCCCGCAGCAGCGGCCCGGCGTCGGCTTCGGCTTGCTCGAGAGTAACACCCGGCTCGAGTCTCGCGATGGTTTCATAACTGTGCTGGCCTCGGTCGTCGGCGTTGCCGAAGATGCCCGCTGGGACCCAGATGTCAGGTGTCATCGTCCCACCACGCGTCAGGCTTCGCAGGCGAAACCCCTCGGGAAGCACGCCGATCACCGTGTACCGTTCGCCGTCCACCGTGACGGATCGATCGGCGATGTCGGGAGCCGCCTCGAAGCGCCCGGTCCAGAGGCGGTAACTGATCACCGCCACCCGCGTGCTCGCCAGCGCCTCTTCCTCCTGACGAAACGTGCGACCGACGACCGGGTTGGCCCCCAAGAGCGGAAAGAGCGAAGCCGAGGCGGTGCCGAAGTCGATGAGCGTAGGATCGCCGACGCCGGACAGCGTGCTCTGCCCGGTGGTGTAGATCGCCACCGATTGAAACGCCCGCTGCCCTTCTCGGAGATCGATGTACTCGGGATACGAGAGATGGATGCGATCCCAGAGGGGATCGAGGACCTCGTGTCCGCGCCAATAGGGATAGGTATTCCAGATGGTGACCAACTCGTGGGCCGCCGGGTAGGGGAGCGCCCGGAGCAGCACTCGATCGACCACCGAGACGATGGCGGTAGTCGCCCCGATGCCCAGGGCGAGGGTGGAGACGGTCAGGGCTGTGAACCCCGGGCGCTTGCGCATGAGTCGGCCGGCGTAGCGAATATCCTGTCCCCAGGGGTTTCGGCGCCCCCCGTGGGTCGGGGGCACCGGGCGCCTCCGGGGCTCACCGCCACCTCCCAGGTACCCGATTCCGATGGCCACCGCGTGCCACCAATACCACACCCCCCGCCGCCAGGCGGGCTCGCGGAGGCAGAATTCCTCATACAGGTCTCCCCGGATGCTCTCACCGGCTGCCCCATGGGGCAGGCACCGACGCAGCAGCCAGTCCGCGAGACCTGGGGGCCGGGGCATCATCCGAGGGCTTCCTCGACCGCTCCCCACAGCTCAAGCAGTGCTTCTCGAGAGGAGCGGAGCACCGAACGGGCCTCATCGGTCACGGCGAACCGCCGGCGTACGTGACCACGTCGATGGGGTCCCCCCTCCTCGGTCTCCCACGTCACGTACCCCTTTTGCTCCAGTCGGTCCAAGGTGCGATAGAGCGCTCCCCGGGAGACCGGCCGGCCTGCCAGCGAGGTCAGCTCTTCACGCAGCCGGAGCGCATAGGGCTCGTTCTGGATCTTGAGGAGGGCCAGGAGCACGAGTTGCTCGAACTCGCCCAGGAAGACGGGATGAGGCATGGGAGCGTCTCCATTGTCGGCACTTTGGTGAGTATACAATGGGGACAGTCTGGTTGCAAGTGAGCAGTACTCAGTCTGTAGGGCGAGGCATGCCTCGCCCCGCACCGACCGAGTACTGGGCATTAGTAACTGAGTACTGAGAACTGGGAACTGAGTACTGCCCTACAGGAAGCTCTTACTGGCCCCGTTGTCCAGGACCTCCCGGACCCGCCCCAGAAACTCCGTGGGCGTCCAGGGCTTGCGCATGAAGGGCACGTCTTCTTCCATGACCACGGTCCCGCTCAGATCGTCGGAATTGTACCCGCTCATGAAGAGGAACTTGGTGGACGGCCGCTCCTGGCGCACGGCGCGATAGAACTCGCCGCCGTTCATTCGGGGCATCATCACGTCGGATACGATGAGACCCACCTCGTCCCCCTTTTCGTGGAAGACCTCGAGTCCCTCGGCGCCGTCGGGGGCCAGGAGCACCTTGTATCCAAAGCGTTCCAGCACGCGCTTGGCGGCGCGGCGAATCGGTTCTTCATCTTCGACCAGCAGGATGGTCTCGGTACCGCCTTCGAGTTGGGGGATCGACTCAGGACTGGCCGGGACCGGCCCCTTCACCGCGGTGGCGGGGAAGAACAGTTGTACAGTGGTTCCTTTTCCGGGCTCGCTCGAGACGTCGACGAAGCCACGGTGCTGCTTCATCAGCCCGTAGATCATCGGCATGCCTAGTCCGGTGCCGTGCCCTGGTTCCTTGGTCGTGAAAAAGGGCTCGAAGATCTTGGCGATCACCTCTTTGGTCATCCCGATGCCCGTGTCCGAGGCGGAGACGCAGACATAGTCGCCGGGGTCGCCCCAGCCGTATGTAATCCGGTGGGCCTCGTCCAGCCGGGCGCGCCGCGTATCGAAGCGCAGGATGCCGCCGTTGGGCATGGCGTCGCGGGCGTTGGTGGCCAGGTTGACGATGATCTGCTCGACCGCGCTGGGATCGGCCTGGACCTGGGGAAGCGCCGGGCTGCTGGACAGGCGAATCTCGATGGTCTCGGGGAGCAGGCGCTTGAGCGTTCCCATGAGGTCGGTCGTGAGTTGGGCGATGTCCAGCGGCTGGCGCGGGAAATGGACACGGCGGCTGAAGCCGAGCAGTCGCTTCACCATGGCCGTGCCGCGGAGGGCCGCCGCCTCGAGTTCGTCGAGATCGTCGCGCATGCTCCCGTCGCCGGCCGGCAGGGCCGAGCCGATGAGGTTGGCATTGGCCAGGATGACGGTCAGCAGATTGTTGAAGTCGTGAGCCATCCCGCCGGTGAGCTGGCCTACCAGTTCCATTTTTTGGGCTTGTTTGAGCTGGTCCTCCAAGGCGCGCTGTTCGCTCACGTCCTTGACGAACATCTCGAAGCACTCGACCTCGCCGGCTGAATCCCGGACGGGGCGGCCGGTCAGGGACACGGTGATCTCGGTGCCGTCCTTTCGCTTCCAGACGGTTTCCAGATCATCGATGCGGTCGGCATGCTGGTAGTCTGCGATCAGGCGTGCCCGCGTCGCGGGCTCGGCATAGACCTGTTCGAGGTTGACGTTCAGGAGAGCCGCACTGGACGTGTAGCCCAGCATGGTGACCAGCGCCGGGTTCACCATGAGGAGCGAGCCGTCAACCGTCGCGCGGTAGATGCCGTATCCGGCGTGCTCGACCAATGCCCGATAGTTCACGGCGGCCTCGCGCTCTTCTTGGACCGCCTCGCGGAGCTCGGTCACGTCCTGCGCGTGCCCGACGACGAACGGCTCCGCGTTCGGCATGGCCACGACGGCGTTGCGATAAAGCCAGAGGCGTTCCTCGCCGTCGCGTGTGACGACTCGCCAGATCCCGCTATCCGAGCCGTGTTTGCGTATGCGCTGCAGGTATGATGGAACGAGGTCGCGGGCCGCCGACGCCACCAGCCGCTCGAGGGGCTGGTTGATCAACTCCCCGGGCTCGTAGCCGAGGGCCCCCGCGGCGGCGGGGTTGATGGAGAGCAGCATGCCGTCGAGCGTGTGGGTGCAGATGAGGCCGAGGCCATGCTCGAAGACCTCCCGGAACACGTCGGCCTGAGGGGCTTGCGGGCCGGCATCGGCGAGTTCCCGATTGAAGATCGGCAGCTGTCCGCCGGGGTCTTGTTCGATGGGCGGGCCTGACGTTGCCACCTCGTGCTCCTTGCCTGTCGGGGAGAGCCCGCCATGGTGCCGGACGGACATTTCGGCACACCTAGTCTGTGACGTAGTGATGGGGAATACTGTGACGTCTGACACATTTCTGGGCCGCGATGTCAAGGGATGCCTAATGACTGTCGGCGCTGTCCTACAAGCATGCCAAATTTGCGAAAATCAGAGGTGGCTTGCCTCTCGTCGGGTTAGGGTAGTCCGGTGTGGCTCAGGATCTTTCCCTGATGGATGTGGAAGCTGGCGACGAGAACCGTCCCGGAGATCACGACATTACCGAGCATGGCCAATGTGAAGGGAGCCGGGCACCGGGGCCGGCGGCGCCGGCGCGTCCGGTTGCCGAACCCATGCCCCCGCCTGGGGGCATGGGCGCACCACGGGGGCCCCGATCAATCCGGCATGAACCCGAGCGAGAGCCGGTACCGAATGGTATCGGAGAACGACGAGAACGCCGAGACCTTGAAGTACATGGTCTGGCCGGCCTGTACCGTCAGTGTGATCGCTTCGTTGCCGGCCGTGCCCTGAAGGTCCTGGTCAGACCGCTCGGCGGCTTCGCTGAATTCGCCTTCATTGAACGCCTCGATCACCAGGTCGCCCTCATCGGCCCTCGTGGCCACGGTGAGCATGCCGGCCTGGTCGATCTGGACCACGAACCAGTCCCAATGATCACCCGCGGTGGAGTTGATGGAGTCATGCCGCGACTCCTGGCCCACCCGCATCACGATGGCCGAGCTGGGTGCGCCGTCGGGATCGGCCGGCTGCTCGAGATCCGGGAAGGCCAACCACGAGGCCCCGATACGGAAGCCCGCCTTGCCCGAGCTGTAGGGGCGAACGCGGACGTGATAGGTACCGGCCCGCGGAATGGTCACCGCCACCTGCTCGGCCCCACTGTGCCCGCCCAGGTCCTGGTCCGATTCGCCGTCGGGCAGGGGCTGGCCGTCGCCGTCGGTGACCGACAGGACCAGGTCGGTGTCGTCAGTCGACCGGACGACGACCGTGAGGACTCCCGCCGATTCCAGGCGCAGACGATACGTGGTTGCTTCGCCCATGCCGGTCGTGCCCAAGACCGTGCCACCGATCTCCAGCTCCTGCGCCCGGAGTCCATCGACCGCACCGACGGTCATCCACGACACCAGGCACGCCGCCAGCGCGAGCCACCTTGACGTCAGGTTCTTCTGCATGGGTATCTTCCTTTCTCGTGCGCTCAGCGGCGCGGCAGATCCCTGTACAGTATGTGCAGGGGTGCAGTGGGACAATCGGCTGCGGGCGATTCACTTGTAGCGGAAAAGTGTCTCGTGGACCGATGGCGGGCCTAGAAGAGTTTTTGCTCTGGATGCACCACGGCGATTTCGGGATTCTCGTCTGCAAAATTGTGGATCGCGTCCATCGATTCCCAAATGGTCAGCACCGAGAATTCCACCCGTTCGCCCAGGTCCTTCTGCAAGACGAACGTCCCCCGGTGTCCCGCCATGGCACGAAGCTGCGGGAAGACGAAGGTATGGAGGTGCTCGATATATTCTCTAGCGCGTTCTGGCGTCGTCCAGTAGCACCAGGCCCGAGCAGCTAGGTTGTCGTCTTCCGCCATGGTCTCCTCAGGTGATCGTCGCGACATGCGGTTGGTCCGCGACCGTCGCGAAATTACATCCGAGTCGTGTTTCTGCATGTGCATAAATGTGTTGTCCGAGGCGTATTGGCGCAGTGTACCACGTCACATGTGACGCGTTCTACTATCGCCGGGCGGTAGTGCACTACATCACAATTCGAAGCGGCTTGTGCACTGGATCACAAGGAATGTCGGCGGGATCGTGTCCTGCATCACGTTTGCTGATGTCACGCCACGGTTTGCGAATCGGAGCGTCAAGCACGGGTCGCCGCCCCTCGGACGGTTTAGGACCCGATGTCGCTCTGGTTGAGGACACTCCACTCCCCGTTCGTCAACCGAATGACCACCTCACCCTCCACACGCCGGACGTTGGTCTCGGCATCGAGCCTGACCTGCATTACGCGGAGCTCGGTGGGAGTGATCCAGCGCATGTCGTGCGGTCCCCAGCCGTCGGGTGCGGGACGGATGGGCCCGCCCGCCGGTTCGAGTGTCCATTCGAGCACCGCCGCATGACCGTCGAGGCGCCAGATTTGAATCGCAGTCGGATTGTATCCCGACTCCAAGTCCTCGGAGGCAGTGGCAAAACGGCGTCCGTCGGGGGAAACAAGCGGTGGAGCGTGGACCGGCACGATGTTGCCCGTCGCGTGACCCACCAGCTGGTATCCGGTTCCCTCATACAAGAGTACCTGCACCACGTGATATCCCATGGCGGGAAGGAATTCGTGATAGGCATACCGGACGCCGGATGCGTCTTGGACGTTCCGGTCGACGAAGCGGGCCTCCTGGCCTGCCGCGAGACGCACGACGAGCGTGTCGCCGGTTCGTGCGGCGTACTGGGGAAGCCGCGCGAGTTGATACTGTTCGACGCGGCGGCCGCATTCGTACGCGTTGATGACCCCTTGGCACAGCGCGGCGATGTCGGGCGACATGTCGGGGGCCGGTTCGCTCCGGGGCGGGCTGCCGCTGCTGCACGCAACCAGCATCGCTGCGGCCGGGACGGTGGACATGAGATGCGCGTTCACGCAGCAACGATAGCGCGGGGTGAGGGCGCGCGCTAATCCCCCATCACGCCATGGCGCGACAGGGTTCGGCGGGTGCGTCGAGAATTTCCGCCAACGTGGTGAGCCCCCGCTTCAGGGCATCCCGGGTCCGGACCGAGCCCAGGGTGACTCGGACCGCGTACGGCGGGGGGCTGCGATCGACCACGAAGTCTTCAGCGGGCGAAACCAACACGCCTCGCATGCGTGCCTGTGAGACGAATTGGTCGGTGCGCCACGGATCCGGGAGCTCCAACCAGAGATGCTGCGCCATCGGGTGACCGGTGTTGTCGAATCGGCCGAGCACCGCTGCCGCCACCTCGCGCCTGGCCGCGACTTCCTTTCGCTTCCAGGCCATGATGCGATCGGCCGTGCCGTCGAAGATCCACTCGGCCACCACCGCTCCCATGGGCGGAGAGGCCATGAACGTCGTGCTCGAGATGGCAGCCGTGAGCCGGTCGACCATGTCGGGTGGGCAAAGCAGAAACCCGATGCGCAGCGATGCGGCGAGACTCTTCGAAGTACCGCAGAGATAGTAGACGTTGGGCGAGAACGTCGCCAGCGGCTTCACGTCGGGGACCAAGAATCCATAGCTGTCGTCTTCGAGCACCGGCAAGGCGAATCGATCGGCGATGGCTGCGATCTCCGCGCGCCGCTCCTCGGGCATCACGATGCCCGCTGGGTTGTGTAAGGTCGGCATCGTGTACAGCGCTTTCGCTCCTCCTTGCCGGCACGCGGTCTCTAGGGCGTCGGGCAGCAAGCCGTGCTCGTCCATCGCCAGCCCCACCAGGCGCACGTGCAGATGGTTGGCGAGGGATTTCATCCCGCTGTACGTGAGTCGCTCGGTGAGCACGACATCGCCGGGGTTGGCGAGGGTGGAGAGGGCGACGGCCATTGCGTGCTGCGCGCCGCTCGTCACGAGCACCCGGCTCGGCGATGCGGCGACGCCCGCTCGTTCCATCCACAAGGCTCCCGCCGTGCGCTGCCTCTCGTCCCCCTGGAACGGCTGGTAGTCCAGCATCCGGATCGGGTCTTCCCGGGAGAGCAGCCTCGCCATGCTCGCCGTGAGCTGGGCCGCGTGGGCATAGGGCAGCAGGGCGTTCACCGTGAGGTCGATGAGGGCCGGGGCCGTGCCGCGCTCGGTGGTCGCTTCCCGGCCGGCTCCGCCCCGCACGAAGGTGCCCCGGCCCACCTCGCCGGACACGAGGCCCCGGCGCTCGGCCTCGGCGTAGCCCCGCGTCACGGTGGTGAGCGCCACCTCCAATCCTTCGGCCAGCTCCCGATGGGTGGGGAGCTTTGCCCCGGGCGACAGGATTCCGGCGTCGACCTCCCGGGCGATGGCATCGGCGATGGCCACGTAGATGGGTCCCGACGCCCGGGAGAGATCCGGTTGCCATATTGTCATACATACACTTGTAACGCTTGACGCTCATCAATGCAAGTATTTATATCACCATTTGTCACGATATGATCACTTATTGTATGCAGACAATGTTCTGGTGAGGTGGCCGTGGCGGGATTCATATGGTTGAGGTTTGACGAGTGAATGCCCGGGGTGGGATGTCGCGCGGGCCAAACGTCACGGGAGATCCCCTCCCCGTCTTTGTGGTCGATGCCTTCGCGCGGCACGCCTTCGAGGGTAACCCGGCCGCGGTGTGCGTCATGAATCGGGAGGCGAGCACCGAATGGATGCAGCGGGTGGCCGACGAGCTGAACCTGTCGGAGACGGTGTTCGTCGTCCCCCGGAGTGACGGGTGCGCGTTGCGCTGGTTCACGCCCACCGCCGAAGCGTCGCTGTGCGGCCACGCCACCCTCGCCGCGGCCCATGTCCTGTGGGAGACGGGTCGTGCGGATGTCGGCCACCGGTTGTCGTTCCACACCCGCAGTGGCGTGTTGGCGGCACGCCGATTGGGTGGGGATATCGAGATCGATCTGCCCGCCAGGCCCGTTCGTCCCGCTGCGCCGACACCGGGGGTCGCCCGCGCGTTGGGACTGGCCGCGACCCATGCTTGCCAGACGCTGGAACAGCAGGCGTGTGACCGCGATCTCCTCATCGAACTCGAGGGGGAATCGGCGGTGCGCGAGCTGGTGCCGGACTTCACCGCCTTGCGGGACTATCCGGGCGGCATCATCGCAACCGCTCGTTCGGCCTCGGGCCAATATGACTTCGTCTCGCGGTACTTCGCGCCGGCGTGGGGCATCGACGAAGATCCCGTGACCGGTTCCGCACACTGTGCGTTGGCCCCGTACTGGCGTGACCGGCTGGGACGCGAGCGACTGGTTGGGTACCAGGCGTCTGTGCGGGGCGGGGTCGTGCTGGCCGAGGTGCGGGGGGAGCGCGTCCGGCTCGCGGGCGGAGCCGTGACCGTGAGCCGCGGCTCGCTGGTGGTGTGACGTGCTTGGTGGAGGGATTCTGAATTGAGCCAGGGAGAACACAAAGCAGGCAAGAGGACACAGAACCCGGCTATCCTTCGGCGATCACGGTGTTCGACGGGGCCTGGGTAATGCCGTGGCGCGGCGAGCCATCAGGAATCGGTGAGACGGCCGAGCTCGTCGTCGTATTCCAGCCCAATCCGCAGATCGTGCACGCTGTCCTCGATCATCTCCGCGAGCTGTGCGGCCTCTTCGCGGTACTTGCGGCGGAACCTCAGCCGGATGCTGCCGAGCCGGCTGCCCGGAACGTCAGTGACGGCCTGTACCGAATGCGCCTGCACCGTGATCTGCGTTCGGAACCAGCCTGCCTTGAACTCCACCGAGGAAATCTCGTCGAGCGGCAGGCGCACCTCGAAGCTCCGCTTGAACCTGCCGAAGAACGCGTCCTTGGTCTCCAGTTGCAGGACCAGCTCATCGTCATACAGCTGCACGAGGCCTTCGGTCTCCGTGAGCATGGCGTCCGGATCGTGCGGCTTGAACGGGATGGTATCCATGGGACGAGGCTACCCGGCCGGCCCGACGGCGACGAACGCCGAGTCGATCACGACCGGGTCGAGGGGAATCGCTTCATAGATGTTCCACCGCTCGGTCGGTGATGTCGCGATGGCGTCCACGACGTCCATACCCTCGGACACGCGGCCGAAGACGGCGTAGCCCCACTCGAGGGTGGTCGGGGCGTTGAAATCGAGCACCGGGTTGTCTTTCAAGTTGATGAAGAACTCGCTGGTCGCGCTGTGGGGATCGCCGGTGCGCGCCATCGCCACCGTGGCGCGCAGGTTGAGCAATTGGTTGTCCGCCTCGTTGGCGATGGGAAACGTCGGGCTTGTGCGTTTCCGCCGATCGGGGGTCAGGGCGCCGGCCTGGATCATGAAACCCGGCCGCACCCGGTGAAACATGAGGCCGTTGTAGAAGCCGCCGCGAACGTGGAGCAGAAAGTTCGCCACCGTCTCCGGGGCCTTCTCCCGGTCCAGCTCCATCGTGATGCGGCCCCGGTTCGTGTGGAACACGACGGTGGGCGCCAGGTCGATTCGGTCGGAGGGCAGCTCGCTCGACTCGCCGTTGTCTTTGGGAGTGCAACCCGCAGCGGCCAGGGCGATCGCCAGCGGCAGTATCGCATAGCGGCGTAGCATCGTGAAAGGCTTCCCCTTCGAAGCATGGGTTCTCTAAGAGCCTGTAGGGGCGAAGCACTGCCTCGCCCCTACGTTTCAGCAACCTGCCAGGGCCCAGGCCGGTAGTGACGATATAACCCGTGGGCGGGAGCGGGTCGACCCCCGGAACTCTGAGCTGCTTGGCGGACTAATCAATAAGTATAGGGCAGACGTCCCTACTCGTGTGGCGCAGGGGTCTAGCAGGCCGCTTGTCCATGCCCAGTCGCGGAAATAGGTTGCAGTGGCTCCCTCTCTCAGCCACAGAAGGTTTCATGTGATGTCAAACACAGAGCGTCTCGCTGCGG
>JAPULZ010000018.1 GCA_027294455.1 Gemmatimonadota bacterium
TTGCGAAACCGCCGGCTCGCGTGCCGCTCGGCTTCCAGTACCGGCAGCGGCAGCCCACCGGCCGTGCTCAGATGGCGCCGCCGCTCCTCCGGAATGCGCGTGAAGAACGCGCTCTCGGCTCCAACATCCACTCCGCGGGAGTTCAGTAGGCCTTGTAACTCTTCGAGCGTGATCGCCGCATCGATCGCCGCGCCTCCCTCCGTGAGGCAGGCCCCGCTGTAAACAATTCTTACGCCCTGACCGTGTTTCTCCCGTACGTACGCCGCCTCAGCCTGAACCGGTGTCTTCAACTCCGCCAAGTACGGCAACAGCTCCGGATACTCCCGGCGAATCGACTCCACGACGACCGGGCACGTGGAACGAATCATCGTGCCCCAACCGCCGCGCCTCCACAGCTCCTGATACCCCGCGGCCACCAGCTCGTCGCCCACGATCCCGCGGTATACCACGGCAAAGCCCGCGCTATAGCACGCGTTGACGAGCTGCTCTGGAGCAAACGGATGAAAGAAGACCTCGGCCTCGACGCTCAGTATCAGGATGGCGGCTCCACTCTCCGCCATCTCCACTGCCCGGCCGAGATCGCCCTGGACGTCGACGGCATCATGGGGGCAGACGGGAACGCACGCCCCGCACCTGATGCACGCCTTCTCGACGATCTCAATCTCTGTCCCGTTGACCCCAATCGCCTCGGCTCGACACGCCCGGACGCACGCAAGACAGGCTACGCAGTTGTCCGGGTTTATCTCAAACCGCACGTCGGTGTCCACGTTTCGCGGACAGCGCCGCGGTTGTCCAAGGGTGCACTATCATGGCCTTGCCCGGGCTGGGTGTCAATGGTCGATGGATTTTCAACTCAATGACCTACCAAGACTTAGCTCTACTCGATGTCTAGAATCTATACGGCAAACGCCGTGAACGGACCACCATCGGAACAGCGACCGGCACGACTCCCAACGCGGGCGGTCATCGTCCAGACCTTGTTCATGGCTAGCACGTCGAGAACGGCGACGCTACCGGGAGGGCTGACGCGGAGTCCTTCCGCCTGACCTACTCCAATGCGAATTCCTTGATCTTGCGGTACAGCGTGCGCTCGCCGATGCCCAGGGCATCGGCGGCCTTGCGCCGGTTGCCGTCGTGGTCCCGTAGGGCCCCTTCGATGGCCGCCTTCTCGACGTCGGCCATCGTCATCCCGGTGTGATAGAGCACCGACTCGGGTTCGCCCGCCTCCGCGAGCCCCGGTGGGGAGACCTCGATCGCGGTCACTGGAGCGACCGTGCGAAACGGACCGCCACCACCCCCGACTTCGATTACCTCCATGTTCCGCGGCGGGCCCTCATCCATGCGTCGGTTCAATTCCTCGATCTGCAGCTTGAGGTCGACGAGGCTCCGCAGGATGAATTCGAGCTCGTTGCCCCGAACCTCGGCGGGGGCCCTGGCGACCCGCATGGGCAGCAAGCGGGTGCCCCCTTCCCGCACGTCGGCCGGGATGTCCGATGCGCGAATCTCCTGGCCGGGCGCCAGCACCACCATCGACTCTACGAGATTGCGCAACTGCCGTACGTTACCCGGCCAATGGGCGTGTACCAGGAGCTGCATGGCCTCGGCGGTGATCCCGCGGAAGGGTTTGTTGTGCTCCTCGCTGAACTGCTTGATGAACTGGCGAACCAGAATTGGGATATCGCTCTTTCGCTCCCGCAACGGGGGTAGGTAGATCGACAAGACGTTGAGCCGGAAGAACAAGTCCTCGCGAAAGTCTCCCAACGCGACGGCCTCTTTGAGTTTCCTGTTGGTGGCTGCGACAACTCGCACGTCTACCCGGATCGGCGCGGTACCGCCGACCCGGAAAAACGAGTGGTTCTCCAGCACGCGTAGCAGCTTCACCTGCATCGTCGGGGGTATCTCGCCGATCTCGTCGAGGAGCAGCGTCCCACGATTGGCCAGTTCGAACCGGCCCAGACGCCGCTCGGCGGCCCCCGTGAACGCGCCCTTCTCGTGGCCGAAGAGCTCGGATTCCAGCAACGTTTCCGGCAACGCCGAGCAACTCACGGCGATGAACGGCCCGTCACGTCGCGGTGAGAGATCGTGCAACGCCTGCGCGGCGAGCTCCTTGCCGGTGCCCGATTCGCCTTCGATCAACACCGTCGACGACACCGAGGCCAGCTGCTCGATGCGCACGAGCACTTCCTGAATCGCGGCACTCTCTCCCTGAATGCCGGTGCGGTCTTGCAGCCGGCGCCGGCTGATCAAGCGCTGAGCGGTCGCCAGCACCTGAGGCGGATCGACGGGCTTGATGAGCCATGCAGTCAGTCCGAGACGGCTGGCCAGTCCCTGCGTGTCGGGCTCGGTTTCCTCCACCAACCCGAGCGTCGGGATGGAACGCTCCTTGGCCAGCGCGGCCAGGTCCCGGGCACGCCGTTCGTGCAGGGCACCCGTGAGGATGATGATGTCCGGTCGCGAGCGCTGGACCGCCGCCACAGCGTCGTCCATCGCCGACACCAACACCGTCTTCTCACCGTCCTCCTCGAAGGCCGCGTTGGCACGGACCGCCGCCTCCAGGTCATCCATGGTCAGGAGGATCGTGTCCGGCATCAGTGATCGGTGGGCTGATTGGTGAGTAGCTGCACGGCGTGCTCGGCCAGCGGGGCGAGGACGGCCAGCCCGTCTAAAACGCCGTTCGGGCTGCCGGGAAGGTTGACGATCAGCGAGGAGGCCCTGATCCCAGCCACTGCCCGCGATAGGGCGCTGCGGGGCGCGTTGGCCCGACCAGCAGCCCGAATCGCCTCGGCGATGCCGGGCGCCTGGCGCTCGATCACCGCGAGGGTGGCCTCCGGGGTGACGTCACGTGGGCTCAGCCCCGTGCCGCCCGTCGTGAGGATGAGGTCGGCGGTCCCCTCATCGGCCCAGCGACAGAGGTGCCCTGCGATGAGATCGGTTTCGTCCGCCACGACCTCGCGAGCCGTCACGGCGAACCCGTTCGCTTCCGCCCATGCCTCGATATGGTCTCCCGACGTGTCGCGGCGCTCGCCCGCGGCGCCGAGGTCCGACACGGTGAGTACCGCAACTCGTACCGCCACCGTTTCTCCCACCTCTTCCGGCTAGCTCTTCTTCACACTACCGCCCGTGTAGAAGGGCATCTTCACCACTTCGGCCTTGACCTTCTTGCCGCGGCAATCGATCTCGATTTCCGTGCCCGGGGCCGCCGAGTGGCTCGGGAGATACGTGGTCCCTATGGCCTCGCCGAGCGAGGGACCGAAGCCTCCGCTGCGCACGGTGTCGATCTTGGTCCCCTTGAGGAACACGTCGTACCCGTGGCGCGGGATGGATCCCTTCTCCGGTACCTTGAAGCCCACCAGCTTGCGCTTCACGCCTGCCTTCTTGATGGCTTCGAGCTTGGCTCGCCCGACGAACGGTGCCCCTTTGTCGAGCTTGACGATCCACCCCAAGCCAGCTTCGTACGGATTGACCGTCTCGTCGATGTCCTGGCCGTACAACGCATAGCCCGCCTCCAGCCGAAGCGAATCTCTCGCGCCGAGGCCGATGGGCTCGCCTCGTCCGTGGCCGATGAGGGTGCTTCCGAGCACCTGGGCGTCGGACGGTCGGAAGTACAGCTCGAACCCGTCTTCACCCGTGTACCCCGTACGGGAAATGAAGCATCCGATGCCGCCGACTTCTCCGGTCTCGAAATGGTAGTACGGAATGCCGGAGAGATTCACCTTGGTGAGTGACTGGAGCAACGCCTCACTCTTGGGCCCCTGGACAGCGAGGAGCGCGACATCGTCGCTGATGTTGCGGAGCCGAACGTTGATGCCCTTCTTCCGATCGACGATGAACTCCCAGGCTTTCGCGATATTGCTGGCGTTGACGACGAGCATGATCTTGTCGTCGAAGCGGTACACGAGGCAATCGTCGAGAAAGGTCCCGTCGTCCTTGAGGAGCGCCGAGTACTGCGTCTGACCGTCGCGCAAGCTCCCCACGTCGTTACACGTGATGCGATTGGCAAACGCGTTGCGATCGGGCCCCGTGATCTCGAACTCGCCCATGTGTGAAATGTCGAAAACGCCCACACCGGATCGTACGATCTCGTGCTCCTTCGTGATGCCCGTCGGATACTGTACCGGCATTTCAAACCCGGCAAAATCCACCATCTTCGCCTTCAGCGAAACGTGAAGGTCGTAGAACGGCGTTCGCTTCCCGCTCATCGGCTGGTCCCTTTCACGCCAAGAGAGTTTGTAATGGTGTCAAAATGACAGTCTCGGAAACAGGAGTTTAGCCGCGGGGCGGCGACGTGTAAAGTCTCCGCCTCCGGCGAACACCCGATCGTTACAGGATGTAGTTCCGGAGGTCCTCGTCCTCGACGATGCGCATCAACCGGTCCTTCACCCGCGCCGCGTCGACCTGGATCTTCTTCTCATCCGAGTCCGGGAGGTCGAACAACACGTCCTCCAACAAGCTGGTCATCACGGTGTGAAGCCGGCGGGCCCCGATGTTCTCGAGACGGTCGTTCACGAGCATGGCGATCCTCGCGATCTCTTCGATCCCGTCTGCCGTGAACGAGAGCTCCGCCCCTTCGGCAGCCACCAGGGCCTGGTATTGCTTGGTGAGGGCGTTTTCCGGCTCGGTCATGATGCGAACGAAGTCTTCTTGGGTCAGCGACTTGAGCTCTACACGGATCGGGAACCGTCCTTGCAGCTCCGGCACCAGATCCGACACCTTCGATGCGTGGAATGCGCCGGCGGCGAGGAACAGGATGTGATCGGTCCTGACGTATCCGTGTCGCGTCTGGACCGTGCATCCCTCGACGATCGGCAGGAGGTCCCGCTGGACTCCTTCGCGCGAGATGTCGGGGCCCGCTCGGCCCCGCTCCCCGGCGACCTTGTCGATCTCGTCGATGAAGATCATGCCGTGATTCTCCACTCGGTCGAGTGCTTCGTTCACCACGTCCTCCATCTCGACGAGTTTCTTCAACTCCTCATCCAGCAGAATGCGGCGGGCCTCGGACACGCGCACGATCCGGTTCTTCGACTTCTTGGGCAGCATCTCCTGCAACATCTCACCGAGGTTGACGTCAGGGCCTTCCATACCATGGGGGGGTTGCATGAAGTCGAGGATGGGGAAACCCTGATGGGAGATCTCGATCTCGATCTCCCGGTCCTCCAGTTTCCCATCTCGGAGCAGCTGCCGCAGCTTGGCTCTCGTGCGCTCGTGGCGCGCCTTGTCTTCGGCGGCGCCATCGTCGGCCTCCGTCGAGGACTTGGCCTCCACCTCTCCCGCGGAGGAAACGACGAAGAGGGGCTTGACGCCCGAGTCACCCCCGGGCGCGGGGGCGGGGGACGGGGGTGCGGGCTCCGGCAACAGCAGGTCGAGCAACCGCTCCTCGACGCGTTCTTCGGCGGTGGGAAACACCTCGTCCTCCCGCTCGCCGCGCACCATGTTGATGGACGCGTCGACCAGGTCCCGAATCATGGACTCGACATCGCGCCCAACGTAGCCGACCTCGGTGAACTTGGACGCCTCGACCTTGATGAACGGCGCCCCGGACAGACGGGCGAGGCGGCGCGCGATCTCGGTTTTGCCCACCCCCGTCGGGCCGATCATGATGATGTTGTTCGGGAGGATCTCGTCGCGGATATCCTCGGGGGCCTGGCTGCGGCGCCACCGGTTCCGCACGGCGATGGCCACGGCTTTCTTCGCCTCGTCCTGACCGACGATGTACCGATCCAGCTCGGCGACGATGTGGCGAGGCGGCAATTCTTCCAGCCAGGGCAGCGGCGATTCCGGAGCCGCCTGATCGGTTTTCTTCGCCTGCGACTTGCCCGACTTATTTGAATCACTCATTGGTCTCAGAGGTCCATTATCGTCAAATTGCTGTTCGTAAACACACAGATCTCTGCTGCGATCGCCAGAGCCTGCTCCACGATCTCCCGGGCGGTATGATCGGAGTGCTGGACCAACGCGCGGGCCGCCGCGAGCGCGTAGTTGCCTCCGGATCCGATCGCCAAGATGCCATCATCCGGCTCGATCAATTCCCCACTCCCGCTGACGACGAAACTGTGTTCGGTGTCGGCCAGTGCCAAGAGAGCCTCGAGGCGTCTCAGCACCCGATCACTGCGCCAATCCTTGGCCAGCTCCACGGCCGCGCGCGGGAGGTTGCCGGGGAAGCGCTTGAGTTTCTCCTCGAAGCGCTCGAACAGCGTGAATGCGTCGGCGGCAGCACCGGCAAATCCCGCCAGCACTCGGCCATCGCTCACCGACCGAACCTTCTTCGCGTGCGCTTTCATGACCGTGTCCCCCACGCTCACCTGTCCGTCTCCGCCCATGGAGATTTTTCCGTCGCGACGCACGCAGAGAATCGTTGTGGCGTGTGTGTGTTGGCCCGGTTTCATATGCACTCAGGGATTGGTGTGATCGCTAGGCTCTGGGATGCGCTTGGTCGTACACCTTTTTCAGTCGCTCCACGCTCGTGTGGGTGTACACCTGGGTGGTGCTGAGAGACGCGTGACCCAACAGCTCCTGCACCGCGCGCAGGTCGGCGCCGGCATCGAGCATGTGCGTCGCGAAGCTATGCCGCAGGCTGTGCACCCTGAGCCCGGTGCTGGCCGTGATCTGGGCCAGAAACCGCCTGACGACGAACTGCGCCCCGCGGGGTGACAGCCGCGTGCCGCGCGACGACAAGAACACGGCCCGCTCCCCGCGGTCGCCGTCTCGCCGCGCAGCGAGCTTGCGCTCCCGGAGCGGATAGTACCGCCGCAGCGCACCCAACGCGTGACTCCCCAACGGGAGCAACCGCTCCTTGCGGCCCTTGCCGCGCACTTTCACGTGCTCCGACACCAGGTCCACGTCGGCCAGGTTCAACCCCGTCAGCTCGGAAAGCCGCATCCCGGTGGCATAGAACGCTTCGAGCATGGCGAGATCGCGCACCCCGGCAAAACTGTTCTTCGACGCGCACGATTCCGCCATGCGAAACAGATCCTCGACCTGGGTGCGATCGAGGACCGACGGCAGGCGTTTTTCCGTCTTCGGCGACCGCACCGCGGTCGCAGGATTCTCGGCGATGCCGTAGCGCTGACTCAAGAACCGGTAGAATGTACGCAAAGTCGACACCGCGCGAGCCACGGACCGCTTCGTGAGGCCCTTGCGTGCCATCTCACCCATGAAACTCCGCATGGCGAGCCGATCGATGCTCTGCCAGGTCCACGCCTCGGCGCCGCCAAAATACTGGTCGCAGAACCGCTCGAACGCTGCGAGGTCGCGTGCGTAGGCCTTGACGGTGTTCGGTGAATCATTGCGCTCGTGACCCAGATACGCCAGAAACGCTTTGGGTTCCGGTCGACGCTCCTCCTCCAACTTCGGCCCCGTCTTGCGCTTCACGCCGGTACACCGCCGGTGCGTCGCGCGAACCCGTGCATCGCCTCGAGGGCACGTTGCGCCAGCGCCTCACGCTTGACCCTCTTGTCGCGCACGCGCTTACTCAATGGCGGCAACAAGCCAAAGTTGGCGTTCATCGGCTGGAACCGCTTTGGCTCTGCACCATGAACGTATCGTAGGAGGCTTCCCAACATCGTGGTATCCGGCGGCAGGACCGGCTCATCACCACCAAGCATCCGGGCCAGATTGATGCCACAGAGCAAGCCGCACCCCAGCGATTCCGTGTAGCCTTCCACGCCGACGAGCTGGCCGGCAAACAGGAGCTGAGGATCGTCGAGGGCCGACAGATGTGACGTCAGAACCGCCGGACTGTTCAGATACGTGTTGCGGTGAATGCTCCCCCATCGCAACACCTCGGCGTTCTCCAATCCGGGGATCATGCGCCACACGCCGCGCTGCGCGCCCGTCTTCAGCCGGCTCTGAAACCCCACCAGGTTCCACATCTGGCCGGCGCGATCCTCCGCCCGCAACTGCGCGACGGCGAACGGCTCCCTGCCAGTTCGCGGATCGGGCAATCCCACCGGTTTCATCGGACCGAATCGGAGCGTTTCGGGTCCGCGCGCGGCCATCTCCTCGACGGGCAAACATGCTTCAAAGTAGGGAGTCTCGTCGAACTCGTGGCCCTCGTACTGTTCGCCCGCCTTCAGCGCCTCGATGAATGCATAGTATTGCGCCTCGTCGAACGGCGCGTTCAAGTAGTCGTCGCCACCGCCCTTGCCGTAGCGGGACATGCGGTACACCACGTCATGGTCGATGGAGTCTCCGGAGACGATGGGCGCGATGGCGTCGAAGAACGCCAGGTGGGCCACCCCCAGGCGCCGGGCGATCGTGTCGGCCAACCGGTCGGACGTGAGGGGTCCCGTCGCGATGATGCCGGGCGAGGGCAGCGTGACGATTTCTTCCTCCACCACCTCGATGCTGGGGTGGGCCCGGATCCGCTCGGTTACCCCGGCACTGAACTCTGCGCGATCCACCGCCAGGGCGGTTCCGGCCGGTACCTTCGAGGCCTCGGCAACCTCCATCAGCAGGCTCCCCAACAACCGCACCTCCGCCTTGAGCAGACCGTGCGCGTTGGTCACGTCGATTGACTTGAACGAATTGGTGCAGACGAGCTCGGCGAGGCGGTCGGTTTGATGCGCGGGCGTCGGTGTGTGGGGGCGCATCTCATGGAGCGTGACCGAACACCCGCGCTCGGCCAGGGTCCATGCGGCCTCGCACCCGGCGAGGCCTCCGCCGACCACCGTGGCCTTCACGAATCCGCGCCGGCCGTCGCGGCCTCCTCCACTGCGAACTCGTGCTCGCAGTTGATGCACCGTCGATACTCTCCGCGGGCCTTCGTCGACCGCTGCTCGACACCGATCTTGCGGCACTCCGGACATTCCTCGGGCAGCGGTTCATACCACGTCGAGTACTCGCAGTCCGGGTACCGCATGCAGCCGTAAAAGACTCGCCCGCGGCGCGTGCGGCGTCGCGTCAAATCTCCGGTGACGCAGGTGGGACACTTGACCCCGAGGGGTACGGGCCGCGTGTGCTTGCACTCGGGGTACTTGGTGCACGCCAAAAATTCGCCGTAGCGCCCCGTCTTGATGACCATGGGAGAACTGCACTCGGCGCATTTCTCGTCGGTGGGCCGGTCGGGCGGGCGGTCCCGCCGGATCGGCTTGGTAAACTTGCATTCGGGGTACGTGGTACACGCGATGAACGGTCCGAACCGCCCGCTCTTCACGGTGAGCTTGCTGCCGCACATCTCACACCGATCGTCCTCGAGCCCCTCGAGGTCGTGGGCCTCGCGAATCATCGCTTCGGTGTCGACGTTTTCGAGCGCCTTGGAGAACGGGCCCCAGAAATCTTGCAAGACCGCTTGCCACTCGACCTTGCCCTCCTCGATCTTGTCCAGCTCTTCCTCCATCTCCGACGTGAACTGCACGTTGAAGATGTCCGGGAACCGGCTCACCATCACCCGCGAGACCGTTCTCCCCAACGCCGTGGGCGTGAAGCGACGGTCCTTGATTTCGACGTAGTCACGATTGCGCAGCGTGGAAATAATGGTGCTGTAGGTGCTCGGCCGGCCGATTCCCAGCCTTTCGAGCTCCTTGACCAAGCTCGCCTCGCTGAATCGCGGTGGCGGCTCGGTAAAGTGCTGGTTCGGGGTGATCTTGTGCACCTCCACGGCGTCGCCGGCCTCCAACGACGGAACCGGCGCCAGCTCCTCCGGGTCGCTTCCCTCTTCCGCCTCCTTCGATTCCCGGTACAGGATCTGAAAGCCGTCGAACTTCACCACCGAGCCGGTGGCCCGGAACAAGTACTTGTCCACCGCGAAGTCGATGGTGGTCGTGTCGTAGACCAGGGGCGTCATCTGCGACGATACGAAGCGCTGCCAGATGAGCCGGTACAGCTTCAGCTGATCGGGACTCAGGGCTTTCTTGATCCCGTCGGGAGCGCGCTGGACATCCGTCGGCCGGACGGCCTCATGCGCATCTTGAGCACGGGCGTTCTTCGACCGATATGTGTTGGGTTTGGCAGGCAGGTATTCCGGTTCGTATCGCGACGTGATGTAGTCTCGCACGGCGTCGAGGGCCGAGCTCGCCACCCGCGTCGAGTCCGTACGCATGTAGGTGATGAGACCGATCGCCCCCTCGCTCCCGACCTCTACACCCTCGTACAGCTGCTGGGCCGTCCGCATGGTGCGTTGGGCCGAGAACCCCAGCCGCTTCGACGCCTCCTGTTGCAGCGTGCTCGTCGTAAACGGCGCAGTCGGTCGGCGCCGCCGCTCCCGCCGCGCCACGTTGGACACCACGAAGGGCACGTCATTGACGGCATCGACCACCGCCTGGGCCTCGTCCTGCGAGCCCAGTTCCGGATTCTTGCCGTCGATCTTGTGGAGCTTGGCGGTGAATTGCTTGTTTTTGGCTTCGAGCTCGGCCTCGATGGACCAGTATTCCCTGGGCTGGAACTTCTCGATCTCGCCCTCGCGTTCCACCAGGAGCCGCAAGGCCACCGTCTGCACGCGGCCGGCTGACAACCCGGTCTTGACCGACTTCCATAACAACGGACTCGCCTTGTAGCCCACGAGGCGATCGAGGATACGTCGGGCCTGCTGGGCATCCACCTTGCGCTCGTCGATGGGCACGGGACGCTGCATCGCTGCGGCGACGGCGTCCTTCGTGATCTCGTGAAACAGCACGCGGCTCACCGTGGGACCCTCACCCAGCTGGTCGGCCACGTGCCATGCGATGGCCTCCCCTTCACGGTCCGGGTCGGTGGCGAGGTAGACGTTGCCCGAACGCTTCGCGGCCTTCTTCAGCTCCGCCAGTGTCTTACCCTTCCCCCGGATCGTGACGTACTTGGGCGCGAAGCCGTTCTCCACATCCACGCCGAGCTCCCGCTGGGGCAGGTCGCGCAAGTGCCCCACGGTCGCCTTCACCGTATAGTTCTTGCCCAAATACTTCCCGATCGTCTTGGCCTTCGCGGGCGATTCCACCACGACCAGATTGGTTTTTTGTTTGGCCATCCTGCTATCGTCTCCAGATCCCGTGAGGGGTGATTCACCGATAGAGTCTCGGTGTCAACGACGCTTCAACGCCGACTACCCTGCCCCCGGTTTCATGGTTGCTCCCGTCTAGGCCGTTCGTGTAAACGATTGATTAACAATACCTTACGCGACTCGGCGCGCCAACCGCACATGCGCCGAGAGCCGCGCATTATTACAACCCTACCTTGGATCGCGCAAGTTGCGCCACGGCGTCGGCCACCTCGGCCGGCGTCCTGCCGTCCGTTTCGACGGCCGCGTCGCAGCTGGAGTAGAAGCGCTCGCGCTGCCGGTAGAGTTCCCTCATCAGCTCCTGCCGGCCTGCCACTCCCACCTCGAGGAGGGGCCGGTGGGCGCTCGCTGCAGTCCGCTCGCAGGCGCTCTCCGGGGTGGTTGCCAGATACACCGTCAGGGCCCTTCCGGCCACAGACTCCAGATTCCCCGGCCCGGCGGCCCATCCCCCGCCCGGCGCGATGACACACGTCGAGGTGGCCTCCACCACCTCGGCCACGGATTCGCGCTCGAGCGATCGAAATTCCTCTTCTCCTCGGCCGGCGAAAATCTCGCTGACCGGGGCGCCATACCTTTCCTCTATAAGGGCGTCGATGTCCACGAAGCACGCCCCAAGCTCATCGGCCGCCAGGGCCCCCACCGTCGTCTTTCCGGCCCCCGGCAGACCCACGAGAATGAGATGTTTCGGCATCAGCCCCGAACGCGCTGGAGCGCCTCCCAACGGGCCCTGAGCCGCCCCAGGTAGGCCTCGTAGGCCCCTGATAGGTCCGCCAGGGTGTCGCCACCGAACTTCTCCAGCATGGCGTCGGCGAGGACGATGGCCACCATGGCCTCCGCGATGACGCCGAGGGCCGGAACGGCCGTGACATCGGACCGCTCGGATTGGGCCTTGGCCGCCTCGCCCGTCTCGATATTGACCGTATCGAGTGGGCGCATCAGGGTGGAAATGGGCTTCTTGGCGACCCGAACCACCACCGGCTCCCCTGTCGTGATCCCACCCTCCAGGCCTCCCGCGCGGTTCGAAGCCCGGGCCACGCCCCCGCTGGCCGCCGGCCCCCCCCAGGCAATCTCGTCGTGGGCCTGCGAGCCAAGGCGCGAGGCCCCCGCGAACCCCAGTCCGATCTCGACCCCCTTGGCCGCCGGGATGGACATGAGCGCTCCGGCCAGCCGCCCGTCCAGCTTGCGGTCCCAGGACACGTGCGATCCCAGACCAACGACGACGCCTCGGGCCACGACCTCGACGACCCCGCCCAGGGTGTCGCCGTCCTTCTTCGCGGCATCGATGGCTTTCACCATCGCGCTGGTCGCGGCTTGGTCGAGACACCTGGTCTTGGATTTGTCGGCCGCCGCGTTGAGGGGTGTCGGGAGGGGATCGGGCGGCTGGACAGCGACCGGCCCCAACTGAACTACATGGCTGCCGATCTCCACGCCGAACTGCTCGAGCAACACACGGCATACGGCGCCGCAGGCCACCCGCGCCGCGGTCTCCCGCGCGCTGGCACGCTCCAGGATGTCTCGCGCGTCGGTCCGATCGTACTTCAAGATGCCGACCATGTCGGCATGGCCCGGCCGAGGCCTGGTCAACCGCCGGCGGCGGCGGCTCTCTGCGTCGCCGTCCGGCTCCGCGGCCATGACGTCCGTCCAGTTTTCCCAGTCCTTGTTCGCGATGAACAGGGCGATAGGGGATCCCAGGGTTTCCCCCGCGCGCACGCCGGCCAAAAACTCCACCGCGTCGGCTTCGATCTTCATCCGGGCTCCCCGGCCGTACCCCTGCATCCGGCGCCGCAGCTCCCGATTCACGTCGTCGGCCACGAGTGGGAGCCCCGCCGGGATCCCTTCCAGGATGGCCACGAGCCCCTTGCCGTGAGATTCCCCTGCGGTGGTAAAACGGATCATGGCCTTTCGTGCCCGAGGACGTCCGGGATCAATGTATGGTGCTCGGGTACGGGACGTCAGTAGACGAGAAAAGGGCCCGGCAGCGCCGGGCCCTTTCGATGCTTCGAAGAACGATCGGGTCTACCGATCCCGATCCCCGCCTCCGGGGGGTGTCAAGAAACTGTTGGAGATGCTCGGCAAGGTGACCGTCACGACGCCCGCCTCCGTCACGCCGATGAGGAGCTGCTCGCCTGACGGGAGCTTGGCCACGCGCAGCGGTCCGATGATCGGATCGCGAATCGGCACGCGCGCCACCTCGGCGAAGTGCCACGTATCCCACGCCACGACTTCCGGCGTGTCCATGGCCGTGAAGACCAGCCGGGAATCCGAATCGCCGGGCACGGCCGTGCCGCGCAGGTTGGCGTCGAAGTCGTGATCGAAGTTGAGATCCATGCCGTAGTTGGATCCCTTGATGCCGATGAGACCCGTCAACCGGAGTATCTCATTGAGCACATACACCGAATCGGTACGCACCAGGTTCGTGAGACCGTTGAAATTGATGGCAATGGACTTGATGGGCGTGGCCGTGTTCGCGATGAAGTCGCGGATTCTGATTCCCGGCGAGACGCCCAGATCCGTCACAGTGGTGGCGGTAATGATCAACCCGCCAATAATCACGCCGTTGGGGTCGAGATCGAACGGATCGGAGGTATTGAGGACGCCCGCCGTCGCATCGTAGCCGATGGCCCGAGCAAACCCGACCTGGCCACCCTCACCGATGAGGGCGTGGGTGAAGTCACCGGAGTTCCGCACGAAGGTCGTGTCCTGGAAGGCGATGTCCAACACGTTGACCATGACGCCTCGGCCGGCCCAGAGGATGGTGTCACGATCGGCGCCGCCACGATCCACCAGGATCTGCAGCGTGTCCGTCGCCTCGTTCGCCACCGACGTGGCGTGCTCCCAGAAGAAGTGAGACTCCAGGGAGTCGACACCCGGGGTCACGCAGTCCTGCGCGGGGATGTGAGAAGGCGCGGCGTCGCACGCGGTGAGGTTCTCCCACCGGACGGTACCCTTCTTCCTGAAGATGCCCTGATCGATCGTCGGCGTCGTCGAATACACCGCGAGGATGCTGTCCGCATAGCAAGCACCACCACCGGCGGGACGACACACCATCCCGAGGAACTGCGGGCGATCGGAGAAGTCGTGCTCCTCGATGTTGAATTCGATGAAGCCCGACTGGTTTTCTCTGGTATCGATCGTCTGTATGATGAAGTTCGGCAATGCGTGCCGCCGCGCTTCAATCCTGGACGCCACATCGACGATCGAAAGGTTCGTGCCACCCGAGTTGGCCACCACCACCGTGTCGGCGTGTGCGCCGGTCACGGTGTTCTGCGGCCACAGGGCGATGCCCCACGGCCGCGACCCGATCGGAATGCTGGCGACGAAGGTACGGGTCGCGATGTCGAAGACCTCGAGACGGTCGAGTTCGGTATTCGTGAGATACAGCTCGCCGGATCCCCCCAGCGGCAGGTTGGCGTTGTAGATCGCGTCGGCGACCCGGCCACCGGCCGGTAGCGGCACGGTAATACCCGCAACCACCGTGATCGTGTCGGCACGACCGGGCGGCGGCGTGGGCGTCGTGCCGTCGGGAGAGTTCTCGCCCCGGTTCCCGGGCACGTCCACGCCGAACGTGATGATGACGAGCTGCGCCGGGAAGGTAGACACCACGGTGTCGAGCCGCATGTCGAACAGGTTTTCTTCGTTGGTGCGGTTGCCGGCAAACGTGATGGAGTCTCCGCTCACGACGGTGCCGGCGAGGTTCGACACGATGTATCCCAGGCGGTCGATGCCGCTCAGGTCGGAACCGCGAACGAGAATCCCATCGTCGACCTCGACGCGGGCCTCGAGACTATCGGTAATCAGCGGGGGCTGCGTATCGCCCCCGCCGCCGACGGTCACAACTTCCAACGTGAGTGGCGGGCCCGAGCCCAGGTTGCCGGCCGAGTCCTGACCGAGCGGCGTCACGTCGAAGAAGCCCGGGAGCGTTCCCACCGGAACCGTGAGGGGGAACGTCTCCAGCACAGAATCCGGCTGCGATCCCACGGTGTAGAAGACCGTATCGGTGGCGCCTGCGAGGACGCCCGACGTGATATAGCCCACGTAGGAAATGGCACTGCCCTGCCCGGCGATGTCGATATCGACCACGAACCCTGCGGTCACCTGTGAGCTGTCCACCGGCGACGTGATCTGGAAGACGGGGCCGGCGGAAATATCGATCAGCACCGTGGCCGTGTCGACGTGCCCCTGGGCATCTTCCACGATGGCACGCAACAGGGCGAGCTCGGCCGTCTGATCGCTGGTCGGCAACAAGTCACGCACGATGATGGTGTCCGTCACGCCCGTGAGGTCGCTCACGACCTTCGGCTCGAAACGCTGCACCACGGTCATGGTCCCGAGTGTCGCGCTGCCGCGCAGAGCGACGCCGTCCACGGTGACCTTGGCAAGACCGCGGGAATCCTGCACCCGGACGCGTACCCGTGTGCTGTCCCCCACACGAACGGCCAATAGCGGCCCGGCCGGAGCCGGCTGTAGGAACACCGCTGTGGGCAACAAGGTGGTGTCGATGGTCGCGATGACCGTGTCTTCGATCGCGGCCAACCCACTACCATCGGTCGCTCGCGCGATGATGATGAAGGTGCCGGAGTTGGCGGAGACGGGGATCGTGACGGCTTCG
>JAPULZ010000180.1 GCA_027294455.1 Gemmatimonadota bacterium
CCGACCTCGACGGCGCCCACGGCCTCTTCGTCGCTCCGACGGGAGATCACTGGTACCTGTCTCTGGCCCACGGCCGACCCTTCGGGACGATCTGGAAGTTCGAGACGGGCACGGACAGGTTTGTGGATTCAACCACGGTCGGACTGTTTCCCGCGACCATCGCCGTGAGCCGGGATGGCTCGCAATTGTTCGTCGTGAACTTCAACCTTCACGGCAACCCCGTTCCCAGTTCCGTGTCGTCGATCTTCACGCCGTTCATGCGAGAGACGAAACAGATCGAGACGTGCGTCAAGCCGCACGGAGGAAGATTGAGCAGTGACGGCACGCGACACTACTCCGCGTGTGTGGCCAGCGATCAACTGATCGAAATCGCCACCGACCGCCTCGAGGTCAGTCGCCGGCTACAGTTGACCCGGGGTGCCGAGGGTTTGGTATCCAGCGACCGCAGCGGCGCCATCGTGGGGGGGCCGGACGCCTGCAAGCCCACGTGGATTGCCGTGGCTCCGGACGATGCCCACCTGTACGTCCCGTGCAACGGTCGGCGGGAAGTGCTCGAGCTCGACGCGAACACCTTCGACATCACGCGGCGCTTTCCCACAGGTGCCGGGCCGTACAATGCAGACGTCACCCCCGACGGCCGCCAGCTCGTCGTGTCGCTCAAGGGCGATCAGGCCGTGGCGATCTTCGACCTGTCCAGTGGGGATGAGACACGCGTCGCGACGTCGGAGTCGGTGACACACGGCGTCGCCATCTCGTCGGACTCGCGTTACGCGTTCATTTCCAACGAGGCGGTCGGCGCCACGCGAGGCACGATCGACGTGATCGATCTGCAATCCAAGACGCTGGTGGCGACCACCCAAGTGCAGTATCAGCCCGGGGGCATCGGGTTCTGGAAGATGGAAACCGTCGAGCAGTGACAATCATCGCATCGGCCGCATGAGCGATCCCCGCGCCGATTTTCTGAGCCGCATCTCAAGCGTAGGCTGGGGCTGGCGCGCGTCCGTGCAAATGGGTTTGGGTGGCCTCGTGGTCACGATCCGGGACCAGATCGCCGAGGGCGCCTTCAACGACCAGGACGTGCCCGAGGTCGTGGCGTTTCACGATGCAGCCGAGAAGTTCTGGCATGCCTCCATCGCCACCAACCCGCCCATGGAAGCGGAAGCCATGGTCGCCGGGCTGCGGCAACTGCTGGACCAGTGCGCGGGTCCGTTGGCCGGCTTTCAGGTGCAGGTCGAGCGGGCCCTCACGCAGGCGGAGTCGTTCAATCGGCTGAAGGACGAACGATCCTGAACCGCACGGTGGCGGCTGCGTTCGTCGCCGGGATGTGTGGATGCGCGGGCGGCGGGCACGGCGATTCCATCCAGGGGGTGTGGGAGGTGGTCGGGCGCTCCTACACCACGCCGGACACCAGCTGGACCAACTCCGCTCCCGAGCCCGGCCAGTATTTCTTCGGCGAGCGGCATTTCAGTGTCCAGGAGATCCGGGAGAGTGGTCCGCGGGAACCGTTCGCGGCCGAGACCACCGATGAAGAGCGACTGGCCGCGTTCGACGCCTTTCACGCCTACTCCGGCACGTAGGTGGCTGCCGGGTCGACGCTCGAGATACGCCCCACCGTGGCGAAGAGTCCCAATTCCATGGACGGCAGCACGTACCGCTACCGGTACGCCATCAGCGGTGATCGCATGACGATCACGCGGGTCGCCGGAGCTGAAACCCGCGTCACGATCCTCAGGCGGATCGAGTAGCCCCTCGACCTTCTCACTTCTACCAACAGTGGTGCGATGATCTCGGATCCGACTACGGTAATCTTGGTTCTGGCTGCGGTCGTTTTCGTGTCGGTGCATCTGGAGAAGCACTATGCGGCGTTTCGATCGCTGGGCGCCGCGTTGGTGGGCATCTTGCTCGCGATGGTGCTGTCGAATATCGGGCTCCTTCCCGGGGAATCTCGGGCGTACGAATTCCTCATGGGCACCGGTGTCAACATCGGCATCGCCCTCATTCTGTTGAGCGTGGACGTCAAATCGGTGATGCAGGCCGGCCCGCGGATGCTGGGTGCCTTCGGCATCGGGGCCCTCGGCACGGCAACCGGCGCCGTCGTTGGTGCCTTCCTGCTCTCGGGGCTGGTCGGTTTGGAGACGTGGAAGCTGGCGGGCCAGTTTACCGGGACCTACACGGGTGGCGGTGTGAACTTCGCAGCGGTGGGTCGGGCGCTCGACACGAGTCCGGACCTGTTCGCCGCCGCGACGGCGGCCGATGTCATCGTGACCGCCGTGTGGATGGCCGCGTGTCTCATGGTGCCTGTGGTGCTGGGCCGATCCAGGCAAGCCTCGGCGCCCACTGCCGAGAAGGACGCGTCCGGCGCGGAGGCCATGACCCTCGAGAAGACCCTGTACAGCAGCGTCCGCCCGGTCCAGCTGGCGGACGCGGCGGCCCTCGTCACGATTGCGGTAGGCGCCGTGTGGGCTGCCGGCAAGCTGGCCGCCCTCGTGCCCCAAGTGCGGGATATCGTGTGGCTCACCACCATCGTGCTGGCGGTAGCGCAGGTCCCGGCGGTGAAGCGTCTCGCGGGGAGCGCGATCTTCGGCAACTACCTCGTGTTGCTCTTTCTGGCCAGCAACGGGGCCCGCTCGGTGGTCGCGACGCTGGTTGCCGTGGGGCCGCCGGTGTTCTACTACGCCGTCGTGACGGTGACCGTTCACGGCATCATCATCTTCGGACTCGGACGCCTCGCCCGCATCGATTTCGCGACCTTGGCCGTCGCGTCCCAAGCGAATGTCGGCGGGCCCGCATCCGCCATGGCGCTGGCCGGCGCACGCGGATATTCGGATCGGCTACTGCCGGGCGTGGCCGTGGGGCTGTTGGGATATGCGGTGGGGAACTACCTCGGGCTTGCGGTGGCGGATGTGATACGGCCGTTCTTGGGGGGATAGCCGCCTCAGTACAGCTTCTCCGTATCGAGCACGTTGCGCAGCGGCTCGCCAGCGAGAAAACGCCTCAGGTTTTCACAAAACAGATCGGTGAGCTTGCCGTTTTCCCGGTCGCTGGTGGAGCCGGAGTGAGGGCTCACGAGAACGTTGGGCATGTTCCACAGGGGACTGTCCTGTGGCAGGGGTTCCTCCGCGAACACGTCCAGCGCGGCGCCCCCGAGGCGACCCGACTGCAACGCATCGACGAGGGCCGGCTCGTCTACCATGGCGCCACGCGCGATGTTGATGAGGATCGCGCGGTCGGGCAGCAGCCCCAACTCCTTGGTTCCGATCAATTTTTCCGTCTCGCCGGTGTGAGGTGCGATCAACACCAGGTACTCGGCGCGCGGCAACACGGCGTGCAGCGCACCCATCGGGTGGAGCTCGTCCAGGTGCAATGACACCGGGTCCACGCCGTCCACATGCCGCTTCACGCCGAGAATCGTCATGCCGAACGGCCGTGCCAGTCGCGCCACCTCGGCGCCGATTCTTCCCACGCCGACGATCCCCAGCGTGCGGCCGAACAGGTCTGTGCCGGCGTACCGCTCCCAATGCTTCCGCGCCTGATCCCGGATCATGCGCTGCAGGCCCTTGTTGAACATCAGCATCGCCATGATGCAGAACTCGGCCAGGGGCTGCGCGTGGACGCCGCTAGCCGTGGTGAAGACCGTGCTCTGCATCCGCGCGGCGTACCCCATCCGGCTCACGAATTGGCCGATGCCGGCACTGGTAGCCTGAATCCATTTCACCTTTGGGGCGAGATCGGGAAGGTCTTCACGATGGGTCTGGTCGAAGTCGAAGAGGATGTCGGCGCGTGCCAGCAGTCCCTGCCACCGCGCTTCCTGTTCGGGCGTGCGATGCGCCGCCACCCCGGTATGATCGGCGGCGTACCGCGGCGGTCGCAACAAATCCGGCTCGTAGAGGACGTCGATGCGCGGATCGACTTGCCGGATACGCTCCACGTGCTCTGGTTCCAGGTAGCTGGCGATCAGTACGGTGTGAGTGGCGTGGTCGGTCATTGGTGTTCGGTGTTTAGTACTGAGAACTACCTCTCCGGGAGTAGCGCGGAGATAATGTCCGGGAACCCCAACTCCCGGAGTAGCTGCCGGAACTGCGCGGCGTCGTCGTTCATCAACTCGAGATAGAGCTCGGTGTACTCCACGAGTTGTTGCTTGAACTGCGTGTGCACCTCGATCTGCTGCACCGTAGGCGGGAAGTCCGCGCCGTTGGCGTTGAGGTCGCTGGCGAGGGCGCTGAGCCGTCCGTAGAGGCGGGGGTCCACCACCATGCGGCCGATCCGCCCCGACTCGGGCAGGCCGACGTTGGTCCAGGTGGCTCCCGCGTCCGTGGACTTGTACACCCCGTCACCGAGGGAGTGGGCCGGACGGATTACGAACGTTTCTCCGGTGCCCACCCACACCACGTTCGGATCCGAGGGCGCGATGGCGATAGATCCCATGGAGGACACCGGCTGATCGTCGAAAATGGGACGCCACGTGTCTCCGCCGTCGATGGTCTTCCACAGCCCCCCGGACGCCGCACCGACGTAGCTGGTCATGGGATCGCCGGGTATGCCGGCCACGGCAATCGTCCGGTTGCCGTCAGGGCCGATGAAACGGTATTGCAGCTGGTGCGTGAAGCTCTCGTCGACGGTCTGGCTTCGTACGACACGGACACACTCCTTGATGAGCGGTGGGTTTCGCTGAAACTAGCCACAGGTTCTGCCGAATGGTACGGGCGAGGCATGCCTCGCCCCTACGGCAGCCCGTGCTTCTTGCGTTTTTCCCAGAGGTTCTTGCGGGAGATGCCGAGCGACTCCGCGGAGCGCTGCACGTTGCCGTCGAAAAGCTCCAGCGTGTGGCGAATGTACTCCCGCTCGGAGTCGGCCAGGCTCAGGTTGGTGGGAATCGGAAAGGACGCGCCGGCGGGCTGAGCCGGATCGGCCGCCCCGACACCCCCGAGTTCAGGCAAATCGGTGGCCATCAACGTATCGCCGTCGGTAAAAATGAGCGCCCGCTCGATGACGTTGCGTAGTTCGCGAATGTTGCCGGGCCAATGCCAATCTTGCATCAGCGCGAGGGCTTCGGGGGCGATGGACGTGACGTGCTTCCGGAATTCGCGGCTGAACACTTCTCGGAAATTGTCCGCGAGCTGGGACACATCCTCTTTGATGTCGCGCAGGGGAGGCAGCACGTGGGACGCAACGCTCACGCGGTAGTACAGATCGGCGCGAAACGTGCCGTCGCGCACTTCCCGGTCCAGGTCCCGGTTGGTGGCGGTGATGAGGCGCAGGCTCACGGCGATTTCGTCGGTTCCGCCCACGCGTCGGAACCGCCGCGATTCCAGGAAGTTCAGGAACTTGGACTGGAGTTCGAACGGGAGATCGGCGATCTCGTCGAGGAACAACGTGCCGCCATCGGCCAGTTCGATGAGGCCGCGTTTCGTCTCGCGGGCGTCCGTGAACGCGCCCTTCTGGTAGCCGAACACCTCCGCCTCCAACAAGTGGGCGGGAAGGGCCGAGCAGTTGATCTCGACGAACCGCCCGGCCGAGTGCGTGCTGGAATAGTGAATGGCCCGCGCGACGAGGTTCTTGCCGGTGCCGCTTTCCCCCAGCAGCAAGACCGTTGGTCGCGGAATGGCCGCAACGCGTCGGACGAACTCGCGGACTTCTTCGACCTTGGGATGACTGCCCAGAATCGCCCCGAGGGAAAACTCCTTGCGCCGTTCCTGCTGGATCGAGGCGGCCTCCTCGCGCAGCGGGCGTTCCTCCAGCGCGCGACCGAGGAGCGTCATCAACTCGTCCTGGCTGGCCGGCTTCGTGAGGTACTCCGTCGCCCCGGCTTTGAGCGCATCGATGGCGCTCTGCATTTCCCCGTGTGCGGTGAGAACGAAGATCGGCAGGAAGGGGTCCATCTCCCGGAGCCGGCGCGTGACGTCGATGCCGCTCGTGTCCGGCATGACCAGGTCGGTGATGACGACCGCCGGGGGGGCTTCCGCACACCGCTCGAAGAATGCGTCCGCCGCCGTGAAGACCTCGCTCTGAACCCGCTTGGACGTATCCAGCACGGCGGAGAGCAATTTGGCGGTGGTGGCGTCGTCGTCGAGTATGTAGACTGTCGGGAGCATTGGTATATCGGCTCGATTCGTATGCCGGATGCGACAATATACAAGGGACGGCTGTTTCCGAGGGGATGGTCACCATATGGCTCCGGCATTTCGGCTCGTGCTGATCGACGACGATCCGGACCTGCGCAAGCTCATCGCGCTGACCTTGAGTTTCAGTGCCGGGTGGGAGGTGACCACCGCGGCGGGTGGAGTCGAGGGAATCGAGGAGGTGCGCCGGATCAAACCCGATGCGGTCGTCGTGGACATCATGATGCCGGAGGTGGACGGCTATGAGGTCTGTCGCCGCCTCAAGGCCGATCTCGAAACGGCCGCGATCCCGGTGGTGTTTCTCACCGCGAGGACGCAGATCGACGAGGAGCAAGTCCGCGATCTGGGCGCGGCCGGGGTGATCATCAAGCCGTTCGATACCGACACCATCGCCGACCGCATCCTGGACTTGTGCCGGTAGTCACGGCGCGCCGCTGCTACCCGGCTACCGTATGATGCCATGAGCCAACAAGACGCCATTGCCGTCGTCCGGCGGGAGTTTGCCGAGGGTCTCCCAGGGCGCCTGGAGGTCATTCGATCGACGCTCCACGGGCTCCGCGGTGGCTACGATCAGGCCGAAGCGAAAGCCTTCTACATGAACGCCCACCGGCTGAAGGGGGCCGCCGGGTCGTTCGGGGCCGAGGAAGTGGCCGGGCACGCCACCCGGCTCACCGAGATCGGTCTGTGCTGGTCGGAATCCGGCGAAGTGGATCCCACCGAGGTCACTCGTGCCTCCGAGATCCTGTCCCTCCTGTCCGCGGCGGTGGATCGCTTCGGCACGCGCGAGGGCGTGCTCCTGGCTCCCGACGCCGACCCGTCCCAGGTCTCCGCGGCCGACCGTCTCGAGGTGGTCGGCGTGCTCGCGTCGCTGATCAATACCACCTTCGACCTCCGGGAGATCTTCCCAAAGGCCATCCTCGAGCTGCGACGCGTGATGAATTTTCGCCGCGCCAGCGTCGTGCTCCTCTCCGATGACGATGCCCACTACTACCTCCATACCCTCTTCGATGCCGATCGCGGCGGGTTCATCGAAAAAGAGGGGGAGTTTCCACTCGACGACGGTTTGCCCGGGAAGGTGATTCGAACCGGCCAGGCGATGCGCGTGGACGAATTGAGCGGTACCGACGGCATTCGCGCCGAAGGAGAACGTGGCGTGTCGACCATCGTCGTCCCCCTGCACGTCGACGGCAAGGTGATCGGGACGCTCAATCTGGGCGCGCGCGGGTCCGCCCGGTACGACGACGAGGACCTCGAGCTCGCGGTGCTCCTCGGCAAGCAGATCGGTACGTCGCTCCACTATTCCAAGCTGCTGGCCACCATCGACGGCCAACGCGATGCGCTGGCACGCGAACACGCCAGCGTCCGGTCCGAGCGCACGCGACTCGAGGCCCTCATCGAGGCGAGCGATGCGGGTATCATGATGATCAGTGACGGCCGGGTCGCCCACTTGAACGGGACGATGGCGCAACTCATTGGCATGCCGCCCGAAGTCCTGGCCGGTGCGCCGATCGGACAGGTCAACCGTACGCTGGCGCGGTGCCTGAGCGATCCGGAAGCCCTCGCGGCGCAAGTGGCGGTGTTGCAACAAGAGGAAGGGACCCTACGGGATCGGGTGGAGTTCGTGTTTCCCAGGCGCATCATCTGCGAGCGCACCGTGACCGTCGTGCCCGACGCCGACGGACGCGTGCTCGGTTATCTGGTGGTTTATCGCGACGTGACCCGCGAGGCCGATGCCGAGGCCGCCAAGGACGAATTCGTCTCGATCGTGAGCCACGAACTGCGGACACCCCTCACATCGGTCAAGACGTCGCTTAGTTTGCTCACCAGTGGGGCTGCGGGGGAAACGACCCCCGAAATGACGGAATTGACCGAGATCGCGCTCCGCAATCTCGACCGGTTGATCCGCCTGGTGGACGACCTGCTCGATCTCTCTCGGGTTGAAAGCGGACGCGGCGTGCCCGAGCTGGTTCCCGTCTCCCTGTGGGACGCCGTGGGCCGAGCCATGGAGGCGGTCGATGGGTTCGCCCACGAGCGCGAGGTGGAACTCGAATGTGCGAAGCACGGGGACGACGTGACGGTGCGGGGTGATGCGGACCATCTGGAGCGGATCATCGTCAACTTGCTCTCCAACGCCATCAAGTTTTCTCCTGCTGGTGGCCGCGTCCGCCTTGCGTCGCAGACGGATGCGGAAACCGCCACGCTGGAGATCGCCGACGAAGGCCCGGGGATTCCGTCGGACCAGCTCGACGTCGTCTTCGACAAGTTCCGCCAGTTGGAAATGGCGGCGAACCGGACCCACGGCGGGGCGGGGCTCGGATTGACCATCAGCCGGAGTCTCGTGGAACAGTTCGGCGGCACGATGTGGGTGGAAAGCGAAGAGGGGGAAGGATCCCGCTTCTTCGTCCGGCTTCCGTTGGTGACGCCCTGACGCCGACGTCTCAACGCACGCCGAGACCGATGTCCTTCGCGGTGGATAGTGGAGACGCCTTGATGGACGTTCCGACGTAAACGGCCGTTGAGAGCAACAGTGCCGGAAACACTTCGTGGATGCCATCGCCGGCCGGCACGAACCGCCAAAACAGCAACGTCGAGATGCCGGTGACGAACGAGGCGAGCACGGCGTGTGCAGTGCCTCGCTGCCAGAAGAGCCCGAGGACCAAGGCGGGGAAAAAGCAGGCCGCGTAAATACTGCCCGAGAGGGCCGTCAACGTCACGATGCCGCCGGGAGGCTCGAGCGCGATGAGTGCGGTGATCACGGCCAGGAGCGCCACATAGGTGCGGGTGGCCCGGAGAGCTTGGGCTTCTGACCGCGGCGGCCGCCACAACCCGACCAGGTCCCGTTCGCACGTCGTCGCCAGTACCAGCAGCACGCTGTCGAGCGACGACATCGCCGCCGCCAACATGGCCACCACCAGAAACGCACTCGCCGCTGGATGGAACACCGCCCTGCTGCTCACGAGCTGGGGAATCACCTGGTCGGTGTCGCTGATGCCGCTGGGTAGGAGGTGATGCGCGTAGATCCCGAGCGGCAGCAACATTGCGTACCCGACGAGAAACATGCTGGCGGAGATCCACATCCCCTGCCCGGCGGCCCGCCGGTCCTTGATCGCGTAGAAGCGGGAGAGCTGCCTCGGTTCCACGATCAACTTGAATGTCCCGGCGATGAGGATGCCCAGTAGGACCGGAAACGGAATGGCCGCTTCCCATGTAAACAGGGCTGCACCCCCGGGCAGGTCCTTCACGGCGAAGAGAGAGCCGACCCCTCCGGCGGCCCTCGTGGTACCCACGAACAGCAACGCGGCCGCCAGCATCATCACGGTACCCTGGAGCACGTCGGTTTTCACCACGGAGATGAAGCCGCCCACGGCTGTGTACGACATGACGACCAGAAGCACCACGGCGATGGAGGCGACATACGGAATGTCGAGGAACGCCTCGAGCAGATTCCCCGCGCCCTTGAACACCGCGGTCATGTAGAGGAGACTCGCGAAGACCACGATGAGTGCCGCCGCAAACCGCACGACGTCGCTCTCGAATCGAAACCCGATGAAATCGGGAATGGTCACGGATCCGAGTGTCTCGGTGGCCTCCCGCAACCGGGGGGCGATCCACCGCCAGGCGATCACCGCGAAGAGCGCGAGAATGGGCCCGAAGAGGAGCCACGGAAGTCCATACGTGTACGCCTGGCCGGCAAAACCGACGAAGCTGTTGGTGCTGGAGTACGTCGCAAAGAAGGAGATGCCGAGTGCGACACCGCCCATGGACCGGCCGCCGACGTAGTAGTCGGTGAGGTTCTTCGTCTGACGTTTGCCGGCGATCGCATGGCGCGCCATCAACGCCGTGTAGCCGATCAGCAGGAAGAGAATCAGCCAGTGTTCACGAATCCACGTCACCGTCGTCGTCTCCTGGTCCGAACATGGGCGAAATGCTTCGCTTCATGATCTTCCCCATGGCGTTGCGGGGCAGCACGGTGGGACACAGCTCGCGGGGAATCTTGTAGACAGCGAGGTGTTGCTTGGCCCAGACCCGCAGCCCCTCCAGCGTGAGCCGATGTCCCGGCCGCAATTCCACGGCGGCACACACCCGCTCACCCAGGTCGCTGTCGGGAACGCCGACCACCGCACACTCGTCGATGGCCGGATGCATCCGCAGCACCTCTTCGATCTCGAGGGCGGACACATTGAAACCCCCGGTGTTGATGATGTCCACGCTCTGGCGCCCCACGATGCGGTAGCGCCCGTGGTCCAGCACGCCGATGTCCCCCGTGCGGAACCAACCGTCGTGAAACGCACCCGCGGTCTCCTCGGGGCGTCCCCAGTACTCGAGGAACACGCCGGGTCCGCGGATCTCGATCTCGCCGGGCCGGCCGGGTGTGACTGCCACGCCATCGCCGTCGACCAGCCGGGCCTCCACCCCCGGGAGCGGAGTGCCGACGGACCCGGGCACGCGCTCGCCGTGCAGCGGGGCGGACAAGCCCATGCCGATCTCGGTCATACCGTAGCGCTCCAGCAGCGCGTGGCCGGTGATGTCCCGCCAGCGCTCGAACACGGACACCGGAAGCGCCGCGGAGCCCGACACCATGAGCCGCAGGCCCCGGCAGGCCGCCGACATCGCTGGTTGCCGATCCGTGGACGCCGCGTCCCAGGCCGCGATGAGTTTGCGGTAGATGGTTGGCACGGCCATGAAGAGGGTGAGCGCACCGCTCGTGATCCGATCCCAGACCACCTGGGCGTCGAAGCGGGCGAGGATGTCGCACCGCGCACCGCTCCACAGGGCGCACGTGAGCACGTTGACGATCCCGTGGATGTGGTGCAGGGGCAGCGCGAGGAGGACGCGGTCGTCGGCCGTCCACTCCCAGGCGGTGATCAATGATGTGACCTGGGCCTCGAGGCTCGCGTGAGTGGTCACCACTCCTTTGGGGTTGCCGGTCGTTCCACTGGTGTACACGATCATCGCCCGGCGGGTCTCGTCGACCTCGGGGAGCGCCCCGGGTTCGGTTGCCAGTGCGTCGGGCGTCGGCAGCAATCGGCCGTCGGCGCCATCGGCCAACACCTGGCCGGCGTCCGCGTAGCCGGGGTGCACGACCACCACCGAAGCGCCCGCATCCCGCATGGTGTGCCGCAATTCCCGCTTGGGATGGGACGGCGCGAGGGGAACGGCGACGCCTCCCGCGCGCCAAATTCCCCACTGCACGGCGACGTGCTCGAAGCCTGGTGGGACGAGAAACCCGACGCGCCTTTCCTCGAGATCGCGCCGGTCCCCGAGCAATGCAGACGCGACCCTGGCGGAGGCGGAGAGGAGCTCGTCGTACGCAAAGGTCGTCCCGCCGGCGCGGATGCATATGCGATCCGCGTGGACGCGTGCTCGATGAATCAGGGGGAGCTCCGCCATGCAGCGGAGATACTGGCCGTCGTGGGGAGGTGCAAGTCCGCGACGGGTCCGCGCCGCCGAGGTGCCCCTCGCGCCCCGGCTAGCGAGGGAGCATCTTGTGGTTGATGAATGACATGTTCGAGAAAGTGACCGCCGCGCTTGCCGATCGCTACCCCATCGAGCGGGAGATCGGCAAGGGCGGCATGGCCACCGTCTATCTAGCCGATGATCCGAAACATCGCCGCAAAGTCGCCGTCAAAATATTGCGACCCGACCTGGCTGCGTCGCTCACCTCCCAACGTTTCTTGCGGGAAATCGAGATGGCCGCGGGACTCGTCCATCCCAACATCGTGCCGGTGTACGATTCGGGGTCGGCCGGCGGGTTCCTGTACTACGTGATGCCGTTCATCGAGGGAGAGAGCCTCCGCCACCGGCTGGATAGCGAGAAGCGTCTTCCCATCGATGAGGCGGTCCGCGTGGCTCACGTGGTGGCCGGCGCACTGGCGTATGCCCACCGTCAGAGCATCCTGCACCGCGACATCAAGCCCGGGAACATCCTGTTTGTGGAGGGACACGCGCTGATTACCGATTTCGGGATTGGCAAGGCCATGTGCGACGCCTGCGGTGATGACGACATCACGCTGATCGGCGGGCTCGTGGGTACGCCCAACTACATGAGTCCCGAGCAGGCCGCGGGAGGGCCGGTCGATTTCCGCAGCGATGTGTACAGTCTGGGGTGTGTCTGGTTCGAGATGCTGACGGGCGAGCCGCCGTACGCAGCCGAGAACGGACAGGCCACGATCGCGCGCCATGCCATCGATCCGATTCCGTCGGTACGGGCCATGCGTCCGGATATACCCGAGCATCTCGACGCCGTGATGCAACGGGCGCTGGCGAAGCGGCCCGACGATCGGTTTCAGTCGGCCAAAGATATGGCGGAGGCCTTGGAGCAGCCGGCCGCTCTTCCGGCGAAGTTGGCGGCGAACCCTGTCGCGGTCCGGACCTCCGTCCGCCGCGGCCGAATCCGTGCCGCTGCCCTCGCTGCGATCGCGATCGTGTCGATCGTTGGTGCTGGTGTATGGCTGACCGGGACCGGGGTGTTTCGGGAAGACGGCGTCCGCATCGAGTCGTTGGCGGTCCTACCGTTCACGAATCTCTCGGGTGACCCCGAGCAGCAGTACTTCGTGGATGGAATGCACGATCTCTTGATCGCCGAGCTGGCCCAGATTGGATCGCTCATGGTGATTTCCCGGACGTCGGTGATGCGGTTTCGGGATCACGAGCAATCGCTGTCCGAGATCGCTCGGGCGCTGCAGGTCGACGCGATAGTCGAAGGCTCCGTGTTCCGTGCGGGCGATAGCGTGCGCATCACCGCCCAGCTGGTGGTGCCCGATCCGGAGCGGCACTTGTGGGCGCAAGCCTATGAGCGATCGCTGGAAGACTTGTTTGCGCTGCAGTCGGAAGTGGCCATGGCCGTGGCCCGTGCAATCGAAGCCGAGCTGACACCCCAAGACGAAGCGCGCCTCGTCTCGGTCACCGCGGTCGACCACGAGGCCCATGACGCCTATCTGCGGGCTCGCTATCACCATGCCCAGGGCACCGTCGAGGGGTTCCAGCAGGCGATCCGCTACTACACCGAGGCCATCGATCGGTCTCCCGATTTTGCCGTCGCTCACGCCGGTCTCGCGCTCTCGCTCCATTTGCTGGGGGTGTACGGCGGAGGACCCGTCCAGCAGACCGAGCCCCGCGCCAAGCGCCACGCGGAGGCAGCGTTGCAGCTGGACGAGGGGCTGGCGGAGGCCCATGCCGTGCTGGCCGGCATTCGGTCGATGTTCGATTGGGATTGGCCGGGGGCGGAGCGGGCCTATCGGCGGGCCCTGGAGGTCGACAGGAACTCGGCCAGCGCCAGGCAGTGGTATGCGTACCACCTGTCGGCGATGGGCCGGGGCACCGAGGCGGTCGGGCAGGCCAGGCGCGGGCTGGAACTCGATCCCCTGAACCCCATGAGCCGGGTGGTCCTGGCGGATCAGCTCGTCAATGCTCGCCGATATGTCGAGGCCATCGAGGTGTTGGACCATGCCCTTGAGCTGGAGCCCGGGTTCGACCGGGCGCTGGAGTTGCTGGAATGGATTCACGCGCACCAGGAGCGGTATGACGACGCGGTGGCGCTGCGGGTGCGGCGGCTGACCGGCCCGGGCGCCCAGCCCGGTGGAGACGTCGCCGCAGGGCTGCTGCGCATGGCCTATGCGGCGGATGGGCCGCGGGGCTACTTGCAGTGGCGGCTGGAGCGGCTACGGCGGGAAGCCGAGGTGAGGTACGTGGGGCCGAGCGCGTTCGCGGCCATCCACACGGCTCTGGGGGAGGCCGACGCCGCCTTCGAGTGGCTGGAGCGGGCCCTCGCCGCGCGAGAGGGAGTTGCAATGCTCAAAGTGTGGCCGGGGTACGACCCCCTGCGAGCCGACCCACGGTTTGCGGAGTTGCTGGAGCGAATGCGTTTTCCCGATTGACGATCGCCTGCCCGAGAAACTATCCCAGATAGTGCCGCGTGACGCGGCGCCCCGCGTAGATCCCGACTCCCGTGCCGACCATGCTCACCAGGAAGGCAGTCATGAATGAAATCTGGGCGCCGACCCACCACCCTAGCCAACTCCCGATGAACGCCCCCAACCAGCCGCAGAGTTTTTCCATGTGTGCAAACACTCACTAACGGTTATCCACATACCGTGACATGCGACACACCTCGGCTTCGAGGTGACGCGTGTGCCGTCGGCACCGGCGCACACGGTCTCTGTGTCGCAGGCCACAGCCATCGATCACGCTACCGCGTATCGTGGCATTGAACAATGAAACATAACGAAAACGATGTCAGCGTTGACTGACAGTGCGCCATTGACCCGAGCGTGAAGGAGAGACGCCGCGACATGAAATGCTTTGTCTGTAGAAACGTAGCAACAGCTCACATCGTGAGAGGGTTGAGGAGTGCGGAGGGGCCGGAGGGTTGGAGTCGAATCTGCATACCATGCGCGATGAAGTATGATCTGTATGGCGTGCTGCTCGGTCCTTCCCCCAATGAAAGCAGTGAGGATTGTTGGTATCGAAGCCAGGGGTCGCCGGAAGGTTGATTTTTCGGTAGCATCTCGCTTTCGGAACCGTTTCTGGCGGTTCGCCATTCCCTCAGCTGGTATTCATCCCCCTCCGATTCGATAACCCGTTACCATCGCGCAACGTGGGTCTGTGGCACTGGTATTGCTCCTCAAGGACTTAGAAACGGTATGAGTCAAGGCGGATCCATGAGAACCCTATTGATCATTGTGTTGACGCTCACCATCTGTTCCGGCATGGCGGCCCAGGAACGGTTCGCGTCAACATGGGGCTCGGGGGATGCGCCTGTCTCGCGGGGAACGCTGCGGCTCATCATTGCCCCGCACGTGTTCGACGAGCTCGATCGACTCTCCGACACCCTTCAGGTCGAAACGGTGCGGTGCCTGATCGGCACGGTCTCCGGAATGACCGCCATGATCGACCTGGCCTACGAGCCGCCCGTCACGTTCAGTAGCGCCACCCGGGTGAGCTACCAGTCATGCCCCCGTGCCACCATCATCCTCTGGCACAACCATCCCAAGTTCGACGGCGTGGACGCGGAATACGCTTGCTACATGTCCTCGACGGACATCCGGGAGGGCAGCGACCGCCGGGCCCCGGCCCTGCAGATGGTGCAGGTCAACCGCGATGTGGCCTGCTGGTGGCTCAAGCGGCAGGTCACCCAGGCCGCCGGTCAGCCCCTGCTGTGGCCCCTGGAGTCCCAACGGCGCGGCGGGCACGTCACCTTGGCGGATGCTTGCGCGCGGTGGGGGGAGTCTCCGCCGTGTACGGTGGTTAGGAACGTAATCGCGTCACGGCGATAGACTGCCGGGGCGGAAAAAGCGACGTGCTGTGCCGAGCATGAGAGACTCGCTCGCCCCTCCAGCGAGTACCTTGCCTGGCGACAAGGAGCCCAACACGCCGCAATCCCTTTCGCATTGTGCTACATAACGTCACACCGCGAAACAAAAACTCGTCGGCGGTGTAACCCCTGCGATTCACCTGAAGCCAACACGAGTGTGAGCGCCTGTCCACTGGGACGCCCGCCAATGACGTTGTCTGACTGCTGCCCTATCTGGGACAGCGGCGAACCATAGCATTCGAACGTTATCCGCCTGTTACGGACGGCCAGATAACGACGGGGTAACGGCCTCCGCGGGCCATTGGTTTGAGGCGAAGGCGACGCGATGATCAAACTCAGCACTCTTGGGACGCTCGATCTCCGCACGGTCGACGGCGAGGAGCTGCGGGCCGTTCTGGTCCAGCCAAAACGCATGGCCCTCCTGGCATTTCTGGCCATCGCGAGCCCCCGCACCTTTCACCGGCGCGATTCCCTCCTGGGGATTTTCTGGCCGGAAATGGATCAAGCCCACGCCCGGGCCGCGCTGCGCCAGGCCCTTCATTTCCTACGCCAGGCCATGGGACCCGGCATCGTCGTGAGCCGTGGGACGGAGGAGGTCGGGCTCGATTTCACCAGTATTTGCAGCGACGTCGCCGCGTTCGAGGAAGCCCTTGAGCAGGACGGGCTCGAAGCAGCCGTTTCCATCTATGCCGGTCCGTTGCTCCAGGGGCTCGCCGTCGCCGACGCGCCCGAGTTCGACCGGTGGGTGGACGTCGAGCGGGCTCGCCTCGATCGGGCATATGCCAAGGCCCTGGAAACGCTGGCCGACCGGGCGTCCAAGAGCGGCGACCACGATGGCGCGATCGGTTGGTGGCGCCGGGCAGTGCAGCAGGATGCTTACAGTCCATCGGCTGCCCTCGCCCTCATGTCGGCCCTGGAAGCCTCCGGGGACCGAGCGGGGGCGTTGGCACAGGGTGAGGCCAGCCGGGCGGCGCTACAGGACGATCTGGGGGTCGACTGCGATCCCGCCGTGGAGGATTTCCTGGCCCGGCTTCGCCAGCCGGCGGGGGCCTCGGTGGGGGTGGGGTCCCCCCCTACCGCCCTTGAGGGGGCCGGGCCGGAGCTGGGAGTCTCGAGCCCAACGGGGGCCCGCCGCGCCCGGGTGGTCGCGACGGTCGCGGGAGGGCTCCTCATCGGGTACGGCCTCCTGGCCGGTAGCCGATCGGACGCCGAGGCGGCCCCCGCGTCGGAGCGCACGAACATTGCCGTGCTGCCGTTCGAGGTGGACGGGACGGACACCGAGCCCTACCTGGCCGCCGGGCTCGCCGAGGGCATCGTCTCCCGCCTGGGCGGCATCGCCCAGCTCAGCGTGATCGGCGCCAACGAGAGCGGAGTGATCGGCACCCGGCCGGTGGTCGTGGGCTCCCCGGGATCGGACCTGAGCGTGGACTACACGCTGCGAGCTTCGGTCCGGCGTGTTACGCTGGCTGGGGGGGTCGCTCAGCTGCGGATCACGCCCGTGGTCCGGCGCGTGGCCGACGGTGTCGTGCTGTGGGCCGACACCATCGTGGGGGAGGCCACCGAGCTGTTCGAGTTCGAGAGTCGCATCGCGGAGACCGTGGCCGAGCTGCTCGGTGCGCAATAGGGGCACCCCGAGCGGGACTGGATGCGCGATCACCCCACCGACTGCCTCGATGCTTACGATCTCTACCTGCGGGGCAACCAATTCCTCGCGGCGGCGGGAAGCCCCGATTTTCCCCTGGCTATCGAGTACCTCGAGCGTGCGGTCGAGGCCGATCCCGAATTCGCCCACGCCCACGCCAAGCTCTCCATCGCCCATACCTCCATGTACTGGTTCGGGCACGACCGGAGCCAGGACCGCCTGGCCCGAGCCAAGGCCGCGGCCGACCGTGCGATTACGCTCCGGTCGGAACTGCCGCTCAGCCATCTGGCGCAGGGTTGGTACTACTACTGGGGAAAGCGCGACTTCGACCGCGCGTTGCGGCATTTCGAGCTGGCGCGGGCGACGTGGCCGGGCATCACCGACGCGCTGGTGCTCATCGGGGGCATTCGCCGGCGTCAGGGCGACTGGGACCATGCTCTGGTCCTGTTTGCGGACGCGGCCGGATCGAACCCGGCGTGCTGGGTATGCCACGTCGAGGCCGCCAACACCCATATCCTGCGCCGGGACTTCGACGCCGCGCGGCGGGCCATGAGCCGGGCCCGCTACCTCGTTCCCTCCGTCGAATACCCGCGTCGTGTGGCGGCATTCCTCGAACTCGCCGATGGCGGGGACGTGGCCGCGGCCCGACGGCTGCTCACCCCGGCCACGAACTTCGTCGACATTCTCTTTGCCACCACCGCCCGGTGGACGCGGCTGGCCCGGGTGATCGCCGGGGACTTGGATAGCCTGTTGCTCGGGCTGGACGTATCCGAGCTTCGCGACCCGGCCGGCTATCATCTGGCCCGGGCGGAGCTGGCCGGGCGCAGTGGAGATCCGGGCCTGGCGGCCGCGCACTACGAATCGGCCCGGGCGTTGTTGGTAGAGCTCTGTGCGTTGCGTCCGGAGGATCCGGACATCTACAGCGCCCTGGCCATCGCCTACGCCGGGCTCGGCCTCCGGAACGAGGCCCTTCACGAGGCGGCGATGGCGCTGCAACTGCGCCCGGTGTCCATGGACGCGGTGGATGGTCCGCTGGGGTTGGAGAGCCTGGCCAGGGTCTACACCATGCTGGGCGACCACGACGCGGCGATCGGCACGTTGGAGGGACTCCTGGCCATACCGTCCACCATCTCGGCCACGATGCTGCGGCTGGATCCCGTGTGGGCCCCGCTGGAGGGCCGACCCGAGTTCCAGGCCCTGCTGCGCTGAGCCCCTAGCCGCAATTGCGGCAGCGGATCTGCCGGAAGATCGCCTCCTCGTCACCATCCAGCATGGCATATGTCAGGAGCACGCGCAGCGCCTTGTGCTCGTCCTCGAGCTTGTGCGCCGCGGCCATCTCCCTGAGCCAGCGCATCTGACTTCCGTCGATGCTGAAGGACTGTTCCATTTCCTCTCCGGATGTGACAGGATTCGATCGGGATGTGCCATCGCGATTTCCGCGATGCACACTAGGCCGGAGGGAGCTCGCGAGTCAATGAATCTCGACATCCGTTGCGCGCGACCGGAGGACGCCGAGGAGCTTTCCGGGGTAGCGCACGCGGCCAAGGCGCATTGGGGGTATTCCCGGAAATACCTGAAGCTCTGGGCGGAGGATCTCACGATCTCGCTGCAATTCGTACAGGATAACGCGGTGTTCTGCGCGGAGCGGGCCGGTATGCCGGTGGGTTTCTATGCCATCGAATCGACGGACCACGGCTGGGAGATCAGCCACCTCTGGGTGCGGCCCCAACACATGGGGACGGGCGTAGGCAAAGCGCTGCTGCACCACGCCATGGGTTGGGCGCGGGCGCGCGGCATAGAGACGCTGCGCGTCGTGTCCGATCCCCACGCGGAGGGGTTCTATACCAAGTTTGGCGCGCGTCGCGTCGGGTGGGCTGGGTCGGTGCCGGAGGGGAGAACGCTGCCGGTGTTGGAGCTGGACTCGCGCATTCCGGCAACACCCGCGTCGTCGTGACGCGGCGCACCCAACACCGGGTCGCCCGTGGGCGTAGGACGCAAGAGGAGTGGGATCGGCGAGTCGCTTCGAGCGGCGGGAGGAATCATCGATGACACGTGATATGTGGCTGCGCCGCGGGATCGGCCCATCGGCGCTCGCCGGGTCGCAGATGCTCGTCTTCCTGCTCGCGGTGTGCGGCGTACCCGCGGACGTCGCGGCGCAGCGTCGCACGCGTCAGGACTCGCTCCGCGACACGACCGTGGTGCTGCGCCCGCTGGAGGTCTCTGTCACCCGGCAGCAATCGTCGATCTCGCGTATCCCGTTCGCCATCTCGACGGTCGATCGCCGGGAGTTGACCCGCGGACGGGCGACGCTCGGGTTCGATGAAGCGCTGGTGTCGGTGCCGGGCCTCTTCATCGCCAACCGGTACAATCCGTCGCTCGATCAGCGTGTGTCCATCCGGGGATTCGGTTCCCGCTCGGCGTTCGGGGCGAGAGGGGTCAAGATCCTCCTGGACGGCATCCCGCAGACGTTGCCGGACGGCCAGGGGCAGCTCACCAATGTGGAGATCGCGTCTCTCGGTTCCGTCGAAGTGCTGCGGGGACCGTCGTCGAGTTTGTACGGGAACGCGTCGGGCGGCGTCATTGCGCTCACCTCGGTCACGCCGTCATTGACGAGAGCCACCGCCACGCTTCGCGCGGTGGCGGGACTGTATCCCAAGCGTGCCGATCGACGGCACAACTACGTCAAGCTGCAAGGGTTGTTCACGGCGCCGATCGGCAGCGGTACCCTCGCGGTCAGCGGCGCGCGCACCACGAGCGATGGGTATCGCGAGCATTCCGATGCCGAGATCAACACGTTTTCCCTGCGGTTGGAGCAGGAAGTTGCCATGGGGACCACGCTGTTGATCTCGGGACACTTCGCCGTGAATCCGGTGTTGAACAATCCGGGATCACTGAATGCGGGCGAAGTCGACGAAGATCGGTCGCAGGCCAATCCCCGCAACGTCAACGCAGACGCCGGCAAGAACGTCCGCCAGTCACAACTAGGCGTCAACTTGAAAAAACGTTACGCGGACGGGGGGTCGGTCGGCATGACGGTCTTCGGTTTGACCCGTGACCTAGACAACCCGCTCTCGTTCGCGAACATTCAGATCGATCGCCGCGCGTTCGGGGCGAGAGCCCAGGCCGAGGTCCCGTTGGCGTTGGGTTCGACCGCGTCGCGATGGATCTTCGGCGTGGACCTGCAACGCCAGCGGGACGACCGACTCCACCGCAGCCCGGACTTGAGTACCGTGACGCGGGATCAGCTGGAGCGCGTGACGGAGATCGGTCCGTTTACCCAGCTGGCGATCGATTTCGGCGAACGCGTCTCGGGCATCGTCGGCGTACGATACGACCGCGTGTCGTTCGAGGCTGAGGATCGCTTGCTCACGAACGGCGATGATTCCGGCGAACGCGTGATGTCTGCGGCGTCGACGTCAATCGGGCTCGTCTGGCGTCCCCATGGCGCGATTCAACCGTACGCCAACATCAGCTCATCGTTCGAAACGCCGACGACGACGGAGCTGGCCAATCGTCCCTCGGGACCAGGGGGATTCAACCCGGAGCTGGATCCGCAGCGGGCCTGGAACTTCGAAGCCGGCCTCCGCGGTGCCGTGGCCGGCGGCCGGCTCACCTATTCTGCGGCCGCATTCCACGTCAACGTGACGGACGCGCTGATTCCTTTCGAAGTCCCTTCGGAACCCACCAGAGTGTTCTTCCGGAACGCGGGGAAGACGAGGCATCGGGGAATCGAACTGGCTGCGTCGGCCCGGCCCGCGGCGGGACTGACCATCGTCTCTGCGTTCACACTGGCCGATTACACATTCCAGGACTTCCAGACCGAGGACGCGGTATTCGATGGCAACGAAATCCCCGGTGTCCCGCGGCAGAAATTCTACGGCTCCGTCCGGTACACATCGCGCGTCGGCCTGTGGGTAGCGAACGACTACAACGTGGCATCGTCATACTTCGCCGACGACGCGAACAGCGTCGCCATCGAAAACTGGATCACCGCCGACCTCCGCGCCGGATGGGAAGGCGACATCGGCGGTTGGCGTATCGCTCCCTTCGTGGGTGTGCTCAATATTTTCAACGAAGAGTACATCGGATCGGTGACGGTCAACGCGGGGTTTGGCCGGTATTTTGAGCCGTCCCCTCCACGGAATGGATATCTGGGAGTCGAGATCTCGCCGCGGTAGACCGCGACATTTTCTATTCGTTGTTAATGCCGAAACTGCCGCACTTCCGTCATCACCATACTGATATCATGCTGGTCTGCCGCAGCGATGACTTCGGAATCTCGTTTTGAGCCTCCCGGCTGAATCACGGCGGTAACCCCCGCGGCGGCCGCTTGTTCCAGGCCGTCGGCGAACGGGAAGAACGCATCGGATCCCAGCACGGACCCCTTGGGGTCGTGCCCGGCGTTCTTGGCCTTGTGGACCGCCATGAACGCCGCGTCTACCCGGCTCATCTGCCCGGCGCCGATCCCGATGGCCGTTTCTTCCTTGGCGAGCAGTATTGCGTTCGACTTGACGCTTGCGCATGCGGCCCACGCGAAGTGTAAATCGCGCCACTCCGCGTCCGTCGGGTTGCGCTTCGTGGCCACTTTCCAGTGCTGTTGGTCGGGCTCGAAGCGGAACCGCTCCTGCACGAGGAATCCGCCGCGGACGCGCTTGAAGTCCAGGTCGATGACGCTTCCCGGGACTTCGTTGGGCATCTCGATGACACGAAGGTTCTTCTTGCTCGTAAACACTTCGGCCGCGTCGTCGGTAAACCGCGGGGCCACCACCACCTCGACGAACAGCTCGGCCATGGCCTGGGCGGCTTTCTCGTCCACCAGCGTATTGAATGCGACCACGGATCCGAACGCCGAAATCGGATCGGTGGTCAACGCCTTGCGGTAGGCCGACTCCGCCGACGAGCCCAGCGCGACGCCGCACGGCGTGGTGTGTTTGATGATGACACAGGCCGGCCGGTCGGACCAGCTGGCTACGGCCATCATGCCGGCGTCGATGTCGAGCAGGTTGTTGAAAGACAAGTCCTTGCCCTGGCGCTGCCACATCTGCCCGATGCCCACGGTTTCTCCAGTCGTGTACATCGCGGCAGCCTGATTCGGGTTCTCCCCGTAGCGCAGGGTCTGCGCGCGTTCCAGACTCATCTCGATGAAGGGCGGCGTGGCCTCCTTCGATCGCGCCAAGTAGTCGGCGATGGCCGCGTCGTACGCCGAGGTGTGGGTAAAGACTTTCACGGCGAGATCCCGGCGGAGCGAGTCGTCGATCCCCCCGTTCTGCAAGGCGCTGAGCACGCGTTCATAATCGCGCGGATCGACGATCGGGATGACCGAGCCGTAGTTCTTGGCCGCCGACCGCAACATCGAGGGTCCGCCGATGTCGATGTGTTCGATGGCGTCCTCGAGTGTCACGTTTGGGTCGGCCACCGTCTCGCGGAAGGGATACAAGTTGACCGCCACCAGGTCGATGAGCCCGATGCCGTGTTCGGCGAGAGCCTCCATGTGGTCCGGGCGCTCGCGACGCGCGAGGAGGCCGCCGTGCACGGCCGGATGCAGGGTCTTCACACGGCCGTCCAGTATCTCGGGAAAGCCGGTGATATTGTCCACGCTGGTGACCGGCACGCCGGCATGGTCGATCGCCCGCGCGGTTCCTCCGGTCGAGATGATTTCCCATCCGAGGTCCGCCAGTCCCTTGGCGAATTGTTTGATTCCTCGCTTGTTGGATACTGAGATCAATGCGCGCGGCACGGGTCCCCCGGTTATTGGCGTTGAGAGGTGGAGGCAATCAGCTTGGTCACATCGGCCGCCGCCGCCGCCGCGAAGGCAGGCTGTGAAGCATGCAACGGCGCCACAGCACCTTGGTGCCCGGCTGCCAGCACGACGGCGGTCAGCAGCTCGTGCTCGACCACCAGGATGCGGGCGGCGAGCGTCTCCGGCGTATCTTCTTGATGCACAGGCACTGGCCACTGGGCGACGATGGGCCCCTCGTCGTAGCGTTCATCGACCAGGTGTATAGTCACCCCCGAGACGGTGGCGCCGGCGTCCAGCACGGCGCGGTGCACTCGGATCCCGTACATGCCCTTGCCGCCGAATGCGGGAAGCAGGGCGGGGTGAATGTTCACGATACGTTCGCCGAAGTATTGCACCACGTCCCGTGGCATGAGCGCGAGGTAGCCCGCCAATACCACGAGGTCGATCCGGGCGTCCTCGAGCACCCGGATGATCGCGGGTCCGTCGGCAGGATCGTCGAGCACGTGTGTGGCCACTCCGGCGGAGCGCGCCCGCTCGAGGGCTCCCGCGTCCGGCTTGTTGCTCAGGACCAACGCCACCTCCGCCGGTTCGGGCGGGCGGCAGCTCTCCAATAGGCTTTGCAAGTTGGTCCCGCCCCCGGAGGCGAAGACGGCGACGTGCATCAACCGGAAAGCACTTGGTTAGGGGCGGACCGTCGTCCCACGTTGCAATTGCTCCCGCATTTGTGAAGGGAGGAACGTGTGAGTGACGTAATGTAAATCGGTGAGGGAAGAAGGGGCAGGGCTCGTCATCCCGTTTCACCCGCCATCTGTCGCGCGGCGGCCGTTGCCCGTACCAGGTGATCGCCGTCGCCCGCCTGCAGGGTGCGGGGGTCGAACAACACGCGGCCCTCGCCGGCCCGCGCTACCACCGCCGGCTCCTGGGCGCGCAGCGCGCTCAGCAATGTCTCGGGGTGTTCCGCGGGCACGGCCACCAGGGTCGTCGGTAGAACCGCGTCGGGGAAGGACCCCCCGCCGACCGAGGACGTGCCGGGCTGGGTCGTCGCCCCCGGGATCCGGGCGGCCAGTTCGGCAGCCTGCGCCCGCAGTGTATCGGGATCGGCCGTCGCCATGGCCAGCGTGGGAATTTTCGCCATCGCCGTGGGCCGGTCGCGATAGAGCGCCAGGGTGGCTTCCAGGGCTGCCACCACGGTCTTGCCGGGGCGCATGGCCCGAGTGAACGGGTTCGTGGCCGCCTGGGCGATTACGGCTGCGGGGCCCGCGATGATGCCCGCTTGGGGCCCGCCCAACAGCTTGTCTCCGGAAAACACGACCGTGGCGCCGGCCTCGATACTCGGCTGCACCAGCGGCTCGCCGGTCAAACCATGGGACGAGAGGTCGAGGAGCAACCCGCTGCCGATGTCGTGTATCACGTGAACCCGACGGGGTTCCATGGCCTCCACAAGCTCGGGTATCTCCACTTCGGTCACGAAACCCGACAGCCGGAAGTTGGAACGGTGCACCTTCAGCGCACAGCGCGTGCGGGGACTGAGCGCCGCGACGTAGTCCCGCAGCCGCGTGCGGTTGGTGGTTCCCACCTCGATGAGCGCACTGCCGCTCTTCTCCAGAATGTCGGGAATGCGAAACGCCCCGCCGATCTCCACCAGCTCGCCCCGGGAGACGATGGTCTCTCCCCCGGCGGCCACGGCGTTGAGGATGAGCACCATGGCCGCCGCCGCGTTGGTGACGACCAGGGCGTCTTCGGCCCCGGTCACCTCGCGCAACAGCGTGCGCAGATGGGCTTGCCGCGAGCCGCGCTCGCCCGTGGCGAGGTCGTATTCGAGCGTCGCGTACCCCGCCGTGCGCGCGATGGCCTCCCGCGCGACGTCGGGCAACGGCGCGCGTCCCAGATTGGTGTGGAGAATGACACCGGTGGCGTTCACCACCGGCACGAGTGAGGGTTTCTGCTTTTCGCGGATCCGGCGGCTCGCGGCCTGGGCCCACCCGCCGTCCGGGGTCGCGCCGTCGCTGCTCCGGGCGATGTCGATCGTCTCGCGAATGGCCTGGACGATTACCTCGCGCGGCGCATCGTGCGTGAGTCCTCGTTCCTCCACTTCCGCCAGGAGCTTGTGGACGGCCGGCAGAGCGGGGCGCGCGTCGGTCATGTCGAATCCGGTGCCGCGACGGCCGGGACGCGGAGCGGCCGGCCCGACTGCAGCACGACGAGCTGCAGGTTCGACACCGTCGCCTCGATCCAGTAGTCCGTGTCCGGGGCGAGCTGGGCCGTGGTCACGACGACGATCTCCGAATAGAGCGCCGGACGTTGCGCCAGCAACTGCGCGACCTGACTGGTGTCGGGTTCGGCCTCCTCGACCTCGGGTGGTTCCCGCACGGCCGCCACGGCGACGGCGCCTCCCGTCGTATCCGCCGCCGTCGAGTCGGCGGCTGCCGCGGAATCGGCGGCGGCCCGCGCGGCGGCCCGCGTGACCGCCCGAAGCGAGTCGAACTCCGTGCGGCGCATTACCTGTTGGACCGCCATTCGCGTCGAATCCGGCAATTGCCAAATGTTGATGGCGTCGAGAGCCGGCAGCGCCGCGGTCAAGCTCTGGCTGAACTCGATGGCCACCGATTGGCTGTCCACGAGTGCCACACCGGTGACGCGGGGACCCAGGGTGTCGTGGCGAAACGCCCAGAAGTCGCGAGTGATCAGCGAGTCGAAGACCACCAGGGTCGTCGAATCGTACGGCTCCCGCTGGTCGATGCGGCTGTTGTTGTTGGCGTCTGGCCCCGCTTTGAGCTGGTACGTGCCGAACGGCAGATGCGCAAGCTCGAACCGTCCGAGGGAGTCGGATGTGGCGATCCAGGTAAGGGAGTCGGCGAGGCGGAGCGCCTCCACCACGCCTCGACCGGCCATCCGACCATTCTCCCAGTCCACGACGGCACCGCGGATGCGCGTGTCGGGAATGGGCCCGCCCGTCGAGAACACGATGGTCCGGCGGTCGGTGAATCGGTTGTTCCGCAGGTCGGTGATTCCCGGTAGCATCGTGACCACGTAGGCGACGTTGGGACGCCAGGCGTCCCCCGGGCGGACGGTGATACGGCTGCGCTTCCACGACACCCTGATCTCTTCATGGCGGGGCGAGATCACGAACAACCGGTCGAGTCCTTGTTCGGTGAGCACTTCGTCGAACTGAAACTCGACGGCGTCGTCGAACCCCTCGACGGTGGCGCCCGAGTCCGGCACGATCGCCAGCAGGATCGGAGGATCCTCATCGGGCGGGCCGCCGGGGGGCGCCTGCATGCTGGCGCATGCGGGCGCGAGCCCCAACGGCAAGACCGCTAGCAGCCGAGCGAGCCGCGTTTTGCCGCCAGCGTATCGCGCTGCTCGCGCCACGCTTGCTCCTTCCGCCGTTCGCGTTCGACGACCTCGGCCGGCGCCCGGGCCGTGAACTTCTCGTTTCGTAGCTTCATCGTGACCTGTTGCAGTTGGGTTTCCAGCCGGTCCACCTCGCTCTGCAACCGTTCGCATTCCGCGGCCACGTCGATGGCGTTTCCCAGCGGCACGAACACGGCCGAACCGTCCGGCAGTACGGCGTGTCCGCCCACCGAATCCTTGGGGGTTTCGAACGAGAGCACGTCGACCTTGGCGAGCCGGCTGATGGTTCCGCGTTCCGCCTCGAGCGCTGCACGAGTTTGGGCGGACGCCGGCTCGACGTGCGCTCCGATCTCCTGGCCCTGCTTCACTCCGTATTCGGCGCGGATGGTCCGGATGGCGGTCACCAACGCCTGCACCGCGGCGAAGGTTGCTTCCGCTTCGTCGTCCGCGAGCGCCGCAACAGTTTCGGGCCAGGCTTCCGCGGCCAACAGCGACCCCCGGTCCCGCCCACCGGGCAGGTATCCCCAGAGCTCCTCCGTGATGAAGGGCATCATCGGATGCAAGAGGCGCAGCGCGTCCTCGAATGCCACGAGCAAACATCCCCGGGCGTGCTCGCCGCCGGGCACGTCGCCGTAGAGCCGCGGCTTGACTTGCTCGACGTACCAGTCGGCCAGCTCTCCCCAAAAGAATTGGTAGATGCCCGTTGCGGCGTCGTTCATCCGGAAGGTGTGGAGGTGCTCGGTGACCGACCCGATGGTGCGTTGGAGGCGCGAGAGGATCCAGCGGTCGGCGAGCTCGAGATCAGCCGACTCCAGCTCGTCCCGTGGCGTCAGCGGTCCGTCCAGGTTGGAAAGAACGAAACGCGCCACGTTCCAAATCTTGTTGGCGAAGTTGCGACCCACGGCGAAGCTCGTGTCGAGATCGTCGGGGTGCATGATGATGTCCTGTCCGGTGGCCGCGCCGGCGAGGGACGTGAAACGCAGCGCATCGGCTCCGAACCGCTCGATCACGTCGAGAGGATCGATGCCGTTGCCCAGGGATTTCGACATCTTGCGATGCTGCGGGTCCCGCACGATCCCGTGCAGGTACACCGTGTGGAACGGCCGGTCGCCCATGAAGTGGTACCCTGCCATGATCATGCGGGCCACCCAGAAGAAGATGATGTCGGGCCCGGTGACCAGCGTGTGTCCCGGGTAGAACCGTTTCAGATCTTCGGTCTCTTCGGGCCAACCGAACGTGGCGAGCGGCCACAGCCATGACGAGAACCAGGTATCCAGCACGTCCTCGTCTTGGCGCAAGGTACCGCCGCACTCGCACTCCGCTTCGTCGCGCTGGGACACGATTATCTTGCCGCAGCCGTCGGCCTCGCAATACCACGCGGGTATGCGGTGCCCCCACCACAGCTGCCGCGAGATGTTCCAGTCGCGGATCTCGTTGAGCCAGTTTTCGTATACCTTGCCCCAACGATCGGGGACGAAGCGGATCTTTCCGTCGCGGTAGGCCTGCAATGCGGGTTCCGCCAGGCTCTTCATGCGCACGAACCACTGATCCGACAGGCGTGGCTCCACGACCGTGTTGCACCGGTAGCACTGCCGCACGGCGTGCTGATAGGGCTCCACCTTTTCGAGGAATCCCTCGGCGTCCAGCAACTCGAGCAGCTTCTTCCGTGCCGCGTCCCGATCGAGCCCATGCAAGGCCTGCGGCACGCGCTCCGAGGCCACCATGCGCGCGTGCTCGTCGATCACGACTGGGCGGTCGAAACCGCGGTCCAGCTCGTTCGCGATATCGAAGTCGTTGGCATCGTGGGCCGGCGTCACCTTGAGCATCCCCGTACCGAGCTCTCGTTCCACCGCTGTGCTGACGTCGATGGGGATTTCCACGTCGGTGAGGGGAATCCGGACGGACTTGGCCGTCAGCGCCGCGTACCGCTCGTCGTCGGGATGGCGCACGAGGCACACGTCGCCGAACATCGTCTCCGGACGCGTGGTGGCGACGGTGGCGTACCCCGATCCGTCGGCGAGGGGATACTTGATGTGGTACATCTTCCCAGCGCGATCGTGAAACTCCGCCTCTTCGTCCGACAGCGACGTGAGGCAGCGCGGGCACCAATGAATCACACGGAAACCGCGATACAGCAGTCCCTCGTCGTAGAGTTGCACGAACGCCTGACGCACGGCTGCCGAATAGGCTTCGTCCAGCGTGAACCGCGTCCGGGACCAGTCGCAGGACGCTCCCACCGCCTTCAGCTGGTCGAGGATCTTGCCGCCGGTGTGCTTCACGTGGTCCCACACGCGCCGCTCGAAGGCGTCCCGGCCCAGGTCGTGCCTGGTCTGGCCCTCGGTCGCGATCAGCCGCTCCACCACGTTCTGGGTCGCGATGCCCGCATGGTCGGTTCCCGGCAGCCAGAGCGCCTCGCGCCCGCGCATCCGCTCGAAGCGAATCATGAGGTCCTGGAACGTCACATCGAGCCCGTGGCCCATGTGCAGGACCGACGTCACGTTGGGCGGCGGGATGACGATGACATACGGCTCCCGCCCCGACGTGACATCGGCCGTGAACACGCCGGCATCGAGCCATCGCTGATAGATGGTGGATTCGATCGCCGCCGGATCGAATTGGGGCGCCAGTTGGGTCGTCGTCATCGCTTCAACGCTTCGTCCGATGTGCTGGTAACGGAAAGAAGGAAAGACGGTTGGGCTTCAGGACCCGACTGCCTCGTTGGTATCGGTGCCCGCCACGAGGACCCGATTCACCACGAGATCGGCGCCGGGCACGGCCCGCGCCAGCTCACCGGCGAGTTCCCGGGAGGACTCGTTCGGCACGGTTCCCGTGAGCTCGACGAGCCCGCCGCCCAGGGCGCGGACCTCCAGCGAGAGCCCCCGCGTGACCGGATTGCTCTTGAGGGTCGCCAGGAGATCGTGTTCGATCTTGTCCAGCTCTTCGTCGGGCTGCTCGTCGTCATCGCCGGGCCGCCACCGGTTCACGGCCCGGCGGACGCGATCCGAATCGACGTTGCCCAGCAGCTCTCCGGACACGAGCCCGAAAACCAACCCGGCGACCAACCCGAGGGCACCCGCGATGGCGACACCCAATCCGTCGTTGGTATGCTGACGGTCTCCCCGCAAGGCCCCTCCCATGGCATCTGGGTACGTGCTAGACTTCATCTTCCCTAACAATGTACGAACGCCAGCGCATTTTCAACGGATGAGACCACCCAACGAACCCTTCGTGAGTCGCAAGATACTCATCAACGCGGTGATTCTGGCGGTGCTCATCCTCGCGGGCGTCGTGCTGTTCCTCATGCTGGGCCGTCATCCGGTCCCGCTGCTGGAATCCTCCCTGCTGATTTCCGGATGACCAAGACGATCGCGGTCAGTCTTCCGGACGGCTCGGTTCGGGAGGTCGAACCCGGGACGACGGCCTTCCAGGTCGCCGAGAGCATCGGTCCGGGCCTGGCCCGCGCGGCGCTCGCGGCCAAGGTCAACGGCGAAGTATGGGATTTGGACCGGGCCATCGAGCAGCCGGCGTCACTGGAGATACTCACCGATCGCCAACCCGAGGCGCTAGATGTGCTGCGGCACTCCGCGGCGCATGTGCTGGCGACGGCCGTGCGGCAGCTCCATCCCGAGGCCAACATCGGATTCGGTCCCGCGATCCAGGATGGTTTCTATTACGACTTCGAGGTCGCGCAGCCGTTTATGCCGGAGGACCTCGAGGCCATCGAGGACCGCATGCGGGAAGTCGTGAAGGCTGATTACGAGTTCGTCCGCGAGGAGGTCGACCGGCAGGCGGCGGAGGAGCGCTTCAAGAACGACCCCCTGAAGCTCGAGCGCCTGAGCGAGTTGGGCGACGACGAAACGATTTCGGTATACACCGATGGTCCTTTCGTCGACCTGTGTCGCGGGCCCCACCTGCGGGGCACTGGCCGGCTCAAGCACTTCAAGCTGCTCCACACCGCCGGGGCGTACTGGCGGGGCGACGAGCGCCGGCAGATGCTGCAGCGCGTCTACGGCACCGCGTGGTTCACGAAGCAGGATTTGGCCGAGTATCTCACGAGACTCGAGGAGGCGCGCAAGCGAGACCACCGGATCATCGGAAAGCGACTCGATCTGTTCAGCATTCAAGACGACGTGGGGGCCGGACAGATCCTCTGGCACCCCCGGGGCGCGATGATCCAGTTCCAGTTGCGACGCTTCATCGAGGACGAGGTGCTGCGGCGTGGCTACGACCTGGTATACACGCCGCACATTACCCGGGAACAGCTGTTCGTCCGCTCGGGCCACCTTCCCCTGTACGAAGACAATCAGTTCCCCGCGATGGCCGCCGCAGCCGGAGACGCCGAAGGCGTGCGCTATCGGGTCAAACCGATGAATTGCCCGCTGCACACGTTGGTGTACGCCTCCCGGCAGCGGTCGTATAGGGAGTTGCCGGTGCGACTTGCCGAGGTGGCCAACGTGTATCGCAACGAGCGTTCGGGAACCCTTCACGGCATGTTGCGCGTGCGTGGCCTCACGATGGACGATGCGCATGTCTTTTGCCGAGAAGACCAAATCGAAGACGAGATCTTCGCCATACTGGACCTGGTCGATTACGTGCTCAATCAGACGTTTGGCTTCGAGTACCGGCTGGATTTCGCAACGCGCCCGGAGAAAAAAATCGGGAGCGATGAGGCGTGGGACGTGGCGGAGGCGGCGCTGCGGAGAGCGCTCGATCGGGGGAACCTCACCTACGGCGTCGACGAGGGCGGGGGCGCCTTCTACGGCCCCAAGATCGACATCAAAATTCGCGACGCCATCGGCCGCGAGTGGCAGGGGTCCACCATCCAGCTCGACTATCAGCTGCCCGAGCGATTCGAGCTGGAGTACGTGGGCTCCGACAACAAACCTCACCGGCCGGTCATGATTCACCGGGCAATCTACGGCACGATGGAGCGATTCGTCGGCATGTTGATCGAGCATTTCGCCGGTGCGTTTCCCGTCTGGATCTCCCCCGAGCAGGTCCGCGTCCTCCCGATTACCGACGAGCTGGTCGCCGACGCCGTCAAGGTGCATGAGCAGCTGCGGGCCGGCGGGATCCGTTCCAGCGTCGACGACCGGAGCGAGACGCTCAATTATCGCATTCGCGACGCCGAGGTCATGAAAGTTCCGTACATGGCGGTGGTGGGCAAGCGAGAGGTCGAGGACGGCACGGTCGCGGTGCGGGTGCGGGGCGCCGGAAAAAAGCAGGAAGTCATGCCCGTCGAGGCGTTTGCCGAGCGCCTGCACCAGCAAATCAGGGAACGATCCCTTTCTCCCACAGCTTGAGAGGGGAGGAGGCGGCCCTTTACCTTACTCTGTGAGCCACTCATACGCAGTAGCTTTCGTAGTCGCCGATTCCACCGAACAGGTCAGTCGTGTCAATTATCGATACTACCGCCGTTCTCCTGAGCGCAACGCGGACGCCGATCGGACGGTATCTGGGCGGTTTGGCCGGGATGACCGCTCCGCAGCTCGGATCCATCGTCATCCGCGAGGCCGTGAGTCGTGCCGGGATCGACCCGGCCGCCGTCGACGAGGTCATCGTCGGCAACGTGCTCCAGGGGGGTGAGGGCCAGGCCCCGGCCCGCCAGGCCGCCGTGAACGGCGGCATCCCGGGCGCCGTGCCGGCCATGACGATCAACAAGGTCTGCGGGTCCGGCCTCAAGGCCGTGATGCTGGCGTCCCAGGCCATCAAGGCCGGTGATGCCCGGTGCCTCGTGGCCGGCGGGATGGAATCCATGTCCAATGTGCCCCACTACCTCTGGGGCTTGCGGGAGGGGGTCAAGCTCGGCCACCGGGAACTGAAGGACGGCTTGGTGCTCGACGGCCTGTGGTGCTCCTTCGGGGACTGCCACATGGGTGGGCACGCGGAGTACACCGCCGAGAAGGCCGGCATCTCGCGAGAACAGCAGGATGCGTTTGCGGTGGAGAGCCATCGCAAAGCCATCGAGGCACAAGAGAACTGCCGCTTCTCCGAGGAGATCGTCCCGGTGGACGTGCCGGACCGCAAGGCTACCGTGACCGTGTCGCAGGACGAGTCGCCGCGGAAAGACACGTCGCTGGAGGCCCTCGCCCAGTTGCAACCCGCCTTCCAGAAGGGCGGCAGCGTGACGGCGGGGAATGCGCCCGGCTTGAACGACGGCGCCAGCGCCTTGGTCGTCGCGTCGGAAGCGTTCGCCAAGGCCAACGGCCTGGAGATTCTGGCACGGGTGACGGCATACGCCACGGGCGGCGGAGAACCGAAGGATTTGTTCTTCGCCCCGATTGTGGCGGTGGAGAATCTCATGAACGAGGCTGGCACCACAATCGGTGATTACGATCTCATCGAGGCCAACGAGGCGTTTGCCGTGCAGGCACTGGCCGACGGCAACGCGCTCGGGTGGGATTGGGATCGCGTCAACGTGAACGGCGGAGCCGTGGCGCTGGGACACCCCATCGGTGCCAGCGGCGCCCGGGTGTTGACGACGCTGCTGCATGCCATGAAGCAGCGCGGCGCCACCACCGGCCTCGCGACCCTGTGTTTGGGCGGTGGCAACGCCGTGGCCCTCAGCGTGGAGCGCTCATAACATGACCCTACCGCATACGACGACTGTGCCGGCGATCCGCCCATTGGTGCACCACCGCGCCATTGCCGTGGTGCTCGGCGCGCTGCTGGTGGCCATCGGCGCGCAGGTGGCCCTGCCGCTTCCCGGCAACCCGATTCCCATCACCCTCCAGGTGCCCGCGGTGCTCATCGTCGGTGGCTTGCTGGGACCGCGGTTCGGTGCGGCGAGCCTGGTGCTTTACCTCCTGATGGGGGCGGCGGGATTGCCGGTCTTCGCTCCGGTGGGTGTGCCCGGTGCGGCGCGCTTGATCGGTCCCACCGGTGGGTACTTGCTGGCATACCCATTGGCCGCCGGCCTGGCCGGCCTCATCGCCGTGGGAGGCCGGTCCTGGGGCCGTGTCGCCCTCGCCGTCGTTGTCGGGCTCATCACCATTCATGCCGGCGGAGTATCGCACCTCATGGTCCTTGGCGGCCATGCCTCCGAGGCGCTCCGACTCGGCTCGCTGCCGTTCCTGGCCAATGACCTTCTCGAGTTGGTCTTTGCCGCGCTGATCATTCGGCGGTTTGGCCTCAAGACCCAAGCGCTCCACTGAGGGCGCTTTTTTGATGGAGTACCATTTGCCCTCGATCGCCTCAACCGGATGGAGCACCGCGTGAAGCCCGCGGCCGTCGTCGGGGCCGGGACCATGGGCAACGGCATCGCCCATGTGATGGCACAGGCGGGAGCCGAGGTGCAGTTGGTGGACCTCTCCTCGGAGCTGCTCGATCGGGGCATGGCCACCATCGCCAAGAACATGGAGCGCCAGGTCAAGAAAGCCAGGATGACGGCGGAGCAGCGCGATGCATCCCTCGCGCGCATTCACCCCTCCACCGATATCGGGGCCGTGGGGGGCGCTGCGCTAATCGTCGAGGCGGTGACGGAGACGCCCGAGGTGAAATTCGAGGTCTTCGGCGCCATCGATGCGGCGGCGGAAAACGGCGCCATCCTCGCCACCAACACTTCGTCCATCTCGATTACGGAAATCGCCGCCGCGACCGGCCGGCCGGAGCGGGTCATCGGCATGCACTTCATGAACCCGGTCCCCATGATGCCGCTGGTCGAGATCATTCGCGGTTTGCAGACGTCCGATGAGACGGTTGCCACGGTGGCGGAGACGGCCAAGGCGCTCGGCAAGACCCCGGTCGAGGTGAACGACTACCCCGGGTTCGTCTCCAACCGCGTGATCATGCCGATGATCAACGAGGCCTGTTTCTGCGTCATGGAGGGCGTGGCGGAACCGGAAGCGGTCGACGACGTCATGAAGCTAGGCATGAATCACCCGATGGGTCCGTTGGCGTTGGCCGATCTCATCGGTCTCGACGTGTGCCTGCATATCCTGAACGTGTTGCACGAAGGGTTGGGTGACGACAAGTACCGGCCGTGCCCGTTGCTGCGGAAGATGGTGGCGGCAGGCCGCCTGGGACGCAAGAGCGGGCGAGGGTTCCATGACTACAGTTGACGCGGCCGAGAGCTCGGTGGAGCAGCAACGCCGGGAGATGGTCGCAATGGCGCGCGACTTCGCCCGGACAGAGATCGCGCCCCATGCCGCGGAGTGGGATCGGAAGAAGGAATACCCCGCCGATACCGTCAAGCGTCTCGGCGCACTGGGATTTCTTGGCATGCTGATCTCCGAAGAGCTGGACGGCCTGGGTCTCGACACCCTTACGTATGTCATGATGATCGAGGAGATCGCCGCCGCCGACGCGAGCGTGTCCATCACCCTCAGCGTCCACAACTCTCTACCGTCGTCCATCCTCCAGGCGTGGGGGACACCCCAACAGTGGGAACGGTGGCTCAAACCGATGGCCCGTGGCGAGTTGCTGGCCGCCTTTTGCGTGTCGGAGGCCGGCAGTGGGTCCGACGTGGCGAGTTTGGACAGCCGCGCGGTGCGGAACGGAACCGACTGGGTCTTGAACGGCACCAAGGCATGGGTGACCAACGGCGACGTGGCCGACCTGCTGCTGGTACTGGTCCGGACGTCGGACGACGCGACGAGCCGCACGCGGGGATTGTCGTTCTTCATGGTCCCGGCCGACACCCCGGGAGTGGAACCGACCAAACCGGAAGACAAGATGGGCCTGCGGGCATCGCGAACCACCCAGGTCGTGCTTACCGACGTGTGCTTGCACGCGGACCATCTCATCGGGGAGGATGGTGCGGGCTTCCAGTACGCAATGGAAGGGCTCGAGGGCGGGCGGCTGGGCGTGGCGGCACAGGCCGTCGGCATCGCGCAAGCCGCCCTGGACCATTCCATTCGGTACGCGGCGGAGCGCGAGCAGTTCGAGGTACCGATCAAGGATTTTCAAGGGATCGGGTTCAAGCTGGCCGACATGGCGACACGAGTGGCGGCGGCACGCGCCCTGCTGCACGACGTCGCACGAGCCAAGGAGCGGGGCGAAGACGTGTCGATGCGCGCCAGCATGGCCAAACTTTTCGCCTCGGAGGCCGCGATGTTCGTGACGACCGAGGCCGTACAGGTCTTTGGTGGATACGGCTATATGCGGGACTATCCGGTCGAGCGGCTGTTTCGGGACGCCAAGGTGACGGAGATTTACGAGGGCACCAGCGAAGTGCAGCGCATCATCATTTCGCGGGGGCTGTACGCTCACGACAAATGAAACGGTAACCAGGCGTGATTTTTGAGCACTTGGCCCACTACGGGCATGAACAGGTCAGCTTCATGTACGACCCCGACACCGGGTATCGGGGCATCATCGCCATCCACAGCACGATTCTGGGCCCTGCCCTCGGGGGCACACGGCTGTGGAACTACGAGAGTGAGGACGAGGCGTTGACCGATGTTCTGCGGTTGTCCCGCGGGATGACGGCCAAGGCCGCCGTCGCCGGGCTCCATCTCGGTGGTGGCAAGAGCGTCATTCTGGCTGACGACAAGATCACCGACCGGGAAGCCCTGTTTCACTCGCACGGCCGTCACGTCCAGTCGTTGGGGGGCCGCTACACCACCGCCGAAGATGTCGGGACCAACCCCAGTGACATGGCGATCGTGCGTGAGGAGACCGAGTATGTCGTCGGACTCGAAGGGCGCTCGGGCGACCCGTCGCCGGTCACGGCGTTCGGCGTGTATCGAGCCATGAAGGCCTGTGCCAAGTTCAAGTACGGCGACGATTCCCTGGCCGGTAAGACCGTGTCGGTGAAAGGCCTCGGCCACGTCGGATACCATCTCTGTGACTACCTCCACAAGGACGGTGCCGCGCTCGTCGTTGCCGATATCGATCAGACCAAGGTGGATCGCGTGATGGAGGAGTTCGGCGCGACCGCGGTAGACCACGAAGCCATCTATGGTGTCGACGCGGACATCTTCGCACCCTGTGCCCTGGGAGCCGGCGTCAACGACGACACGATCGACGAGTTCAAGGTGGACATCATCGCCGGCAGCGCCAACAATCAATTGGCCCACGACCGCAACGGCGACGCCCTCGACGAGCGGGGCATCATCTATGCCCCCGATTACGTGGCGAACGGCGGCGGTCTGATCAACGTGAACGCCGAGCTCGCCGGGTGGACGCTCGAGGAAGCCCACGCCAAGGCGGGGGAGATCTATCACACCATGCTCGGGCTCCTCGAGATCGCGCGCGACGAAGGTATTCCTTCTTATAAGGCCGCACGACGACTGGCTCAGCGGCGCATCGACACGGCGCGGCGAAGAGCCGCGGTGGCGAGCTAGCCCCGCCGGAGTTACCGTGGGAGCATTGTGAGCGAGAAAGTACCTATCGGGGCTGACCACGCGGGGTTCGATCTCAAGGAACGTCTCAAGGCGGAACTGATCGAGCTCGGCTACGATCCCGTAGACGTGGGCACGTACTCGACGGACTCGGTGGACTATCCCGACTACGCCAAGCAGGTGGCGGAGCAAGTGGCCAACGGCACGGCGACCCGGGGCGTATTGTTGTGCGGTACCGGGTTGGGCATGTCGTACACGGCGAACCGGTTTCCCGGTGTGCGGGCGGCCGTCGCGTGGACGCCGGAAATCGCCGAGCTGTCGCGGCGGCACAATGATGCCAACGTGCTGGTGTTGCCGGCCCGGTTCATCGAAGAAGACGCAGGTGTCGAGATCCTGCGCCGATGGCTCACGGTTCCCTTTGACGGGGGCCGGCACGGGCGGCGCGTCGCCAAAATCGAGGCAGACTGATGACGTTGATCGACCCTCTGGCAGATTCGGACCCGGCCGTATACCGGCTCATCCAGCGCGAAACCCGACGCCAGGAGAGTGGGCTCGAGCTCATCGCCAGCGAAAATTTCGCTTCACGGGCGGTGATGGAGGCCACCGGCACGCCGCTCACGAACAAGTATGCTGAAGGATATCCCGGGAAGCGGTATTACGGCGGCTGCGAGATCGTCGACGAAGTGGAGCGGCTCGCGATCGCCCGCGTCCTCGAGCTCTTCGGCGCCGACCACGCCAACGTGCAGCCCCACAGCGGTGCGCAGGCCAACCTGGCCGCGTACATGGCGGTGATCAAACCCGGCGAAAAACTGATGGGCATGTCCCTGCCGCACGGGGGCCACCTCACCCACGGCGCGAAGGTCAACCACAGCGGACAGATCTTCGAGTCGGTGCAATACGGGGTCGACGAGACGACGGGACGCATCGACATGGACCGCGTCCGGGAC
>JAPULZ010000181.1 GCA_027294455.1 Gemmatimonadota bacterium
GCCTTCTTCTTGAGCCTGATGCCGGCCACCTTGAACATCCACTTGGCGAGCGTGCCCTTCCAGAACTTGAAGCGACGCTCGGCTTTGGCGTCGATCCGGCGTGCCCTCTGGGTGGTGCCAACCGACAACGCCACGGTACCGGCTAGAATGGAGGCCGGGAAAACCCAGCCCCACTTGATCAACGACCCCACATCCGCGAACGGAATCCAGCCGGAGAGGGCTGCCCAACTCGCCAGGAGGCCACCTCCCGCCACCACAGCCACCCGGAACGCCACCTTTTCGACACGGGAAGGCTCCACGCCGTGGGTGTAGGCCAACTCCTCACGCCTGCGTTCGACGTCGGACCGCAAGGCGGCTAGGAGATCTTCTCGATTATGGCCCGAAGCCAGCAGTCTTCGGACGCGTTGCGTTGCGAGCGCTAGGGGTGGCGCGATAATCATGGTCCCATAGAACGCGGCAAAGACGCCGAGAAGGCTCATCAATTCTGGTTCCTCAGCCCAGAGAAAAGGCAGCGGCGAGATCATCGCCATTGCAAACACGAAGTAGGGAACGCCGTCACCGGGTAGGTCCACGGGGTCGTTGATGAAATTGCGGATCGGGGCCGGCACGTCGCGCCGCTCACGCAACGCTGCATCCACCGCGTCCGAGAAGTCCGACGCTGTCTCGAAACGGGCGTCGGGATCCTTTGCCAGGCACCTGTCTACACAGCGGGCCAGCCGACTCGGCACCTGGGGAGCAACGGTCTTCAGCGGCGGCGGAGGCTCTTCCCGATGCTGTCGCAGCACTTCGGCGACACGCTCATCGTGGAACGGCAGTGTGCCCGAAAGTGCATAAAAGCCCACCACACCCATCGAATAGGTGTCGCTCCGCGCATCCACGCCCGCGCCGCGCGCCTGCTCCGGGCTCATGAACTCGGCGGTGCCGATGATCTCTCCGACCCCCGTGGCCGCCCCTCCCTCCAGCAATCCGGCGATCCCAAAATCCGCCACGAGTGCGCGACCGGCTCCCTCCTCCAACAAGATGTTGTCGGGCTTCACGTCGCGGTGCACGACACCCTGCGAATGCGCGTACGAGAGCGCCCAACCCATCTCCTTGAGAACCCGCGCAGCCTCGGACGGTGGCAGCGGTCCACGTGCCTGCACCCGCTGGCCGAGCGTCTCTCCAGCGACATACGCCATGGCGAAATACACGAATTGCTCCGCTTCGTCGACGGCGAAGATGGGAATGATGTTCGGATGAGATAGCTTGGCGGCAGTGCGCGCCTCGCGTAGGAAACGATCGCGGACGTCAGGTTTTTGAGAGAGTTCTATCGGAAGGACCTTCAGCGCAACCGGCCGGTCCAGCCGCACTTCCTGTGCGAGGTATACGATTCCCATCCCCCCCCGCCCGATCTCGGCCTCGAGCGAGTATTTACCGGCAAGGGCCTCCTGCAACGAGAAGAATTGCTGATCGAAGGGTTGCGCCATGCCGTACCTCTGACTAACGCGACGTAGTCGGCTATGCGCGGCAGCCGTCCGGTGTTCGTGCTGCCCTCGCGAGCCGGCCAATGGTTCTCATCGAATCACCCCCAAATACCACGCCGGCGCGAGTGACGCAAGGTCGTTCCACCGCTTACATTGGTGCCACCCCAATTCATCGTGAGTGACCCATATGGCAAGCCGGCGGGTAACGGCGCTCCATGACTGAACACGCAGCCGACAACAACCGGCTCCTGACGCGCACTTTCAGGATTCCGTTCGATGACATCCGGGCCGAGCACGTCGCACCGGCCATCGACCGGCTGCTCGCCGACGCCCGCTCGCAGATCGACGCCCTGGTCGGCAACTCCTCGGATCTGACGTACGACAGCACTCTGGGCGCCTTGGAGCGCGCCACCGAACCGCTCGAGTGGGCCAGCAGCGTGATAGGCCACCTCGAGTCGGTGGCGACCTACCCAGAGTGGCGCACAGCATTCCAACAGGTTCAACCGAAAATCAGCGAGTTCTGGTCTGACGTGCTGCTGGACGAGCGACTGTGGCAAATTCTGACTCGATTCAACACCACCGAAGCCGCCCGCCGACTCACCGGGATCCATAAGCGACACCTCACCAAAGTGATGGACGAGTTTCGCCGGCAAGGCGCAGAACTCGACCCGGAGCGCAAGAAACGCCTCGGTGACATCAACGTCGAACTGACGGAGTTGACCACTCGATTCGGCCAGAACGTGCTGGACTCGACGAACGATTTCGAGCTGATTGTCGAAGACGAAGCGCAACTGGCCGGGCTGCCCGACTCTGCCAAAGAAGCAGCGGCTGAGGCTGCGAGGGCGAAAGGACGCGACGGTTGGCGTTTCACGTTGCAAGCGCCGAGCTACACACCGCTGATCACCTACCTCGACGACTCAGCGACACGCGAACTGGTGTGGCGCGCCTACAACAGCCGTGCGACAACACCCGATTTCGACAACCACGCCATCAGCGATCGCATCCTGAAGCTGCGGAAGGAAAAAGCGGAGCTGCTGAGTTACGACGACTTCGCCGACCTGGTCCTGGAGGAGCGGATGGCTGGGTCAGGAGCCGTGGCCGGCGAGTTCGTGCGTGA
>JAPULZ010000182.1 GCA_027294455.1 Gemmatimonadota bacterium
CCACGGTGCCGCAGGCAGTCAACGACCGAGACATCATGATGCGAGCAACGGGACGTCCGAGTTGCGTGTGCGCTTCTTCATTCGATCTCCCTCGACGACGGGTGTGAGTGTCGACGAGCAAGATGCGTTCATTCGTGTTTCGGCATGATACGTCGAACTACGTAGTAGGCGAGCGCAGAGTACGTAGACGGAGTCCGAAATTTTTCGTCAACGGCTCGCGGAAGAGGGATTTCCGGCTCGCCGACGTTCCCTAGGCCCGAAACGCCTCGACGTTCCGCGGGAACGCGTACGCCGACTTCGGTGCCAGCTGAGCTCGAGGCGGGGAACTGAGCTCACGGCAGCCGATAGGCCACCACCACGTCCGTAGCCGCCAGCGCCACGTACTGGTTACCGTCGGCCCCCAGGTACGTCATCGGATTGGCGTTGCCTCTCCGCTCGAGCCTGCTCACCCAGAGCTCCCGGCCGGTCGTGGCCTCGAGGGCGCGAAAGCGGCTGTCATCGGTCGCCGCAATGAACAAGAGGCCACTGGCGGTGACGATCGCGGCCGCACGGCCGGGCCGACCGGTGTTCTGCCGGTCCGCGGGAAGCCCCTCGGTGATGCCGATGGGCTGTTGCCACACCACGTCGCCCGTCGAGGCGTCGACCGCGGTCAGCCGACCCCACGGTGGCTTTTGGCACGGCCAGCGCGCATCCCCCATCGGGACGTCGAAACTCGACGGGCGTGGCCCGCTCCTCCGGTATGGCAGCGGCGCCCCTTCGGCAGCGTCCTCCACCCAGGCGAGCGAGCCGAGATCTTGGCTGAACACGAACACGTATCCGGAGTTCGGATCGAATGAGGCGCCACCCCAATTGGGGCCGCCGACCAGTCCCGGGAACAGGAGCGTGGTCCTGCCCGAGGTGCCTTGGGCGCGATACACCCACGGCGTGAACGGTCCGGCGTTGTAGAGCTCCCCCGCGCTTGCGACCAGCTCCGCGCACGCCGCCGCGTGTTCGGGGGACGTGTCTTCGGCTGAGACAAGGTCGGCCGGCTCGTAGCTGACGCGAGCCAGGGCCGGCGGGTTCACGGGAATCGGCTGGGTCGGAAAGGTTTGTTCGCCAGGAACATCGCTCTGTGGCACCGGGCGCTCTTCCACTCCGAAGATCGGCTCACCGGTTTCGCGATCGAGGATGTACAGGTAGCCCGACTTGGTGGTCACACCGAGCGCGGGGATAGTGCCTCCATCGCGCGGAACGTCGAACAACACGGGCGGCGCAGGCGGATCGTGGTCCCAGAGGTCGTGATGGATGGTCTGGAAGTGCCAGACGTATTCACCGGTCCGGATATCCACCGCGACCAACGAGTTGGCGAACAGATTGGCGCCCCCCCGGTCTCCCCCGTAGGCGTAGGGGATGGGCGAGGCCAGAGGCACGTACAGGTGCCCGCGCTGCTCGTCCATCGTGAAGTAGAACGGCCAGGCGTTGGCTCCGAGGCGGCCCTGCCAGCTATCGCCCTCCCACGTGTCGTGCCCGATGCTGCCCGGCTGCGGAACGGAGCTGAACTCCCACACCTTGGCGCCCGTGCGGGCGTCGAAGGCGCGTGCGGTGCCGATGCCCCCGGGGGCCCCGCGGGGGGTGTTCGCGCCGACCACGATGATGTTCTCGTAGACCAACGGTACCGAGTTGTAGGGGATCCCCATGTCGATCTCGCCCGACTCTCCGAAGCTCGTCGCCGGTGTGCCGGTCGCCGCGTCGAGCGCGACCAGGCGTCGGCCCGCGGTGAAGATGACGCGGGGTGGTATGCCGTCTTCGCCTGGCCAGTAGGCGACTCCGCGCCGCGAGGGTGCGCCGTCGACGACCGATCGCCACCAGATCTGCTCGCCGCTCACCGGGTCGAGCGCCACCACCCGGTCCACGGTCGGCAGAAACATGACGTCACCGACCACGATCGGCGTCACCTGCGAGTTCGGCTCGCGGCTTCCCTGCCCCGGGCCGCCGCCTACCATTGCGGGAGTCCGGAGCGAGTAGCTCCAAGCCCGAGTCAAGCTGGCCACGTTGCCCGCGGTGATCTGTTCCAACGGCGAATAGCCGGTCCCGCCGAGGTCGCCCCGGTACATCGGCCAGTCGACGTGTGTCGGGACGTCGAGCCCTTGTGGGGCACAGCCAGACCCGACAAGGACGACTGCGAGCAGCACGCCGGCGCTTGCAAACATGAGGCGCGTGGAACGCATAGTTCTCCCTTGGAAGACCCGCCTATCGGGCCCGGTTCACCTCCGACGGACCGAACGACAGCCACGTCCCCTGGTAGCCCTCGCCGTGCCGGTCTCCCCGGGCCCAATCGCAGACCCCGTCCGGGAAGATCGCTTCGAGGGCATCCCACTCCTCGTCCGTGAACTCGACTTCGTAGTCGGCTCGATCGACGCGTTTCAAATGACAGCTCACGATGTTATTGGCGAGCGGTGCACCCGCAACGTGCCGGGGCGTCGGGTAGGCCGGATAGAGCTCGCTGCAGGTCCCGGCTCCGTCGTAGGAGAGGGGCTCCATCACGTTCACCCGTGCCTCTCCCCGAGTGTCCCAGCAGTTGTCCACCAGGTCGGCGGGCTTCGCCTCTACGACCCTCTCCGAAAGCCGGATCGGCTCACTGTCAGCCTGAATGGTTGTCACCCAACGATCCATCTGCCGGAAGAGCACACCCAGATCCGGTTCTTCTTGGGTAAAATCCCAGAGCCCGCCTACGTTCATGACGTGGTTGTCCGCATGACCGTTGGCAGCCGCCATACGAGCCCGCGTCGAGAACTGGTGAACGATCAGGTGGAT
>JAPULZ010000183.1 GCA_027294455.1 Gemmatimonadota bacterium
CCACGGACCCCGAGACGGCGATGCGGTAGACCACCCGGTCCTGAGCGTGGGTGAACGTTGGGAGCAAGCAACTTGCGACGAGAAAAGCGGTGGCGGATCGGAACATCGCGCCCCTCCTCAGGGTGGGCCTCTGCCGGGGACGATGCGGTCCCGCCGAGAGTCGGATTAGACCATCCAATCTACCCCCCGGCGGAACTAGGGTTTCCATGGTTGAGCGGGCCCGCGTCAGAGTGAAGGTGCAGCAACACTTCCCGCCAGCCAACGCAAGGGCTCTCGGCCCGTCAGGGATTCTCCGGTGACGCCGCGAGCCTGGCTTCTGCCCCTTCGAGCCGCCGGCGCCCACCTCTTGTTCGATGGCGTAGCGGTCGGCAAGGGCGGTTCTCAGGCGGTCAAGCGTGTCCATCGGATCGAAAATTAAGGGGTGGGGCATGGGGAGGGAAACCGGCCTCCTAGCGGGCCTACCGATGTCTGGGGTAACCTATGGGGCATCTGTCCAAGGAGCCGAGCATGTCAGGCAGACTCAATCCGATTCCTTTCGTTGCCCTCCTCGCATTCGCGTTGCCCACCTCCGCGGCTATTTTCGATACGTACCCTCGCCAGCCCGGCATCGATGCTCTCCATTACACCTTCAGGCTGACGCTTCACGACGACACCGACATGATTGCGGGAGAGGCGACGGCCGATTTCCGGTTTATCCTGGACAATGTCACCGAACTTTTTTTGGACCTCGCGTCGGTCACGGACGCGACCGAAGGCAAGGGTATGCGCGTGCTTGGCGTCACCGCGAGTGGCCAGCCCGTGCATTGGGTTCACGAAGGAGACAGGCTCCGGATCGCCCTGGACGCGGCTCCCGCCGCAGGACAGCGCAGGCAATTCACCGTGAGCTACGAGGGGATCCCCGCCTCCGGCCTCATCATCGGGCCCAACGATTTCGGCGAACGAACCTTCTTCAGCGTCAACTGGCCCAACAAGGCGCGCCAGTGGCTGCCGATGATCGATCACCCGTATGACAAGGCCACCAGTGAATTCATGGTCACGGCACCGTCACACTACCAGGTCGTGGCAAACGGGCTGCTCCAAGAGGAGGCCGATCTGGAAGACGGGACGAGAATGACGCATTGGAAGCAAGGGGTGCCCATCGCCTCGTGGCTCAACGCCATCGGTGTGGCGCGGTTCACGTCTCGCCACTTCGGTTCGGTGAGGGGCGTCCCGCTGCAGATCTGGGTCTTCCCCCAGCAGCGCGAAGCGGGAATCGCGACGTTCGAGGTTCCGGTCCGGCAGGCCATGGAGTTCTACAGCGAGCACATCGGAGAATATCCGTACGAGAAACTGGGTAATGTCGAAGCTGCCGGGATGGGTGGGGGGATGGAGCACGCCAGTGTGATCTTTTACGGCCAGCGTAGAGTCGGGATGGAGCCGGCAACCGGATTGGTCGCACACGAGATAGCGCACCAGTGGTTCGGTAACTCCGTCACCGAAAGTGACTGGGACGACGTGTGGTTGAGTGAGGGATTCGCGACGTACTTCACCTTGCTCACGACCGAGCACTACCGGGGGCGGGATGCGTTCGTAGAGGGACTCGAGGGTAGTCGGGACCGGGTGTTTTCGATGGAAGAGAGCCGTCCCGGTGAAACGGTCGTGCACGAGAATCTCGCCGACATGAGTCAGGTGCTGAGCGGACTGCAGTATCAAAAGGGCGGTTGGGTGCTTCACATGCTGCGACATCAGATCGGCACCGAAACCTTCTGGGCCGGCATCCGAGAGTATTACGCGCGCTACCGGGACAGCAATGCTTCGACCGACGACCTACGGCAGGTGATGGAAGAACAGTCGGGGCAGGAGTTGTCGTGGTTCTTCGACCAGTGGCTCGAACGATCCGTCTCACCGGTGGTCGACGGAACCTGGCGGTACGAAGCGGTTACCAACCGCATAGCGGTCGACCTCAGCCAGACTCAACCGGGTGATCCGTACCGGTTGAACCTGGAGCTGGGGATCACCAACGGAGACGGTAGCACGGCGGTGGAGCCGATCGAGATGACTCAGAAGCGGCAGCGGTTCGAGATTGCCGTGGAGGGTGAACCGGAGACGGTGGTGCTGGATCCGAACACGTGGACATTGATCAAGGCATCACTCACGAGGGAGCGCTGAAGGGAGAGGGACTCATGCCCAGCAGAACCATCATTGCGATTCTCCTGCTGATGCCGGCGATCGCCGGCCGTGGTTGGGCGCAATCGACGCCTGAGCTTTCCGCGGTACGAGCGGCCGTGGATGCGGGCAATGCCTGCTACATCGCCGCGTACGCAGCGGCAGATGCCAGGGCGTTGGCCGACGTGTACGATTTGCGCGGCGCCCGATTGGGCGACAACGGGGTCGTGGTACGGGGGAGGGCCGCGATCACTGAGTCGGTCGACAATTTCTTGGACCGCGTCGGCCCGGTGAAAGTGACCATCGAGACGGTGGAACTCTGGGTCGTCGACGATCAAGCTTACGAAACAGGTAAGTGGTCCTACACGTACACGCCGAGCGGCGAATCAGAACGGACGATCGGTGGACGCTATGTGACGACCTGGAAGCTGCAGAGTGACGGTGGCTGGAAAATCTTCGCAGACATGGGTGTGCCTGGCACATCCCTCGAGAATTAGTCCGGGGCTAGCGATCCACCTCTCCTAGTACGCCATCTCGTCATCATCGAGGCCGATGTGGTGGCCGACCTCGTGGATGACGGTCTCTCGGATCTGTTGCCGGATCTCGGCGATGGTGTCGCAAGTCCGCAGAATGGGTCCGCGATAGATGAGGACGCGGTCGGGGAGCCCTGTGTGTGAAGCGCTCCGGTCCAGCAGCGACACACCGTGGTAGAGACCCAACAATTCCTCATCGGGCTGCAGCTCGACACCGTCGAGGTCTGCGAGGTCCGGTTCCTCTTCTATCAGCACCACCACGTTCTCGAGCAGCGGCTTGAAATCCTCGGGCAGGTCGTCCAGCGTTTGCCGCACTATCTCCTCGAACTCGCTCGGCTTCATGAGGCCCCTCAGTGTGATTACCCCGTACCAACTGGCGTTCGGCGGACGATCGGGGTATTCAATTTATTGACTTTGCACCTTCGAAGCAGAGGCCTGCAAGAGCGATGAGAGAACCCCCCCCGGGAACCACGGGACTGACGCGCGAGCTGGGACTCCTGGGCCTCGCCGCCACCGGCATCTGTTCCATGCTGGGCGCCGCCATCAACGTCATCCCCCTCATGATCCAGCGAAACGTGCCGGGCATCGGGCCGTGGGTGCTGCCCTCGTACGCCTTTGCCGCGCTGCCCGCGGTGCTCGCCGCCCTGGCGTACGCCATGTTGGCGTCGGCCATGCCGCGAGCTGGAGGCAGCTATGTGTATGCGAGCCGGGGACTTCACCCCTACCTGGGGTTCGTGGCGAGCTTCTCACAGTGGTTCGGGCTATGTATTGCGATCGGTGTCGTCTCGTACTTGATCGTTCCGTTTCTCCGCGACATCGCCGACGCGCTCGGTTGGGCGGGCACGGCCGCTGCGCTGGACGGCAACGTCGTGCGACCCGCCGTCGCACTCGCGTTCTTGTGGACGTTTGTTGGGGTCAATCTGCGGGGGGTTCAGTTGTATCAACGCACTCTCGTGCCCCTCATGTTTCTCATGTTCGCCCTCGGCGCCATCGTGATCGTCGCCGGGTTTACGCTGGACCAAACGGATTTCGCGACCGCGCTGCTCGAGCGCGAGGGCCGGGCGATCCCGGAAGGGGAGGTCACGTCGTTCCGGATCGGCCCATTCCTGGCCGCGTCGGCGCTGTTGTTCTCGAGCTTCATCGGGTTCGACTCCATCGCCCAGGCCGGCGGCGAAGCCAAGAACCCGGGTCGCGCGCTTCCTCTTGCGATTGGCATCGCGGTCGTGACAGTCGGATCGTTCTACATGCTGTTCACCGCCGCGGTGTATCACGCCGTCCCGTGGGAGTACGTCGCTCAAGAAGCGCAGTCGCGGGATCTCACCGCGCCGGGGTTGTTGGGCTACATGCTCCCGGTGGGATGGACGGTGGCCATCGTGGCCGGGGCCGCCGTGGCCCTGATCAACGATTTGCCCGCCATGCTCTTGGCCGTCTCGCGATTGATGTTCGCGTGGGCGGAAGATGGTATCTTCCCCCGCGCCGTCGCCAAGGTACATCCCACGCGCCACACCCCACATGTCGCCATCGTGCTGAGCGGCCTCATGGCCTCGGTGGGCATACTCGGCAGCCACCTTGCAGGCGACTTCTTCCTGGGAGTCGATATCCTGGTCACGTCGATGTTGGTGAATTTCCTCTTGATGTGCCTGACCGTGTTGACCCTGCCGCGTCGCAATCCGGTCATCGCCCGGGATGTGCGCGTCCTTCCGTCGCGCCGGGTACAAGTGCCGGTGGCGGCGCTCGGCATCGTTCTCCTCGGCACGTTTCTCGTGGTGCACGTGTGGAAGGATCTCACGGCACAGGTGGACGCCTGGTATTTTCACTCGACGCCCGTATGGATCGGGGTGATGGTCATCGCCACCGGCGTCTATGTGCGTGAGCGGAAGAACCTTCGGGAGCGCGGCGTCGACGTCGACGCGCTGTTCGCCAAGCTCCCTCCAGAGTGAAACGCTTGCCGATGAATTCAGTGGTCGAACGGCGAGAACTGGGGGCGGACCTCTCCATCTCACGGGTCCTCACCGGATTGTGGCAGATTGCCGACATGGAGCGGGACGGCGCCCCCCTCGATGCGGCCGCCACCGCCAAGGCCATGGAGCCCTACCTCGACGCAGGCTTCACGACGTTCGACATGGCCGACCACTATGGCTCCGCCGAGGAAATCGCCGGTGTGTGTCTCCAGGCCCACGGTCGGGATGCGGTGCAACTGTTCACGAAGTGGGTTCCCAAGCCCGGGGCCACAACCCGGGACGACGTGCGGACGGCAGTGCAGCGATCGCTCGATCGCATGCGGACCGATTCGCTCGACCTGCTCCAGTTCCACGCCTGGAACTACGCCGATCCCAGTTATCTCGATTCCCTGTTCTACCTCGAGGAGCTGAGACGGGAAGGCTTGATTCGGTACCTGGGCCTGACCAACGTCGATACCGCGCATCTCCGGGTGATCGTCTGCAGTGGGATCACCATTGCTTCCAACCAGATCTGCTTCTCGCTGCTCGACCAACGCGCCAGGCATGGCATGACCGCCTTCTGCCGCGAACATGGGATCGCTTTGCTCGCGTTCGGCGCGGTGGCTGGGGGATTCCTGACCGAGCGCTGGCTCGGCAAGGCGGAACCGCCTTGGACCAAGCTCGAGACGTGGTCGCAGATGAAATATGGGAGGTTCATTGGAGTGGCCGGTGGTTGGGATGTCTTTCAGGAGACCCTCGCCGCGGTGGACCGTGTGGCGACAAAGCACGGCGTGTCGATGGCCAACGTGGCGTGCCGGTACATTCTCGACCAACCGTCCGTCGGGGGTGTCATCATTGGCGCGCGGCTTGGGGAGAGCGAGCACATCGACGACAACCTTCGGTTGTTCGGGTTCACGCTGGATGACGATGACGTAGCTGTAATCGAATCCGCGTTGTCGCGGTTGGACCCGATACCGGGCGACTGCGGCGATGAGTATCGGGGTCCGCCGTACCTCACGGCGTCGGGGGACCTGAGCCACCACATCGACACCTTGCCGGCACCGTACGCCGTTCGCGTTGGAGAGGATGGCCGTTCATGGGTGTTGAGCGGAACGGTGTGGGAGGATCTGGCCGGGTTCAGCCGGGCGGTGAGGCAGGGGAACCGCGTCCTCGTCTCGGGCACCACTGCCACCCACGGCGAGCGCGCGATTGGCGGTGACGATGCGGCCGCGCAGACCCACTTCGTGATCGACAAGATCGCGGGGGCGCTGCAATCGCTCGGCGCGCGCCTGGAAAACGTGGTCCGTACCCGGGTCTACGTACGCCGCATGGAGGACTGGGAGCCGGTTGCTCGCGCCCATGGGGAACGGTTTCGCGAGATCCAACCGGCGAACACGCTCGTGCAGGCGGGGCTCGTCGGGGAAGAGCACCTGGTGGAGATGGAGGCCGAGGCGGTGGTGGGGTGAGGCCGAATACAAAAAAGGCCGCGCCCATACGCGGGCGCGGCCTCCGGTCATGAACTCGGGCTGATCAGCAGGCGCCGGTCATCACGCTAGACCCATTGGGGTGCATGTAGTACGAGCATCTGCCGTCACTCCCCGTGCTCCCGAACAACCCGCGGCGCGTGTAGCTGTTGCCCCCGCTCTGTGCCTGGGCGGCCACGGCGAGGTTGAATAGGGCGGGTCCGCCCTCCATGCCGCCGATTCCCTGAGCGTTCATCCAGTAGCGGCCGGGAATCGTGTAGCCGAAGAGCTGCTGGAGGTACAGGATCTCCGCGGGATGCAGCTCTCGGCCGTTGAAGAAGACACCGGAGCCGCGTCCGGAGGCATCCGCCTGGAGGAGCCCGCCCAGGTTGAGGTCAGGCGGCATCTGGCCCATCGTGGGGCCACCGCGCACCCCCCAGACGCCGGAGATGCGGTCATACCAGTAGTCGCCGTCGGGCACGGGGGCCGGGAGGGTGATCCCGAGACGGCCGAACTCCCGGGCGAACTGCGCCTGCGAGACCAGTTTGCCGTTCACAACAACACGATCTTGCGCTTCCGCCGGCCGAGCGGCCATGGCTCCGAGGCTCAGGGTTGCCAGTAAGAGTGTCATGCGTCGCATGGTGCTTATCCTCGCGTGCGGTGGCGGACCGTAATCCATGCTGCAGGTCGGTCCTGAGGTTGTTACCGCAATCTGCTGGTGCGCAAGGACCCACGCTCGGCCTCCGGTCACCCGGAAGGGTGACGCAGCGTCACGGAACTGGCGTGCTTCCCGTCACGTTTGGGCACGCCCTCACAAAAACACTGGGGTTTGGCGATCAAGTGCCGGTCAATTATTGTCTCCCTACTGCGCCATCCTCGGAGCCATCAAACCGGGCGGCGTCTTCGACCTGCTGAGGCGGGTGAATTGGCGCGAGTGGCACACGTGATTACAACTCATAAGCGCTGGCAACCACTGTTGGCAAAGGAGAAGCCATGGCAACCATCACCGCGTCCCTCGGCGCCGGCACCGCAATATCCATTCAGGCCCGGCAGTTCACCTGGCAAGGAGACGAGCCCCCGGCCGCCGGCGGCACCGATACCGGGCCGACGCCTTACGAGCTGCTGCTCGGGGGTCTCGCCGCCTGCATCACCGTCACCCTACGACTCTATGCCAACCACAAGGGCATTGCCCTCGACGGCGTGGACGTGACCCTCACCTTCGACCGCGTGCACGCCGACGACTGTGTCGACTGCGACGAGCGCGCTGACGGGTGGATCGAGCGGATCCAGTCCGACGTCACGATCCGCGGGTCGTTCGACGACGCGCAGCGCAAACGACTGGCACAGGTCGCCCAGCGCTGTCCCGTCCACAAGACCCTGGCCAACGGCGTGCATTTTGTGGACAGCGTGGATTTCTCATGAAACCTTCATGATTCCATCAGGGTCAAATCAGGCTCCTCGCTGCAGAATTCTCTGCAACCCCGACGGAAAGGATGTCATGACAGCGCTGAACCAACAGATGAGAGTCGGACAACTCGTGGCGGAACGCCCTGCTCGGTCCCGGGTGTTCGAGAGCCACGCGATCGATTCGGGCTGGCCACCCTCGAGGCGGACACGCCCGAGCACATTCACAAGGAGAACAACGTGTTGTTCGTGAGGGCGGCCGAAGCGGAGCAGCGCCTGGGCGCGGCGCGCCTAGATGAAGTAGTCGTACGGTACGATGCTGTAATCGGCGGGATCGGTCGTTTTGAGAATCGAGTGCTCGAAGTGGCCGGCCTCGTCCCTCATTGTGAGGTCCACCAGCCTGCCGGGGTTCGAACGTTCTCCGTCGGCCGTACAGAGCACGCGCACCACCGGGCGATCGAGTTGGGTCGGGTCGGCACTCGGCGCGTGGACGATTCCCACATCGTACGTGTCGAGAATCACGCACGTTCCCACCGGATAAAGGCCCATCAAATTGATGAACGCCTTGACGATGGCGGGGTCGTAGGCACCCTCCCCGTCCTTGACCAGTTCCTGCAAGAGCTCGTCGGGACGCCTGTTCAGGCCGTAGTGGCTCGTTCCGGCGTCGTAGTGATTTGCCACCGCCACGATCCTGGAGTACAGCGAGAGCCGACGCGGCTCGAGCGTCAGCGGGAATCCCGAGAGGTCCGGGCGGAGATGATGCTCGTAGGAGACGATCATCCCGCGGTAGGGGATCGCCCCGTAGCCCCGCAAACCGAACAGGCCAAGCACGCCTTGCCACGGATGCGACTCGCTGGCGGCGCGGTGCTCGTCGTTGCCCGACTCGGCTTGCTCGAGGACATCGACGGGGATGCGGCTCTTGCCGAGATCGTGAAGCAATGCCGTGAACCCCAGGTCGTAGAGCCGTAATTTGGTGAGCCCGATCCGCTTGCCGATGGCGATGCTGAGGATGCACACGTTGGCCGCATGAATGGCGCCCAGCTCGTCCCACTCGCGAACGGTGGTCATGCCGACGATGGCCTGCTCGTTCTTGGCCACTTGATCCACGGTCGTCTGCACGGCCCGTTTGACTTTCTTGACACTGATCGTGCGGCCCTGCCGCACAGCCGTCATCACGTCTCTGGTGACCGCAATGCACTGCTCGTAGGTCCGCTTCGCCACTTCCTTGGCCTGCCGCGAATCCGCCAGCGGCGCATCGTGCTCGGATGGCGGCAACAGCGCCAGGTGTGTCACGCCGTCCTGGGCCAGCCGGTCCCATAAGCCGGAGAGATCCGGCATTCCCTCGCGCTCCGAAAACGCGACGAGGTGCGAGAGGAGGGACTGCCATTCGGCGTGCTCCACGCCCGGCGAGAAAGTCAGGGTACCGATCCCGCAACGGCGAAGGGTAGCCAAGACGTGGAAGAACACGGCGTAGTTGTCGAGATCGAAGCGCAACCGCACGGTGTTGATGTGGATGTATTCACCGGCGATCCGGACCTCCAGCTGGCCTTCGGTGACGCACAGGGCGTCGGCGAGGCCCCCGAGGGTCTGGATGGCCTTCTGGACCTGGTCGTTCTCGCTCGGATAGAGCTTGACACTCCGCAGCGCCTTGTAGAAGGCGAGCAGAAAATCGTGGCCTCCCGCCCGGACGATGCTGTCCGTGGTTTGCATGGCGTCGAGCAGGGATCGCCGGGGCGCCGGGGTCCAGTAGTCGGACTTTCTCATGTCACCCGATTTCCTTCAGCGCGCGACTGATGGCGTTGCGCACGAGCGGTTCCTTCGACTGGTGGACCGAGTGCAGGGCGGTCCGGGCGGCCGACGTGCCGATCTTGCCGAGGGCCAAGGCGGCGCAGGCGCGGGTCTCCGCGTCGTCCTTGCGTCGGAACAGGCCGGTGCCCTGCAGGATGGCGAACAGGGGTTCGACGCCCTTGTCGCCGGCCAGCAGGCCATAGGCCTCGAAGAACGGCATCTTCTCCCGGAGGTCGGCGCCGCGCATGCCCCGATGGATGACCACGGCCTCGATTTTCGGAAGTACCGGGCGATGGCGCCGGTCCACCAACTGTTGCATGGCGGCGACCCGTACATCGTGATCCTGGTCGTCCACCGCACGGTCGAGCTGATCCAGGGCCTCCGGTGACTCGGCCGCACCCAGGGCGTCCACCGTGGCTCTGCGGATCTCGTCGTTGGTGTGCACGAGCAGGGCGCCCAGTTGGGGCACCAAGGGGGTCGCCTGAGATTCGGCAGCCATGTGGAGCGCGTCGAGGAGCACGGCCTCGTCGTCCACTTCGAGCGCGCGCGCGAGGCGATCGGGATGTTCTTGGGCGACGTGTTGGATGGCCTGGCGAGCCAAGAACCGGGCGCGGCGCGTCGTCATTTGTGAGAGCGAGGAGAGCATGGTCACCAGCATCTCGTGGTCGAGTTCCTTGAAGAGCTCGGCCACGTCTTCTTCGTCCACCAGGTCGGTGGCACTATCCAGCGTCTGGAGGACCGGATCCAGGGCACCGGGCTCGTTGATCCTGCGCGGGATTGCCCGGAGGGCCTTCAGGTGATCCGGAATGAGCTTGGGCGCCCGTCCGAGCAACGTCTCCGTCTTCCGCAGCAGCAATGCGACGCCGCGCAGGTCGCCGGTGCCGAGCAGGTGTGTGAAGAATTCCTCGAGGATGAAGATGACCTCCGTCCGTACCGCCGTGTTGGTCTGTAGTTCGAGGATCTCGAAGAGGATCGTCATCACGTTGGCGCCGAGGTCGCGCTGGTATTCCCGATCGATCTCGCCGCGGAGATAGGCGATATCGGCGTCGTCGAGCCGGAAGGCCTCGAGCGGCTGCGGGATCCCGGCTGATGAGAGGCCCCCGCCGATGAGCATGTCCGTCACCTCCTCGGCGACGCGCTGCTGTATCGTGTCCTCGGAGCCGGGTTCGGGCGAGGCTCCAGAGGGCTGTATCTGGGGCGCCTCATCCTGCCCCAGCTCCACGAACGCGTACCGAATGTGCTGGAAATCGCCCTGCCACAGCAGCGTCAGGAGGTCGTCCGGGGCGTCCGTGCCCAGCTCACGGGCTCGGAGCATCGCCCTGATCAACCCCACGATTTCTCGGTCCTCCACGCCTGGTGAGAGCGTCAGGGAGCGAATCCCGTCCTTGAAGAGCGTCCACACGACACTTTCGCCCCTGTTGCGCTCGGACAACACCGGCGTGTCCTCCCACAGGAACGCGTCCTCCGAGACCTCCAGTGTCAGCTCTTCGAGCAGCTCCCAGACCGGCGGGAAAGCCGCCCTGAGGGCCTCCAGAGTCTCGCGATACATCAGGTTGTTTGCGCGGTAGAGCTGGGCCGCCCGATATGCCTTGACGAGGGCCCGCATCAGGTGCTCGATGGCTTCGAGGTGCTTGGTCGGTGGCCGACTGGCTTGGTCCATTCTACGCCGATTTTCGCAGGTTTCGTGCCCGGCTTTTGCCGGGGAACGACACGGCTACAGGAACACCAAAACGTACACCAGTGCCAACCCGATCTGAATTGCCGCGAACGGCAGCGCTTTCTTTACGAATTGCACGAAGCTCAGGGGCACGTCGTGCTTGTGCATGATGGTCACGGCCACGAGCGTCGACGCCGAGCCGATTGGGGTGAGGTTACCGCCCAGATTGGCACCGAAGATGACCGACCACCAAAGGGGATCGCTCGCCAGCCGTACCCCGCCGTCGGGCATCGGAATGCCGGCGATGATCTTGGCCAGCATGGCGGCCAGGGGGATGTTGTCGGTCACGGCGCTGACCACCGCAGCCGCGACCAGGACGGCCGCCGTGCCGGTCGTGGCGCCGAGCGCGATGACCCGTTCGAGGCCGCGACCGACCAGCGCCAGCACCTGTGCGTGCTCCATGATGTTGATGACCACGAAGAGGGCGGCGAAAAACCCCAGCAGGTCCCAATCTATTCCTTTATAGAATTCGTCGGCCTCGTGCTTGTACCGAATGAGCATGACGAGAGCGAACGTGATCGCGATGAATCCCATCCCCAGGTCGCTGATGATCGGCGTGGCCGAAACGGTGGCGATGGCCACGATGAACGCCACCAGCATGAACGCACCGAACCAAAAGAAAGCCTTGCTCTCGATGCCGTCGTTTTCGTCGAATCCCGCCACCATCTTGGCCGCCTCACTCCGCTCTTCGTCGGTGTCCAAAGCGTTGATGTCGAACAGCTTCGCTCCGAGCGCTATGGTGGCGACGGTGGAGACCACGACGAACGGGCTCGACTTCACGAAGAACATGGCAAAGCTGATCTGCGCGGCCGCGCCGACGATGATGTTCGGGACCGAGCTGATCAACGTCAGCAGGCCCCCGAGATTCGTGAGGAGTCCCTCGATCAACAGGAACCCCAGAAGCTTGTCGGTCCGGCCCAGGCGATCCAGCGACACGGCGCTCAGGGAGCCCACGATGATCATGGCGGTCACGTTGTTGAGCACCGCCGAGAACACGACGGTCATGAGTCCGTAATACCACAGCAGTCTTCGCGGGTCACCGAGGGAGACCTTCGTGAGCTTGATGGCGATCCAGGTAAAGAGTCCCGAGCGTGCGGTGACATCGACGAAGAGACCGGCCCCCAGAATGACGGCGATGACCCCCCAGTCGATGGCCGGAATGTAGACCGGGAGCTTGACCATGTGGTCGCCGATCTGGTAGGGACCGAGCGGCAGGGGGAGGAGCAGGTCGCCGACGACCAGACAAAACGCCGCGAAAAGCCCGACGATGAGGGACTTCTTCGCGTGGAGCTTCTCCTCGAAGGCCAATGCCAGAATCATGGCGACGAGGATGCCAGCGAAGAACAGCGTGGTGCCCAGCGACACGTCGTGGGCCGCGGCCTCGGGAGCTTGGATGGCTATCATGCTACAGCATCAACAGCGGAATTTGCCGCAGCTCGACGGCGAGGGGGTAGGCCAGCCCGTGCATCGCCATCTGGTCGTCATCCTTGGTGTTGAAGACCAGTAGGTCGACCTCATGCTCCTCGATGAGTCGGGCGTACTCGCTGAGCCGATGTCCCACGGTCACCACGCTCTCGATGCCGATACGCACGCCTGCCTCTTGCAACACTTCCTTGCAGGACCCGATATAGTCCTGGGGCTCGCGCAATAGCTGTTTCATGATGTGGTCGCGGGCCGAGTCGGTCTCGATCGTCGGCACCCTCGAGATGATCCCCATGAACTGCTCGAAGGTCGCTTTGCTCTGGATGTTGGCCAGGTACAAACGGCCGTCCGGCTCGGTGAAACGGACGGCCCAATTGACGAGGCGATGATCGCCCACCAGGTGATCGGTCAAGGCGATGACGGTGGAGGTGTGTTGCAACGCGTGGTCCGATGCCCGCTGAGCTCGGGGATGGGGCAGCACCAGGACCGGGGTGGTGGTCACCTGGGTCAGGACGTCCACGTATTCCCCCAGGGTGTACGGCCACTGCCAGCTTGCGCTGTGTAGGTGGCGGTACGTCACCATCAGGTCGGGCCGCGCTTCCTCGACGAGGTTGAGGAGTTCCGGGATCGTCCCGAATTCCGCTCCATGCACGACGCGCCATACGGTCTCGTCGTCGTCGACCACGCGGAGGAAGGTTTGGATCTCGCCTCCCAGGAGGTCGGCCTCGTACTCGCTCAGATCGGTGAGGACCAGGATAGAGGCGACCCGGACGGGCCGGTACTCGAACAGCGATTTGGCCGCGGCCCGGAAGGCGCTCTCGAATTGATCGACCTTGCCGACGGCGGTCCCTTCGCTACGGTGCATGGCCTGTCTCTGGATTCCAGGGGTCGGGGATGGCTCCGGGACCCTAAGATGCATGCGCTTGACGGGGGGCGCGAGGGGCGCCGGGTACTCGCCCCGACGCAGGCGCTGAATCTCTCGGACCCGTTCGCCCGTAGATCATGTCGGATCCCCGGGCCCCACTCCCCTCATCGTCACGGAGTCATGGATGGACTGGTTACGGCGAGATTTCGTGTTTGCACTTCGGCTGCTGCGCACACGTTGGGGGGTCTCCGGCGTGGCCATCCTGGTGCTGGCGCTCGGCATCAGCCTGACCGCCACCATGTATGCCATCATCAAGGGCGTGGTGTTCACCGGCCCGGACTACCCGAACGTGGAAAGGATCCTTTCCGTCCGGACCACGATTCCCCAAAGTCAATTCGACCAGGCCGTGCGGCTGCACGATTACCTGGATTGGCGCGAGCAGCAGACCGTCTTCGACGGGATGGCGGCGTATTATACGTCGTCGGCCAACCTCTCCCTCCCGGGAGAACCCGCCCAGAGGTATTCGGGCGTTCACCTGTCCGCCAGCACGTTCGCCATGCTGGAGCAACAGGCCATGATGGGTCGCACGTTCCTGCCGGAAGAGGACTTCGTCACGGGGGAGCCCATCATCCTGCTGGGCCATCATGTCTGGGAGAATCGCTACGACCGGGATCCCCAGATCCTCGGCAAGACGATTCGGGTGAACGCGCGCCTGACGACCGTGGTGGGCGTCATGCCGCCGGATTTCCGCTTTCCCGAGCTCCATGACGTGTGGATGCCCTTGGAGCTGGACCCCGGCACGCTGGAACGGCGCCAGGGTCCGCGTCTCGTAGTGCTGGGGCGGTTGAAGGAGGGCGCGACGCAGACAGTGGCTCAAACGCAGCTCGTGACGATCGCCCAAAGGCTCGAGGAACAGTATCCCGTGGCCAACAAGGAGATCCATCCGATCACCGAGGTGTGGATGGACGAGCTCTTCATCGACGACGAAACGAGGGGCCTGCTGTACACGATGTTCACCGCCGTGTTCGGGGTGTTGCTCATCGCCTGTGCCAATGTGGCGAATTTGCAGTTCGCTCTCACCGTTGCTCGCGGCAAGGAGCTGGCGATACGCACCGCCTTGGGGGCGTCCCGCAATCGCGTGCTCCGCCAGCTCTTGAGTGAGACCCTGGTGCTGGCATTCGGTGGAGCGGTGGTGGGCTTGGTGCTCGCCAAGTTCTCCCTCGACCTGTTCGCGCGGGTGGTGGCGCCTCTCGGCATCCCACCCTGGATGACGTTCGGTTTGAGTCCCGCCGTCTTCGTATTCGTCTTGGGGCTAACCTTTTTCACCGCCCTGGCATCGGGTCTACTCCCGGCCTTCCACGCCACCCGCGTCGACGTCCACAGCGTTCTCAAGGATCAGATCCGCGGTTCGACCGGCAGCGTGAGCCGATGGTCGACGAGCCTGGTGGTGTTGGAGGTCGCGCTCTCCTGCGCGTTGCTAGTGGGCGCCGGTCTCACGATCCGCAGCACCCTCGAGCTCGGCAGCGCCGACTACGGGCTGAACCAGGAGAACATCATGACGGCGCGACTCGGGCTGCCCAGCGAGACGTATCCCGATTCGACGAGTCTCCGGGTGGTGACCGATCGGTTCCGTCGGGAGTTGGAGGCCATGCCGGGGGTGCGCGAGGTCGCGATCACGTCCAACCTGCCGATCTTGGGCACAGGGCTCTTCTTCTACGGTGTGCGGGACGGGGACTATGTCGACGACTCGGAATATCCGTTCGGTGGATCCACCCGTGTCTCACCGTCCTTCTTCGATCTCATCGGCGTGCCCATCGTCGCCGGCCGCGGTTTTAGAGACACGGATGCCCTGGGCACCGGGCGAGTGGTGATCGTCGACGAGCGATTCGTGGCCAAGAACTGGCCGGGAGACGAGCCCGTAGGCAAGCAGCTGCGCCTCGGCCGGTCCACGTCCGAGAATCCCTGGCTTACGGTCGTGGGCGTGGTCCGCGACTTTCAGATGTCGCCGACGTTTGACTTCGCCGCCGAACCCCCGGAAGGCATGTTCGTGCCCCTCGCCCAGCAACCGATCGGCGGTTTCTCCATCATGCTCCGGACCGCTGGAGACCCGCTCGACGTCACGCCGCGCGTGCGCGACTTGGTGACGCGCATCGATCCGGACATCCCCATGTCCCAGGTGAACACCCTGACCGGCCGGGTGGAGGAATCGAATCTGGACGACCTCATCTTGACCGGCATGTTCGCGACCTTCGGCGCCGTGGCCTTGGTCCTGGCGTCCATCGGTCTCTACGCCGTGATGGCCTTTTCGGTCACCCGGCGGACCGCCGAGGTCGGCATTCGCATGGCCCTGGGGGCCCATGGCGGCCGGATCATCGGCCTCTTCCTGCGGCAGGGTGCCCGGCCGCTGGGGATTGGCATCGCCGTCGGGCTCGTGCTGGCGTGGTTCCTGGGACGGGCTCTGGCCACCGTGCTGTTCCGTGTGGGGGCCTTCGATCTGCTGACCTTCACGCTGATCCCCGTCTTGCTCATCGGGGTCAGCCTGGTCGCCCTGTTGGTGCCCGCGAGACGCGCCGCTTCGGTGGCACCGGTGATCGCCCTCCGAGCGGAGTAGCTTCCCTGCGGGGTGAAGAACTCACCGAGTTGGGCGGTCGAGCTATTGCCCGCTTGCCGCCATCATGGAGTCGCGCAGGGCCCTGAACTCCGACCCCTCGCTCCAGTTGGGGAACGTCGCTTCGTTGGCCAGGCGGTAGCCGATGCGGAAATAGAGCCGCAGGTCGTCGATGGCCCCGCTCAGGTCCCAGTCCTCGCTGTATTCATCCGAAGGCTGATGGTAGTCGTTGTCACGCCAGGCGTCGCGTCGCTCCCGGGTCCATTCCTCGCCGTGCTCGACGTGATCGATCCCTTCGCCCGGATACAACGCGGGCACGCCAACCTTGGCGAAGTTGAAATGGTCGGACCGATAGTAGTATCCCGCCTCGGGGTTGGGATCGGGGCGTACCTCGCGCCCCGCGGCCCTCGCTTGTTCGATCAGATAGTCATCCAGCTCGGAATTGCCAAGACCCACGACGCTGATGTCGTTCATGGGCCCGAGCACGTTCAAGACGTCCATGTTGATCGCCGCCACGGTCTTCTCCAGGGGGAAGACCGGGTTGGCGGCGTAGTACGCCGATCCCAGCAGGCCCCGCTCTTCGGCGGTCACCGCCAGGAACAGGATCGATCGCGACGGCCGTCGCTCCAGTGACGCAAAGGCCTCTGCCAGCTCGATGAGCCCCGCCGTTCCGGTGGCGTTGTCCAGCGCGCCGTTGTAGATGGAGTCGCCGTCGGCAGGGGTCCCGAGACCGAAGTGATCCCAGTGGGCCATGTACACGACGTACTCATCGGCCCGGTCACTCCCGGGCAGCACGGCGAGGACGTTCCGGGACGTGGAGCGTGCGACGGCATTGTTCACGGTCACCGACGCGGTGAGCCCCAACGGCACGGCCTCGAATCCGGCCCGCGCGGCCAGTGCTTTGAGGGAGTCGTAGCTCAAGCCCGCCTGCTCGAACACGGTGCGGGCGGTCTCCACCGTCCACCATCCCTCGACCGCCGCGCGGGACATGTTGTCGTCCTGGGCCACCAATCCGAATTCGGGTCCCGACCAACCGCGTTGCACGACCCCCCAGGGATAGGACGCCGGCGCGGTCTGGTGCACGATGAACAGCCCCGCCACGCCTTGCCGTGCGGCTTCTTCGAACTTGTAGGTCCAGCGCCCGTAGTACGTCATGGCGCGGCCGTTGAACAGGGCAGGGTCCTGTGTCGCGAATCCGGGGTCGTTGACGAGGACGACCGCCGTCTTGCCTCGCATGTCCGCGCCGGCCCAGTCGTTCCATTCGTACTCGGGAGCAACCGCGCCGTACCCCAGGAAGACCAGCTCCGAGTCGTCGATCGACGACCGATCGACAACACGTTTGGTGCCGGACACGAAATCTTCGCCCGAGCTGAAGCTGTTGGTGGTTCCCTTGCCGCTAATGGTCATGGCTGTGTTCGGCGTGGCGGTGATGGCGACGAGGGGGACGTCTTGAAAGAAGCTGTCTCCGTTGCCGGGTTGAAGTCCCAGTGCGGCGAACTCCGCTCGGAGAAAATTGACCGTTACCTCTTCTCCCGGGGACGAGGGAGCCCGGCCCTCGAACTCATCGGACGCCAGGATCTGGATGTCGAATGAGAGGTCGTCCGCCGTGATCGTGGCGAGGGCGGCGTCGAGGGCGGCGTCGCCGGCACAAGCGCTGAGGCCGAGCACCAGCAGGACCGGCAGCGAGCGCACCGATGATTGCAGCACGTTGTTCATTGGCAGCTTCCTCTCATGATGCCCGTATCGAAACCAGGCCGTTGACGCCCAGCCGCGCGAGGACATGCAGCCCGGCCCGGATCACAAAGGGGAGAAGACCGTCCAAAAGTGACCAGCCGAGCACGTAGGCAAAGTTCCCTTGGATTCCGAAAAAATGTCCGTGTTCCCAGGTCCCGAACGCCAATTGCTCCCCGTACTTCACGATCAAGCTGAACGTGGCGAACAGCCCGACCTGACACGGCTTGGTGCGATGGTATGCATCGCGAATCCTGACTGCGTCCGAAGAGGGACGTCGCGTAGTGGCGCGGTCGTGATTGGCGTGGTTGCCCGACGACCGAGCACGTACATGGATGCCCCAAAAGATAACGGCTTGGCGCGGGAACCAAAACGTCGAGGCCTGCCATCGGAGGGCTGCCCATACACCTGAGAACGCAGCGAAGGCCGTCACCAAAACCATTGTGAAACTTCGAGTTGACCGGTGACGGCGATTCATTGACTGAGGAATGATCCACGACGGCTAGATTGTCTGCAACAAGAGCGCGGTCCCGGCCCGGTACCCCTGACCACGGTCGATGCGTGCGCGTGGGGCGGCTCGGGGCCGTACATCGTGAGAACCGTGTGCTGGGGATGACCTCGCCCACGGCCGGAGGTGATAATGTCCAATTCCAAAAGGGCGACAATCGTCTCGTTACTGCTGCTGTTCTTTGCCGTTTGGGACCTCGCCCTGGCAGCGGCAGCCATCGGTTTTCCAGAGTTTTGGTTCCGCACATTCCATGGTGTGGATCCGGTCGACCCACAGGCGCTGCTTCGCCGAACTGGCGGCGTGTGGCTGGCGTTTGCCGTCTTCTATTTCATCGCGTGGCGGAAGTGGAAGGCCAAGCCGTTTTGGCTCGTCGCCGTGGGCGGCATGCGTTTGAGCGAGATCTTCGCCGATTATCTCTATCTCTTTTCCGCTCAGGACATCACGACGATCGGCCGCATCACATTCCTGGCCGCGACACCGGCGAATGTCTTTTTCAGTTGGTATTTCATCAGTCACGGCTTGCGAGGATTGTATGGCCTCCGGTACTTCGGGCCGGTCCAGTACAACGCTCTTCGGGCCCTGGCCGATGTTCTGGTAGTTGGAAAGAAAGAAGTAATCCCACCCGAGAAGATCGCCCTTCGGGTGGACGGCTATTTGGCCAACTTTCGCACGCCGAGAAAGATCATCGCCAAGCTCGCGCTCATCGGGATCGAATTTTATCCCTTGCTCTCTCTGAAGCCGCCGTTTTCGACCATGGACTACGCCAGTCGCAAACGGTTCGTCCAGGATCGGTTCTACCGGCCGATCTCCCAACGACGCTTCTCCGGGTGGTTCCGCCGAATCGTGAAAGCGATGATCCGTTTCGGCCAGCAGCTCTCGTTCATGGGGTATTACTCCGACCCGCAAGTCTTCCCGACGGTGGGATACACGCCGTTCTCCAAGCGACCGCGTTTCGACAGCCTGACCAAAGACGTCGAGTCACCACCGCAACTCGAGGTGACAACGCCCAAGGACCTCGACACGTCGAAGGGGATAAAAGCAGATGTCGTCGTGATCGGCAGCGGAGCGGCCGGTGCGGTGATGGCTCACCACCTCGTAGATCAAGGGCGTGACGTCCTCTTGCTCGAGCGTGGCCGGAGCGTGCCACGAGACGAATTCGTCGAGGACGAGATCGAGAGCATTGCACGGCTGTACGATGAGGGCGCCCTTCAACTGGCCCAGAACTTTCAGCTGCAGGTGCTTCAAGGCTCATGCGTCGGTGGCACCACGGTGGTCAACAATGCGGTGTGCTTCGATCCGCCAGCGCGTGTGCTCGAGAGGTGGAACAGCACTGCTCACGAGGCGGCGATCGATCTTGCCAAACTGCAGCAAGCCACTCAATGCATCAGGAGCGTCTTGCAGATCAGAGATCAGTCACAAACTGGGAGCATCCTGAATCCATCGGACAAGTATTTCCTGGCAGGCGCGCGAAGGCTCGGCCTGGATGGCAACGGCAACAAACTCGCCGCCGTTGAGGCCAACATCGGGCGGTGTATCGGGTGCGGTTATTGCAACATCGGGTGCAAATACGGCTCGAAGCTCGACATGTGCGAGACCTTCTTGCCGTGGGCGCAGCAGAACACGTCCAACGGCGGCAGCCTCACCGTTCTGTCCGAGTGCAAGGTGCGTCGTCTGCGACGCCGGGGGACCAATCACGTCGAGTCGGTGGAATGTGAATTGAGTGACGGACGCCGCCTGCGCGTGGAGGCGAACACGGTCGTCCTCTGCGCCGGCGCCGTGTCCTCGCCGTTCTTGTTGCTCAAGAGCGGCATCGCACGCGAGCGGGCGGGGCGCGACATCGGATTCAACATAGGATCACCGATCATTGCCAAATACGCGACGGTGGTCAATGCGTTCGACGGCTTGCAGATCTCACACTACCTGGATCTCGAAGATAAGGATTACGTCATCGAGACGTGGTTCAATCCGCCCGTGGCCCAGGCGTTGGGGATGCCCGGTTGGTTCGAGGACCACTTCAACAACATGCTGGAGTACCCGAAGATGGCTGCAGCCGCTCCACTGGTGGGCACGGACGGCGAGGGCCGGATCAAAGTGAACATCTTCGGTGATGTAGCCATCGATTTCACGCCATCCGATCGTGATTTGGCCCTCATCAAGGACGGCCTGAAGCAGGTTGCGCGCATCTTTCTGGAGGGTGGCGCCGAGAGAGTCATGCCGGCAACGTTCGACTATCACCAGATCAGGACGGGAGCGGATGTGGACAAGATTGACGAGTGGATCAGCACACCCGGAGACGTGACGCTTGGCACCGGTCATCCGCAGGGAGGCTGCGCGGTGAGTGCCAATCCGGGGAGGGGTGTCGTCGATCCGGAGTTCCGGGTACGCGGTTTTGACAATCTGTACTGCTGCGACGCAAGTGTGTTCCCGACCGCGATTGGTGTGAATCCACAGGTTACGGTGATGGCGTTGGCGAAGTACGCCGCGGAGTACGTCAAATGATCCCGTCGTACCACGGCGTGGAATCTCGCATCGGGGGAAGAACTCCATGAGGTCGGGTCGCGAGCGAAATGAGATTTTGCAGGAACGATTGAGAAAGGCAGACGGATTCACGGATCCGAACGCAATCCATTCGCTGATTCGTGGTGCCATCGAGTGCGAGGAAAACACCGAAGATGTGGCGGCGATGCTTTCGAAACACCTCGTCCGGAGCGGTGCCTCGTTGACCACACAGCAACAGGCAGACTGTCTGGCCTTTGTCACGGCGTATGTGTGCGAGACGCCCGACATCATGGAGGCCGCGTTCCACGCCGCACAGCAGGCGGAGGTGCTGCGTCTCGTAGAGCCAATCTTCGAGGCGGCCATCCGCTACTGGGTGGAACCGCACAATTACATCCCCGACGACCTCGGCCTCATCGGACTGGTGGACGAGGCGTATCTCACACGGCTGTTCATGGAGACTATTTCCAATCTGCACCAGCAGCAGACCGGGGGGCCGCTACTCCACATCGACCTGGGACCGCCGAACCGCGTGATGCGCAACCTCATCGGGGAGCCCGTTGCGACTCAGCTGGATGCGGTCGTCGGCCACACGGTGGCGACTCAGGCTGTCCAAACCGGCATACAGCAACTCTCCGTATTCACAGGCGGGCTTGGCCTCGGCGTGCCTCATGTTGGGAGGCCGAGTTACTACGACATCCAGCACGAGGTGGATGTTCGTCTGGGGGCCATGGGAGCGGTCTAGCAGCCTGGAGTTATCATGACCACACCTTCCCTCGGGCCCGACCGGCTCTACCATCCAGCGGATGAAGAGGACATCAAGCAGCTCATCAAACTTGCTGCCCGAGAGGGCAAGACTGTCCGGGTGCGCGGCGCGGCCCATTCTGTCCACGCGGCGGTCTTCACTGACTCCTTCGACGGAGAAAAACAGCCTGTTCCATCAGATCGACCAGGCTCGGTTGGCGTTTCCCGACGCCGAGGGAATCATCCATCAAACCGTCGCTGGTTTCCTGGTCACCGGTTCATCGGGAGGCTCGCTGCAACATTTCGTCGCAG
>JAPULZ010000184.1 GCA_027294455.1 Gemmatimonadota bacterium
GTCGTCGTCTTCCGTGACGGCGCCGACAAGACCAGTCAAACCGTGCCGTTCTCGCTGTTCGACAGCCAGGATCCCGAAGACCTCTGGAAGTACCTGGCGGGCTACGAAGCCAAGACGGGTGGCAATGCCCTCGCCATCCCCCACAACGGTAACTTAAGCAACGGCTTGATGTTTGCGGAGAAGACCTTCAGCGGGAAGCCCCTTACACGGGCGTACGCGGAGGCACGCGCTCGGTGGGAGCCCATCATCGAGGCGACCCAGATCAAAGGCGACGGCGAAGCCCATCCGCTTCTGTCTCCGGAGGACGAGTTCGCCGACTACGAGAACTGGGACGTCTCGAACCTCGCCGGAACGGCGCCCAAGAAAGACTGGATGCTCAAGCACGAGTATGCGCGCTCCGCCCTCAAGCTGGGCCTCAAGCTCGGCCAGGAGCTCGGGGCCAACCCCTACAAGTTCGGGATGAGCGCGGCCACCGACTCGCACACGGCGCTCGCCACCACCCGCGAGGAGAACTACTTCGGAAAGTATGCGGCCACCGAACCGTCGCCAAAGCGGTTCGGGCATGAGGTCATCCCCGCCGAAGACGAGTCGCTCGCCATCTACAGCTTCCAAGAGGTGGCGTCCGGACTCACCGCCGTCTGGGCCCGTGAGAACACACGCGCGGCCATCTTCGACGCGATGGCGCGCAAAGAGGTCTACGCCACCACCGGCACCCGGATCAGGGTGCGCGTCTTCGCGGGGTGGGGCTTCAAGGCCGAGGAAGTGTCGCGACCCGATTTCATCGCCCAGGGCTACCGGCGCGGCGTGCCCATGGGTGGCGACCTAAGAAAGGCGCCCAGCGGCAAGGCGCCTACCGTCATGGTCCGTGCGCTACGCGATCCGGACGGTGCCAATCTCGATCGCGTGCAGGTCATCAAGGGGTGGCTGGATGACAAGGGGAAGACCCACGAGCGTATCTACGACGTGGCGGTGTCCGACGGTCGAAAGATCGGCGCCGACGGTCGAAGCCGGCAGAAAGTCGGCAACACGGTTAACGTCGCCACCGCGACCTACACCAATACCATCGGCGATGCGTTGTTGACGGCGTATTGGAAGGACCCCGATTTTGATCCCAAGGAGCACGCCTTCTACTACGTGCGCGTGTTGGAAATCCCGACGCCCCGCTGGACAACGTACGACGCGGCGTTTTTCGGGATCGATCGTCCGGATAACGTGCCGGCGACATTGCAGGATCGAGCCTATACCTCCCCGATCTGGTACACGCCGTAGTTGGAGCGCGATCGGTTGTCAGCAATCAGTTAATGAGTGATCAGTGAGCAGTGATGAGTAACTATCCGAGTTGAAGGAGGGACAATTGACACAGAGAAGAGTGCTGCTCTCCGTCGCCGCTGTCCTGACGCTGGCGATAGCCACGCCGGCTCTCGCCCAGGATCCCGTACCACCCAAGGAGGCGCTGAGGGACGCGTTTCCGGCACAGAAGCATTACTCGCCATACGCCGGGCGTAATTTTCCCACCAAGGTTTACTGGGGCGATACGCATTTGCATACTGCCATGTCAATGGACGCCGGAGCCTTCGGCGCGCGGCTCACTCCCGAGGACGCCTACCGCTTCGCGCGCGGCAAAGAGCTTACATCCTCGACCGGCCTGCGTGTGAAGCTGTCCCGGCCGCTCGACTTCCTCGTGGTGGCCGATCACTCGGATAACATGGGTTTCTTCCCGCGACTGTACGCAGGGGAACCCGCCCTCCTCGCCGACCCGACGGGGAAGAGGTGGTACGACATGGTGCAGGAGGGCGGACAGAAGGGAGTCGAGGCCGCGGTCGAAATCATTGTTGCCTTCTCCCAGAACAAGTTTCCTAAGGCGCTGGCGTCGCTTCCGGGGAGCCCGGCCTACCGCTCGGCCTGGGAGGAGACCATCAAGGCGGCCGAGAAGTACGACGACCCCGGCCGCTTCACCGCTTTCATCGGTTACGAGTGGACCTCCAATACCGGCGGCAACAACCTGCACCGCGTCGTGATCTACCGCGATGGCGGCGACAAAGCTAGCGTCATGGACCCATACACGGCTCTCAAACCGCTGGGCAGCGACAACCCGCGGGACCTGTGGAAGTGGATGCAAAAGTACAAGGAGAAGACCGGTGGCCGGTTGTTGGCCATTGCACACAACGGCAACCTGAGCAACGGGATCATGTTTCCGCTCGTCGAGTCCTTCACCGGCAAGGCGGTGGACCGTGCGTACGCCGAGACCCGGGCGAAATGGGAGCCGCTCTACGAGGTCACCCAGATCAAGGGCGACGGCGAGGCGCATCCGTACCTGTCGCCGAACGACGAGTTCGCCGACTACGAGACCTGGGACCAGGCCAATCTCGACCTCAGCGTGCCGAAGCAGAACGACATGCTGCAGTACGAGTACGCGCGGTCGGCGCTGCAGCTCGGCCTGGTGCTCGAGCAGAAGCTCGGCATTAACCCCTACAAGTTTGGCATGATCGGCTCGACCGACAGCCACACCGGGCTCGCCACCGCGGAGGAGGAGAACTTCTTCGGCAAGCACTCGGGTGCGGAGCCGAACCCGAAGCGCTGGGAGCACCCGATGGCCAAGGTTGGTGATAAGGAGTACACGGGGTGGTCCATGGTGTCGTCCGGCTACGCGGCCGTGTGGGCGAGGGAGAACACGCGCGAGGCGCTCTTCGACGCGATGATGCGCAAAGAGACCTACGCGACCACCGGCCCGCGTATGCTGGTGCGCTTCTTCGGCGGCTGGGACTTCACGGCGGCCGACGCGCAGAACCGACTTCCGGCGGCGGTCGGCTACGCCAAGGGTGTCCCTATGGGCGGCGACTTGCGCAGGGCGCCGGCGGGCAAGGTGCCGACCTTCCTCGTCGCAGCACTCAAGGATCCACTTTCCGGCAACCTGGACCGCATCCAGATCGTCAAGGTGTGGGTCGATGCCAAGGGCGAGCGCCAGGAGAAGGTCTACGATGTGGTGTGGTCCGGGGGCCGCAAGCCCGGCGCTGACGGCAAGCTGCCGTCGGTGGGCGACACGGTGGACGTTGCGAACGCCACCTGGACGAACACCATCGGCGCGCCGGAGCTCATCACCGTGTGGACCGATCCGGACTTCAACCCGGAGCTGCGCGCCGCGTACTACGTGCGCGTGATTGAGATCCCGACCCCACGCTGGACCGCCTACGAGGCCAAACGGTTCAACATCAAGATGGACCCCAAGGTCCCGATGATCACCCAGGAGCGCGCCTACACCTCGCCGATCTGGTACACGCCGGGGAAGTGAGGGACGGCAAATGACAAGACTGCAGAAAATCCTACGGGAACCATTGCTTCACTTCTTAATGCTGGGGGCCGGGATTTTCGTTCTGTTTGGCGCGGTGGGTGATGTGCGGGACGAAAAGTCGGACCGGATCGTGGTCAGTGCCGGGAAAATCGAAAACCTGGTCGAGCTCTGGAGGCGGACGTGGCAGCGCCCGCCCACGCCGCAAGAGCTGGAGGGGCTGATCGAGGACCACATCAAGGAGGAGGTTCTGTACCGCGAGGCGCTGGCCCTGGGTCTCGATCAGGACGACACCATCATCCGGCGCCGGCTGCGACAAAAGATGGAGTTTCTGGTGGAGGAGGTTGCCGCTGCGGGCGAGCCCACCGAGGCGGAGCTCCAGGTCTTCCTGGAGAAGAACCCCGACGCCTTCCGCGTCCCGCCGTTGGTGACGTTCAGCCACATCTACCTGAGCCGGGACCGCCGGGGTGCGTCCGTCCACCGCGACGCTGAGCGCCTGCGTATCCGCCTCGTCGGGAGCACCGGCCGGGTCGATCCCGCGGCGCTTGGGGATCCGTTCCTGCTTCCGCACGACTTCAAGGCATTGCCCGAATACGAGGTGGTGAAGCTGTTCGGTCGGGAGTTCGGTGCGCGGCTACTGGATCTAGAGCCGGGCCGGTGGACGGGGCCCGTGGAGTCCGGCTACGGCGTGCATCTGGTTTTCATCCGTGAGCGCACGGAGCCGCAAACGCCCGAGCTCGCCGATGTGCGCGATGCCGTGAGTCGTGAATGGCTCGCGGCCCGCCGCCGCGAAGTGAACGCGGCGTTCCTCCGGCGCCTCCGGGAGAAGTACACGGTCATCGTGGAGGAACCCGAGTGGGCCGGCAGGGGCCCGAAGACGGCGGAGGCGCGGTGATGAGGCGCACCGCCCTTTTTGTAGTGGCCCTCCTCGTCATGGGCGTTGTGGGCCTTGCCCGCGCGCACGAGGTGCGGCCCGGCTACCTTGAGCTGCGGCAAACCGGGCCGGAAATCTACGACGTGCTTTGGAAAGTTCCAGCGCGTGGTAACTTGCGGTTGGGACTCTACGTGAGGCTGCCCGAGAATTGTCAGCCCATCATACCGATAGCGCATTATGGAACGGAAGGGGCTTTTCTCGAGCGCTGGACCATACGCTGTGCGGGCAGGCTCGCGGGGAGAACCATCGCCATCGAGGGCCTCTCCACCACGCTAACCGATGTCCTGGTGCGGCTAGAGCAGTCCGACGGCACAACCCTGGTCGCCCGACTCACCCCGTCTGCGCCCTCCTTCGTCGTTGAGGCGGCGCCCAGCCGGGCTCAAGTGGCCGGCACCTACCTCGGCCTGGGCATTGAGCACATCCTGGGCGGCATTGATCACCTGCTGTTTGTGTTGGCGTTGCTGCTGATCGTCAAAGGCCGCTGGCAATTGCTGAAGACGATTACGGCATTCACCGTCGCGCATAGCATCACTCTTGCTGTGGCCACGCTTGGCTTTGTTCACGTGCCGAGCGCGCCGGTCGAAGCCGTGATTGCCCTGAGCATCGTGTTTCTCGCCACGGAGATTGCGCATAGCCGGATGGGCAAGCCCGGACTCACCCAGAAGTACCCGTGGATTGTTGCCTTCACCTTTGGGTTGCTACACGGACTTGGGTTCGCGGGCGCGCTGGCCGAGGTTGGGCTTCCGCAAGGCCACATCCCGCTGGCGCTGCTGCTGTTCAACGTTGGAGTTGAGGTGGGACAGTTGATGTTTATTGGAACCGTCCTTGGCCTGATGGCGGCATGGCAGCGCTTCAGCGTGCGGCTGCCCGCTTGGGTGTGGCGCGTGCCGACCTACGCTATCGGCTCCATCGCGGCGTACTGGCTGGTTACACGCGTCACCGCATTTTGGTGAGCATCTTTGGTGGAGTGATGCGAAACGGTGGTTTGACGAATCCGTAGGTCAGCGGTTCGAATCCTCTTGGGCGTACTACCGAATCAACTACTTAGCTCACCCGCCAAGACTTAGCATAAGCAATTCCCCGATGCAAACCATGGTAGTTTCCCCGATACAAAAAACGGGGCCAGCCCCGATTTACAGGCGAACGGTCCTCAGGTATCAATAAGTGTCCTTCAATCCGCCCACCAGCAGCACAAAATGGAGCTGGCATGCGAAAAGACAGAGGAGGTCCCATGAGCATGTTTTCATGGAGATTCTGTACACGCGTCGGCCTTGTCCTCGCGCTGGCCGCGGGGCTCAGCGGGCCGGCCCGGGCGGACGACCCCGCCTCCCCGACCCCCGCGATTGAGGAGCAGGCCTCTGCCCAGGCCCAGAAGTCAGAGCCTTCTGAAAAGCCCGCCTCGAAGGGCATGCCCTCGCTGATGACCCTGGTGCCGGATCTGACGCCGGTCTCCGACTACCGGGGCGACCTCTGGAACCGGGCCGCCCTCTTTGGCGACGCCTTCGGCAAGCGTCAGGAGCTCTACGAGAAGGGCATCGCCCTCGACTTCATGCTCACCCAGGTGCCCCAAGGGGTGGTCTCCGGCGGCAAGGATACGGTCTGGAAGTACGGCGCCTCGGCCGACTACTACCTCTTCCTCGACAGCGGGCGTCTCGACCTCTGGCCCGGTGGCCTGCTCGGGATCCACGCTGAGACAAAGTTCGGCCGCAGCCTCAATCTCGCGTCGGGAGCCATCTCTCCGGTCAACGCCGACTACCTCTGGCCATCGCCGGGCCAGAAGGACGAGACCTTCCTGTCCGAGTACTACCTCTATCAGGGGCTGACTGAAAATCTCGCGATGGTCCTTGGCCGTCTCAACTGGGTAGGGATCGCCGACCGGAACCGCTTCGCGAACAACGAACGCACCCAGTTCCTGAACATGTCGCTCCGCAACACGACGCTCTTGGGGGCATTCTTCCCGCTCACGGCGCACGGTGTCGGGCTGGCCTACCAGCCCCTTCCAAACGTGGAGGTTACGACGTTCGCCGTCAGTGTTAACGACGAGCCGGGCGTGTACGGATCCCCGGGAGGGCTCTTCTCGGAGGTCAGCGCCGGCGCCGAGATCGACATCTCCTGGAAGCTCTCGGACCTGCCTGGCGCGGTCCGCCCCGGGTTTGCATACGGCACCGAGGACCCCGCAGCGCTGGACAACGGTCACCTCGTCCTGGACAAACTCCTGGGGCTCAGCATCCCCAGGAAGAACAGCAACTGGATCGTGAACTTCAACTTCGAGCAGTACATTTACATGCCGGAGCACCAACCTCCTGAAATCAACCTGGATTTTTTTGGGCACGATCGGCTACCGCTTCAAGATGCGGGGCCCAGGACGGCGGACTTCGACTTCAATCCGGAAGGTGTGGGCGTCTTCTTCCGCTTCGCCTACACACCCGAGGACCGCAACCCCTGGAACATGTTCGTGAGCGGCGGGGTCGGTGGTCGCGGCGTAATCCCCGGCCGGCCGAACGACCGCTACGGACTGGGCTTTTATTCGCTGATCGTCTCGGGCGATCTCCGAAATCAACTCATCCTCGGAAGGCTCGACACAGAGTGGGGCATGGAGGTGTTCTACAACATCGCCATCACGCCCTGGCTCCAGCTCACGCCGGACCTCCAGTACATCCAGTCGGGCCGTCCGAGAGTGGACGATGCTGTGGTGCTCGGGTTCCGGGTCCAGACGTACTTCTAGTCGAA
>JAPULZ010000185.1 GCA_027294455.1 Gemmatimonadota bacterium
CACACAGATCCTGATGGATGGAGTGCAACTCAACGAAAACGGCGGATTCTTCGACTTCCAGGGATACACGCTCACGAACATCGACCGCATCGAAGTGGCCCGCGGTCCGCAGAGCGCCATGTACGGGTCCTCGGCCGTGAGCGGCGTGGTGCATTTCATCACCCGCCAGGGATTCGTCGGTCGTCCCCGGTTCGAGCTGACCAGCGAGGGCGGCGGAGCGACCAGAAACGGAGGTAGCTTTCGCACCACGCTGACCGCGTCGGGCGGTTCGCCATCATTGCGCTACTCGGCTGGTGGGGGCGTGACCTACCAACGCGGCAACTACGACCTACCAAACGACACGTGGAGCCGAGATGGGTCTCTCCGCATCGATGCAACAGCATCCGAGCGGCTCGATCTCAAGGGCCTGTTCCGCTTCACCCACATGGACGGGAATCTGCCGGTGCGCGATCCGGGGGCCACGCGGGCGCCGCTCGACCCCAACGCGAGAAACCGTCGCAACCGCATCGCGACGTCTCTCCACGCGACGATCAACCCTCGATCTCAGTGGCGCCACCGCATCGGCGTATCGGTGTATCGGGATGATTTTCAGTTCGTGGACCGTCGCGATGATGTCACCGCGGCGCAGATGTTCGACTTCTTCATCTTCGACGCCACCTTCAACTTCGATGCCGACCTGTGGCGCACCAAAGTCGACTACGTCGGAACCACGGGACGGGGCCTGTTCGGAAACGACGGCGGGATCGCCCTGTCATACGGGGCGGCGTGGGAACGCGAGGACCTGTCCAACGTCATCACCGGCGAGTTCACCGACAACACGTCGTTCGTCCGCAACAGCGTTGCGGCATTCGGGGAAATCCAAGCCCAGTTGGGTAGCCATGTCAGCTTGGTCGCGGGAACTCGTCTGGAGAAGTACGAGGACTTGGATGCCGACTTCACGCCGCGAGCCAGCGTCGTGGTGGAGGTCGTTCCCGAGTGGCTCGCCTTGCGCGGCGCCGTCGGTCGGGCGTTCAAGGCGCCAAACCTACAGCAGCAGTTCGTTGAAAACCCCTTCATCGCGTCGAACCCCAATCTCGAGCCCGAAACCAGCGTGAGTTGGGAGGTCGGGGGGACACTGACGGAGCCTACGGCCACGTTCGTGGGCGGAGCAACGTACTTCCACCAGACGTACGACAATCTCATCCGCTCGGTCGACCTCGGCGACGGTTCGGGCAAGCAGATCAACCGCAATCTGGGTAACAGCCTGGCCGAAGGCGTCGAGGTGGATCTCCATTTCCGGGCGACCTCATCAGTGTCCGGTGGCGTCAACGGGACGTGGATTCGCACAGAAATTCGCGAGAATGTCGGGCTCCCCTCCGATCAGTTCCCGGTGGGCCAAGAACTACCCTTCCGCCCCGATTTCGTAGGGAGCGCACATCTCCAGCTCGATCTCGGAGAGCGATGGACGGGGGTCGTGCGAGGCAGCTACATCGGGGGCCAAACCGTACTCACCGAGCGGTTCGGCGGCAATCGCGCGGACCTCGACGCGTACTTCATCGCGAACGTCACAGCCCGTTATCAGCTCCTTCAGAGCCTGTCGGTCTTCGGACGGGTGGGTAACCTGTTCAACACGTCGTACGAGACGGCCTTCGATCGCATCGGCTCGCCGCTCACCGCGGCACTGGGAGCGAGGTTGGTGAACTAACTCGCCCTCGCTCGTGCCCCGGCTGGATCGACGATCGCCATACGCCGGACGCGCCGGCCGGAGCCGAGCTTGCGCCCCTTGAGGCGCAGGCGAGTCGCCAACAGCAAGACCAGCACCACGCCATAGATGGTTGGCTTGCGCACGTCGGCTTTGACGAGCCACAAGAAATGCAGCACGCCTCCGGCGGCGGCTACGTAAATCAGGCGGTGGAGCTTCGTCCACCGCTTCCCGCCCAACCGTTTCACCCACCCTTTCGTGGACGTCACGGCCAGGGGTATCAACAACACCAAGCTCGTAAAACCAACCGTGACATAGGGTCGGACCGCGATGTCTTCAACGATCGACGCAAGATCGAAGAAATGGTCGAAGACGACGTATGTCGAGAAGTGTGCCACCGCGTAGAAAAACGCGAACAGCCCGAGCATACGCCGGAACTGTATCAGCACACCCCAACCCGTCAGCCGTCGCAAGGGCGTGATGCCCAGGGTAATGAACAGCAGAATCAGTATCCAATCGCCCGTGCGGTGCGTAATCTCTTCGATGGGATTCGCACCCAACCGACCTTGAAACAGGTCGGTGACGAGCAACGAGAAAGGCACGAGGCACGCGACGAACACAACCGGCTTGCCGACGCGGCGTACCCACGTGGACAACGACATAACGTGAATCAGAAATTGCGCCGCAGATCCATGCCCGTGTACAGATGACCGACTTCGTCGGCGTACCCGTTAAACAGCTGGGTCTTGCGGTTTTTGAACAGCCCTGGGAGTCGCCGTTCCCGCTTCTGGCTCCAGCGCGGGTGATCCACATCGGGGTTTACGTTGGCGTAGAAACCGTATTCCCTGGGCGCCATGACCGCCCACGTGTTGCGGGGCTGCCCTTCGGTGAATCGGATGCTGACGATCGACTTGACGCCCTTGAAACCGTACTTCCACGGAACCACCAGCCGGAACGGCGCTCCGTTCTGGTTGGGCAGGTCCCGGCCATACAGCCCCGTCGCGAAGATCGCCAGCGGGTGCATGGCCTCGTCCATGCGCAACCCCTCGACGTACGGCCACGGGAGCACCCGACGCCGCTGCCCCGGCATTTGCTCGACGTCGTACAGGGTGCGGAACTCCACATATTTCGCCTTCGACGTGGGCTCGAACCGGTTGATCAGTGTGCTGAGCGGGAACCCTCGCCAGGGAATCACCATCGACCACGCCTCCACGCACCGCATGCGATAGATGCGGTCTTCCATCGTGATACCACTGAGCAAGTCGTCGAGATCGTAGTCTCCCGGTTTGGCGATCTCCCCATCGACTCGCACCTTCCAAGGACGCGGGCGCAGGGTGTGCGCGTTCTTTTTGGGATCGTCCTTGTCGGTACCGAACTCGTAGAAATTGTTATAACTGGTGATGTGGTCGTATGAGGTCAGCTTCTCGTCGTCCTGCGCACCGCTGCCGGTCGGCGTCGGTCCGCGCGTCGCCCAAGGGGCTGCCGCCCCCACCTTCAGCGGCGTAGATCGAATTTGGAACAAGAAAAGATAAGATACAGACTACGGCGATAATTTTTA
>JAPULZ010000186.1 GCA_027294455.1 Gemmatimonadota bacterium
CACGCCAATGACAGCGGATTCCGGCTCCGGCATGTTGGACGCTCGGCTCTCGAGCGCTTCAGCCGCCGCGCTGGCAATTTCGTCCGCTATCTCGGTTTCGATTGCCTCCAGTTCTCCGGCGCTGCTCCCGTTCTCTTTGAGGTACTCCTCGTACATCCCGATCGGGTCACGGGCGCCCCACTTGAGGAACATCTCGGGCGGAAGTACTCGGCGCGCTTCCTTTTCGTCGTGGGTCGCGTGGCCACCCATGCGGAACGTTTCCGTCGAGAGCATGACCGGGCCTTCGCCGCGCCGGCACTGGTCGGCGGCGAGCTTGGTGGCGGCATACGCGTCCATCACGTTGTTGCCGTCGAACGACCATCCGGCCATGCCGTACGCCTCGTGCAACCGCTCGAAGGTACCTGGGAGATGATGCACCTCGACCGGCGTTCCCAAGGCCACCTGATTGTTCTGGATGATGAAAATCGCGGGCAGCCCCTGCACCGCTGCGAAATTGAATGCCTCGTGGGTGGGTCCCGATTTTACCGAGCCATCCCCAACCCACGTCATCGCCACGCCGACAACGCCCCTCAGACGGAACGACAGGGCAATCCCCACCGTTACCGGCGGTATGTTGCCGATGTTCGATATCGGCTCCAGGACTCGCAGGGGCAACGATCCGACGTGGCCATCCCGACCCTGAGACGGCGAGTCAGCCGTGGCGAGGTATCCCCGCAGCATGTCGGCGACGGACAGCCCCATCTCGCAGCAGGCGGCCGCGTTGCGAATCATCGGAGCGACAACGTCCACGTCACGGTTCAGCGCGTGGACAGGGCCAATGGTGACCGCCTCTTCCCCGGTACCGAGCCACGCCTTGGAGATCACGCCCTGCTTGACCCAGCGTTTCAACGCGATGTCGTGGAGCCGCGCACGCACCATTCCGCGGTACAGGTCCAGCTTCTGGGTTACACTCAACGCATCGATGACGGCGCTGCGTTGGGCATCACCCGACCAGGTTTCCGAATACTCGCCGGCGAGTTCCGGGTAGGGCCGCCAGCTGACGTATTCTGGCGGGTCGAAGGCAGGGAACCTTTTCATCGCAATGGAGTTTGCTCGTAAGGGAAATTACACCTAATATCCACATTCTCGTTTGGAGGAGCAAGCACATGCAAACTGGCCGTCCTGCTACCTCATTGGCGAGCGGTCTGTTCGTGGGGGTCGCTATTGGGTGGGTCGCGGTCGCGTCGCCGCGTGTGGGTCGTGCGCCGGTGTCGGATTCTCCGCCGGAGGTCATCGCCGATTCCCTCATCGGCCTGTGGATCGACTCGGTTGGAGGTATGGAAACGTACGAGCGGTTCCAATCGGCGACGTACACTGTCAATACCGTTCTCTACGACACACTCTCCGGCCGCGTCAAGAGAACGCGCCCCCGGTACGTGTGGATCAAGAAGGGGCCGAAAGGTCTTGAGGCTCGAGTTGAGCGATGGGAGCCGTACGGTTTCGTCACACAGGGGTTCGACGGGCAGGCCGGGTGGGCGGCCCTCGACGGTGCGATGTTGCCCGACACCGCCAAGGATGCGCGGGAAACGCCGTATGTTGCGGGAGATCTATCGTACTGGCCCGGGTTGCCTTTCAAGTTGCGGGACGAAGGGGTTTTTCTCACTTACCGCGGAATGCGGAGCCGGCCGGGCGCCGAGTTTCGGCCCGATCCGAAACGTGGAGCGGTCTCGCCGCCACGCAACGGTTATCACACCGTAGCGGTGAGTTTTGGCGAGGGCGTCGGCGACCATCAAGACAGCTGGCACTACTACTTCGAACCCGGAAAGGGCTTTCCAACCGAAGTGACATACCTCGAAGAGGGATCCGCGACGACGAACCGCCTCATTTGGGGGGAAACAATGCGCTTTGGGTCGATCCGGTATCCGTTCGTCGAGCGAAGAGATTTCATCACCGATTCCGGCAAGCGTACGAAGGCGCTCGTGATTTCCGATGTAGTGATCAATCCTGACATCCCCGAACCGACATTTGAGCGGCCTACCCCCGTACGCGGAGGCGACCGGTAACGGTTTGCTCAGGGTGTTGACGGCGTGGCGCCGCGCTGCTGGGCGCGGTGCCACATCACGAACATCACCGTCATGGCCACGAGCATGATCCACGCGCTTCCAACCTTCATGATCACACCGGCAAGTTGTTGGTCGTCGAGCGCCGACGTTCCCGCGATGGGCGGGGCTAGCTCGTAGATCGCGTACACCGGGAACTTGCTGTACACGAGCATGACGAACGGCGGCCTTACCAAGACGACGTTCAATCCCAGGTAGACGATCTTCATCAAGAACGGAAACTTTGGCCGCTCGGGAACGGGGCAGAGCAGAGGCCACCAGAAGATCAACCCACTCACCAGCCACGACATGTCCAGGGCGAACGACCCGAGTTGCGTCGTCATGAGGGCGTCGACGACGGAGGGCCAGTGACTCACCGACATCACCACGTTGAAGATGAAGAAGGCGACGACGGGTTGCGTCACCGAATCGATCGCGCCGTGTAGTCTCGGGGAATGGCGCAGGAGGTCGTAGGT
>JAPULZ010000187.1 GCA_027294455.1 Gemmatimonadota bacterium
CATACGCCGTCTCCGGGTGTCTGGGTCCACCTTCTCTTCTGAGTCTCCAGGATCGATACCTGGTCCCTGGTAAACATTCCGGTTGTCTTCCTCCTGTTGGGGATGACGTCCAGCTAAGGCCCGGCCAGAGCCGCGACCAGGGTGGATATCGTCACCGCTCTCAACGGAGGGGTAGCCGGGAGAGGGCGTTGGTGCATGGCTCCGGACTCCGCCGCATGATGGTGGTGATGCCCACGACCCCGAGTCGCCACCGATGAAGTACCCGAAGGGGAGTCAGCACAAGTACGCGACGTCCCGGTATCGGGTTCGCAATTGGGCTGAGTACGAGGCGGGCCTTAGGGGTCGAGGCGACCTCACCGTCTGGCTTTCCGATACCGCCCTGGAGCTAACGGCTAGCGCCCGCTGGCCGCTACCCGTTCTAGCAACTTCACGATCTCGCTGTGTCCTTCGGCCCGCGCCCGCGCCACAGGTCTGGCCTGGGGCTGCAGACTGTGACCGCCAGTGCCACGGACTTCAGTTGTCGGGAAGCTCGCCTGCCAGACTCCGGCGAAGACAGCGGTGGCGTAGTTGCCGCGATCGTCACAGTGATCCCCATGGAGCCCGTGTCACTCGTGCCGCAGCACCTGCATGGGGTCCAACCTGGTGGCTCGCCGGGCGGGCGCCAGACAGGCGGCGAGAGTGATGATCGCAAGCAAACTTGCGATCCACGCGTAGGTTGTCGGATGGAGATAACTCACCTCGCTGATCATGCTCAACTCGATCGGTACGTTGGCACTGCCGCTGGCAAGGACCGACGACACGACACGGGTGAGCAGGACGGCACCCGGCACCCCTACGAGTACTCCCAACCCGAGCAAAGCCGCTCCCCGTAACAGGATCAGGCGAAGAATTTGAGGTCGGCCGGAGCCGAGCGCGACCCGCACGCCGATGTCATGCGTCTGTTGGGCCACGGCGAACGAGATGACGGCGTAAATGCCCAGTCCGGTAATGAATACCGCGAAGACGGCGAGCGCGCCCATGAGGTACGTCCCGAGACGATCCTCCGACCGCGAGTCGTTCACCAGCTGCATCATTGGTCGGACGTCATCGACCGGCAGGTCCGGATCGATCTCCCATACCGCTGCTCGGATCGGGTCGCTCAGGGCCGTGGGGTCGGATGCCGTCTGGACGACCAACTCGAAGTCGCCTACCGGTGCGTGACCGTACGGCAGATACCACGTCTCTGCGACTTCGAACCGCTCGTCGACATCGCCGACAACACCGATGATGGTACGCCAGGCGCTCCGTGACTCGAGGTCTCCGAATTTCACGCGTTTCCCGATCGGGTCGGCGTCCCCCCAAAAGCGGGTAGCCATCGGCTCGTTCACGATAACCACAGGAGGAGCGCGGCCACGGCCCTCGTCATCGGAAAATAACCTTCCTCGCACCAACGGAATGGCCATAGCGGTGTGATAGTCTGGACTCACAATGCGGAGGTTGGTGAGCAGTTGACTGCCGGGTTCGGACGCCGGTCCTCCCTCGACGCTGAATCGTTGCGTTTCGGAACCAAGGCTGAGAGGAAGGTGTTGGGTGACGCCTGCGGATACCACGCCGGGCACGGCCTCGACGCGCTCGATGACCCGCTCGACGAATTGGATGCGATCCCGAATGTCCGAGTACTTGTACGGCGGCAACGCCACGCTCAACACTAGCCGATTGGCTGGTTCGTATCCCAGGGTCCGCTGCTGCAAAGCATCGAAGCTCTGTACCATCAGACCCGCGCCGTTGAGCAGAATCAGCGCGAGAGCTACCTCGGCCACCACCAAAGCATCGATGGCCCGTTGGCCCGCGCGCGTGATCGACCGGCCTCCGGCCCGCAGGGCGTCGTGCAGGTCGATTTGCGATGCCCGTACCGTGGGCATCAAACCGAAAAGCAGTGCAGTCACGAGTCCCACGACCAAACTGAACGTGAGCACTCTGCCGTCCACGCGGACGTCTTGAAAGAACCCACCCAGACTACTCGTCGCCGAAACGCTGAGTAACGCCAATGCGTCGGTGAACGTGAACGTCAGGACCACGCCCAAACCGGTGGCCAGGGTGGTCAGCAAGACACTCTCGGCCGCGAGTTGGCGAACCAGGCGTCCGCGTGACGCACCGAGCACTGCCCGGGTGGCGAACTCTTTCCGGCGTCTCAGCGATCGGACGAGCAAGAGGCTCGCGACGTTGGCGCAGCTGATCAACAGCAGGAAACTCACGGCGCCCAGCAGGATCCACCCGAGTCGCGGGTGGTTGTCGACGAGATCGTCCCGCAACGGCACGGCAGTGAACGTGACCGACCCGTGGGTTTCTGGATAGGTTTCGGCCACGCGGCGGCTCAGTTCGTTCAACTCTTCTTGAACGGTCGTCAACAACAAGCCGTCTCGCACCCGGGCGGTGACTTGAGGGCCGAAGCTGGGATCGACAAGCTCAAACGTGCCGGGAATCCAGAGTTCGGCGCCGTAGGGGTAGTTGAAACGCGGCGGCATCACGCCGATGATAACGTAGGGCAATCCATCGAGATTGAGCGATTGACCGACGGCGGAGGGGTGAGCGCCGAACAGCCGCTGCCAAAGCCCGTGTCCGATGACAACGACACGAGCGTCACGTCCGAGTCTATCCTCTTCGGGAGAGAACGCCCTGCCCATCACGGGCGCGACTCCCAAAACTGAAGCCCAGTCGGCGGACACGCCGATACCGGTGATGCGAAGCGGGTCGCCACGTCCCGTTATGTTCACAACCCGGTGCCGCTGCGCGACGATGCCGTCTAACACCGTCGCCTGCTCGTGCATGATGACGAAGCTGCGCGCCGAAGTGTTGTACAGCCACGGTTCAGCGCCGGGGCGCGCGACCGCATCACGCATCCGAACGAGTTGATCGGGAGCCCGGAACGGCAACGGACGGAACACGAGCGTGTTGACGAGGCTGAAGATCGCGGTATTGGCACCGATGCCGAGCCCGAGCGTGAGGACCACTAGGGAGGTGAACCCGGGACCGCGTCGCAAGCTGCGGAAGGCGTACCGTACGTCGTGGACGAAGGTCGGGGCACGCCTCCCCCGGGTTGGTGGCTCCTGCCCGAGGGGCGTCGGACGGCTGTACTTGGAGTAACGGAAGATGATGCCAAGGGCCTGGCTCCAATACCAGCGCGTCGCTG
>JAPULZ010000188.1 GCA_027294455.1 Gemmatimonadota bacterium
TGGACCAATCCGCCGGCTCACCTCGACAACGCCATGGAAGAGTACCGTGGCGACAATAGCCAAATCGTCGCGCCTGCCACCGGGATGCCAGCCGGGACGGTGCCAATGGGATATACCTACGGGAACCTGCCGGCGGGATTACAGATCCTGGCCCGGCCCTACGATGAAGGTGTGATTTTCAGATTGGCGTACGCGTACGAGCAGGGGACCGAGCATCGGACGCCGCCGGAAGGCTTTCCGACACTGTTGTCGGCGGCGCAATAGTCACAGCGGGCTGCCGCAATGATTGCAGTACGCGGCGTTCTCATCGTGGCCGCCACGAGCACATTGCGGACATTCTCGGGCTACACCAGCAGGAGTCTCGCGCGACAGCCGTGTGATTTCCGAGGTGACGATGCCCGTCGGCACCGCTATGATGGCGTAGCCGGTGATCATGACCATCGCGGCCAACGCCTGTCCCCACGGCGTCTGCGGTGAGACGTCTCCGTATCCCACGGTGGTCAGGGTAACGATGGCCCAGTACACGCCCCGAGGAATGCTGGTGAATCCGTTCTCCGCGCCCTCGATGAGGTACATGAGCGACCCGAGGATCACCACCAAGGTCAGGACCGCGACCACGAAGATCGTGATCTTCCTGCTGCTCGCGCGCATGGCGCGCATGAGGACGTCGGCCTCGGAGATGTAGTGCACGAGTTTCAGGACCCGGAACACGCGTAGGATTCTTACGAGCCGAATGACGAGGAAGAACTGCGCGCCCGGCAGGAGCAGGCTCAGGTAGGTCGGGATTACGGCGAGCAGGTCCACGAGGCCGAAGAAACTCGTGGCATAGCGCATTTGCCGCCCGATGCATGACAACCGCAGCACGTACTCGATCGTGAAGAGCACGGTGAATACCCACTCCGCAGCGGCCAACTGCGAGCCAAATTCGAGGCGGACCGCCTCGATACTCTCGAGCATCACCACGGCCACGCTGGTCAGGATGACGAAGATCAATCCCACGTCGAACGCCTTGCCGGCCGGCGTCTCCGCCTCGAAGATCACGACATAGAGTTTGAGTCTCCATCCGGTCAGCTCATCGACGCCGAGATACCTGCGTTCGATGGGGTTGAGCTTGCTCATGGTCGTGTCCTTTTTGGGTCGGAGGGGGCCGGGTCGGCCGCACCTCCACGCAAATCTGCACTGACGAATCTAGAATCACTAATCTAGAATCGTCGGGGCGATAGCGGTCCCCTCTCGCTCCCCCTGGTACCGACGGTTATGTTGTTGGCCAAAGGTGCCGTTCTGGGAGGGCGATATGCGCGTCAGTCAGCGCGTCAGCGCGATGTGGTCCACTGTGAAGTGTCCGAAGTGCGAGACGCGTGTGCCCGTCGGCGCCGCCCTGGGCACCGGTCGACCGTCGCAGCAGGCCGCAAATGTGGATGCAGAAGCCGAGTCCGGCACACGCTGGTCGTTCATCTGGACCCCGCCGCGCGGCGACTTCTGCCCGGAGTGTGATTTTCCCCTGTCGAAATTTTTCGGCCGGCTCAAGTGGATCCGTACCATGATGGTGGGGGTGGCGATTGTGATCTTGGCACTCATCGCCCAGGTCATCGGTGCCGTCGGCCCCGATGGGCCCACGTTTCTCCCGATGATGCGACAGGTCATGCGGGTGGGCGCGGTGGTGTTTGGTATCGGGGTGGTGGGTATCATCATCCCTGGGAGGCACGGGCCCGACTCGTTTCGGGCCCAGCCGCGGTCTTGAGCCGTCGCTCAGGCCGTTTTTCTTTTTCTTAGCAGCGCCGCCTTCGCCCGCCGCTCGTCGTGCCCTTACCTTAGCCTGCCATGTCGGATATCGTCGACCGGCTCTCTGCGGCCCTGGCCGACCGCTACACCATCGAGCGCGAGCTGGGCGCCGGTGGCATGGCCACGGTCTACCTCGCCGAGGATCTCAAACACCGCAGGCAAGTGGCGGTGAAGGTGTTGCGTCCGGAACTCGCTGCCATCGTCGGTGCCGAGCCGTTCCTGAACGAGATCGAGGTCACCGCGAATCTCCAGCACCCCAACATTCTCCCGCTGTACGATTCAGGCGCAGCGGACCCGTTCCTGTACTACGTCACGCCTTTTATCGTGGGCGAGTCGTTGCGGGACAAGCTCAATCGCGAGAAGCAACTTTCGGTCGATGAGACGATCGAGATCGCGAAGTCGGTTGCCGCCGCATTGAGCTTCGCCCACGCCCGCGGCATCGTGCACCGCGACATCAAGCCCGAGAACATTCTGCCTCAAGCGGGCCAGGCTCTCGTGGCCGACTTCGGCATCGCGTTGGCGAAGACGCCGGCCGATCGCTTTGCGACTGCGACGCAGTTTTCCGAGGCACTCACCAATCCTGCGTTCACGTTGCCGAGTTCCGGCGCCGCAGTCGAGCCGGCGGCATCAGCCCCCATTATCGGTCGGGTGCTCTGGCCCGCCGCGACCCTCGTTGTTGCGGCCCTCGCCGCGTGGGGGTGGATGCGGCCGCAGCGGCCGGCGCCGGCGGTTGCCCGGGGTGCAGATCGCGCTTCCCGAAAATCAACAGGTTGGCATTCTGGAAGGAGGCGGTGGCGCAGCCTTGCTCGACATTTCTCGAGACGGGAAACGCTTGGTGTATGTCGGCGAACGGTTCGAGGAACTGACGGCCCACTAGCCGAGCCCCGCGCCCGCCGGTTAGTCTACACGACTATTACAAGGAATTGCTCTAATCTGAAGGAATCGGCGTCATGCATCGATCCAGATCACCACTTCTGCTCGGGTCGGCCCTGGCATTGCTCGCTGCCCCGGGGGCCCGGGGCCAGGATGGCCGGCCCGAGCGCTACGCCATCGTGGACGCCCGCATCGTACCGGTCTCGGGACCGGTCATCGAACGCGGCACCATCGTCATCCAGCGCGGCATCATCACCGCCGTGGCCTCGGACGCCACAGCGCCGGCGGGAGCATGGGTCATCGACGGCTCGGGCCTCACCGTGTATCCGGGGCTCATCGACGCCATGTCCAGCCTCGGCATGCCCCAGGTGCGGGATAGTGCGCCGCCGGCGCGCGGCGGCGACGGGCCTCCTGGACAGGGCGGAGGCGGCGGCCCGTTTTCCCGAGGGCCGGAAGATCGGCCCGCCACCTTCACCTGGGTGACCGGGGCCGACCGGCTGGAGCCTGATGAGGACGCCTTTGAGCAATGGCGCAGCGCCGGCTTCACGTCCGTCGTGACCGCGCCGGCCCAGGGGTTTTTCCCGGGCCAGGCGTCGGTGGTAAACCTGGGCGCCGGCCGGCCCAACGATATGGTGGTCCACCCATCCGTGGCCCTTCGGTTCAACCTGCAGGGCGGGCCGGCGCACCGCGGCTACCCTGGCTCGCGGCCCGGCGTGTACGCCTATCTCAAGCAGATCTTCATGGACGCCGGCCACTATGCCGACGCGTCGGCGCGCTATGAGCGGGATCCCCGGGGACGGCAACGCCCCGGGTATGACAGGGCGCTGGAGGCACTGGTGCCGGTGCAGCAAGGGCAAATGCCGTTGCTCTTTCCCGCCACCACGGCCACCGACATCGTGAGGGCCCAGTCGATCTCGGCCCAGATCGGTGTCCGGCCCATCATCTATGGCGCTCACCGGGGCTATCAAATCGCCGATGCCCTCGCCGGGCAAGGCACACCGGTGCTGGTGAGCTTGGATTGGCCCGCGGCCCCGCCGGACGCGGACCCGGAGGCGGAAGCATCCCTCGACGTGTTGCGGTTCCGGCTACTGGCGCCCACCACGCCGGCGCGGTTGCAGGAAGCCGGGGTGCCGTTCGCCTTTTACTCGGCTGGCGTGGACGACCCGGCGGACGCGATCGCGGCGGTGCGCAAGGCGGTCGAGGCCGGACTGGCGCCCGACGCTGCGGTGCGCGCCCTTACGCTGTCGCCGGCGGAGATCTTCGGCGTCGCCGATCGTGTGGGCAGCCTCGACGTGGGCAAGATCGCCAACCTGATCGTGACGACCGGTGAGCTCCTGGCCGAAGACACCAAGGTCACGATGGTGTTCGTGGACGGAGCGAAATTCGAGATCGACACCGAGACGGAGCGGCCCGAAGACGAAGAAGACGAGGAAGAAGAAGACGCGCCTCAGCTGAGCGACACGCAACTTCGCGAACGCATCGGTCCTTCCTATCGGGGACCGTACCGCGACGACGCGGTCACGGTGATCCAGAACGCGACGATCCTCACGGTCACGGGCGGGACGATCGAGAACGGCAGCATCGTGATCCGGGATGGCAAGATCGCCGAGGTCGGAACGAACGTGTCGGTCCCGGGTGGAGCCCATGTGATCGACGCCGCCGGCAAGTATGTCATGCCGGGCATCATCGACGCCCACACTCACGTCGCCGGCGGATTCAACGAGGGCAGCGTCGCCGTGTCGGCGATGACCCGGGTGTTGGACAACATCAATCCCGACGACGTCAACATCTATCGTGCGCTGGCGGGCGGCGTGACGAGCATGAACGTGCTGCATGGGAGCGCCAATCCCATCGGCGGCCAGAACGCCGTGCTCAAGCTCAGGTGGGGCACGGACGCCGCCGGATTGTTGTTGGAGGGCGCACCGTCGGGAATCAAGTTCGCGCTGGGCGAGAATCCCAAACGGGATCGCAATCCCGACCGCTACCCGGCCACCCGTATGGGCGTCAACGACGTGATCCGGCAGGCGTTCGTCGACGCGCGGCAGTACCAGGCCGAGTGGGACACGTATCAGGCGAGCGGCGACCAGAACACCACGCCTCCCCGGCGGGACCTCAAGCTCGAGGCGCTGACGGAGATTCTGCGCGGCGAGCGGTTGGTGCACGCCCACTCCTATCGGGGTGATGAGATCCTCCAGCTCATCCGTCTGGCCGAGGAGTTCGGGTTCACCATCGCCACGTTCCAACACGTGCTCGAGGGCTACAAAGTGGCCAAGGAGATCGCCGAGCACGGTGCGGGGGCATCCACGTTCTCCGACTGGTGGGCGTACAAGGTCGAGGCCTACGACGCCATTCCCTACAACGCGGCGATCATGGTGGAGAAAGGAGTCACCGTCTCCATCAATTCGGACAGCAACGAGGAGATGCGGCACCTCAATGAGGAGGCGGCAAAGACCATGCGGTGGGGCGGGTTGACCGAAGACCAGGCCCTCTCGCTCATCACCATCAACCCGGCGCGGCAGCTCGGCGTGGCCGACAAGGTGGGGTCCATCGAAGTGGGCAAGGACGCCGATCTCGCCATCTTCGATCGCCATCCGCTGGACAACTTCGCCGTGGTGCAACAGACATTTGTGGACGGCAAGCTCTACTTCGACATCGACGGCGACCGCGAGCGGCAACGCGCTATCGAAGACGAAAAGGCGCGATTGACGGAAGGCCAACGACCGCGGCCGCGTGTGACCACCAAAGCGGCGGAAGGGGGTGCACGATGACCAAGCGAACGATTGTTTCGACATGCATTGCGTTGGCCGGCGTCGTCGCTCCGCGCGTGGGTTTCGCACAAGGGGAGACCTACGCCATCACGGGTGGCACGGTCCACACGTTGGCCGGCCCGACCATCGAGGGCGGGACCATCATCGTGCAGGACGGCCTGATCACCGCCGTTGGCAACGGCATTGCCGTTCCGGCGCAGGCCCGCGTCATCGACGCCACGGGTTTGCACGTCTATCCAGGCATCTTCAACGCGTTTAGCCAGCTGGGGCTTCAGGAGATCAACGCCGTTGCGGTCACGAACGACGTCATGGAACTCGGCGAGTTCAACCCACATCTCTATGCGGCCACGGCCGTGCATCCGGCCAGCGAGCGCATCCCGGTGACGCGGGCGAACGGCGTCACGCACGTCGTGGCCGCGCCGTCGGCCCGGGCAGGAGGAATCGGCGGGCAGGCGAGTCTGATCGGCCTCGACGGATGGACGGTGGAGGAGATGTTGATCGAGCGGTCGGTGGGCATGGTATTGAGCTGGCCGTCGCTGCAAACCCGCAGCTTCAATTTTCAGACGTTCTCCGCAACGAATCGGCCGTTCAGCGAGGTCCAAGAGCGGTATGACGAAGCGGTGGGCCGCATTCGCGATTGGCTGAGCGCCGCGCGCCAGTACCGGCAGGCGGAGGAAAGTGGTGCCGCGTCCCGCGATCTGAAGTTGGAGGCCCTGGCACTGGTCGTGTCCGGAGAGCTGCCCCTGTTGGTGCTCGCCGACGCCGCTCGGGACATCCGCAACGCCGTCGAGTTCGCCGAGGCCGAGGGTGTGCGCATGGTCCTGGTGAGCGGTCGCGACGCGTGGAAAGAAAAGGCGCTGCTGGCCGAGAAATCCGTGCCGGTGTTGTTGCGGGCGACGCAGAACGTCCCGCCCCAAGAGGACGACCCCTATCACCTGGCGTACAGCTCGGCGACCCAGCTCTATGAGGCCGGCGTGCAGTTCGCGATGACGGGCTGGCGCTCGTCGGGACCCAATCCACCATCCCGGACCTTGGCGTACGAGGCGGCCAACGCCGTGAAGTTCGGTCTCCCCGAGGAAGAAGCACTCCGCGCGATTACGCGGTACCCGGCCGAGATCCTCGGTCTCGGCGATCGACTCGGGACCATCGAAGAAGGAAAGATCGGCAATCTCGTCGTCACCGACGGCAACCCGCTGCAGATTCGCACGCAGGTGATGCACGTGTTCGTCAACGGCCACCCCGCGAGCTTGGACAACAAGCACCGGGCTCTGTACGAGAGGTACCGGGCGCGGTAGTCTGGGAGCCGTGCAAGACGAAATCGATCGACTGAATGCCGCGTTAGCGGGCCGCTACACGATTGAGGACGAGGTCGGGCGGGGGGGTATGGCCACCGTGTACCTGGCGCGCGACCGAAAGCACGATCGCCGCGTGGCCGTCAAGGTGCTGGGTCTCGAGTTGGCGGCGGCGATCGGGGCGGGGCGGTTCGCCCGGGAGATCAAGATCGCGGCGAAACTCTCCCACCCCCACATCCTGCCGCTGCACGATTCGGGCAAGGCGGACGAATTCCTTTATTATGTCATGCCGTATCTGGACGAGCCGTCCCTCGGAGAGAGGATTCGCCGCGAGGGGCAACTGGCGATTGACGAAGCGGTGTCGATCACTCAGGCGGTAGCGGCCGGGCTGGACTACGCTCACAAGCTGGGCGTCATTCACCGCGACATCAAGCCGGACAACATTCTGTTCAACGCCGGCGAGCCGATGCTCGCCGATTTCGGCATCGCCCTGGCTTTGGATGCCGCTGACAGCGACCGCCTCACCGAGACCGGGCTGTCGGTGGGGACACCCGCCTACATGAGTCCCGAGCAAGCCAGCGGCGACAGTCACATCGACGAGCGCAGCGACATCTACAGTCTGGCGTGCGTGCTCTACGAAATGCTGGTCGGCCAGCCGCCGTTCGTGGGCCAGAACATCCGCGCCGTGTTGGCGCGCCACGTCACCGATCCGGTTCCCCCGTTGACCACGGTTCGGCCGTCCATCGGCGACGCGTTGAACGCGGCCGCCATGAAAGCGTTGCACAAGGTGCCCATGGATCGGTTCGCGACGGCGGCGGATTTTGCCAACGCCCTCGGCGGGTCGGCGGCGGCCCGAGATCTAAGGGCCGAGAAAACGCTCGTGGTGGTTCCCTTCGCCAACTTGAGTGGCGATGCCGAGCACGAGCTGTTCAGCGACGGTCTCACCGAGGAGATCATCTCGGGTCTGTCGGGTATTCGCTCGCTCCAGGTGGTTTCGCGCACGTCCACAATGCAGCTCAAGGGGACGACAAAGAATCTCCGCGCCATCGGCCGGGAGTTGAACGTCAGGTATGTGGTGGAAGGCAGCGTCCGCAGCGCCGGGGACGGGCTGCGCATCACGGCACAACTCGTGGACGCGGCCAACGACATGCAGATTTGGTCGGAGCGTTTCGGCGGGTCGATGAACGACGCCCTGGGCGTGCAGGAGCAGGTGTCCCGCGCCATCGTGGACGCCGTGCGACTCAAGCTTTCGCCGGCCGAGAGCCCCGTTGCCGGGCGGCCGACGGGAACGAACCCCCATGCACAGGAGAGTTACCTCCGCGCCCGACGCGATATCTGGCGCTTTACGGAGAATGCCGTCGTTCATGCGCTCTCCTACCTTCAGGAAGCCATCGAGATCGTGGGGGAAGACATCTTGCTGTATGCGGGCATCGCCGAGGCCTATTATGTCTTTCCGCAAATCGGCGGCAACGAGCCCGAAGCGTGTCTGGAGCGCGTTCGGGAGTGCGCCGAGCGGATCTTCGATCTCGACCCCGATGCGGCGCACGGTCATTGCTTGCACGGCCTGCTGTGCTGCAAACGCGAGGGCGGTTTGCGGGAGGGCCTAGCGTTGCTCCAGCGGGCATGCGACCTGGCGGCAGACGATCCCGCCATCTTGTTTTGGCACGCGTTTTACGCCGACGAGTCGGGTCTCTCGTCCACCGCGGAGACCGCCGCCGAACGACTCATGCGCGTCGCGCCGCAGGCACCCCGGAGCCATTTCGTCATGGGGTGGCATCACCTCTTGCAAGGACGATTCGACCTGGCCATCGAAGCCTACCGCAAGGCGCATCAACTCGAGCCAACCACACCGCAAACCCGCTTCTACCTTGGATACGTGCTTGCGGCCACCAACAACCTCGACGCGGCCATCGAGCTGTTCGACCTGATGATCAAGGAGACCCCAAGCCACATTTGGGCCCGGATCGCCAAGTTCTACAAGTTCGCGCTGCGCAACCAGCGTGGGCTGGCGTTGAAAGCGGTATCCCCGGAAGACAAGCAGGCCGCCCGGTGGGGCGAGTATTATTCCTATCATATGGCCGAGTGCTTCGCCTTGATCGGCGAAACCGCTCAGGCGCTCGAGTGGTTCGACAATGCCGTACGTCGTGGATTCATCAACCATCCGTATCTCTCCAAGCACGCCCCTTTTCTGTCGGGCCTGCGCGACGAGGAGCGATTTCGAAGGTTGCTGGACGGGATGACTCCTGGAGAGAAAGCGCGCTAGATGAGAATCGGGCTCGTGGGTTTCGCCGGCTCGGGCAAGACGACCGTCTTCAATACCATGACCGGGATGGACGTACCGGTCGGTTTTGGGGGAGATGTGCGCCTGGGTATCGTGAAGGTGCCGGACACACGCATCGATGTGCTGAGCAAGGTCTTTGCTCCCAAGAAGACGACGTACGCCGAGATCACCTTTTGTGATATTCCGGGTGAGCACGGTGCGGACAAGAGGGGACTATCCCCCAAGGCCCTCCAGCAAATCCGCGATCAGGAAGCCCTGTGCCTCGTGCTGCGGGATTTCGAGAACCCCGCGTTGGAAGGAGCTCCCGATCCGGTCTCCGATCTCGAGGCGTTTCACACCGAGTCGGTGCTCGCCGATCTCGAGATCGTCGAGCGGCGGCTGGACCGGGCCAAGAAGGACAAGCCCGATGCCCTGGAGTTGGCGGCGTTCGAAAGAATGAAAGCAACCCTCGAGCAGGAGCGTCCGCTGCGGTCATTGTCCGCCGACGAGCTGAACCGCGATCGTCTCACCGGGTTTGCCTTGCTCACCGACCGCCCGTTGTTGGTGGCGTTGAACCGCAGCGAGGAGAACGCCGCCAAGGCGTTGCCCGACGCGCTTGCCAGGCTCATCGACGAGCTTGGTGCGGCAGGGCTGGTGCTGTCGGCCAGCGTGGAGGCCGAGATCGCCGGTTTGGACGCCGCCGATCAGGCTGCGTTCCTGGAAGACATGAGACTGGAAGAGTCGGCGTTGGCCCGGTTCATTCGCACGGCCTACGGGCTCCTCGATCTCATCTCGTTCTTTACCGTGGGCGAAGACGAAGTGCGCGCCTGGACGATCCGCCGGGGTACCAAGGCTCGGGCGGCCGCCGGCAAGATCCACTCCGACCTGGAGCGCGGGTTCATTCGCGCAGAAGTGACCCCGTATCACGTGTTCATGGAGTTGGGCTCCGAACAGGCGGTGAAAGACGCGGGACGTTTGCAGGTCGAGGGGAAGGACTACCCGGTGGCCGATGGGGATATCATGCACGTCCGGTTCAACGTGTGAGACCACATGGTGCGCGATCGCTCTAACGATACTCGAGAGTGATCTTGACCCGCTTCAGCTGACGCCGCTCTTCTCCCAGGTCGGCTTCGGTGAGGGGGTGCTCCGCGAGCCAACCCCGTCTGAGCGTGAGGCGGAGTCGGTCGCTCTGCGCTTCCCAGGTGGGAGAGGGTTCGCCGGTCGGCCATCTGGAGCGGTGGAGCAACGCAGCGATCCGGAGGACGACACACGCCCGTTTCACGGGCGTCACCAGTCGGTCGGGCAGGTCGCCGAACACCACGGGCGCGATCAACTTTCGCCGGTGCCCGAGTATCAAGGTGGCGACGACTTGTTGTTCTTCGGTGGAGAAACCGGTCATGGACGAGTGTTCGACCAGGTAGGCGCCGTGTTGGTTGTGGTGCTCGTGGGCGACGGACAGCCCCACCTCGTGGAGCCGGGCGGCCCAGCCGAGCAGCCGTCTCATGGATGGTCCGAGGTCCCATGCCTCGTCCACCTGATCGAATCCCTCGAGCGCCGTGCGCTCGACGCGACCCGCCTGCCCCCGATCGACGCGGTACCGCTCCACCATGCCTTCCACCGCGGCTTCCCGCGGGTCGTCGTTCTGCATTCGGCCGACGAGGTCATGGAGCACGCCTTCGCGTAGGCCGGAATCACTGACCCGCATCTCATCGATTGCCAGGTTGCGAAAGCAGGCGTCCAGGATGGCCACACCGCCGGGAAACACGGGAGCTCGTTCGGCCGACACACCGAGCGCCCCGAGCTTGTTGCAATGCCCGAGCTCTTCCATGGCCACGCGGAGTTTCTTCATGCCTGCGGGGGTGATCGTTCCGGTGTTCCAGCCGGCGTCCTCCAGCGCGCGCCCGATTGCACGAACGGTGCCTGAGGATCCGACGACTTCGTCCCAGCCGATCCTCCGGAATGCCTCCCGGACCGGGCGCATCTCGAGCGCGGCGGTGGTGTGCGCCTTTTTCAATCGGGGCCTGGTGATCTTCCCGTTGGCGAAGAACCGATTGCTCATGGCCACACACCCCAGTGAGAGACTCTCCAGTGCGTCAGCCGTCTGGCCTCGGCCGATCACGAACTCGGTGCTTCCGCCACCGATGTCGATGACCAGCCGGCGCTGGACGTCTGACGCGAGCCCTTGTGTGACGCCACGGTAGATGAGCCGCGCCTCTTCGTATCCCCCGATGATCTCGATGGGGTGGCCGAGCACCGTCTCGGCCTGGCGGAGGAAGGCGCGTGGGTTCTTCGCCTTCCGCAATGTGTTGGTCGCGACCGCCCGGATCTGATCCGGGGGAATGGTGCTCAGCCGTTGGCCGAAGCGGGCGAGGCATGCGAGGGCGCGGTCTTGGGCCTCGGCACTCAGCCGCCGACGCGCATCGAGTCCCGCGGCAAGCCGAACCATCTCCCGCAGCCGATCCAGCACCTGCAACTCCCCGTGCTCACGCCGGGCGACGATCAAATGGAAACTGTTAGAGCCCAGATCGACCGCCGCAAACGTGCGGTCGTCCGCCGAGGCGGATGCATGGGACCTTATCGGTTCCCGTACGGCTGGGGTTCCAGGGTTCTCAGGTATGCCCAGAGCGCTCCTTTCTCGATCTCCGACATCGCGTCCATCGAGGGTCCGTCCGTCCGGGCGCACATTGGTGTTCCAGGCGGTGACGAAATCCTCTTGGGTCCGGGGAAGGAGGGTAGCAACATGTGAGAATCTGGATTGCCGGGAAAGGGAGCGGACTGCCCGTATTGACCGGGCCGGCTCCATATGGATTAGGGAGTAGGGGAACCCTGAGGCCGCCCGAGGCGTTTTCCGGTCATCTCTGGGCCCGCGAACCCTTTCGCCACGCTCAGGCCCCGGCTTCTATCAGAGGATCCGCCCGTATGGGATTGCGCCGTCTTGTCGGCTGGCTGCCAGTGCTCCTCGTCGCTGCGTGTGGCGATGCCGCCGGCCCGGGAGAAATGATGCCCGGTCCCCGCGTCTACGTCTTGAGCGCGATCGCTTCTTTCTTCGATACGGACCAATTCACCTGCGCCCTCCAGGCGGCGCCGATTCTCGAATACCCCTTGCCCCCTACCATCACGACCACCACGCAGGTCCGGTACGAGCGCACCGGCACGGCCGGAAACACCTTCGACCCCGTACTCAAGGCCCGCAGCGTCCGGCAGCAGCTCACGGTGGATCTGGTGGGGAGCGACAGCGTCAGGGTAATACTCGGCCCGCCCTTGGCCGACACGTTGTACGGGGGGCTCACCGAGACCGGTATCCACAGCGGAGATTGGACCTGCGGGACCGATATCCCCTTCGCGGCGGATTCCGTGCTGGTCGGATTGGGCCAGGACAGCACCCGGGTCCTGCACGGGGTTTTCGGCTTGCAGCCGAATCCGGGTGTGTAATACCGGGTGAATGTCGACCACGACATGTAGGCGATAGCTAGAGCTGGCGGGATCGTGCTCCCTGGCGGGTTTCCTGTTCTTGTGGCAATTTTACCCTACTATGAGGCTCCCTCGCGTCTTCGCACCGGTCACGGTGGTTCTCTGTTTGCTGCTGCTCGTTGCGGTTGGTGCCCCCATCGCCGCCGCACAAGAGCGCACCGTGACGCTCACGGGATGGGTGATCGATTCGACGAGTGGCGACCCCATCGGGCAGGCCATGCTGATTCTGGACGGCGCCGTCCTCCGAGTCGCGTCAGAGTCCGACGGGGCGTTCGTCATCGAAAACGTGTCGGAGGGGCCGCATACCCTGCTCGTGCAAAAGCACGCGTTTGCCACCAAGACATTCGAGTTCGTCATCACTCCGGACCACCCCGCGTCGATAGACGTGGGTGTCTTCGGTCTGGCAGAGGCGCTGCTACAGGAAGTGGTCCTGGTCGGGGCCGTGACCGACCTGCGGTCTGGAGAGGGGGTGGGAGCCACCCCGATCATGCTGAACGGCCGGGTAATAGTTCTGGCCGATACCGAGGGTGAATTTGCCGTCACGATGATGATGCCAGGCGGGGTCAACGTGCTCGAGGTTCGCCGGGTGGGCTACGAGCCGTTGACTGTGGAGTTGCAGATAGAACCCGAGACCACGGAATTGACCCTCGACATCACGCTGCGGACGGCCGCCGTCCCCCTCAGGCCAGTCGTGGTCGAGACTGCGCCCGCCCCGGTCAGCCGGCGCCTCCAGGGCTTCTACGAACGCAAGCGGTACGAGAACGGCACTTTTTTGACGCCGGAACAAATCGACCGGATTTCCGCGCAGCGCGTGACCGACATCCTGCGCACGATCCCCGGGTTGCGCGTCTACGGCTCCGGGATGAACGTCCGGATCGACATTCCCCGTTGCCTGCGAAATCTTCAGCCTCGCATCCTGGTGGACAATCTGGAATACGCCCACTCGAATATCGATATCGGGTTGCAGCCCCAGGACATCGCTGCGGTGGAAGTGTATACGGCGGGGGCCCGTATCCCGGTGCAGTACAATCGTCCGGGAAGCCGGACGTGCGGGGTGATACTGATTTGGACGAAATCCTGACGGCGACTTACGCCAACGCCGGCGGCACTAGATCAGCTACCGCAAATAGGATGGCCCTCCGCGGCCGCCTCGACCATCCCGACGATTTCCTTTAACGTTTCCTGCCCCTGGTGTTCATCGTACCAGGCGTATTTTTGATCGTACAACTCCGCTTCACGGTCCCGACAGGACCGTCAGTGATGCGACCACCCAGCCGCACAGCATATGTTCCCTCCTCTCGCCGTGATTCGGATCCCACCGTATGTTTGCCAGCCATGCCCGAATCTGTCAACCGCATTGGGGGTGCGTGAGCGCCCCGCTCGGCTGGGCCATTCTCGGCACCGCCAACATCGGACGCGCCGCCGTCATCCCGGCTATTCACGGATCGAGCAACGGAGAAGTGATTGCGATAGCAAGTAGGGACGTTGATCGCGCTCGGGAGTTCGCCACCGCCAATGGCATTGCCAACGCGCACGGAACGTACGAGGCGCTGCTTGATGATGACCGGATCGATGCGGTCTACATCCCGTTGCCCAACAGCCTGCACCGGGAGTGGACCATCCGGCTGGCCCAGGCCGGCAAGCATGTGCTGTGCGAAAAGCCGCTCGGCCTGACCGCCGCGGAGTGCGATGAGATGGCCGCGGCCGGCCAGGCGGCGGGGGTGGTGTGCATGGAGGCGTTCATGTACCGCTTCCATCCACGCATCGATCGTGTGCTCGATCTCATCACGAAAGGCGTAGTCGGCGAGTTGCGTTCGATCTACTCCGCGTTCACGTTCAAACTCACCAAGCCGGACAACATTCGCTGGGTTCCCGAGCTGGGAGGCGGCGCGCTCATGGACGTGGGGTGCTATTGCGTGAACGTGAGCCGGACGATGGTCGGGAGCGAGCCCATCGAAGTTCAGGCGGTGGCCACCTGGACGGACCGGGGGGTCGACGAGCAGTTGGCGGGGACGCTACGGTTCGACGGCGGTATCACCGCACAAATCGACTGCTCCCTGTCGATGGAGCGGCGGGAGGTGTTCCACGTCGCGGGCGCCGACGGACATCTGGAAATCGCGAACGCGTTCCTGCCGGGGACCGGTGACGTCACGATCGAGGAATACCACGGCCGGGCAGAATCCGTGCGGCACCCGGTGGCTGGTGCGGATGAATATCGGCTGATGGTCGAACACTTCGGGGATTGCGTTTTGACCGGCGCGCCCGTGCGTTATCCCCTCGCGGAGGCTGCCGGCAACATGCGCACCATCGAGTCGTTGTATCGTTCGGCCCGCAACGGCGGGGCTCCGGAGATGGTCAACAACAGGTGACAATCAGGACATGGAAATGAGACTGGACACTCGATTCGGC
>JAPULZ010000189.1 GCA_027294455.1 Gemmatimonadota bacterium
TACTTCAATTCGGCCGCCGGCCATCCGCCCGTGTTCTCCGGCCACACCTCGACCTGCCGGAACTGCCGAGTGCGCTCGTTGAAGCGCACCACGATCCCACCGCGGGCGCCGGAGCCGGACGCGCTCGACCACACGATGTTGGGATCGGTCGGGTCCGGGGTCGCAAAGCCGCTCTCGCCTCCCCCTACCGAATGCCACATGCCGCGCGAGATGCTTCCGCCGCCGAACCCTCCCGTGCGGCTGTTGCTCGGGCCACGCGTGGAAGGACCGTCCTGCCGGTTGCCCATCACGTTGTAGGGAATCGCGTTATCCGCCGTCACATGGTACATCTGGCCGATGGGGAGCTGCACGCGGTGCCACGTCTGTCCCCGGTTGATCGAGATGGCCGTGCCGCCGTCGTTCGCCACGATCATGCGGTCCCCGTTGGTCGGGTCGATCCACATATCGTGGTAGTCACCGCCAGGACGTTGACGGCCTCGATGTGTGATCCCCGTCCTGCCGCCGTCGATCGTGCGCACGAATGCGGCCGTGAGGAAAAACGCCTCGTCGGGGTCGTCCGGAGTTACCACGCAGTTTTGGTAGTAGCCGGTGCGGCCGCCGAAGTTGCGGCTGTGGGTCATGAGCTGCCAGTTGTCGCCGCCATCGTCCGAGCGCCACAACTCGCCGCTCTCGGTTTCCCGCCCGTGCCACGGCACGCCGTCGCCGGTTTCGATCAACGCATAAACGCGGTCCGAGTTGGCCGGTGTGAGACACACGTCGATTTTCCCGACGGGAAGCGTCGGTAGGCCGTTACCCTCGAGTTTGGTCCAACTGTCGCCCGCATCCCGCGACATGTAGATCCCGCTGCCGGGTCCACCGCTCTCCCGTCCCCAGGTGTGGACCACGACCTGCCACATGCCGGCGAACAGAATCCGCGAGTTGTTGGGATCCATCTCCAGGCTCGAGGCGCCCGTGTTCTCGTCCACGAACAGCACGTGTTCCCAGGTCTCGCCGCCGTCCATCGTGCGGTAGATGCCACGCTCGGCCTGGGGACCGTGGGCATGACCCAGCGCGCCGACGTAGACAATGTCCGGGTTCGTCGGATGGATCACGATCCGCGACGTACGCGTCGGTCCGATCTCCAGCGGCATCCGTCGCCACGTATCACCGCCGTCGGTCGATTTGTACACGCCCGTGCCGAGCGACACGTTGGAGCGGATGTGCGGCTCGCCGGTGCCCGCCCACACGATCTCGGGGTCGGACGCGGCGACAGCTAGTGCGCCGATGGCATGATCGGGTTGGTCGTCGAAAATCGGCTCCCAATACTCGCCGCCGTCCACCGACTTCCAGATGCCGCCCGAGGCGGCGCCGGCGTAGTAGGTCAGCGGGTCTCCCGGCACGCCGGCCACGGAGGCTACCCGGTTACCCACGGGGCCGATGTGGCGGTAGCTGAGAGGCATCAACATGTCGGTGGAGACGGTTTGGGCCCGGCCGACGCCCGGGGTGCCCAGTATGATGAGGGTAGCGGCGGTGCCGAGGGTGCGGCGTACAACCGATTGAGACATGGTGAAGTCTCCTTAATCGTGTGTGTGGACCCGGCGGGCGCGCCTACCCGGCGGGCCCCTGGTGCGGTGTGGAGGTGCTCTATGAGGAATAGCCCTCGGGACGGGGTGGGGGAAGGGTGGCGGCGTCGGGGCTCTGTAACCCCCTGCTCCTCCCCCCGAACTGCCGCAAATGATGATCGATGTGTCGGCGCGCCAACACGCCCCAGCTCCCGTCGTGGTTGCCGGTTACCGGCCGGTACCACCGGTTGGGGGATGCGCTGGCGCGATGCCGAGGAGGAAATCGAAGGGATGTCGGTCCAGAATCGCGGGATCGAGGGCGACTACTTTGCCGCGATGGGCATCGATCTCCTGGAGGGTCGGACGTTTCGAGCGCCGACGGCAGAGAGGTTTCCCGCTTGGGCCCACCACCCCGAGCGTGCAGCTTGACACGTGCGCGTGCAGTCCGATATATGTAGCTCTTGGCGTTCTCCGCTCTGGAAGTGGAAGCTCTGTGACAGGCAAACCACAGTGTGCCCTCTCCCACCGGAGAACGCCATACTTCTTTCGAGCTGATCGTCAGTTGGCATGGACTGCCATCGGTCGCGGACGCCATGCCCCTATGATGCCTATTCTGACCGATCTTCGACGGAGGCGTGGTTCTATTTCACCGACGCGAGTGTCACCGCCGGGGCCGTCTCCATCGTCGATGGTGGACAGCTCGTGTTCCAATGACTATTCGTGGGTTGGTACGATGGCCAAAACGCTACGGAAGAACTCGAGTAACAGCATGAGAGTGCGTCACCGCCTACCCCTCCTACCGCTGATCCTGCTGGGCGCAGGACCCCTCCTGGCTCAAGATAGAACGGTCACACTCTACGGCACCGTGAGCGACGAATCATACCAACTGCTCGCCGGGGTGACGGTGTTGCTGGACGGATCGGTCATGAGCCAGGGAAGTGGCGCGGCGGGTGCATTCACCGTGCCGGGCGTCCCGCCGGGTGCTCACTTCATTGCTTTCGAAAAAGTGGGTTATTTGTCACGAAGCTTCCGCGTTGTGGTGACCGACCAGCACACCGGCGACATTGCCCTCGGTCACATCACCCTGGAAGCGAGGCGCGTGGGGACCGCAACGATGACGGGAACGGTGACCAATTCTATCACCGGCGAACCCATTGTTGCGGTAGCGGTAGGAATCAATGGGACCGTAGCAACCCTCACGGACGATCGCGGTGTGTTTCGGGTCGACGACATAGAGTTTGGTACGATCCTGCTGGAGATCCGACGTATCGGTTACCTTATGATCGCGGCGGAAATGGATCTCGTCGAAGACGGGTTGGCGGTTGATTTCAATATCAAGCTCGTGCCGCTCCCGATAGAGTTGGCCGAAATCGTGGTGGAGGGGGACCGGACCATCTTCGTCTTCGGACGGATGCGAGATTTCTATCGGCGACGAAAACGGGGTCTGGGGGATTTCTTCACCCGGCGGGAGATCGAAGAGAAAAATCCCCTAGTGGTTTCCGATCTGTTTCGAATGGTGCCTGGAGTTCGTCTCAGGCCGGGCGCCTTCGGGATAAACAGAATCTCAATCAGAAACTGTGGGGCTCCAACGATCTATCTCGATGGAATGCCCTTTCGCTCTGGCACGGTACAGCTCGATGATCTCGTCAGCCCGGAGAACATCGAGGCGGTGGAGATTCACATAGGCGCTTTTGTTCCCGCCGAGTTCATGTCGTTCGGAGCGTGCGGTGTGATCTTGATCTGGACTCGGTAACAAGCCTTCAGGTGCTCACCCGCATCACGCAGTTACGTAAGGCTGTTGAGATTTGCCCGAACTCCCACTGTCGCGCTTCGGCCCCTCGGGGGCCCTCTACAAGATGGGGAGGTACGAGGAGGGAGCAGTGGTAGGAATCGTCCCGTACCCGGCATTCGAGCTACCGGGGACTGCCAGGGTACCCTCGTCCCAGTGGCTGGACGCCTCCAGTACCAAGGGCGATGTCGTGCGCAGCGTAG
>JAPULZ010000019.1 GCA_027294455.1 Gemmatimonadota bacterium
GGCCTTCTATAAGGAAGGACGAATATTTATTCGGGACGACTGAGGCTCGTCCGCTCCCTGCCTAGCCGTCCAAGGCCCAAAACCCTATTCTAGGACCGTCGCCAGCAAGGCCAAACGCAGTGCCAGACCTTCTCGACCGCCTCAAAACAGCCCTCGCCGACCGCTACGCTATTGAGCAGGAAGTGGGCAGCGGTGGCATGGCGACCGTGTACCTCGCCCACGATCTTAAGCACGACCGCAAAGTCGCGCTGAAGGTCTTGCGGCCCGAGCTCGCCGCCGTGATCGGCGCCGAGCGGTTTCTCGCCGAGATCAAGACCACGGCCAATCTGCAGCACCCGCACATTTTGCCTCTTCACGACTCCGGTGAGGTCGAGGGGACGGTGTTCTATGTGATGCCGTTCGTGGAGGGTGAGTCGCTGCGGGATCGGCTGACGCGCGAAAAGCAGCTGCCCGTCGGCGACGCCGTGCAAGTCGCCACCGAAGTGGCCGGGGCGCTCGAGTCCGCGCACCGCAAGGGCATCATCCACCGGGACATCAAGCCGGAGAACGTTCTGTTGCACGAGGGCCGCGCGCTCGTCGCCGATTTCGGTATTGCGCTCGCGGCCTCGACGGCGGGCGGCACCCGGATGACGGAGACCGGCATGTCGCTCGGCACGCCACACTACATGTCGCCCGAGCAGGCCATGGGGGAGCGAGACCTCGACGCCCGGTCCGACATCTATGCGCTGGGGTGCGTGCTGCACGAGATGTTGACCGGCGAGCCGCCGTTCACCGGCCCCACCGCCCAGGCGATCGTGGCCAAGGTGATGACGGAGGAGCCGCCGCCGGCGAGTAAGCTCCGCAAGACGGTTCCCGAGCACCTCGAGGACGCGATCCTCACCGCGCTGGAGAAGCTGCCGGCCGACCGGTTCGCGAGCGCGACCGAGTTTGCCTCGGCGTTGGAGGGCGAGGCGGCGCGCCCCGCAACCCGGTTGGCACGATCCCGGCGGACGCTCGAGACTCGGCGCGTGCCGATGTACTGGCCGATCGGATTCGCGGTGGCCGCGGGACTGGCCGTCTGGGGTTGGCTCCGCCCACAACCAGAGGCGGTCGAACCGCTACCGTCCCGTCTCGCGGTCCTGCTGCCCAACCTCGGCGGGGCAAGCACGTCCCTGCAGCGCCAAGTCGCGCTGACCCCCGACGGCCGCACACTGCTCTATACGGGAGGCGGCGTCGACGGCGCGAACCGGACGATGCGGCTGGACCTCCACGATACGATACCCACCGTGCTTCCCGGTGTGCCCCCGTTCTTGTCCGGCTACGTGGTGTCCCCCGATGGGCGGGAGTTCATCGGGACCGTGGCCAACAGCGAAAGCATGTATCGCTCCCCGATCACCGGCGGGAACTCCACGCCGCTGCCTCGGGAAATCACGACGACCTCGTGGGCCGTATGGGGGCGGGACGGGGCGATGTGGTTCAGCGCGAACACCGATATTGGCCGCGGTATCGCTCGGCTCGGTGAGGGGGACACGCTCACGCGCCCCTTCGGTACCAAGAACACCGACCTGCTGCTCATGCAGATCTTGCCCGACAACCGCACCGCGCTCACGGTCCGGCAACCGCAAGGGATCAACAACGGCCCAGTCCTGCTGTTGGATCTCACCACGGGCGAGGGGACGATGCTGATCGACGTGAACATCGTCGAGATACGGTATACGGCTGGCCACCTGGTGTACGTGCTCGGCGACGGTGCGCTCGAGGCGGCGCCCTTCGATGTCTCATCGCACGTGGTGGGAGAGCCAGTGCGTATTGCGAGCAGTGTCTCGTTGCCGGGCACTGGGATCGCCCAGTTTGCGGTGGCCGAGAACGGTACCGTCGCCTACATCCCCGACCAACCGCGATCGCTCGTCTTGGTAAACCGCGATGGGAGCAGCCGCCTGGCCACGAACGAGCAGCGCAACTTCCACGCTCCCATGTTCTCCCCTGACGGCCGACGGATCTCGACGGATTTCAACTCTCCGGACGGACGGGACGTCTGGGTCCTCGATGTCGATGCGAGACTCTTGACGCGCGCGACGTTCGATCGGGACGGTCACGATGCCACGTGGTCGCCCGACGGACAATCGCTGACCTACACCTCGCTGCCCAGGGGCGGCACGTTCAGTCTCCTTCGCACCCGCCTCGGGAGTGCCGAACCGGCCGAGTCGCTGCTGGCATCGCCTCAGCTGGGTTATACCGGCGTATGGCTACGGGATGGGAGTGCGTTGGTGACGGCGGCCAATTCGTTGGAGCCTGGCTCGCGCACGGACATCGGCATCGTGCGAAATGGCGGCCGCGGCCCCGTCGAGCCGCTGGTGGCCACCCGGTTCGAGGACCAGTTTCCCGCCGTCTCGCCCGACGATCAATGGTTGGCGTTTTCTTCCAGCCAGTCGGGGCAAGACGAGGTGTACCTGCGCCGACTCGACGGCGGACAGCAAATTCAAGTGTCCTTGTCGGGCGGCATCGAGCCGGTCTGGGGCCCCGATGGCCGAGAGCTGTTCTACCGCACTGCGGCCGGAGGCGGCTCGGAGCTCATCGTCGCCACTCTCGAGACCGACCCGACGCCAGTCGTGACCTCGCGCCGCGCGCTCTTTTCCGTGGCCGATATCGCGACGGCCACACCGCACAGCAACTACGACGTCTCACCGGACGGGCAAACGTTCGTGATGGTGCGTCTGAACCCGGCCTCGCGCATCATGGTTATTCAAAATCTGCCGGCCCTCGTGCGGGAGCTCGGTGGCGGCGCGGGAGACGGGTCTTGAGCGGCCAGTTATCAGCTGTCAACCCACAGGTCACAGCCCAGAGCTCGCAGCTTGCAGCTATGAGGGGATCGAAAAACACCACCCGTGAGTAATCCCACCGACCGCCTCGCCGCCGCCCTCGCCGACCGCTACGCCATCGAGGAAGAGATCGGCGCGGGCGGCATGGCCACGGTTTACCTCGCCGAGGACCTGAAGCACCACCGTAAGGTCGCGGTGAAAGTGTTGCGCCCGGAATTAGCAGCGGTCTTGGGTGCGGAGCGGTTCGTCAAGGAAATAGAGACCACCGCCAACCTGCAACACCCGCACATTCTGCCGCT
>JAPULZ010000190.1 GCA_027294455.1 Gemmatimonadota bacterium
GAGTACGGCACCAAGGAGCTTTACGAGGGCGGGCTGCACGTGTTCACCGCGATGGATCTGTCCCATCAGGTGGCCGCCCATCTGGCGCTCAACGCCGGCGTGCGGGCGGTGGACCGGCGCCACGGCTACCGCGGACCGCTGGAGCGCATCGAGCTGGACGAGTTCGGCCAGGTGCCCGAGGAGGAGCTGGAGGCGTTGCACGCGCCGGGGACCCTCAAGGTTGGCCGCACCGCCCGGGGGGTGGTGCTCTCCGTGGACGAAGACCGGGCACGGATCGATCTCGGCTCGGACATTGGCGTCATCGCTTGGGAGCGCATGAAGACCCTGTGGACACGCCGGATCGGCGAGGAGCACGACGAGCGCGTCACTCCCATCCGTTCCCTGTCCGACGCCCTCGAACCCGGGGACCTGATTCAGGTGCTCGTCGAGGGACAGGATCTCTACACCGGCGAATACCGGCTCGACCTCTACCAGGAACCGCGGGCCAACGGGGCCGTCTACGCGATCAATCCCCGCACCGGAGAAGTGCTGGCCATGGTGGGCGGAATTCGCTTCGGGCGGGGCAACGGGGCCAGCGAATTCATCCGCTCGACCCAGGCCGAGCGGCAGCCAGGCTCGGCCTTCAAGCCGGTCATCTATGCCGCCGCGATCGACGAGGGTTACACCCCGGCAACGATTCTGGACGACAGCCCGCGCATCTTCACGCTGGAGTCGGGCGTCAAGCACATTCCGAAGAATTACGACAACCGGTACTTCGGCCGGACGACGCTACGGGAGGCGCTGTACCGCAGCCGCAACGTGCCCACGGTGCAATTGGTCGACGAGATGGGCGCAGCCAAGGTGATCGACTATGCCCGCCGGCTCGGGTTCACGACGGCGATTCCAGAAGAGAACATCATCGCCTTGGGTACCCACTCGGTGCGCCTGGACGAGCTGACCCACGCCTACGGCGCCCTCGCCAATCAGGGGCGATTGGCCGAGCCGATTTTCATCCTCCGCGTGGAGGACGCGGACGGCAACGTGCTCCAGGAGGCCGAGCCGCAGCTGACCCAGGTGATCTCCGAAGCCACGGCCTACCTGGTCTCCGATGTGCTGCGGGACGTGGTGCGAATCCCTGGCGGAACGGGCCACAGGGCCATGCGGGAGTTGACCCGCCCGGCGGCGGGCAAGACCGGCACCACGCAGAACTACACCGACGCCTGGTACCTGGGCTTCATTCCCCAGCTGGCCGCCGGCGTCTACGTGGGTTACGACGACCCCAGCGAATCGCTGGGCCCCTCGGAGACGGGCGCCCGCGCGGCAGCGCCGATCTGGCTGGACTACATCACCGCGGTGGAGGGCTCGCTGCCCATCGAGGCGTTCGAGCAGCCCCCGACGGTGGTTGTCCACCGGGTGGATCGCGACGGGCGGCTGGTCGGCGCATGCGAGGCGATCGAGGGAACGCGGTTCGAGTACTTCAAGACAGCCTCCATCCCCAAACGGTTGTTGTCCCAGGACGGTTGCTTCCGGCCCCAGGTCTCGACCAACGGTGCCGCCCCCTCCATCCGCGAGGATCCGGACCTTTAATTCTATCGGCGATGCGGTTCGAAGGTGTCCGGACCGGCCCCGTTGCGGGTCCGTTGCCACGGGGTTCCGATGTCGTCGCGTCCTCACCCTTCGGGAGCGTAACTCGTGAACGCCCATGCGCGCCGGACCCCCTGATCGGCGTGTGCCCCCGTCCGGCGCCGCTCGGAGTGGATCGAGCGGTTGCTCCGTGGGCCCTCCCCTCGACTGCGATGACGTCCGAAGCCAACGAGTCCAAGCCAGCCAGCCAAACGATGCAGCCGAATGGCGGCGCTCCCTCCGTGAAAAGTGGGGCAGCGCCTCCGCCGCTGATCTTTATGCACATCCTCAAGACGGCCGGTTCCTCGATCCTCAGCCTGATCGAGTCGGAGTATCCGCCGGAGCGGATCGCCTATCATTATCCTGTCGACAACGTTAAGCGGCCGGAGGGTGCGATCGATATCGGCGTGGGCCATGTGGTATTTGGCTACCACAAAGAACTGGGATACGACGAGGGCCGGTATTTCACGTTCGTCCGGGACCCGATGAAGCGGATGCTCTCGCAAATCAATTTCGCGCTGGCCCACTACCCGCGGAACCTGCCCGACATTCACACCCGCGGGTTGCGTCATGCCGTTGTCACCCGGAATTTCTGGTTCTACGACAACACCTTGGTGCGGACCTTCGCGGGCATCAAGGATACGATTCCATTCGGCAAATTAGACGAGAGCGCCGTCGAACAAAGTTTGGAGAATGCCAGGCGGCACTTCTTCTTTATCGGCGAGCAGGAAAATTTCGAGGCCGACCTAAGGGCGCTCGTCACGTTCATGGGTTGGCGGATGCCCCTGACGACTCCAGGCAGGAATATCGGCGTCTACGAGGGTTACGATTATAACGACGATGACCGGCGTTGCCTCGCTGAGATCACGCATTACGACACGATGTTGTGGAAGGCGCTCAAGCGCGAGAAGCTTATCGCGAATTCCCCT
>JAPULZ010000191.1 GCA_027294455.1 Gemmatimonadota bacterium
GGCTTTTTGCTGCCTGAGGAACCGTCATGTCTCAGTTGCGACTCCTCCCGTTTGCCGTCTGGTTGGGCACGGGCCTGGTGTGGGGCACGACCTGGGTCGTGATCCGCCTCGGGCTGGAGGAAATGGCGCCGCTCACGTTCGCGGCGCTGCGGACCATCCTGGCTGCGGTTGTCCTGTTGGCGATCGCGCTGTTGTTGGACCGGCGCCGCCGTCCGCCGCCGGCGGAGCTGCGGTTCTGGGCGCTGGTCGGCATCCCGCAGATGGGTTTTCCCTACGCCCTGATTTTTTGGGCGGAGCAGTGGGTTTCGGCGGGTCTCACCGCCATGTTGTTCGCCACCTTTCCCGCGTTCACCGCGGTGACCGCGCACTTCATGTTGCGGGACGAGCCGCTGACGGTGGGGAAGATCTCCGGCTCGCTCCTCGCTCTCGTCGCGGTCGCTCTCCTGGTGAGCCCGTCCCAGGGCACAGCGATGCCGCTTGTCGCTCCCGCCGCCATCTTGCTCGCGTCCATCTCGGCTTCGTTCGGTGCCGTCATGGTTCGGGGCCACGGCCGTGCCACCTCGACCGCGTGGCTCACAGCCATTCAGGTCACCTCGGCAGCGGTGTTCCTCGCGGGGTTGGCGCTGATCTTCGAGCGGGGGGAAGCCTTCCATCTCACGACGACCGCCGTGCTCGCAATCGTCTACCTAGCGCTGGCGGTGACAGTGGTATGTTATCTGGGCCTGTTCTGGCTGCTGAAACACCTCGAGGCGACGTTCGTGAGCATGGGCGTCATATTCGAGACGACGGTGGGTGTGTTTCTCGGAGCGCTGGTGCTCGCCGAGCCACTGGGTGTACGGGTGTTCGCCGGATTGGCGCTCGTCGCCGTGAGCGTGTATCTGGTCACCGTGAAGCGCCACGCAAACGCGGTGGTGGTGTGACGTCTGGGTCCGAACGGTTGGTCAGATGTCAATGATGGGATACACGGACCCGGCAGAGCCGTGTGCCAGCAGGTTGCCCACGTGCTTCATGCAAAGCATCCCGCTGTACAACCTGGACGAATATGCACACTTTCCAACATGCTCCTGCTGCGTCTGCTGCAACGGCTGATCACCACGCTCAACTCCGAGGGAACACCGGCGCAAGTGGCGTCGGGGATCGCTCTCGGGTCGGTGCTTGGACTCACCCCGCTGCTCAATCTGCACAACTTGATCGTCGTGGGAATCATATTCCTTTTTAATGTCTCTTTCCCGGCTGCCATGCTCGGGTGGATCTTGTTCACGCCGCTGGGATTCCTGCTCGACCCCGTCTTTCACGCCATCGGCGATGGCTTGTTGGGCGGCACCGGCGCGCTCGTCCCCGTGTGGACGGCGCTGTACAACCTTCCCGTCATCCCGTTTTCCAATTACAACAACACAGTCGTATTGGGGAGTTTGGTGGGATGGATGGCGCTCGTCTTACCCATCTATTTCCTAGCGAAACGGGGCGTGGCCGCCTACCGAGCCAAGGTGCTGCCGAGGATCCAGCAGAGCCGGTTTTTCAAAGTGATGAAGGCGTCCAAGCTCTACAACGTCTACCGTCTGTTCCATGCCGAATAGGCGAACGCGGGTCATTCGGTGGAAGGCGGCCGTGCCGCTGGCACTGTTCCTCGCCTTGGTTGCCGTGAGCTGGTACTTCTTCCTGGACGCAACCGTCAGGCGGAGTATCGAGGCGATCGGCACGGAGTTGGTCGGTGCCAAGGTCGATCTCGCCGAGGTGGAGGTACGGTTGCGTGAGGGGTCGGTGACGCTCCGGGGCCTGCAGGTGACGAACCCCGACGCGCCGATGACCAACCTCTTCGAAGTGGATGAGATCGTCGCCGACGTTCGCCTGGCGCCGCTGCTGAAAAAGAAGATCTACATCGACACGGTGGCCGTGCGCGGTTTGCGCTTCGGAACCGACCGGGCCCGCTCGGGGGCACTCGAAGATGACGACAATACCGGCGGTCTCGTGCGGCGGCGCGTGCGCGCGTGGGCGGACAGCGTGCCAATTCCCGGCTTCAGCCTCGAGGGCCTGACCGGTGCCGTGAACGTCGATGCGATCCGGCCCGAGATGCTCGGTACCCCGCAGGCGGCCGCGAACATCCGCCGCGCCGCGGATTCGGCCCGCTCGGCATGGACGGCGCGGCTCGAGGACCTCAATCCCGCTCCGGTCATCGATTCGGCGGCCGCGCTGGTGGAGCGCCTGTCGGGTGCGTCGCTGCTGCGCCTGGGTGTCACGGGTTTGGCGCGTACCGTGCAGTCGCTCCGGTCGACCGTGCAGCAGGTGACCACGGTCGGAGACGGAATCGCGCAACTACAGGAGAGCGTAACGGGCGGCATCGAGGCGTTCCACATGAGCGTGCAGGGTCTCGAGCGCGCGCGGGCGGGGGATCTGGCCAATGCCCGCAGCCTCCTGCGGATCCCCTCATTGGACGCACCGGATATCTCTCCGGCGCTGTTCACCGAGGTCGCGCTGGACCGCGTCCGGCCCCTGCTGTACTGGGCACAACTGGTCGAGCAGTACCTGCCGCCCGGGCTCGACCCGCGGCGCCGGCCCGGCCCGGTCCGCGCGCGGCTCGCGGGAGCCGATTACGAGTTTCCCGACGTCCAAGGGTATGCGGGCCTCACGGTGGCGTTTGCGGAGGTGAGCATGCAGCTGACCGGCGAGGGTGCGGCGGCCGGCGACTACCGGGTGCAGATCCATGATTTCTCGTCCGCGCCGTCCATCCATGGCCGGCCGATCCGCATCTCGGCCGTCCGCCGCGATGCGAGCGCGGGACCCGAGACGGTGGCGTTCGCGGCGACGCTCGACCACGTCACCGAAGACATCCACGATTCGGTGGCGGTGCGACTCACGGGTGTCACGTTGCCGTCGGTGACGCTTCCGGGAATCGGCGCCGGCGTGGATTTCGGACGCGGTGTCAGCGAGATCGACCTCACAGGATCCGGCGACACCATCGCGGGTCGCGTGTTCATCGGCTCGTCGTTGGCGACATGGGATCGGGGGACACTGGGCGCGGGCCGCGTCAACGATATCGTGTGGAACGCCCTGTCGGCCTTGCAGGATGTGCATGTGGACGTCCGCCTCTCCGGCAGCGTGGCCGGCCCCCACCTGGAGGTCCGCTCCAACGTCGCGGCGGCGATTGCCGAGAGCCTGCAACGCGAACTGCGGAACGAGGTGGCCGCCGCCGAGCGACGCGTGCGGGATGAGGTCAATCGGCTGGTGGCCCAGCCCGTCGCCGACGCGACCGCCGCCGTTTCGGCCCTGGAAACCCGGGTGCGAGACGTGATCGCCGGGCACCAGCAGCGCCTGGACGAAGTGAAGGACGAGTTAGAAGCGCGACTGCGCAGGCTGGGGGGGTAGGTAAGACCCATAGGTCGGGCGACGCGGTGCGCCGCCCCTACGATCACCGCTTTTTCACCGGCACATAATCCCGTTCATCACTGCCCTGATACAACTGCCGCGGCCGGGCGATGCGCTGTTCCTGGTCGAGGTGTCCTTCCTGCCATTGCGCGAGCCACCCGGGCGTGCGGCCGATGGCGAACAGCACCGGAAAGATCTCCACGGGGAATCCCATGGCCTCGTAGATGATGCCGGAATAGAAGTCCACGTTGGGATACAGCTTGTGGGACACGAAGTAGTCGTCCGCGAGGGCAATGCGCTCGAGTTCCACGGCGATGTCGATGAGCGGATTCTTGCCCGTCGTTTCGAAGACTTCGTCCGCCACTTTCTTGATGATCGTCGCCCGGGGATCAAAGTTCTTGTACACCCGGTGGCCGAAGCCCATCAGGCGGACTTCCCTGTCCTTCACCCGCTTGATGTAGGCCGGTACGTTCTTCACGCTGCCGATTTCGCGGAGCATCCTGAGTACCGCTTCGTTCGCGCCACCGTGAAGCGGACCGTACAGGGCGGCCGCGGCCGCGGCCATCGCGCTGTACGGATCGACGTTGCTGGATCCCACGCCCCGCATGGCACTGGTGGAGCAATTCTGACCGTGATCTGCATGGAGAATGAACAACACGTCGAGCGCCCGCTCGAGAACGGGATTCGGTCGGTACTTGGGCTGGGACGTCTTGTACATCATCTGCAAGAAGTTCCCGGCGTACGACAGGTCGTTGTCCGGGTAGTTATACGGCAATCCGACGCGGTGCCGGTAGGCGAACCCGGCGATGGTGGGCGTCTTCGCAATCAGGCGGTGAATCTGGTGGATACGACAATTCTCGTCGTCGAGGTTCCTGGCGTCCGGATAGAACGTCGACAACGCGGCCACGGTGCTGACGAAGATCCCCATGGGGTGCGCATCGTAGCGGAATCCCTCCATGAGCTTCTTGACGTTTTCGTGCAGGAAGGTGTGGTTCGTGATGTCGTTGGTCCACTGGTTCAGCTGGCCCTCCGAGGGGAGCTCGCCGTGAATCAGGAGGTACGACGTTTCGAGGAACGTGCTCTGCTCGGCGAGTTGCTCGATGGGGTAGCCCCGGTACCGCAGAATCCCCTTCTCGCCGTCGATGACGCTGACGGCGCTCTTGACCGAGGCCGTGTTGCCGAAGCCGGGGTCGTAGGTCATCAAGCCGAAGTCGTCGTCGCTCTCCTTGATTTGCCGGAGATCGAGCGCGCGGATGGCACCCTGCTCGATGGGGATCTCGTACGTCTTCCCGGTTCGGTTGTCGGTGATGCTGAGAGTGTTGTTGGCCACGAGGGGTCCCTGACTGCAGATACGGAGGGTTGAGGAGATATCGAGATGCTGGTCAAAGATAGTAGAGAAGGCCGAAAGCCTCTACCGCTGGACGGGGGCTGCGACCCGCGACCGGATGGTGCATATTACCGGCTTCCCGTGAAGGGTCGATCATGAATCGTCTATGGATGTCCGTGCCCCGTGTGCTCGCTGCCGCGTCGCTGCTGTGGCTGGCTGCCTGTGCCTCAGAGCGTCCCAGCATCGACCTCGGGGGGGTCGAGTTTTCCGGCCCGCCGGGAAGTGCGGAGCCCAATCTCTTTGCCGCACGCGACGGCCGCGTCCTCATGTCCTGGCACGAGCCCGCCAGCACGGGCGGCCACGCGTTGCGGATGGCGGTGCGCACCGAGGGGGCCTGGTCGGAGCCCATCACCGTGGCGGGCGGCCGGGAGTTCTTCGTCAACTGGGCGGACTTTCCCTCCGTGGTGGAGCAGGCGGATGGGACCTGGGTCGTTCATTGGCTCGAAAAGACGGCGCGCCCGCCGTACGCCTATCACGTCATGGTCTCCCGTTCCGCCGATGAGGGTACCACCTGGTCGGAGCCGTTCCGGCCGCACCGGGACATGTCGGCCACCGAGCACGGTTTCGTGTCCATGGTGACCCCTCCGACGGGCGGTGTCGCGCTCTTGTGGCTGGACGGACGGGGAACGAGTGAAGGGTCGGCGGGTCACGGTGGCACCATGTCGCTGCGATTCACGACCCTGGCCGCCGATGGCGCCCTGGGGGAGGACATGCTGGTGGACGGGCGCGTGTGCGATTGCTGTCAGACGGCCATGGTGATGACGGACACCGGCCGGTTGGTGGCCGCCTACCGCGACCGCAGCGAGGAGGAGATCCGAGACATCGCCGTCAGCCGGCTAGAAGAGGGGGCCTGGTCGGAACCGTATCACGTGGGCAACGATAATTGGCACTACTCCGCGTGTCCGGTGAACGGTCCGTCGCTGGCGAGCGCCGGTGAAACCCTGGCGATCGTGTGGTATACCGAAGGCGGCGGAGACCGCCGGGTGCAGCTCGCCTTCTCGCCCGACGAGGGGGCCAGTTTCGCTGCCCCGGTGCGGGTCGACGACGGCGATCCGCTTGGACGCGTCGACCTCGAGATGCTTCCCGACGGATCGGTGTTGGTGGTGTGGCTCGAGAAGGTGGGCGAGGGTGGCGAGATTCGCGCCCGGCGCGTCACCACGGCCGGCACCGCCGATCCCTCGTGGACCGTCAGCACCACCAGCCCCGCCCGGCGCAGCGGCTTCCCGAGACTGGTCGCGAGGGAGAGCGACGTCGTGTTTGCGTGGACGGACGCGAGCGCCGACGGCGGGATACGAGTCGCCACTGCCGCGTGGGAGCGCTAGCGCGACCGGTTACAGATCGAATCCCACGCCCAGCGTCAGCAGCGTTTCTTCCAGCCGATGGAACTCGCCCTGTGGCGAAGGCCCGAAGAGCAACTCCGCCTGGAACCGCACCCGGCGGCGATTGTTGGCGGGGACGAGGACGCCGGTCTGAATGTTGATGCGGGGCTTCCAGGACGAATCCTGATCCAGATACACATCGACGGCGGCAAAGAACGGTGACCGGCCGGTCGCGGTCTCACCGGTCAGCTCGATGCCGCCTTGCACGGCGAACCGCTTGGCGTCCGACGGATCGACGTTGAACGCCACGTCGCCGCCCGCGTACACCCCCACGCCGCGCACCACGCCCTTGAAGACCAGCACACCGAAAGCGTCCCGGGTGTAGTCGAGGCGCTCCGCCGCCGTCTTCTCGACATATTCGTCTCCCAGGTGCGAGCTGAAGTGCCGGTAGCGAAAGCGGAACCACGTGTCGCCGCGCCACACGTAGAGCGGCAGGGCGAACATCCAGTCCGACGTGATGAGTTCGCGTTCCTCCGACGTCATGGCAAACCGCCCGAACACGCCGCCCTGGATCCCGAGGACCACGGCCCGGTCGGGCGATTCGCCGGAGATTATCCATACGGGGAGCGAGTGACCGAGTTGCGCCTCGCCCTCCAGGCCCGTTCCGAATTCACTGGCTGCGCCCAGCACACCGACGAGCTTGGCACCGGCAGCCGGCGCCCGGGGATCCGCCCTGATGGTGGGCGTCAGGGGAGCATCGGGCAGCACGCGTGCGAGGCGCTGGGCCTGGCTCGACGTGGTGAGGCACGTGAGACATCCGAGGGTCATCGCCAGCACATGCATGCGTTGCCGAGTCATCCGCCGTCCCCGCGATTCGCCCCAGCGTTCCCCGGCCAGGATGATGAGAGAGATATGGTGATTGAAGCGGAACAAGATGGGAGGGTCCCGAAAACGTGACAAGTACCTGGATCACGGTAGGCGGCGGATTGGCGGGATTTTCCGGTAGCGCCTGCGATCAACTTTCTGATGTGGTAACCCTTTCTGGGACTGTGGGTTAGGGAGTTGAGAGCGCCGTAGCGCGGGGGAGGGCTCCGGGCCGCGATGACCGCGCGCACCGGCTCGGTTGAACTAACCGGGCATCCTAGCGAAGATTCTCGTCCAACCATGAGCGCACCGGTTCCCGATCTGTCCCGTCTCCGCATCGACCGCGACGACCCGTCGCCGGGGTCGCTGCGCGCCCTCAAGGCCAGCGCCACGCTGGCGATCGTCGCCGCGGTCTTCGTGGCGGCCGTGGTGCTCTGGAACCGGGGTTCCCGGGGGCAGGAAGTGACGGTGGTCGTGGCCGAAGTCGTGGGCGGGGGTGGAGCCCGGTCCGTCGGCATCACGGCCAACGGCTACGTCGTGGCGCGGACCAAGGCCTCGGTGTCGTCCAAGATCTCGGGCCGGCTGGCGTACCTGGGGGTGTCCGAAGGATCGCGGGTGCGGGCGGGCCAGATCATCGCCCGGCTGGAGAATGCCGACTATCAGGCGGTGCTGGCCCAGGCCGCGGCCGAGAAGCTTCGCTCGGAGGCAGCGCTGTTGGAGTCCGCAGCCCGGCGCGACCAGTTGCAGCGCGACCTGGCCCGGTCCCGGGAGTTGCTGGCGGCGAACCTGGCATCGGAGCGAGAGGTGGAGGATCTCCAATCCCAGCTCGTGGGGGCCGAAGCCCGGGTCGGCGTGCAGCGGGCCGTGGTGCTGGCGGCGGAAGCCGCGGTGGGCGTGGCCAACGCGAACTTGGACAATACCCGCATCCGGGCGCCGTTCGATGGAACGGTGTTGCGCAAAGACGCCGAGGTCGGGGAGGTCGTGTCCCCGGTGGCCTCCGGCGGCGGCTTCACCCGCGGGGCCGTGGTCACCATGGCCGACCTGGAGACGTTGGAGGTGGAGGTCGATGTGAACGAAGCCTACATCGCCCAGATTCGAAGCGGCCAACCGGCCCGGATCATTCTCGATGCATATCCCAACGACCGGTATCCGGGGGCGGTGCGGCAGATCGTGCCCACGGCGAATCGTCAGCGCGCCACGGTGCGAGTGAAGGTGAGTATCCTGGAGGGCGACGACCGGATTCTCCCGGAGATGGCGGCCCGGGTCGAGTTCCTGGAGGACCCCGAGGTGGTCGAGGCCGCCGAGGGATTGCCCATGCGGATCTTCGTGCCGGGCACCGCGGTGCGCACCCTGGCCGGTGAGACCGTGGTGTGGGTGGTACGGGGCGGGCAGGCTTTTGTGTCGTCGGTGGACGCGGGACCGGTGTCGGGCGGTCGGCGCGAGATCCGGTCCGGCCTGACGGGCGGGGAACGGGTGATCACGACGGGGTTCGAGGGTTTGGAAGACGGTGACGCGGTGCGGGTCGTGACCGGGGCAACCGAGTGACTAATGTGCCAGCAGAACGGAGCGTGACAGTATGACCGACCTCGTGGATACGGATGTCGCCAGGGTGCAACCCTCCACCAGCAAGACGCTCGTCGAGGTGCGCGATGTCACGAAGACGTACCATCGAGGATCTGTAGAGATTCCCGTCTTGGCCGGAGTCAACTTCGACATGGCCGCCGGCGAGTTTCTCGCGTTGATGGGGCCATCGGGCAGCGGGAAGACGACGATGCTCAATCTCGTCGCGGGCTTGGACTCCCCCACGTCGGGCAGCATCCTCGTGGACGGCGAAGATGTGACGAGGATGTCGGCCAGACAGCTTGCCACATGGCGCGCGCGGCACGTGGGCTTCGTGTTTCAGTTTTACAACCTGCTTCCGGTCCTCACGGCGTTTCAGAATGTCGAGTTGCCACTTCTGCTCACGGACCTGTCGAAGAAACAGCGCCGGGAGCATGTCATGACGGCCATGGAGGTCGTCGCGCTCACCGACCGCGTCGATCATTTCCCCAATCAACTCTCGGGCGGCCAGCAGCAGCGGGTCGGCATCGCGCGCGCCATCGTGAGCGACCCGACGATCATTCTGGCGGACGAGCCCACGGGCGATCTGGATGCCCAATCGGCGAAGGAGATCTTGACGCTGCTGCAACGGCTGAACCAGGAATTCCAAAAGACCATCATATTGGTCACCCACGACGCGCACGCGGCGGAGCGGGCCCACGCCATCATGCATCTCGACAAGGGGGTGTTTACCCGATGAAATTCGCGCGCCTCGTGTGGGTGAACCTCATGCGGAACAAACGCCGCACGACCCTCACCACGCTCAGTGTCGCGGTCGCCTTGTTTCTCTTCAGCACGCTCCGGTCGGTCACCACGGCCTTCGATTCGGCGGCCAACGTGTTCAGTGAATCGCGGCTCATCACCCAAGCCGCCATGGGGATCACGTTTCCCCTGCCGCAGGCGTATCTGAACCGCCTGCAGGCGGTGGAAGGCGTGCGGTCGGTGTCGTGGGCCAACTGGTTCGGCGCGGTGTATGTCAAACCGGAAAATTTCTTCGCCCAGTTTGCCGTCGATGCCGAGAGTTATTTCCCCCTGTATCCGGAGGTCGGCGTCCCCGCGGAGCAGATGGAAGCCTTCATGGTGGAGCGCACGGCCGCGATCGTGGGTCGGCGGCTGGTGGAGCGGTTCGGGTGGAGCGTCGGCCAGACCGTGGTGTTGCAGGGCACGATCGTTCCGGGCGACTGGGAGTTCACGATCCGCGGGATCTACACCCCCGAAGACGCCAGCTTCGGTGAGGAGACGTTCTATTTCCACTACGACTACTTCTACGAGATGACGAACGGCCGGGCCGTCCCCGGCTGGTACATCCTGGGGCTCGGCCAACCCGATCGGGCGCCGGCCATCTCCGTCGAGATCGATGCCATGTTCGAGAACTCCAGCAATCCCACGAAGACCCAGACGGAGCGGGCCTTCCAGACGGGATTCATCACGATGTGGGGTAACGTAGGATTCTTGGTTCGCACGATCGGGATGGCGGTCTTCTTCGCCATCCTGCTCGTCGCCGCCAACACGATGATGATGGCGGCGCGGGAGCGGATCGGCGAGCACGCGGTGCTCAAGACCCTGGGATTCCAGAACGGACATCTGTTCGGCATCGTGTTGGCCGAAGCCATGGTCATCACGCTAGTGGGCGGGAGCATCGGCATTCTTGGTGCCAAGGTGCTGTTTGGGCCGGGCAACCCCGTGAACAGCTTCATTCCCGGGTTTGCGGTGCTCCCCAGCACGATGGCGTTGGGATTCGGGTTTGCGCTGCTACTCGGTCTCGTGAGCGGCATCGTACCAGCGTGGCAAGCCGCGCGTTTGTCCGTGGTGCAAGCTCTTCGCCGGGTGGCCTAGGAGCACGCGCATGAAGATTCCATTGATCTACAACCTCCGGAGTCTCAAGGAGCGACCCGTGTCGACCGCTACGACGGCGGCCGGGATGGCGCTGGTGGTGGCCGTATTCGTGGCCATGATGGCGTTGTCCAACGGCTTTCGCGCCGCGCTGGCTTCGACCGGCTCCGACGAGAACGTCTTGATGTTGCGGAAGGGCGCGCGTGCCGAGATGAACAGCGGATTGTCTCGCGAGTCCGCCAACATCATCGCGGCCATGCCCTTCGTTGCCCAGGACGAGAACGGCCGCCCGCTCGTGAGCGCCGAGACATTCGTCGTCATCACGCTGGAGCGGACGGTGGGTGGGCTCGCCAACGTGGTCATCCGCGGCGTCAGCGAACAGGCCCTCAAGGTCCGCAAAGGGATCGAGATCGTAAAGGGACGGATGTTCCGGCCGGGAGCCACGGAGGTGATGGTCGGGCGCACCATGGCCGCGCGGTTTCCCAACACCGGTATCGCAGACAAGATCACGTTCGGCGGCCGCGACTGGACGGTCGTGGGGCACTTCACGGCCGACGGTTCATCCTTCGAATCAGAGGTGTGGGGCGAGAACGAGCAAATGATGCCGATCTTTCGGGGGGAGATCTTTCAGTCCATCACGATCCGGCTAGCCGACCCGTCGGCTTTTGCGGGTGTGAAGCAAACCCTCGAGGAAGACCCGCGCCTGTCCGTCGACGCCCTGCAGGAACGGCAGTTTTACGAAAGCCAGTCGGTGCTACTCCATCAGATCTTGAATTTCATCGCGATTTTCGTTGCGGGCGTCATGGCGATCGGTGCCGTGTTCGGCGCCATCAACACGATGTACGCCGCGGTCTCATCGCGCTCGTCGGAGATCGCCGTCCTGCTCACCCTCGGCTTCAAGCCGTTCGACGTGCTCAGCTCGTTCATGGCGGAAGCCATCATGATCGCGTTGCTGGGAGGGGTGATCGGTTGCCTCATGGTACTCCCGATCAACGGGTTGATCACGAGCACGACCAACTGGGCGTCGTTCAGCGAAGTGGCGTTCGCGTTTCGCATCACACCCGCGTTGCTGCTGAACGGCCTTCTCTTTGCCACGGCCATGGGACTGATCGGAGGGTTCTTCCCGGCGCGGCGCGCGGCCAAGCAGGCCGTGGTCGACGCGATGCGTAACGTCTGACCCCGCGGCATGGACATCCGACTGATCGCGTGTCCCTACGATCTGGGACACCGGGATGCAGGTATGGGTGCTGGCCCCAAGGCGTTCCTCGAACGCAGCGCGGAGCAGGTATTGCGGGACGCGGGGCATGGCGTCTCCGTGGTCACCGTCGAGGCGCCGGATGCGCAGTCCAACGAGATCGGTGCCGCGTTCGAGATCAACGCGCTGCTGGCCGCCGAGGTGCGCCATGCGTTCGGCTCGGGTGTGTTTCCCATCGTCCTGGCCGGCAACTGCAACCACTGCCTCGGCGCGGTGAGCGGGGTCGGCCTCGCCGAGCTGGGTGCCGTGTGGTTCGACGCCCATGGGGACTTTAACTCTCCCGACACGTCACGGAGCGGTTTCTTCGACGGCATGGCGCTGCACGTGGCCACGGGCAATTCCTGGCGCGCGGCGGCCGGGACCATTCCCGGCTTTCGCCCCCTCTCCGAGCGGAACGTGGCGCTGGCCGGTGTCCGGGATCTGGATGAGGCCGAGCGTGCGGCACTCGACGCGTCGTCGATCGTACTGGTGGAGGAGCCGGCGTTGCTCGATGCGGGCATCGAGGCCGGCCTGGCGCCTGCGCTGGATGCGGTCTCGAGCCGGATGCGCGACATCTACGTGCATGTGGACCTGGATGTGCTCGACCCCGCCATCGCGCCGATCAACGGCTATCAGCCCCCGGGCGGGTTGGATGTCTCCCAGCTCGTCGCCGCGCTGGAGATGGTCGGCCAGCGGTTTCAGGTGCGGGCGGCCGCGCTGGCCAGCTACGATCCGGCGTTCGACCCCGATGGCAAAGGCCTGGAAGCCGGACTGGAAGTCCTGAAAGCCTTTGGCGACATTGGCTGGGGCCCGTAGTCCGTTCGTTCGATTGCTACAGGCTTGCCGTTCCTTAACCACCACAGATCGTGCATGACTGAAACGGCCGCCAGTACCGGCTCCCATCGCTCTCGCGCCCGCGTCGTGGTCGCGACGGCGGTTTTCGTGGGGACGGTCTATGCCGGTGGGTGGTCCGTCGGCCCCGCGCCGGCCTTGGGGCCGTTCTTGGATCCGGTCTCGGGCGTGTGGTCGGTGGCCCGGGCGGCGGTGCTGCCGGAGGAGTTTGCGGGGGCGATCCCCGGCCTCGCGTCGCAGGTCGAGGTGGTCTACGACCGGCGCGGCGTGCCCCATATCTGGGCGAGCACGGTCGAGGACGCCGTCCGCGCGCTGGGATTCGTCGTGGCGCGGGACCGGCTCTTTCAGCTGGAAATCCAGACCCGGGCCCCCCAGGGTACGCTCACCGAACTGGTGGGGCCGGCGGCCCTGGGATTGGACCGGCGCTCGCGCGCCCGGGGGCTCGCCCGGAGCGCGGAACGGGAGATGGCCGACCTGGAACCGGCGTCCGAGTCGTGGCGCTTGCTGCGCGCCTATGCCGAGGGCATCAACGCCTGGATCGACGGCATGCGCACCTCCGATCTCCCCTTCGAATACCACCTGCTGGGCGCGCGGCCTCGGCGGTGGGAGCCGGTGTACAGCGCCTACCTCGGCAAGCAGATGGCCTACACCCTGGCCTACGGAACGCAGGACCTGTGGCGGCTGGATGTGGACGCCATGATCGGCAAACACGCCGCCGACGCGTTGTTTCCCCGGAATAGTCCCATGGTCGAGCCCATCGAGCCCAACGGCTCGCGCGAGCCCCGCTTTGCGTTCGTCGAGCCGCCACCCCCGGTCGCCACGCGTCAGGCACGGCAACTGCCCGTTGCCGGCGATGGTTCCGACGACCACGTGGTGGGCAGCAACAACTGGGCGGTGGCGCCGTGGAGAACGGCGGCGGGGGCCGCGTTGCTGAGTGGCGATCCCCATCTCGAGCTCACGCTCCCGTCGATTTGGTACGAAGTGCACATCGTCGTGCCTGGCGAGCTGGACATGCACGGCGTGACGCTACCCGGAGCGCCGTTGGTCGGCATCGGATTCACCCGCAGCGTGGCCTGGAGCTTGACCAACACGGGGGCCGACGTGCTCGACTACTACCGAGAGACCTTCGACGCGGTGGAGCGGCCCTCGGAGTATCTGGTGGACGGTGAGTGGCGCCGGCTCGAGCGCCGCGTGGAAGTATTTCGCGATCCACATGGGGCGACGCTCGCCACCGACACGGTGTACTACACGCACCGGGGCCCCGTGAGGTTCACGGACGACGGCCCGCTGTCCATGCGCTGGACCATGCTCGAGTCGCCGACGAGCATCGTTGCGTTCTGGCATGCGGCGCAGGCGGCGAACGCCGACGAGTGGCTCGAGGCGATGGCCTCGTATCCGGGACCGGCCCAGAACGCGCTGGTCGCCGACACCGCGGGCAACATCGCCATCCGTTCCATCGGCCTCTATCCGATCCGGCCCGACAACGGCGACGGTCGCGTCATTCGAGACGGCAGCTCGAGCGCCAACGATTGGCAGGGCTATTGGCCCGTCAGCCAGTATCCGTTCGCGAAGAACCCCGACCAGGGCTTTCTGGCCTCCGCCAACCAACAGCCGGTGGATCCCGCGACGAACGACCGGTACCTCGGCGCGAACTGGGAAACCCCGTGGCGCGCCATGCGCATCAACCAACTCCTGCGCGCCGATTCGCAGGTGACTCCCGATGCGATGCGCCGCTACCAGACCGACCCCGGCAACGTGAAGGCCGACTGGTTCGTGCCAGCGTTCCTCGCTGCGGCGCGCAACGAACCCGACCTCGAAGATGCCGCGCACCTACTTGCGGATTGGGATAGACGCTACATCAAAGACAACGAGCGGGCGGTGCTCTTCGAGGAGGCGTTGAACGAGCTGGTGTATCGTACATGGGACGAATTGTATCTGCCGAGTGGGTCCCGCTTGGTGCGTATCCCGAGCATGGCGGTGCTGGCGGGGTTGCTCCGTTTTCCCGAGAGCATCTGGTGGGACGACACGCGGACCGGCGCCGTGCGCGAAACGCGCGACGACGTCCTGGCGGCGAGCTTGCTGGCGGGATGGCAACAGGTGACGGAAGCGTACGGAAAACCCGCAGACGGCGGCTGGCGCTGGTCCGCCGTGCGCCATGCCAACATCTATCACTTGATAGGCTTTCCCGCCCTTTCCGAAATCGGGTTGGCGGTGCAGGGTGGGCCGGGCAATCTGAGTGCATCGTCCGGCAACGGACGTTTCGGCCCGAGCTGGCGGATGGTCGTGGAGTTGGGACCCGACGTGCGCGCCTGGGCGACGTATCCCGGCGGCCAATCCGGCAATCCCGCGAGTCGGTGGTACGTCGATCGTATCGAGCAGTGGGTTGCCGGCGAGCTGGATGCCGTGCTCTTCCCACGCAGTCGTGACGAGCTGTCCGGCGACGACGTCGCGGGAGTTCTCAAACTGGAGCCAGTGTCTCGATGAGGCGGCGTGTCTTGCAAATTGTGGTGTTGAGCGCAGCGTTTGCGGTCACGACAATTGCCATAGGGTGGTTGGCGGTTCCGTTGTTGGCAGTCGTGTGGGGTGTCGTCGCGCGAGCCGAGCATCGTCCCGCCCAGGCGGCGGCACTCGGAGCCGCGCTCGGCTGGTCGTGGTTGCTCGGGTGGAACGCCGCCGTCGGGGAAGCTGGGGAACTCGCCCGTCGCGCCGGCGGCGTGTTCGGGCTGCCGGGTTTCGGCTTCGTGTTGTTGACGCCGGCCTATGCCTTGGTGATGGCCTGGGGGGCGGCGGCGGTGGCCGGTGCCGTTCGGGGACTGCGGACGCCCGGCCGTGTGAAGAACGACAGGGGAACAGGAACGGCGTCGGATCCCGGCACGCGGCCCATGCTCACCGGCATCGTCGAGCTGGCGGGCCGCCCGTGGCAGCTTCGGGAAGAAAAGCGCACGGGGCCGCGGCCACAGATTTTCATCTTGTCCGACGCCGGCGTACCGGAAAACGAGATGCACGTTCGCCCATTGCCGGGTCATGAGATTTTCTCCATCGACGAGGTGCGGCGGTCGAGCGTCGACCCGGAAACGCGAACGTTTGCCGACGAAGAGGGTATTCTATGGGAGGCACGGATCATCCTCGGATCCGATGAGAACGGCAGCAAGCAGTTGATCAAGGTTCTGTCGTACCAAGCCCGCAAGGTGTTTGAGGAACCCTACCCGTTCGGCGATGGACTCGGACTCCGAACGGAGGACGAGCTACGTCAAATCGTCGTGAACGCAAAGACCAAGGAGTGTAAGGAATAGGATGAAGGGTCAGATTGTGAAACATAGCTTGTGGGTCGCCGCGGCCGGCATGTTGGCGCTGGGGTGTGCCTCGGGGCGGGTGGCGGAAGACGTTGCCCCCGCCGGGCCGGCCATCGTGCAACCTGGCGATGGTTACGTGATGTACTATGTCGATGGCAGCGGCATCCGTGTGCGCGACACGGGCCGGGGCGTCGACAGTGCTCTCGTCGCCGGCGCGACGGATGTGCACGCCGAACCCTCTCCTGACCGCCGGCGCGTGGCCATGTCGTACCGGCGGGGCAATATGACGAACATCATCGTGGTCGATGGCGTGACCGGCCGCGTCTCGCGCGTGCATGGCGGCCCGGAAGGCGCCGAGTACACGTTCGCGTGGTCGGCCGCCGGCAACGTGCTGGGGATCGGCTACCGTGGCACGGAGACGGGGGGAATTCTCGTGTCGGACGGGAACGGGAACCTGCGCGACGTGGGTTGCACCGCCTCGAATCGGTTCGTGGTGTGGCGTGGCAATGGGGAGGCGGTGGTGAGCGACGATCGGAACATCTACACGATCAGCACGAACGATTGCAGCACCCTCGCGACCTTCCCGATGCAGGGCAAGAGCGACATCACCTACTCGCCCAACGGCAGCCGCGTCGCATTCCGTCGCGCCGGGTCCCTGTTTGTGGCCGAGTACGACGGCGCCAACGTCCAGCAAATTGCGGCGCCGCGCTCGAGCGCCGCCCACTTGCGCTGGTCGCCCGATAGCCGCCGCCTCGCGTTCGACGTGCAATCCCAGCAATTCGCCGACGTCACCCACATCGCGATCTACGATTTTGCCACCGGCCAGGCGACGTTCGACGCCGAGGAGCGGGCGCTCGGCATGCCGACGGACGCGCGAGCCTGCTGGTCGCCCGACGGAACCAGCATCGCCCACGAGCGGGCGTACCAGCGGACGGACGGCAGCGGCCAGGCCTATGTCCAACGGCAGAAGATCGTGCGGCCGGTACCGGGTTCCGACGAGAATGTGTTGCTGGAAGAGCTCGTCCGAGGCACGCCGGCGGAAGACCGCTGGCTCTGCCGCTGGATCGACGACCGGCATCTCGCGCTACAGTCCAACGGCGGGCCGCGGATCTACAACGTCGAGACGAGAACCGCGTACGAGTTGCCGCGGGCCGGTCGCTTGCTGTACGCCCGCGTGGTGAACTGATGGTGCGCGACGGGACGGCGCAGGGATCAGCGGTAGAGGTCGGCGGGGCGGGACCCGACTTCGACCTCGAGTCGAGCACGGGGTCGCGCGTCCGGTTGGCCGACTACCGCGGCAAGAGCAACGTCGTCCTGTACTTCATGCGGGAGTTCACCTGACAGCAGTGCTTCAACCACGCCGTCCAGTTGGGACGTCTGCATACACGAATCGAAGCGACGGGTGCCAAGGCGCTCGCCATCGGCCCGCGGGGTCAGGCCGCGGCGGCACTGGCGGCGGAGAAAATGGGCGTGCCGTTCCCGGTGCTCGCCGATCCGGGCCGGCAGGCCTACCGGCCCTACGGCTTCACGAAGTCCCTGTGGGTCATCCAGCAGAGCGGCGTCGTGGTGATCGACCGCGAAGGCGTCGTACGGTACGTGCACCGCAGCACCAATCCGCAGAAGTCACTCGTCGAGCAGGCGCTCCTTCGTCACCTCGAGGCGCTCAAGGTCGACGGTTGACGCCGCCGCTGATATCGCCGTCTGCCGTAACTCGCTCTTCGTCGGCCTTCTCGAAATGTTCGTTGTACCACCCGATGATGCGGTTCCAGTGGTCGTGGAAATCTTCCACCGTGCTCGAGCGGCCGGCCCCGTGACCGGCGTTCATGTAGTGGACCCACACCACTTCCTTCTCCAACCGGCGTAGCGCGTAGTACATCTCGCGCTGGTTGGTGGCCGGGACGTTCCAGTCGCCTTCCCCGGTGAGCATCAACAGCGGCGTCTCGATACGATCGGCATAGAGAATGGCCGAGTGCGCCAGGTATTTCTGCGGCTGCTCCCATAGCGTGGCGCCGATCCGGTCCTGGCCGACCTCTGCGGCGGCATAGTTGCGGTTCGTGATCTTGGGGCTGTCACCCAGGAAGCTGATGATGTTCACCTTGCCCGAGATGTTGATCGCGGCGGCGAACCGTTTCGTCTGGGTGATGAGCAGGTTGGTGGCATATCCCCCGTAGCTCGTGCCGTGGACCCCGAGTCGGTCCTCATCCACCAGGCCGCGCTCGATGAGCTTGTTGATGCCGGCGGTCACGCCTTTCAACCAGCCCTCGCCGGGGAAGCCGGTTTCCAGGTTGGCCGACGGCCGGAAACCGAAGAACCCGGCATTGGCCAGCAGGTTCATGTTGGTGTTGAACCCGTTGTGGAAGAATTCTTCGTAGATCTCGGCCACCAGCGGGTAGCGCTTGCCGGGCTCATGGTCCACCGGATAATAGAGGATCCCGTAGAGGGTTTTGCCGTCCACGTCGAGGTACTCGATCAGCTCACTGCGCGTGAGCGAATGCTCCGCGAGCCACGGATTGAGATCGGTCAGGCGCGTCGTCTCGCTGAAGTCACGGTTTGCCATGTACAGATCGTTGGGCCTGTCTCCATCCGAGAAATTGTAGAAGATCTTCTCGCCGTCCTCGGAGAACCGCCAACCGGTGTAGCGACTTGCATCCTTCACGAGGTCAGACATGCGCTCAGCCGGCAAGTCGTACCGAACGAGACCGCGCTCCCAGCGATCCTTGGCCGAGTAGGTCATATAGAGCGAGCCGCCGTCCCGACTCCAGTTCACGACGCTCAGGTCGGGGGCGGATTCGTCGTCTTCGGTCGTCGCGTACACGAGCTGGATATCCCCCGATTCCGCGTCGAGCAGATGGTAGCCTTTCTGGGAACTCACCAGCAGCGCCCCGTCGTCCGGCCGCCAGCTCATCAAGCCGTAGCGAAGCTTGGTGGTATCATCCTCGCTCACGGGCGTGCGATGCTCTTCGGTGAGGTTGCGCGCCACGGTGTCGCGAATCGACCGGACAAAGACGTTGCCCTCGTCGGCGTAGGCAAAGGCGTCGCCCGTGCTGTTCCAATTCGGGTTGATGCGGGTGGTGCTCTTCTCACGTACCGAGTAGGTGGTGTCCGCCGCCAAATCCAGGACCAAGACCTCGTATTCCGCGCCGCCGCGTCGGTCGTACGCCGTCTTGACCGGGGTGGTCTCGACGTAGCTGATGAGCCGTCCGTCGTCGGAGGGACGGATCCTGGTGATCCGGGTCTCCGGCAACAGCTCCTGAACGTCGCGTGAATTCGTGTTGACGGTGGCCGGGATCATCAACGCGCTCTGCCCGCGCACCACATCCCAGGCCAGGAACGGCTTCCGGGAATCCTGGACGATGGTCGGGCCTTCTTCCAGGGCGAGATACATCTGGCGGGATGTTTCGGCCCACCCTTCGGCTCGCAAGGTGAGGATCACCGCACCGCCGTCCGGCTGCCAGATGAGGGGCGAGTTGGAGGCTATGGTAAGATCGCTCTTGAGATCGATCTTGCGAACCCTGTCACGCGCGGGCTCATAGGTATGGAGGAAGTACTCGTCTCCGTCTCGCACGAAGAAGGCCAACATGGTGCCGTCGGGTGACCATTGGAACGACCGCACCTGCACCTTGCGGTCGAACAAGCTCGTCTGGGTGCCGGTTTCGGTATCGAGCACCAGGACGTCCGCATACGACGGCGAGATATAAGTCGGGTCGCCGAACCGCATATGGTCCACGTTCTTGCGGTCGCGGTCGGTGGCTCTCGTGGCTGCGATGTACCGGCCGTCGTCGGTGATGTCCTGCACGCGCAACGTGGCGACGTTGAGGGCGTCTTCGGTGGTGAACGGCTGCTTGTCCTGAGCCGAAAGGCCCGAGGGGAGGCCGGCGGCGAGCACCACACAGCCGAGCAGGGCAACACCAATGCGGAATGGCCCGGTGGAGAGCCTCATTCTTTCCTCCTCGTGGAGCCGCGGATTGGAAGCAATCAGGCATCGTAACACTGGGGTCTGAGGAACGCGAGCGGGAGGAGATGAAGGAATCGGGAAGAGCGCGGCAGGGTCGAGCGGGCAGGCACGTGTGCCTCTGGGGCTTGGTGGGCCCCGGCTCGGACGAGGCACGTGCGATTTTCTCGCTCCGCTCAGCCTACCCGCTCACAGTCGTCATACCACCCGGACCTCAACACCGCGTCAACATGGACTCAACACGGCGTCAACTCTTGACGTAATGACTGGTGAGGGACTATTCGTTCATCCGGATCGCCACCAGTCGCAGTCATTCATGGGTCAGCATGCCTCGCCCGGGACAACCCGGGCTGGCGGTGGTTTCGGTGATGGATTGGTGCAACAGCAGCCGTCGATCCGCCACACAGGAGAACATTCCGATGACACCACGCTACGACCTCCGGCGAATCGATTTGCGCCGCACGCTCCCAAGGGCCCTCAGGCGCTCTCTCTGGCTGGTGCTTTTGGCCGGCATCGCCATCACGGCGCGGCCGTTGGACGCCCAGGAGCAGCAGGGAGATGCCGGGCCCAACTACCGGTTGGCCGGCCGCTTCGCTCCGTACAACATCCGGGAACTCGTTCACAGCACATCGGTCGCGCCGCGGTGGATCGAGAAGGGCGACACGTTCTGGTACGAATGGGAGTCGACCGATGGCAAGACGTACTACATCGTTGATCCGGCGGCCGGTACCAGGCGGGAGCTGTTCGACCGCGACCGGATCGCCGCCGAGCTGACGCGGATCACCAAAGACCCGTGGGACGCCCGGCATCTGCCTATTAGCAGCATCAAATTCATCGATGAAAACACGCTGCAGTTTGAAGTAGAGTCCTCCCAGGACGGAGACGTCGAGGAGGAGGAGGACGAGGACGAAGAGCAGGACCAACAGGAACGCCGGGGTCCGCGGCGGCCTCGCATGAAAAAGAAGGTCCATCATTTCGAGTACGACGTGAATTCCCAGACGCTCCGGGAGCTCCTCGACTTCGAAGCACCCACGACACATCCGAACTGGGCCACCGTATCTCCGGACACGGCCTGGGTGGTGTTCAGCCGGGAGTTCAATCTCTGGGCCATGAGCTATTCGGAGTACGAAAAGATCCTCGAGGCTCGGCGGGGCAAGTCCGGGGATGACGCCGAGGAAGCTGAGGAGGAGGTAGAGGTCGAGGAAATCCAGCTCACCACCGACGGCGAAAAGGACTATGCCTACGGAAACCAGGGTCGGGGGGAGAACGATGCAGAGACCGCCGAAGAACACGAGAAGCGGCAAACCGCCGGCATCACCTGGTCCCATGACTCCCGCTACTTCGCCCTCAATCGCCGGGATCGCCGCGAGGTCGGCGATTTGTGGGTCATCCACGCGGTGGGCAACAAGAGACCGAAGCTCGAGACGTACAAATACGACCTGCCGGGCGAGGAGAACGTCTCCCAGACCTCACTTCTGGTGTTCGACTGGGCGAACCACCAAATGACCCAGATCGATGACACCGCGTGGAAAGATCAGCGCATGGGGATCTACAGTGAGCCGGGTGGCGGTGGGGGCTTTTTCGGTTTCCGCGGTGGTGGAGGCGCCGCCCGGGACGAGCCGCGTATCGTGAAGTGGCTGTCTCCGAACACGAGCGAGCTCTATTTCTGGCGTCGCAGCCGGGACCAGCACCGGGTGGACATCATGGTCGCCAACCCGGAGACGGGCCAGGTGCGCGCCGTCATCGAAGAGCGGTTGAACACCTATGTGGAACACCAGGCGCCTCGGCGCCTCGAGAACGGTGACCTGTTGTGGTGGTCGGAGCGGGACGGCTGGGCGCACATCTACCGTTACAACGCCGAAGGCTCGGTGGTCTCGCGTCTCACGGAAGGACCGTGGCACGTGGATGGGATCGTCGGCGTCGACGAAGACCGTGGCTTCGTGTACTTGCGTGCCAACGCCCGCGAGGACGGCGAAGATCCCTACTACCAGCACCTCTACCGGGTGACCCTGAACGGCACGGGGCTGACACTCTTGAACCCGGGCGACTTCGATCACCGTGTCGCCATGCCCGAGTCGAACCGGTTCTTCGTGGACAACTACGCCCGCGTGAACAACACGCCGGCATCGGCGTTGTTCGACGCCGGCGGCGGGAAGATCATGGATCTCGAGGTGGCCGATTTCTCGAGTCTCATGGACGCCGGTTACCAGTTCCCCGAACCGTACGTCGTCAAGTCGGCCGATGGGGTCACCGACATCTACGGCGTGATGTATAAACCGTACGATTTCGACTCCACCAAGACCTATCCCATCGTCACGTACGTGTACCCGGGTCCGCAGACGGAGTCGGTGTCGAAGTTCTTCTCGATCAATGCCAGCGAGCAGGCCTTAGCCCAGTTCGGCATTGTCGTGATCACGATCGGCAACCGTGGTGGCCATCCCGATCGGTCCAAGTGGTATCACAATTACGGATATGGGAATCTGCGGGATTACGGCCTGGCGGATAAGAAGGCCGCCATCGAGCAACTCGCCGATCGCCACGACTTCATCGACATCGATCGCGTGGGAATCTACGGCCACTCCGGCGGCGGGTTCATGTCCACCGCGGCGATGCTCATCTACCCGGACTTTTTCAAGGTGGCCGTGTCGTCGTCAGGCAACCACAACAACGACGTTTACAACCTCAACTGGTCGGAGAAGCACGACGGCGTCAAAGAGGTCGTGGACGACGACGGCGAGGTGTCGTTCGAGTACGACATCGATCGCAACTCGGATTTGGCTGCGAACCTGAAGGGTCACTTGATGCTCACGACGGGTGATGTGGACAACAACGTCCACCACGCGAGTACGTTCCGCATGGCGGAGGCACTCATCAAGGTCAACAAGCGGTTCGACATGTTCATCTTCCCCGGCCAGCGTCACGGCTACGGAAACATGGGCAACTACTGGTTCTGGCTCCGGGCCGAATACTTCGTGAAGCACCTGCTCGGTGACGAGCGGGACAATACGAATATCGCTGAGCTGGACAATGAGCGGGAACAGTCGAGAGGGCGGTAGGTCGGCAATCGTAGGGGCGACGCCCTGCGTCGCCCCTACAGTCTGATCAGCTGTGTATGCGGGCGAAGATCTCCTCTACGTTGAGTTCGCCCAGCTCCTCGCCGCCGCCGAATTTTGAGATCGTCAATTGCCGCGGATCGGCTCGGATTTTCTAGGGGTCGGTGGGCCTTGCATGATCTCCACTTCATACACGAGCATCGTATTGGGCGACACATGAAATCGGTGCCGCCCGGGCTGTTGGGGAGCGTAGTGGCCGCCGCGTCCGTAGGCCAGCGTCGCGGGCAGGACCACCACACGTTTTTCGCCCCGGTGCATCTGGGCGACCGCCTCGTCGAATCCCGGATTGATGGACGTGGTCCCCACCACGAATGCGAACGGCCTGCCGCCGTCGGGCCAGCCGAGCTGGCCCTGGTCCCCGACGCCCGCGAACTCCAACCCGAAGGCGGACCGGGTGGTGTAACGCACGGTGAGGGAATCCCCATGTTCCACGGGCGAGCCGCTCCCCTCCCGGACGACGACGTAGCGCCAGCCGGACCCGCTCGATCCTAGGTTGGGCCAGTTGCTGCGGACGAATTGCTCTTCGGCCCTGCGCTTGGCTTCGTCCGCAATGCGGACCCGGTTTTCGACCCGGCTCACAAGCCGTGCGAACGTGTCTGGCGTGGGTCGAAAGATCTCCGCCGCTTCTCCCACGCGCAGGATATCGATGCTTTCGATGGCATCGTCGGCCACGATGCTCATGACGACATCCATGCCCTCCACCACCTCGCCGAAGACGGCGTAATCCCCGTCCAGATACGAGCGATCGCCGAGCGTGATGTAGAACTGGTTGGTGGCGGTGTGGGGCCCGCCGTTGGCCATCCCCAAGGCCCCGGCGTGATCGTGGCTGAGATCGGGATGGATCTCGTTGGGAATGGGTCTGCCCGAGCTACCGGAGACCTGGGAATCGGCCCCGCCGCCCTGAATCACGTGTCCCGGCACCACCCGCTGGAACCGCGAGCCGTCGAAGAACGGCCTGCCCAACTCGAACGCGTCGTTCTCCAGCGTGCCCTCGGCCAGCCCGACGAAGTTGGCCACCGTCATGGGGGTCCGCTCGAATTCCAGCCGCAGCACGATCATGCCTTTCGGGGTACGAATCTCCGCGTACAGGCCGTCCGCCCGTTGGGCCGACGCCGGCGCGGCCCACATGAGGGCCGCGGTGAGCAGGCCCATGGTGGTGGAGCTGCGAATCCCGGTGATCTGCGTCATCATCGTGCTCATGGCCGTGTGGTTAGGTTGGAGGTTCGATCTTCGGAGGATGCCATCATGACATCTCGACTTCTCGCCGTCAAACTGACCGCGCTTCTGGTCTGTGGGCCCGGAGCGGCTCTCACGATGCCTGCCCTGGCCCAGTCGGTGGACGACCGCATCGCAGCCCTCGAGATGCGCGTGGCGCAACTGGAAGCCAGGTTGAACGCCCTCGACGCCTCGCCCGCGAGGACGGTGGCGGGCCCGGCGGCCGTGGGAGGTGGTCCCATCAACGTCCGTGTGGTCGAGAAGTTCTTCACCGATGGTCGCGTACAGGACTTCATCAGGCTGGTACTCGAATTCAGCAGTACCCTCGGGCAGCCGGTGCGATCCTTCGACGGTGTCGCGATCTTCAGGAACGCAACCGGGCAGGAGATTTTTCGTCTGGGTGTGACGGCCGACCTCGAGCTCGATCCCGGCGAGAGCGGTCGCTGGCGCGGCGGCATCGGCTTCAATCCCGAGATCGAGGGTCATGTTCGCCTGCGCGACATCCCGCAGCACGAGCTGTCGGTAGAGTTCCGCCTCGGCGGGGTAACTTACACGAGCGGCCTGCGAGAGGACTTCTCGAATCGATGAGCACCACTCGGTAGGGGCGAGGCACGCCTCGCCCGTCCCAACGGAACACGGTCGTACGGGCGAAGCGTGCCTCCGGATGTCCCTTGCCCCCGCCTGTCCCCCGCAATCACTTTAGCGCGCCAGCTCTTTCTCTCGCCTCCCGGGGGTACCACCATGAACGCCGGCAACCATCATCTCGGCCGCACCGCGGCAGCAGTGCTCGCCGCTGGCCTCGTCGTCCTCGCCGTCACCGGCGATCCACTCCACGCGCAGGGCGTGGACGTCCCGGACACAGGGACCAGACGCCTAGCCTTGGAGCAGTACCTGCAAATCGAGGGGGTGAGCTCCCCCCGGATGTCGCCCGACGGCCGGCAGATCGTCTATGTCCGGCAGTGGATCGATCCCGTGACCGACACCCGGCGGTCGGGTCTCTGGATCATGAACGGTGACGGGAGCCAGAACCGGTCGCTGAACCAGGGCGGCTCGCCCCGCTGGTCTCCCTCGGGAGATCGCCTCGCTTTCCTAGCGTGTGGCACACCGGGCGGCGACCCCGGTGCGCTTATCGACTGCGAAGGGGCCTCCCGCCAGCAGATCTACGTCCGCATCATGGACGGACCGGGCGCGGGCGCCATCACCCAGATCAGCCGGCTCACCGAGGCCGCCAGCAACATCGCTTGGGCGCCCGACGGATCCAGAATCGCCTTCAACCAGTTCGTCCCGAAGGACAACACCTGGACGATACGGCTGCCTGGCAAGCCCAAGGGCGCCAAGTGGACCGAAGAGCCTCGCATCGTGGATCAACTCGACTACCGCCAGGACCGGCAGGGGCTCAGCCGCAGCGGGTCGCGGCATATCTTCACGGTTCCTTCCGACGGTGGCACGCCCCGCCAGATCACGCATGGCGATTTCAATCACGGCTCGCCCGACTGGAGTCCCGACGGGCGGACCATCTATTTCGACGGGTTCCGTCGCGGCGATCCGAACCGCACGCACTACGCCGGCGGCTACATGGGCCGCGCCTCCAAGATCTATTCCGTCGACGTCGCGTCCCGGGAGATCCGCGAGCTGAACGGCGGCCATCTCGGTGTGGACATGTCCCCGCGCATTTCCCCCGACGGCCGGACTATCGCCTATCTGGCCTCGGACTCCACAGATCACATGTACGTGCAGCGTCGCTTGCACATGATGGACGCCGACGGTTCGAACCCGCGGCTCGTGGGAGGCGAGTTCGACCGTAGGATCCTGAATAGCCAATGGGCGCCGGACGGTAGCGGGGTGTATTTCACTGCTGACAACCACGGCGAGCGGAACTTGCATTTCGCGTCGGCGAGCGGAGGCGTTCGCAAGGTTACCGACGGCAAGCACAATCTGAACATCTCCGATATCAACCGAAACGGCACGGCGGTGGGGACGCTGTCCGATCCCCATCTGCCCGGCGATGTGGTGTTCCTGTCGCTCAACGACCCCAACCCGCAACGGCTGACACACGTGAACGACGATGTGTTGGCCGATGTAACGCTGGGCGAGCTGGAGGATTTCTGGTACGAGTCGGCGGACGGGTGGCAGGTGCAGGGCTTCATCGTGAAGCCCCCCGACTTCGACCCCAATCAGAAGTACCCCCTCGTGTTGAGCATTCACGGCGGACCCCACTCCATGTACACGTTCGGGTTCAATTTCTCGTTCCAGAACTTCGCAGCGAACGGTTATGTCGTGCTGTACACGAATCCTCGGGGATCCACTGGATACGGTGAGGAATTCGGCAACGGCATCGACAACGCCTGGCCCGGCAAGGATCACGACGACTTGATGCACGGCGTGGACGAGATGCTGCGCCGGGGATACGTGGACGAGAACAATCTCTTCGTCATGGGCTGCAGCGGCGGGGGTACGCTCACGGCCTGGGCCGTCACCCAGACGACTCGGTTCGCTGCCGCTTCGGCCCGGTGTCCCATCACCAACTGGATCTCGTTCGTCGGTACGACAGACGGTACTTCGTGGTACCAGACGTTCCGGCAGTATCCGTGGTACGGTGCCGAGGAGCATCTCAGCCGGTCGCCGCTCATGTTCGTGCAGAACGTCACGACGCCGACGCTCGTCATGGTGGGCGAGTTCGATCTCCGCACGCCCGTGCCCCAGAGCGAAGAGTTCTACCAAGCGCTCAAGATCGAGGGGGTGCCGACCAAGATGATCTACATGCAGAACGAGTGGCACGGCACGTCGCGGAACCCGTCGAACTTCCTGCGTACGGAGCTCTATCAGCTGGACTGGTTCGGGCAGTATATGACCACGGATATGAAGGAGCGGCGAATCATCACGGACGACCGCGCGGGGGAGCGCTAGGGAGGAATGGTGACCCAGATCACAATGGCCATGCAAAAGCACTCGTTCCGTATTCTTATATATAGCGCGGTGCTCCTCCTCGGCGGCTGCGCCGGGGAGGGCGGCGATTATCGTCCCACCGCTGCCGGGGCGCCGTCCACCGACATCTTTCTCGGCAAGATCGGCGAGACGGATGGGCAGCTCCAGATCGTGGATATCCGGAACATCACCGACCGGGACGGCTACGACAATCAGCCCCACTTCATGCCCGACGGCATGGCGCTCTTGTACGTCTCGGCGCGGGACACCGTGCAGACCGACGTCTTTCGGTATGACGTGGCCACGGGAGCCGTCGCCCAGGTCACACACACCTCCTCGAGCGAGTATTCGCCGACGGTGCTCCCGGATGCGAGCGGATTCTCCGCGATCCACGAAGACGCCAGGACTCAACATCTCTGGCGCTACGATTTCGAGGGAAACGACCGCGGCGCGATCATCGATGATATCTCCCCCGTGGGATATCACGCCTGGGGAGACGAAAGCCGCGTGGTGATATTCGTGCTGGGCGATTCGGTGACGCCGCAGACACTCCAGCTGGTGGACATGTCGTCCGATGAGGTAACCGTCGTGGTGGAGAGCCCGGGACGCTCGTTGCACAAAATTCCCGGCCGTGCGTCACTGAGCTTCGTGCACAAGATGGCCGAGGGCGATTGGGCCATCAAGGAGCTCGATCTCGCCTCGGGCGCGGTCACGACGCTGGTGGCGACATTGCCGGATCGGGAAGACTATGCGTGGATGCCGGACGGTTCCATCCTCATGGGCGACGGGTCGGTGTTGCATCGGTGGGTACCGGGCGGGGAGTGGTCGCAGGTGGCGGATCTGGCACCCCAGGGTGTGGACGGCATCAGCCGCATTGCGGTGAGCCCGGGGGGTGATCGGATCGCCATCGTCGGGAATCGCGCGGCACCGGGAGGAGCGTGACGCAGCCGGCCGACAAGCTGCGTTTCGCCGATCTCATCGGCGATTTCAAATCCGAATCCGTTCCCTTCGTCGTCCTCATCGTCGCGGCCCTCGCCCTCGGTGCCGTGAACTATCTGCAGCCACCGCTCTCGTTCTATGAATCGTTCCCCGAGAATGTGAGATTGCTGTCGCCGTTCGTGTGGTGGGCGGCGGTGCACACGCTTGCCTGGGTGATCGTGCCGATCGCCGTCGCCCGGCGGTATGGATTCGGGCTGAAGGATCTGGGACTAAGCGCGGCGGGCCTGTCGTCCAAGCTGTGGCTGTACGGGGTGCTCTACGTCGTGACCCTGGTGTTCATCGGCATCGCTGCGCTGCAGCCGAGCTTTCTCGACACCTACCCCTTCCTACGCGCCAGCGCAGCTCCCGTCTGGTCGTGGCGACTGCTGCTGTCGTTTTGGGTCTTGTACAGCGTGCAGTTCTTTTGTGTGGAATTTTTCTTCCGCGGGTTCATGATTTTCATGCTGCGGCCGCGCTTCGGCTACGGCGCCATCGCGGTAATGGTCGTGCCCTACGCCATGATCCACTTCCCGAAGCCCATGCCCGAGGCCATGGCCGCCATCGTCGGGGGCACGATCTTGGGGTGGTTGGCGTTCAAGACGCGGAGCATTTGGGGCGGGGTCTTACTCCACGTTGCCGTGGCACTGTCGATGGATGCGATCGCCATGCTCCGGAACGACACGGGGTTTCCGGCGGTGTGGTGATCGCGCCGCCTCCGGTATGACGCCGGCGGTGAGGTCATCGCGGCTATCGCCTGAAACGCTCCAACCAGAAGAGATCCACGTCATCCTTTCGGGCGGTGTAGACGAAGTCGCCGGCGAACCCGATGACCTGCCGTTCGGACGGCAGCACGACTTGTTCTCGCAACACGCCCTCTGTATCGAACACGTCGCCGTTCACTCCGTCCGCAAGGAAACCAGCGGATCGACTCGCGTGGCGCGGATCGCGGGCACCACGCACGCCACCAGGCCGGCAGCCAAAAACGCGGCTGCTGCCACCAAGTAGGTGCCCAGGTCGGTTGTGCCCACGGCGTAGAGCTGGCTCTCCAGTAAACGCACGGTTCCCATTGCCAAGACCAGCCCCGTCACCACGCCAACCACCACGAGGCGAGTCGCCTGGCCGAGGAACATGCGCAGCACGGTTCCTCGGCTCGCTCCGAGAGCCATCCGGATGCCGATCTCGTTCTTGCGCCGTCCGACGGTGTACATCATGACGCCAAAGAGCCCGCCGACCGCCAAGAACAACGCGATACCGGCGAACGCGCCTAACTGTTGGGTGGCGCTGCGGCTCGGAGCGACTTGTGCGTCGACGATAGCCGCCAGGGTCGTTACGCCGAACACCGGTAGCGTGGGGTCGAGGCGCAACACTTCCGCCCGGATGAAACCCGTCAGCTGAGTGGTGGATCCTGTCCCGCGTACCGCGACTTGCAGCTGTGGAGTGGGGGACTGTTCGAGCGGCACGAAAATATCCGGATCATTCGGGCTGTTGACCTGATTCGGTATGAGGCCACGATAGGTCGCGTTATTGACGACGCCCACGATGGTGCGGTCGTTCACCCTGCGGCCCACCGGGTTCGAGTTCGGCCAGAAGCGATTTGCCATCTGCTCGCTGACGATGACCACCGGCGGCCCGCCGGCGCGATCGGTGTTGTCGAATTCTCTCCCCTCGAGCACGGCGATACCCAGCGTCTCGAAGTAGCCCGCGGAGACGCTGTGTACGTACACCCGGTGGTCTTGTCCCCGGTGTTCCGCCTCATCCACCTCGACCATGATCGCCGAGTAGCCGCTGTTGAGAGGAATGTCGGACGCCACGGTCGCCCGCTGCACGGCGGGCTGTTGTTCCAGGGCCCCCTGCAGCTGGCGAGCAAACGTTGTCCGGGCTGTGGCATCGTACCGGGCCGCGGGCAGGTTCACAGCCGCGACGCTGACGCCGTGAGGCTCGAGTCCCGTGTCTATGGCCAACGCGTTCGCGACACTGCGGATCATCAGGCCGGAACCCACCAACAGCGGGATCGCGACGGCTATCTGCACGATTACCAGGGCTTTGCGCGTGCCGTATCCGCCGCCGGATCCACTCACTGACCGCGCTGCTGCCTTGAGTGATTCTCCGATGGCAATTCTCGTCGCACCGAGCGCCGGAAGAATTCCAAACGCGAGTCCTGTGATCGTCGATACACCGATGGCGAAGGCCAGCGCCACGCCGTCGACGGTTGGGGTTATGTAGTTCGGCACGCTCGACAGGGTAGCTGCGCCGATGATGTCGGTGAGCCCAATGGCAAGTGCGCTGCCGGCCACTCCGCCGGCGACACCGAGCAGGACGCTCTCCACCAACAGCTGCCGGACGAGATCACCCTTGCTCGCGCCGAGGGCCTGGCGAAGCGCGATCTCCTTAACCCGGCCCAGCTGTCGAGCCATCAGGAGATTGGCCACGTTGGCGCACGCAATGAGTAGCACCAGTCCCACGGCCACGGAAAGGACGACCGCGGTACCGCGCGCGCTCCCGAGATTCTCGTTTGCGAAGGAAACGACCTGCGCACCTCGGTCCGTCGGCAGAACGCCGTCATCGTGCAGAGACGCGGACACCACATCGACCTGGCGCTGAGCTTCGTCGATGCCGACACCGTCACGCAAACGGGCCAGGGTGTAAAAATCGCGCAGCCCGCGTAGTTGCATACGCTTGACGGAACGGCCGGGGATCAACTCGCTCTGTGCGAGGAAGGGCATCCACAGCGACAGTCCGCCGAACGCCCCGGCGAAATCCTCCCGTGTGATGCCGACGACCTTCACCGTGCGGTCGTTTATGATGATGTAACGTCCCACTATGGAGGAGTCCGCCCCCCACCGTGTGGTCCAGAGACCGTGTCCCACGACCGCCACGAGGTTGCCGGGGGTGTCGTCCGCTTCCACGAGCAGGCGTCCCAGCGCAGGCGAAGCTCCGAGCATGCTGAATAAGGACGGCGAGATGAATGCAGCGCCCTGAAGCATCGGTTCGTCGTCCGCCGCGGTGAGCGCGACATTCTGGAAGGAACGGATGCCCATGCCTGCGAACGCGGTTGTGTGTTCTTTCCAATCGAGGTAATCGGGATAGGAAACGGCACGCCGCTCCGCCGGCCCATTGGGCGGCCGGTACGTTTCCACGATCCGTACGAGTCGCCCGGCGTCGGGAAACGGGAGTCCCCGGAAGACGAGGGCGTTGACCACCGAGAACACCGCGGTGCTGGCACCGATGCCGATGGTGAGAATGGCCAGTGCCGTGAACGTGAAAACGGGAGTGCGCCGAAAACTTCTCAGAGCGAACCTGGCATCGGCGGCGTAGCGGCCCGCCAGTTGTCGGAGCTGCACCGGCCGCTTCAGTGCACGACGCTCGCTACGAGCCCGCGTGGGGAGCATGCGCCGGAGGAGCCGCGCAAATCGCTCACCGATCCCTTGCATGATGACCTCGCCTATTCCGTGAGTGCCCTTGACGATACTCGCGCCGGCCATGTCCCGGCTGCTTCGGTAGTACTCGAAGCTCTCGAGCATTTGCGGGCCGAACCGCATTCGGAAATCCCGGGGAAAGGCGTATAGGGCCACTCGATACGCGAACGTGAGCAGCCACCCCACGGTGCGGGCCGGCCGCTTCACGATTTTGCCTCCGCTCGTTCCTTGACGAGGTCCCGGAGCCGCGCGGCCTCGAGCAGATCCTCGAGCCTCGCCGCCTCGGCCTCTGCAACTGCCCGTCCAAACGGTGTCACCCCAAGCGTGCGTCGGCGAGAGTCGGTTGGGGATCCGTCGTCGGTCTCCTCGATGAGTCCGTCGTCGAGGAGCTGCTGGAGCCTTCGGTACAACGCGCCCGGCAGGAGCACGACTTGCCCACCCGTGCTCCGCGCGATGTCACGCAGCAGCGCGTAGCCGTGCCGGGGTCCGTCGAGCAGGACGAGCAGGATGTGAAAGGCGTCTGGTTTGAGCGGAACATGGGATGTGGGGTCCACGAGGCTCTCCGGAAGGCCGATAGTCACAGAATATGTTCACAAACTGTGATTAAGCAAGGGCGGACCAACCGGATGAGGGAAGGGGATTACTTTACATTAATAACTAATATTTGTAAGGTATTTCAGAGTAAACTCCACCCTTTCCCGTATGAGCTTTCCAATGGCGCGTGAATCGCTCGGTGAATTCGAACATTTGATACTGCTCAGCATTCTCCGGCTCGGCCCCGAGGTGTATGGGGTACCGATCATCAAGGAGATCGAGGAGCGCACCGGGCGCCCGGTGTCGCAGGCCGCGGCCTACCTCACCCTACGGCGTCTCCAGGGAAAGGGATGGATCGCCTCGCGATTGGGCGAGCCCACCCCGGAGCGCGGCGGCCGGGCAAAGCGGTATTTCAGCCTGCGCGAGGCTGGCAAGCGGCGACTCGCCGATGCACGCAACGCCCTCTTCGAGATGTGGGACGGCGTCGCCCCCCAGCTGGATCGCTCGTGAGTTCTCGCCCTCCCCGTCTGGCTGAGTGGGTGCTCGCGCGCATGTTACCGCGCGACGCGCGCGAAGATGTCCTGGGCGATCTCCAGGAGCGGTTCGCTCCCCGGCGACAGATCCACGGATCTCTATTTGCCGCCGTCTGGTACTGGCGGCAAGTCGGCGGTGGGGTGATGCGGTTGTCGAAACACAAGGCGACAACAACGTGGAGGGCATTGCGACGTCCTCGGACGCCGGGTCGAGACCGTGGATTTTTTCGAGGCGGCCCGATGCTTTCCAACTTGCTGCAAGAAACTCGTCACAGCTTCCGAACCTTGGGGCGGAATCCCGGGCTGACCGCGACCGTTCTGCTCACCATCGGGCTCGCTGTCGGCGCGAATACCACGGTGTTCACGCTCGTCAACTCGCTCCTGCTAGAGCATCCCTCGTACATTCAGGCGCCGGATCGACTCGTGCGCATCACGAACATGAACCAGCGTACCCGTTCGGGGTCGTTCTCGCTCCGGGATTACCGAAGTTACCGTGACAACAGCAGCGTGTTCTCCGGCTTCGCGGCGCGCAGCAGCGGCACGTTCTCCGTCGCCGCGCGGGGCGACGGCGGGACGAGTGCGCTCCGGTTGAGCGTGATCTCGTCGAACTACTTCGACGTGCTCGGCGTGCGCATGGCATCGGGCCGCACGTTCCGGAGTGACGAAGATCAGGTGGCCGGTTTGCACGCGGTCGTGATCATCAGCGACGGGCTGCGGGAGCGCTTGTTTGGAGATCGGAGCGATGTCATCGGGGTGACCCTCCCGTTGAACGGCAGCGCATTTACCGTCGTCGGCGTCGTGCCGCCGGAATACCATGGCGTCAGTGCAATCGACAATCCGGCCGACGCTTGGATTCCCATCATGGCCTTGCCTCTCGTGCAGCCTGGTACCGTTCTCGTCGAGGTCGATGGCCCCGGAATCGACAACTGGCTGTGGGGATTCGCGCGCTTGAACGCCGGCATTACGCTCGGACAGGCCGTGGCAAATATGGACGCGGTGGCCGAGCAATATTACGCGAGCCATGGCGCGACCGACTTTGGCGTGGCCGTGAACGGCGATTACCGTTTTCATCCACCTCAGGCGGCCGCTCTGCGGCGGACGATGCGGTTGCTCTTCCTCGCGGCGGCGATGGTGCTCGCCGTGGCATGCGCCAACATCGCCTCGCTGCTCCTGGCGCGGGCGACGGTGCGGCGCACCGAGCTCGCGGTGCGGAGCGCCCTCGGCGCCGGCCGCCGGCGCATCGTCCAATTGTTGCTCACGGAGAGCGTGCTGCTGGCGTGGCTCGGCGGGGTCGCGGGATTTGGCCTCGCGTTGGGCACCACCCGGTTCGCCGCCGTGTTGCTTCCGCTCACGCCGACGGTGACCCCGTCGCCCGATTGGAGCGTCGCCGCGTACGCGGTGGCCCTGTCAACGGTGGCCGCCCTCGTGTTCGGCGTGGTGCCGGCGGTCGCCGCGTCGCGGTACGATCTGGCGTCGCCGTTGCGGGCCAGCGCCGGCAAGGGCGGCCGTTTGGTGCTACGCTCGGTCCTCGTGGTGTCGCAGGCGGCCGTTTCACTGGTGCTCGTCACCGGCGCCGCGTTGTTCGTGCAGAGCGCGCGCACGGCGCTTTCCATCGATCTGGGTTTTGACGTGAACACCGGGGCCGTGGCCGGCGTGCGCCTTCCGGCCAATCGCTACAGCGACTCGCAGGGGAAACAGTTCATCCGGGATGCGCTGTCACGCCTGTCCCTTCACCCGGACATCGAAGTGGCTGGTGTGTCCTACGAGGCGCCGCTCAGCGGGGGAGGCTGGGGTGGCAGCTACGTCGCCAACGACTCGCCGCATCCTCCCGCCGAGCGGCAGCAGGCGGAGTTCAATGCCGCCGGTCCCGGATATTTTCGCGCCATGGGCATCCCGATTCTCGAGGGTCGCGGGTTCACGGACCGGGATGACTTTGGGCCCGCCGTGGTCGTGGTGAACGAAACGCTCGCGCGCGAGGTGTGGCCAAACGAGAGTCCCATCGGCAAGTCCATCGCGCGCGCTCCCGGCGGGCCGCCGTTCACGGTCGTGGGCCTGGCGAGGGACGCGTCCTACTACAGCGTCGACGAGGATCAACATGCGTTCATGTACTTCTCGGTCATGCAACAATACTATCGGTCCAATTTCTACATCATCGCGCGAACCGACGATCCGTCCGCCGTGCTCGAGCCGATGCGCCAGCAACTTCGTGCGCTCGATCCCGACCTACTGGTTGCTCTCACCACGGTGGCGGCTCGCGTCGAACGACAGGTCGGAGGTTACCGGGTCAGTGCTGCGCTTGCCGGGCTCTTCGCTTTTGTGGCCCTGTTGATGACAGCCGTTGGCCTGTACGGCACCATCGGCTACCTGACGACGCGACGGGCTCCGGAATTCGCGATTCGCGCGGCACTCGGCGCACGGCCGGGCACTGTGACCGGCATCGTCCTTGGCCACGGACTAAAGCTCGTCGGAGTCGGCGTCGTGCTCGGAGCCACGGTCAGCGTGGGTGCCTCGCGGCTCTTGCGCGGTGTGCTGTTCGAGATTGATCCCGGCAATCCGGTTGCGTTGTCCATCTCCATCGTGGTGTTGATCGGCGTCGCCGGGTTCGCAAGCTATCTGCCCGCCAGGCGGGCGGGGCGGGTGGATCCGGCGGTGATGTTGCGGGTGGACTAAGAGACGGCGGATCGGCGGACGACAACAGAAAACGTGAGGCTGGAGTCACTCCACCGTGAGTACCGACACGGGCCCCACCCGGCTCGCCCGCCGCGCCGGAAACAGGCACGCCGTTGCTCCCACGATGGCCAGCAGGCTGCCGACCGCCACGTAGGTAATCGGGTCTGCGGCGCTCACCTCGAACAGGAGGCTGCGAATCGCGCGCGTGAGCCCGAGGGCGGCTAGCGTGCCGATGCCGAGACCGAAGACGACGAGACCGAAGCCTTGTTTCCAGACCATGCCGACGACGTCGCGGGCTTCGGCGCCGAGCGCCATGCGGACGCCGATTTCGTGGCTTCGTTGCGAGACTGAATAGGAGATCACTCCATAGATGCCGACGGTGGCGAGGACGAGGGCCACGCCGGCGAACGCACCGAGCAGCGTGAGGTTGAACCGCGGCTCGGCCACTGCGTGGCGGACACGGCCGTCCATCGAGACGATGTCTGCGATTGGCTGATCGGGGTCGATCGTCCGGATCAGATTGCGGATCGCGCTCGTGAAGGCGATGGGATCACCCTCGGTTTGGGCGACCAGAAACATGGTGGTCACCGACACCTGGGCGTACGTCGCGTATACCTGCTCGCGGCCGACAGTGTTGAGCCCGTAGTGTTTCTGGTGCCGCACGACGCCCACGACCTCCCGCCACAGCATGCCGCCGTCGGCGTTGCGCTGGAACGAGACGCGCTGGC
>JAPULZ010000192.1 GCA_027294455.1 Gemmatimonadota bacterium
TCGTTGATGTGCTCGACCGCTTTCAGGACACCCTTTCCGCCGTAGCGCTTGGGGTCGCCGTCGCGCAGCTCGACGGCTTCGTACTTTCCAGTGGAGGCGCCGCTGGGGACCGCGGCGCGACCAAGGGTACCGCTGGCAAGAGCCACTTCGGCTTCGACGGTGGGGTTGCCCCGGGAATCGAGGATCTCCCGTCCGTGCACTCCGATTATGCTCGACATGGCGGCGGCAACCTAGCCGAGCACCCGCTCGGAGTCAACGCGAAGCTGTTCGATGGCTTTGCGGCTGGCGGTCATGAGCTGCTCGCGGTCGTCGTAGTCCAATCCTTCGGTGGAAATGGGTTTGCCGAACAACAGGGCGATGGGATGCGGCTGAAGGCGCAAGCTGCCCTTGGGCATCAGCGTGAAAGTCCCCGCACTGTACACCGGAATGATGGGTACCTGGGCCGCGAGGGCCAACACGAAGGGCCCCTTCTTGAACGGCAATAACTCTCCGGTCAGGCTCCGGGTCCCCTCGGGGAACAACACGGCACTCATTCCCCGCTTGATGTAGGCCGCCGCCTCTTCGTAGGCGGAAAACGCCGCCTGGCGGTTCTGCCGGTCGATGTAGATGTGACCGGCCGCCCGCATGGCGCGGCCGAGGATCGGGATCTGCTGCAGCTCCTTCTTGGCCACGAAGCGTGTCTGGCCGGGAACCACTGTCGCCAGGGCCCAGATATCGAAGAACGACTGATGATTGGAGACGTAGATGACGGGAAGGTCTTGGGGCACGTTCTCATAGCCGGAGACGCGCAGCTCGACTCCGCTCACCTTGATCATCCGGGCGGACCAGAGCTGGGCACATTGGTCGTACACGCCCCCGGGCCTGTTCGGGAGCCCGAGCAACCCCGCGATGACAGCCTTGCTGCCGTACCAAAACGTGTAGATGCCGAGATTGAGGAGGAACCAGACCGTTCGAAGCATGCCTACCCGAACTGGCGGAACGGGGAAATCACGTGGGTGATCGCGCCGTCTCGCCGAACCTCCACGCCAAGCCCTTCCTCCACACGTCCCACGCGCGTCAGCGGGAGGTCAAACGCGGCGCCAAACGCCTCAGGCATGGCCTCTCCTTCGGGAGCCGCCACCAGCAGCTCGTACTCTTCGCCCCCGGCCAACGCCCGTTCGGGGCTCTCCGCCGCGGGGTGCAGGGGCACGGCAGCGAGATCCAATGCACACCGGACCGAGGAGGCGGCCGCCAGATGTTGGGCGTCGGCCAACAACCCGTCGCTGAGGTCAACCATGGCATGGACACCCTGATCCCGCAGCCAGGTGGCCTGGGCGATCCTCGGCTCGGGATGGGCGAACCGCTCCCGGGCGGACGATTCGGGCTCCCGGCCGGCTTCCCAGGCGGCAAGCGCCGCGGCAGGCCCGCCCAGACGGCCGGTCACGTACAATGCGTCGCCGACTCGAGCTCCACGCCGCTCTACGGGATCACTTGCCAGCCGTCCGATCGCCGTCACGTCCAACACCAGGTTCTCACTCCGCACGATGTCGCCCCCCAATACGACTGCATCCACGGCGGCCGCGGCCGCGGCTGCGCCCTCCATCACCTCCGCGGCGCTGTCGCTCGGCCACTCGGGAGAGATCCCGATGCCCACCATGATCCCAACCGGGGTGGCCGCGACGGCCGCCAGGTCGGAGAGTGACGCCGCCGCCGCCCGCCATCCAATCTCGTGGAGTGCCAGCCACCCGAGGCGAAAGTGGGTGCCCTCGATCGAGAGGTCACCGGAGATGGCCAGGCGCGCCTCGCCCACATCGACGAACGCACAATCGTCCCCCGAAGGAGCGGCTCGGTCAGCTATCCGGCCCCACAGCGCCCGAACCATGTCGAATTCCGTACCTGGCGCTAGGGATGTGTGTTTCGAATCCGCCATCTCAAGGAAGGATCGCATCTTTCCGGATCCGGACCAATCCCCCGTCCGTCCCGATCCAGACAAAGCCCTGCGACACCGCCAAGGCCCTCACAACGCCCGGCAGATCGCCGGGGCCCGCCACGGCCACATGATCCCCGGTCTCGAACCGGAAGAACTGAACGCCCGCCTGCCCGCCGATCCACACGCCGGCCGAGTCACCGGCAAGGGCCGTGATGAGACCCACTTCGGAGAGCGGCCGCTCGAGCTTCCATTGGCCGTCCTCGCCCCGCCAGATGATGCGCTCAGCCAGGGCCATGACCACGCGTGCGCCGCTGGTGGTGAGTGCCATTACCGACTCGAGGAGGAACGGCTGCACCCATTCGTTGGCGGGGACGATGACTTCGAAGGTGCCGGCGGGCAACAACAGGAGTCCCGAGGGTCCACCCACCCACAGCGAGTCGCCCTGGGACACCATGGCGTTGATGACCCCGCCCGCGCCGATGGCCGCGATCCACTCCACCGCCTCTCCCCCGTCCTGCACCAGCGCGACACCTCGCGCCGTCCCGACCCACAGTCCGGCCGTGGTGACCGCCAGCACGTACGCGTCGCTGGACGGAAGGCCGCTGTTGCGATCGATGACCTGCGCCGAGCCACCCCCGAAACGGACGAGGCCGGCGTCGGTCGCCGCCCAGCGTTGCCCTTCCCACATCATGATGTCCCGGGCGTGACCGAACCGAAAACCGTTCATACCAGGCCCGCGTTCGCGCCGCGTCTGCTGGAAGTCTTCGGTGATCCAGGTGAAGCCCGTGCGGAATCTGTAGCCACCATGAGTATCCGGGGTGGTGCCGACCCACACACCGCCGTCCCCCAGTTCCAAGGCACCCACGCCGGACGACAGCAGCCCGAACGGCAGCGGGTCCAGGCGCCCGACGGCCGCATCGAACCGCAGGATCCCGCGGCCGTCGGTCCCGAAGAACGCCATGCGGTTCATGGGATCGATGGTCGCCGAGGTGTAACGATACCGGCGCGCGTGGTCGACGAGAACCTGGGCCCGGAGGGCGTCGGCCGCGGGGTAGCGCGCCAACACATCGCCCACCGTGGCGGACACCACGTGGCGCTCCGCCGGAGGCAAATCGAGGGCCGGCGAGGCGAGGAGGCCCCCCCGGGGAATCAACACCCACTCCCGCGAGGTCAGGACGTACAGACCCCGATAGGGATCGGCCTCGTCGAACATGAGCTGGCGAACGCCGTCGAGGATGGGTATGCGGTCGAACTGCCGCAGCACCGGCATGTAGTGCACCACCGCGTCTCGCATGCCGATCCACAGTGACTCATCGGCAGGATCGCCGAGGACGACGGTCGCGCGATCGGTGGGGAAGCCATCCAGCTCGGTCACCGGGGGCAACCAGTTGTTGAACCGCGCGTCGTACACCGTCAATCCGCCCGCCGTCACGGCGAAGACACCTGCGTTGGTGGCCGCGACCTGCCGTACATCGTCGAAGTACCGCAAGACGACGCGTTCGTCAGGACGCCACAGGCGGGTGCCCGTTTGTCCGGCCGCCGCTTGCGTCAACGCCGCGCCCAGGAACGCGTACCACACGACGGTCCGCCGCATGGTCACACGAGCTCCGGGGGATCGAGTCGCAACAACACCGGGGGCTCGATGGCCGGCTCGCACTCCAGTTGCTGCCAGAGTCGACGCACGGCCCCGAGGACGTCGTCGGGCCTGACACTGCGGACGGACGCATCCGCCGACGCCAGCTCGGCGGCACGGCCCAACACGTGCGCGCCCATCGCCGCGGCCGTGTGCGTCTCCATCCCCTGGGCCAGGAACACGGCAATGAATCCGGCCAGCACGTCACCACTTCCACCGGTGGCCAGGGCCGGGTTGCCACTGGCCGTGACGGTGGTCCTGCCGTCGCGGCTGGCCACTATGGTGGGAACGCCCTTCAACAGCACCGTGAGGTCCGCCGGCCCGCTGCACGCGGCCTGCTGGGCGGCGGTGAACCGATCGTCGGCGTGTTGGTCCGGAAACGCGACTCTGAACTCGCCTTCATGCGGTGTGAGCACTCGGGGTGCAGGGCCGGCACCCCACGCTTCACGCCCCACGTGCAGCGCGTCGGCATCGATCACGACGGGCGTCGTATCCGATGCGCTTTCGAGCACCTGTTGCACGAAACCGACCCGTGCAGGCTCCCGCCCCAGCCCCGGGCCCACCACCACGGCGTCCGCCCAACTCAGCGCCTCGGCCAGTGCCGGCTCGACATCGGGACCCAGTGTGGTCTTGAGCGTCATGGCGTCCGGTAGCGACTCCTGTAGGGCGGCAACAGAATCCTCCTGGGTGGCGATCCTCACGAGCCCGGCCCCTGCGGCGAGGGCCCCACGCGCGGCGTGACGCACCGCGCCGGCCATGCCGTTTTGCCCCCCCACGATCAAGACGCGCCCGCGGTCTCCCTTGTGCATCGCGGTGCGGAACGCCGGCAGTTGTTCGGCCGCCCACCGATCGTGCACGAAGGCCGGCCACCCGGCCTGGGGCCCCCCGAATCCCATCTCGACCACCACGAGACGTCCACACCACTCCCGCGCCATCAAATGCCCGCGTCGCAAGCCGCCAAAGGTGACGGTGAGGTGGGCGTGCACGGGACCATGCGACTCTCCGGTGGAGAGATCGAGACCGGTCGGCCCGTCGACGGCGACGATGGACGCCCCATGGTTCGCCAACCGCTCCGCGAGGACCCGTACGGCACCGCGTGGGGCACCGCCGGCACCGGTGCCGAGCAGCGCGTCGACCGTCACGGCGGTGCGCGGCCACTCGCCGTCGGGTGTAACCTGCTGGACGGAACTGGCTATCGCCAGGGCGCGGTTCGCTTCACAATCGGGCGAGCGTTCCCGGTCGATGTCCACGACCCACGTCGGAACGCCGAGCGCCTGCATGCTGCGCGCGATCACCCACCCGTCACCCCCGTTGTTGCCGTGTCCCGCCGCGACCAGAATGCCATGGGAGAGCGCCGAGCCAAACTCCCGGCCGATCACGTGTGTCACCGCGCGGCCCGCAGATTCCATGAGCACGCGCGATGGCACGCCCGCCGCGATGGACTGGCGATCCCACTCGGCCGCTTGGGCCGCATCGAGTACGGGAATGGCGGGGCTACGTCCCACGCGAAGCACCTCGCAAGATCAGGGAATGATCACCCCGGCGTACGCGACGACCGAGGACTCGTCCCCAGTCACCCATCCGCTGTGCCGGTAGTCGACGAGCTCACCCGTCGTGGCACCGAGCGCCTTCGCCGCATGCAGGACCGTCGCGGCTGCGGCGCGCCCACACATCGTGATGTTCTCTCGGCGGCACACATCGAGCAGTCCCGCTCCGTCGAGCCGAACGATGTGATCGAGCGCCAAGCGGTCCTTCTGCTCGGCCGACACCGCAGTTTCGTAATGCGTCATGTCGGACGACGCGAGCAAGCTAACGGGTTCCGACCACTCGCGCACCGCCGTGGCCAGCGCGTCACCGAGGACGCTACACCGTTCCCAGTCATCCCACGCCAGGACGATGGGTGCGAGCAGGGATTGGGGAGACAACAAGGACAGGAACGGCAGCTCGACCTCGATGGCGTGCTCGCGCTCGTGGGCGACGGGATCATGACTCACCAGGTCGCACGTCCGGCAGAGCCCGTGAAGAAAATCTTCGGCGATGCGAATCCGGCCCAGTGGCGTCTCGAAGGCGCCCTCGGTCCACGCACTCGCCCCGCCCGGCGCGCCCACGCGGCCCGTGTGATTGGGTGCCAGGACGACCACAGTGGGTGCCAGCCGCACCCGCGTGAACACCTCCGCGGCACAGGCCCCGGAATACTGGAGGCCGGCGTGGGGCACGATGGCGCCACGAACGGGCGTGGCAAGAGCGCGAGCCTCCTCGAGGAGGCCCTGCACTTGCGCGCGCAGGGCGACGGGGTCTCTGGGGTAGAACTGCCCCGCGACCGCGGGACGTCGGATGTGGGCTATTTGAAACTCTGTCCCACGGGCCGCCCGATGGAAATCTCACCGTTGTCGATCCGCAGGTTGAACCCGCAATCCGGATCCGAGCAAACCCAGGCTTTGTACATGATGGTGGCTCCATCCCGACCGTAGTCGGAGAGCGGTATCAATATCCCATTGCACTTCTTACACGTCGGCCAATCCCTGCCTTCCATGTCCGCCCCCTTGTCGCCGTGGACTGAGGAACACCCCATGGCCGGGCTTTGAAGCTAGCGACCTACCTGCCTCACACCCGCCCACGGATAGCTGCGGTCAAAGGCTTCGTCGAATTCGAACACGGCCATGAAATCGTCGAGCTGATCCGATTCTTCCTTCATGAACAATCCAATATCGATCAGCGAGAACACGATGCGGCCGAAATCCTCAGTCGATTCGAGTCCCCAGTGCTTCAGCACGGTGCGGGAGGTCAGGCCAAACTGATCGACGGCGAAATCCCGGCAGGCCCACGCCAGCTCCTGGCCGGACACATGGCCGCGCACCGAGCGGTGCTGCTGCTCGTATTCGAGGGCAGCCAACACGAAGAGGTACGCCCGTTCGTGATAACGCCCGGGGAGGGCGCGAATGCGCTCCAAAATCTCGTCGGCGAATTGCAGATCAGTCACCCCTCAAAGTTGGTGGGCGGGAAGTGGAGTAGCAAGGGGATCAGGCGGCGGCCACCGGCTCGTAGAGGGCGAACCCCTCGGCCAGCGCCCTGACCTCGGTCGAAACCCGAGCAATCGTGTCATCATCGGGCGACGCGAGGATCCTGGCGATGAAATCGGCGATCTGGGTCATTTCCGCTTCGCCCATGCCTCGAGTCGTCAGGGCCGGCGTGCCGATCCGCATGCCGCTGGTCACGAACGGTGACCGTGGGTCGCCGGGCACCGTGTTCTTGTTGATGTGGATGCCGGCCCGGCCGAGGGCTTCTTCGGCCTCCTTGCCCGTGAAGTCCTTGTTGCGGAGGTCCACGAGGATGAGGTGCGTGTCGGTGCCTCCCGACACCAGCTCGTACCCAAGTTCGACCAGCGCCTCACCCAACCGCACCGCGTTACGAATGATCCGGGCGCCGTACTCCTTGAAGGACGGCTGGAGCGCTTCGCGGAAACCCACCGCCTTGGCGGCGATCACGTGCTCCAACGGACCACCCTGGGAACCCGGAAACACGCTCTTGTTGACGGCCTTGGCGAACTCCTCGCGACTCAGGATGAAACCGCCCCGGGGACCGCGCATGGTCTTGTGCGTCGTGCTGGTGACGATGTCGGCGTGGGGGACCGGACTGGGATAGTGTCCGCCCGCCACCAGGCCGGCGAAGTGGGCCATGTCGACGAGGAAGGTCGCCTCCACTTCGCGGGCGATCTCGGCAAATGCCGCAAAATCGATCAGGCGGGAATACGCGCTGCTGCCGGCAATGACGAGCTTCGGACGCTCCTGGAGCGCCATGTCCCGGACGCGGTCCATGTCGATGCGTCCCGTCGTCTCGTCGACCCCGTATTGCACCGACTCGAAGATCTGTCCGCTGTGGTTGACCTTCGCGCCGTGGGTGAGGTGGCCCCCGTGCGGCAGGGACATGCCCATCAGTTT
>JAPULZ010000193.1 GCA_027294455.1 Gemmatimonadota bacterium
CGAACCTCCGCAGCTCCGGTCCATCCTCGGTAACCAACGCGTACTCGTACCGATCCATCCACGCCCCCGGATTCACATACCACCGCCCCGGCGCCACCTCCACCACCACCGCCCGATGCGTATGTCCCAACACCACCAACTCCAAATCCTTGCGTAGCTCGAGCAACTCCCGCGCGTACTCCACCTGGGCATCCGCCGCCGTCCCCTTCCCGCCGTCGTCGTCCCGCCGCCGCCCCAACAAACCAGAAAGTTTCCGCACCATCCAAAATCCCACATCAGGATGAATCGCTCGGAACACGAACGACGTGGCCGGATTCCCTATCACCCGGTGCACCAGCTTGCTCATGAATTCCGGCTCGATGTCCCCATCCCCATGACTCACCAACGCCCGCCGTCCGCTCACGTCGATTTCCACTTCCCGCGGATAAAACGCCGCGCCGAGTTGCTCCTTCCAGAACCGTCCGCCCCACCGGTCGTGGTTCCCCCCGGTGATTGTAACCCGCACCCCCGCCCGCACCACCTCCGCCAATGCCGCCAGGGTGGGGAAAACCGTCCTCGGAATGACCGATCGGTACTCGAACCAGAAATCGAACAGGTCCCCGTTGATCACCAGGTGCCGCCCCATGGCCGGCACCTCCTTCAGAAACCGATGAAAGGTCTCGGCTAGCGGGTCCCCGGGCTCGCCGCTCAGGTGGGCGTCGGAGACGATGACGGTGGTCTCGGGTGGCATCCGCGGAGTATATGGAGGGCCTTACGAATGTCGCAACCTCATGTCATAATTGACTTTTCGGATGGGAGCATCTTATCTTGCTCCCGCACTGTTGCTCCGTGCTCCCACCCTCAGGAGGCCAAATGTCCCAGAATGCACTGGGGTTGATCGAAACCAAGGGACTCGTCGGCGCGGTGGAAGCGGCCGACGCGATGGTCAAGGCGGCCCACGTCCGTTTTCTCGGCAAGGAGAAGGTCGGCGGCGGGTACGTCACCGTGATGGTGCGGGGCGACGTGGGAGCGGTGAAGGCGGCGACGGATGCCGGCGCGGCGGCGGCGGAGCGGGTGGGCGAGCTGGTCTCGGTTCACGTGATTCCGCGCCCGCACCAGGACGTCGAGATCATCATCCCGCAGCGTATCGACGAGGGTTAGGCCGTGGCGTGGTCCGGCCAGGCTCTCGGGCTCATCGAGACCCGCGGCTTGGTGGGTGCGATCGAGGCGGGCGACGCAGGTGCCAAGGCGGCTTCCGTAGAATTCCTGGGAACCGAGTACGCCGACGCCGGTTTGGTGATGGTCACCTTCCGGGGCAGCGTCGCCGCGGTCAAGGCCGCGGTGGAGGCCGGCGCGGCGGCGGCGGAGCGGGTGGGCCACCTCGTTTCCGTACACGTCATCCCCAACCCCCATCCCGACCTCGACATCTGGGCCGATTCCGGCGGCGACGCCGATCCGTCCGATCACAATCCGGTCGATCCCGCCCGCCTCAAGGCGATGAAGGTGGTGGAGCTGCGCCGTGCGGCTCGCCGGGTAGCGGAGTTTCCCATCAAAGGCCGCGAGCTCGCCCGGGCCGGCCGCGAAGAGATCCTCGAAGGCTTCCGCTCGCTGGGCATCATCTAGTACGTCATGGACCGCGACATCGAGTCGATCCAGCAAGCACGTGATCTAATGAACAAGGCTCGTGCGGCTGCTGACGCCTTTGCACGCGCCGATCAGCCCACCGTCGATCGCATCGTGGACGCGATGGGACGCGCCGCCGAAACCGCGGCGGCGGATCTCGCCCGCGTTGCCGTGGACGAGACGGGCATGGGGCGGTACGAAGACAAGATCGTCAAGAACACGTTCAACGCGGTGCAGGTCCGCGAGTATATCCTGCCGCTGAAGACCTGCGGCATCATTCGGGAAGACAAGCAGCGAAAGGTCAAAGAGCTGGCCGTGCCCATGGGCGTGGTCGCGGCACTCCTGCCCATGACCAATCCCACATCCACGGCGATCTACAAGATCCTCATCGCCGTCAAGGCCCGCAACGCCATCGTGTTCTCTCCCCATCCCCGGGCAACGCGTTGTGTGTTGGAGACGGTGCGCATCCTTGCCGAGGCGGCCCGCGCCACGGGCGCGCCTGAGGACTTGGTTGCCTGCATGTCGATTCCCACCATGGAAGGGACCACCGAACTCATTCGGCACCGTCACACCGCCGTGATCCTCGCGACCGGCGGCTACGCCATGGTGCGTGCGGCGTACAGTTCGGGGCGGCCGGCCTACGGCGTCGGCCCGGGCAACGTGCCGGCCATCGTGGAGCGCACCGCCGACGTGCCGAAGGCGGTGGCCGATGTCGTCACGGGCAAGTGCTTCGACTACGGTTTGCTCTGTTCCGCCGAGAACTCGTTGATCTGCGATCGTCCCGTCGATCCTCAGGTGCGAAGCGAGTTGGAAAGGCAACGCGCCGTGTTGGTCAAGCCAACCCAGCGCGGCCGCCTGCAACGCACGATGCAAGATCCCAAGACCGGCGGCATCAGCAGCGACGTCGTCGGCCAGCCGGCGGTCGAGATCGCCCGGCGTGCCGGGATCGACGTGCCGGACAAAACGCGCGTGCTGCTCGTGGAGTGCCGGGGCGTGGGAAAAGACGAGTTTTTTTCCCGGGAGAAGCTGTCGCCGGTCCTCGCCTACTACGTGGAGGACGGCTGGGAAAAATGTTGCGAGCGCAGCATCGAGTTATTGGAGTTTGGTGGGATCGGGCACTCCCTCGTCATCCACAGCAACGACGAACACGTCATCCATCGCTTCTTCGAGGAGAAGCCGGCGTTTCGCATTCTCGTGAACACCGTGGCGGCCGTCGGTGCCGTGGGCTACACCACGGGCCTCGCCCCGGCGATGACTCTGGGCCCCGGCACCTGGGGTGGATCCTCGACGAGCGACAACATCACGCCGCTGCATCTGGTGAACATCAAGCGCCTGGCCTACGAGCTCCGGCCCTACGTGGGCATCGATGCGCCGGCGGTCACGCCATCGTCTGAGCGTGGCGTCGCCGAGATGCCCCTCGCCGAAGACATCGCCCGGATCGTGGATTCCTTCATGGAAGAGCGTCGGGCCCGGTCCCGCTCATGACCCCGGAGGAGATTCACGAGCTGGCGCGGCGCATTGCCGATCTGCTCGCGCGGCGGGCAGCGGATGCGAATCCACACCCTTCCGACCCCGGCCCGGCCTTACACGACGCCTTGCAGCCCTGGATCGGGGCCGCCCAGCGGCTGGACGACGTGGCGCCGCGCCCCAGAGGGGCCGCCCCCTCCCGGAGCCCCAGGCCGCCGTACCACGAAGTGACCGTCGCCGCCCGGGCGGCCGCCGCCGGCCGGGGCCCGTCGCCGCTTCCCGCAGGAAGCTCGCAGGTCACCGCAGGCCAGGGATCGACCGGGACGTCGGTGCCGGTGGCCGTATCCAACCGCCACATCCATCTGTCCGAAGCCCACGTCGCCCAGCTCTTCGGTGTGTCGCGCGGGCTCTCGGCAGACCGACCCATCAAGCAACCGGGCCAGTTTGCCGCCCGGGAACGCGTCCGGGTCGTCGGCCCGGTCGGGGCCATCGAGGACGTGCGCATCGTGGGACCGGCCAGGGGAGACACCGTGGTGGAGCTGGCGGCCAGCGACGCAAGGGCGATCGGGGTGGAGGCGCCGCTGAGATCGTCGACCTCCACCCAGGGGAGCGCGCCCATTCGCCTGGAGGGCCCCGCCGGTGCGGTGGACCTCTCCCACGGCGCCATCATCCACGCGCGGCACCTCCACGTGAGCGTGCGTGACGGCTCGCGGCTGGGCCTGGCCGACGGCGACCGGGTCGATATCGTGGTGGGCACGGGCGACCGGCGGACCACGCTCCACCGCGTGCTCATCCGCGCCGGTGCCCAACATGTCACCGAGTTGCACCTCGACACCGACGACGCCCGGGCCTTCGGGATCATGCGGGACGCTCTGGCGCAGCTGCTGCGGTCCGATCGCACGGCGCGGGCAACCTCGGGCCGCGGCAACCGCACACTCATCACCGAGCGGGACGTCGACGCCATCGCCGCGGCGGGCCAGAACGTCTCCCGGGGACCGGGGTACGTGGTGACGCCTGCCGCCATCGATCGTGCGAAGGCGTTGGGGGTATGGAGGGGGTGACGGATCCACGGCCAACATGCGTGGAGCTGCGTGTTCGCTATGCCGAGACCGACCAGATGGGGGTGGCGCACCACGCCAACTATCTCATCTGGTGCGAGCTGGCCCGCACGCGCCATCTGGCCGACCGCGGCGCCAGTTACCGGGAGTTGGAGGAGGCCGGTTTGCGCTTGCCCGTCACCGACGTGCATGTTCGGCATCGAGCTCCGGCACGGTTCGACGATCTCGTCCGGGTTCGGTGTTGGGTGCGGGACATCGCCAGCCGCCGCGTGGAGTTCGGATATGTCATCGAGCGTCAACCCGACAACCAGCTGCTCGCCACCGCCCGCACATCACTCATCGCGGTAAATACGCACCATGCGATTACGACGATTCCGCAGCACGTACGCGATCTCTTGGTCCCGATACCAGATCCGATGCGTCTGTAGTTTCCTGCTCGTCGTGGCCTTGCCGAGCCCGGCTCGCGCCCAGGACGAGGCCATCGTGGAATCGCTGGCGGGCATCCTGGCCGCCTGCGACGCCCGGCGCTTCACTGGACCGCTGTTCCGCGCGGCGGCGCGACATCCCGAACCGATCGTGCGGCATCACGCGGCCCTCGCCATGGGACGGATCGGCAACCCGTCGGCGACGTCCATCCTGCTCCGCATGATGTCGGACCCCGATTCGATCGTGCAGCGGCACGCCGTGTTCGCCATCGGTCTCATCGCGCCTCCGGAGGCCCTCGGCCGGCTGCGAGACTTGGTGCTCAACACCCCGGCGGCAGAGCAGGGCAGCCAACACGCCGAGGCCGTCACGGCGGTGGCCCGCATCGGCGGGCCGGACGGGGCAGCCGTCATCACCGAGCTGTTGAATCGCTGGGTCGGGCTCGCCGGAACGGGGATGCTTCCCGTCGCGGTGCGGCGTGCCCTCGCCGAGTCGTGGCGCCTCGGCCCCCTCGCCCCAATTCCGGTGATCAGACAGTTCGCGGATGCCGCGGACCCCCAGGTGCGCTGGCGGGCGGTGTATGCCCTGAGCGAGCTCAAGGCTCCTTCGGCCTCCAACGCCCTGCTGCGAGCGGTGGCAGATACGGACCCCCTCATCCGGGGCCTGGCGGCCAGCGCCCTCACGGCGGAGTACGCGGACGCATCGGGCCTCGACCGCCGGGGGTTGGCGGCGCGGGTGCGAGGGTTGGTGAACGACCCGGACCCGCAGGTCCGGATCCGTGCCCTGAGGGCACTCGGGACCTACGGGCGCCCCGACGACATCTCGTTGGCTGCCGACCGGGCGGCCGACACGGACGCCAACGTGCGCGTCGAGGCTCTGGTGACGTTGGGCATGATGCAGGGGGAGGAGGCCGCCGAGGCGCTTTCCCAGTGGCTGGAAGGGGGCATCATTGCCACGCGACGCCAGGCGCTGCTCAGTCTGGTTCGCGTGAGCGGGGAATCGGCGCTGGAGCACATCGCCGATTGGATGGCGCGGTCGGACTGGCTGGAGCGGGCCACGGCGGCCGCCGCCCTGAGGTACGTGAATGCCCGTGTCGCCCGGCCGTATGTGGACCTGCTGCTCATGGACGAGGACGAGCGGGTGGTGGCCGCCGCCCTCCAGTCGGCGTTGCGCGCCCCTTCGCCCTCTGCCGATTCGGTGGCGCGGCGATATGTTTCCCACCGCGATCCCGTGCTGCGGAGGATCGCGGCGCATCATCTGGCCAGCACGGGCGACGTGGGTGACGTAGCGCTGCTGGCCGACGCCTACGAGCTGAGCCTCGGCGATCGCGGCTCCGAGGTCCGAACCGCCATCGTGGTCGCCCTCGGTCGGATCGCCGCCCGGGGGCGGGCTGCCGAGGACGCGGTTGCGAATCAATTCGTCGTGCGTTTTCCCACGACCGACGATCATCTCGTTCGGCGGGCGGCCGAACGGTGGCTGCCGGTGGCGGCGGAGCGCTGGGGATCCGCCCGCCCGATCGCGACGGGGAAGGGTATCGCGGATTACCGCGATCTGGCCCGTGAGGTCGTCCTCCCGGCGGAGCGCGGGGAGGTGAGGAACGAGGTGGTGGTGGAGACGGACCGGGGGGACATGGTGCTGCAGCTCTTCGCGGCCGATGCGCCCTTCACCGTGCAAGCGTTCAACCGGCTCATCGACCGGCGATATTTCGACGGCCTGCCGTGGTATCGGGCGGAGCCGGGGGCACTGGCCGAAACCGGCGACCGGCGGGGTGACGGCCTCGGCGGCGACGGCCCAACCATCCGAGATGAGCAGAGCCCCCGGGTGTTCGGGCGAGGGGCCGTCGGGCTCGTCCTGGTCGGTCCGGACACGGGTGAGAGCCGCTTTTTCGTGACGCGGAGCCCGCAGCTCGGTTTCCAGGGGACGCACACCGTGTTTGCGCAGGTGATTTCCGGTCTCGAGGTGCTCGATCGCCTTACCCTGGGTGATCGCATTCGGCGAGTCCGCCGGCGATGAGTTGACGCCGGGCGACGGTACCCAGCGTTTTTTTGCATGAGTTCCTTAAACTCCTATGGCTAAAGAAGTTATATTACACGGGATCGCCCGCGTCGTGGCGGTGGGGCTCGTGGGGGCGCTGGCCGCGTGCACGCCCGGCCTCTCGAGCATCTCCCCGGTGGGATTCACCCCGGCCGATCGCGAGGTGGTAGCCGACTGGATCGCGGAACTCGCTCCATGGGGGCCGCGGCTCTACGAGATTCGACCCTGGAGATATCGCACCGAGCGCGGAGCGGCTGCGGGGCGCGCCAGCATTCGGATCGTTCCGCCGGATAGCCTCCGGTTCGATTATCGTGGGCCGTTTGGAAAAGCAGGCAACGCCGCCATCGTAGGAAGCTCGGCGCTGTGGGTGTCCGAAGGTGACGATATCGAGGGGCTGATCACGTATGCTCCTTTGCTCTGGACGGCTCTGGGACTCCCGCAGATGCCACCCGACACCGTCGAGCTGTACAGCCTGATGGGCAACGATTTTCGCGCCTGGCGGTATATTTTGGCAGGTGATACGCTGGATTTCATCTTGTGGGGATCGCCGGTTCACCGTCTCCAGGCGGAGATGCGACGGGGCGGGCGGGTTCTGGGTCAAGCGACGGCGCAGGTGGATACCCTGACCGGGTTGGCGTCGCAGTCGACGATCGATTTTTGGGATATTTCGCGGTTCGAATTTACGGTAGAATCGGTGGACACACTTGCGGTGTTTGATGGCACTATCTGGATACAGCAATAGGCTTGCGGTGATTGCGCTGGCCCTGACCCTGCAATCCGGTTGTATGTACGGATTTGCCGGGGGAGGCTTGCCGCCGCACATCCGCACCGTGGCGATCTTGCCGTTCGACAATCAGACCGGCGAGGTCTCATTGACGCAGGAAGTGTCCGAGGCCGTTCGCCAGGCGATGGAGAACCGGTTGGGTTTGCGCGTGGCGGCGGAACAGCAGGCGGATGCGGTGGTGCGTGGAACCATCACGCGATACGCGGCGGACCAGCCGCTTTCGTTTCAGCAGATCGGTGAGAGTGGCAACGTGTCGGTGACCCGCCGATTGGTGCAGATTGCAATTTCAGTGGAGATCTACGACTTGATCGAGGATAGGGTATTGTGGGAACGTAGCGGTCTGCGGGCGGAAGGTGAGTACGAGCCTCCGGGGGAAACCGAGGAGCGGGGACGCGAATTGGCCCTGGAGCGGCTTGTTGCGGACATCGTGGACGGAGCGCAATCCCAATGGTGAGAGATCGCGGCCGCCGGATGAACGAACGGGGGGCCAGTCGCATGGGCTGCTTGTTCTTCATGATGGTCGTTGTGGCGGTCGGGTACTGGGGCGGGCCCATCGCGAGCAGCTACGTTCGCTTCTACCGGTTCAAGAACGAAATGCAGAGTCAGGCTCGGTTCGCGCCGAGCATAGACGACGGAACGATCCGTCGCCGGCTCGTGCAAAAGATCGAGGAACTCGGCCTCCCCGATGAGGCACGACGACTCACTATTCTCCGGGTCACGACGCCGCGGGAGATCCGCATCAGCGCCACATGGGAAGAGGTGATCGCTCTCCCCTTCATGACGCAAACCATCACATTCCACCCCGAAGTCCGCGTCCGAATGTGACCGGATGAACCCCCTCCGTCTATTGGTTCCTGCGGCACTCTTGCTGGTGCTGGGAACCCGGCCGGCCTGGGCCCTCTCCTTTCAAGAGGGCGTGCATTCAGACTCGGTTCGTTTTCTTTTTGTTCTCGCCGTCATGCTGGCGGCGGGGAAGCTCTCGGCAGAAATTTTCGAGCGGTTCGGCCAACCGGCGGTGGTCGGTGAGCTGATCGCGGGTGTCATCCTGGGCGGTAGCTTGCTGGGCGTGATCCCCGTATCCCCAGACGATCCGCTCACCGAGATCATTGCGCTCCTCGCCGAGATCGGCGTGCTCGTGCTGTTGTTCGAGATCGGGCTCGAAACCGATCTCAAACAGATGTTCCGGGTCGGACCCGCGGCCGGCAGTGTCGCAGCCGTGGGTGTCGTGATGCCGTTCATGCTCGGTGTCGTGTTCTGGTTGTCCTTCGCGCCTGACGATTTCAACATCGTATCGTCCTCGACCACGGCGATTTTCATCGGGGCGACGCTCACCGCCACCTCCGTGGGGATCACGGCCCGGGTGCTCACGGACATCAAAGTCATGTCGTCTCTCGAGGCCAAACTCATCATCGGCGCCGCCGTGATCGACGACGTGCTCGGCCTCGTGTTGCTGGGATTGGTGGCCACGCTGGCCGTCGGCGCTGCGGTGGGCGTGTGGGATGTCGCGTGGGCGTTTGCCGTTGCCGTAGGATTCCTGGTAGTGGCCGTGGCCGTGGGATTCGCCGTGGCGCCCCGCCTGTTCGGTCTCATCGATCGGATGCAGGTGCGGGGTGTGCTACTCGTCGCCGCGTTTGTGTTCCTCCTGTTGATTGCGGCCCTCGCCGACCGGGTGGGCTCAGCCATGATCATCGGTGCGTTCGCGGCGGGCATCATTCTCTCCCGGACGAACCAGTTCGATCTGATCGAGGACAGGATCAAGCCGGTCGCCGACATCTTCACCCCGATTTTTTTCCTCAGCATTGGGGCGCAACTGGATGTGCGACTGCTCAATCCCTTCGCGGAGGGCAATGGGCAAGTGCTCGCCCTCGCTGCCGCATTATTTGGCATCGCCGTCGTTGGGAAACTCGCGGCGGGTTGGGCGGTGCCGTGGCGGCGGTTCAATCGGTTGGGGGTGGGCATCGGGATGATCCCCCGCGGTGAGGTGGGGCTCATCTTCGCCAACATCGGTCTCACCACCGGCGTGTTGGGCGACGAGCTCTTCAGTGCGGTGGTCCTCATGGTAATCGGCACGACCTTTGTCGCGCCGCCGCTCCTCAAGTGGAGCTTCGGGCGTTGGGGGACGGCGAGTGTCCCTGTCGATTAGCGTTGGCATACCGCTCGCAAATCTTTTTTCACCCGAAGGCGTAAGGAACGCCATGTCAGCACCATGTCGTCATGACCGCAGGCCCGCTTCGGGCGGAAGGGTAGCACCCGCATGAAGCGGCACGACGGCCGCGGGGTAGATGCCCTCCGTCCCGTTACGCTCGAGCGGGGCACGAACCCCTATGCGGAAGGCTCGTGTCTCGTCCGCATGGGCGGCACACTGGTCTCGTGTACGGCCAGCGTGGAGGACAGGCCCCCGGGCTGGCGACGCGGCACGGGCCTCGGTTGGATCACGGCGGAGTACGCGATGCTGCCCCGCGCTACCACCGAGCGGACCAGGCGCGAACGGAACGGGCCGGGCGGGCGCACGGCGGAGATCCAGCGGCTCATCGGCCGCAGTCTTCGGGCCACCGTGAAGACGTTCGAGTTCGGCGAGCGCACGATCCGGGTGGACTGCGACGTGTTGCAAGCCGACGGGGGAACGCGCACCGCGGCCATCACCGGGGGGGCGGTGGCCCTGGCCGATGCGTGTGCCTGGATGGCCAAGGAATTCAACGTGCCCGATCCGTTCGACCGGCTGGTAGCCGCGGTGTCGGTGGGGGTGGTCGGCGGCAAGGCCATGCTCGATCTGTGTTATGCCGAGGACAAGGAGGCGGACGTCGACGCGAACGTCGTCATCGCCGAGCCGGATCGTTTCGTCGAGGTGCAGAGCACCGGGGAGAACGCCACGTTCGACCGGCCCCAGCTCGATGCTCTGCTGGACCTCGCGGCCGCGGGCATCGGGTCGCTCTTCGTGGAGCAGCGCAAACTACTGGGCCGATGATGCACAAGCTCCTGGTGGCCACGCGCAGCCCGGGCAAGAAGGCAGAGATCCGGCAGATCCTGCGTGAGTTGCCCTACGAGATCGTCTTTCCGGAGGATGTGGGGCTCTACGAGAGGCCGGAAGAGATGACCCTGGAGAACGCAGACACCTTCGAAGCCAATGCGCGCGCCAAAGCCGAATACTTCCAGCGTCTGTCGCGCCTGCCCACGGTGGCGGACGACTCGGGTATCGAGGCGTTGTCGCTCGGAGGCCAACCCGGAGTGCGTTCGCGGCGATTTGCCATGGCCGGGCCCGGGGATGACGTGGACGAGGCCAACAACCGGTTGCTGCTGCAGAAACTCGCCGGGGCGCCGCACGATCGCCGCGGTGCGCAGTATCGTTGTGTCGCGGTGTTCATGAAGGACATGAGCATCATCCCCCATGTCTTCGAAGGCCGTTGCAGCGGCCACATTACGACCGAGCCCAGGGGCACTGGCGGGTTCGGATACGATCCCCTGTTCCATTCCGTCGATCTGGACAAGACTTTCGGGGAAGCCACGCCGGAAGAAAAAGCGAAGGTGAGCCACCGGGGGAAGGCGTTTCGGGCGTTCGCGGAGTGGCTGATCGCCAATCCCCCGTAAGGGCGAGGCCATGCCTCGCCCGCACACGTGCTACTGTCGTACCACCCCTTGCCATCTCACCGCAAATCGGGCTACTTGACCACCTATTCCCTCGGAAGAATTGCACCATGCGTATTCGAGCACTTCTCAAGGTTTTCGTGCCGGCGTTGGTCATCACCGGCTGTGGTGATTCCATGGATGACGCTTTGCCGCTGGATCAATACGCCACGTTTCGTCTGACCGCCGATCTCAGCACGTTGACGGAGAACGAGCGCCAGATGATTCCCATCTTGATCGACGCCGCAAAGGAGATGGACGAAATTTTCTGGCAGCAGGCCTGGGGCAATGCCGACTCGCTCCTGGAGAGCATCGACGATCCCGGGCTGCGGCGACTCGTGGAAGCCAACTACGGGCCGTGGGATCGATTGAACGGGGACGCCCCGTTGTTGCCCGGCGTGGCGGAGAAGCCGTTGGGAGCCGGTTTCTATCCCGGCGACGCCACGCGTGAGGAACTCGAGGCGGCTTTCGACACCCAACCCAACGGCGACGAGCTTCGCAGCCTCTACACCCTGGTGGGGCGCAGCGAGACGGGATTCATTCCCATCGCCTATCATGAGGCGTTTCCCGAACCCACGCAACGCGCGGCGGCGCTCTTGCGCGAGGCCGCGGAGCTGGCCGAAGACGCCGGGTTGCGTCGTTATCTCGAGTCCCGAGCCGAGGCGTTGCTCACCGACGATTATCGCGAGAGCGACCTGGCGTGGATGGACATGAAGACCAACACGATCGACGTCGTGATCGGCCCCATCGAGACGTACGAAGATCTCATGTTCGGCAACAAGGCGTCCCATGAAGCTTATGTCTTGATCAAGGACCAGGCGTGGAGCGAGCGGCTGTCGCGCTACGCCGCCTTGTTGCCATCGCTCCAGGAGGGGCTCCCCGTTCCCGCCGAATACAAGCGCGAGATACCAGGTACGGATTCGGAGTTGAACGCCTACGACGTGATCTACTACGCCGGTGAGGCCAACGCCGGTTCCAAGACCATCGCCATCAACCTGCCCAACGACGAGACCGTGCAGCTCGAGAAGGGCACGCGGCGCTTGCAGCTCAAGAACGCGATGCAGGCCAAGTTCGACAGCATCCTGATACCCATTTCTGAGATGCTCATTGCCGAAGACCAGCGCCGGCGCATCACGTTCGACGCCTTCTTCGCCAATACGATGTTTCACGAGGTGGCCCACGGCCTCGGCATCAAGAACACCCTCACGGGGCAGGGCACCGTCCGCGAGGCGTTGCAGGAGCACGCCTCGGCCATGGAAGAAGGCAAGGCCGACATCCTCGGGCTCTACATGATCACCGAGCTGTACGGAAACGGTGAGTTGACCGAGGGCGACATCATGGACAACTACGTCACCTTCATGGCCAGCATCTTCCGGTCGGTGCGGTTCGGTGCCACCAGCGCCCACGGCCGGGCCAACATGGTGCGGTTCAGTTTCTTCCAGGAGTTGGGCGCGTTCACGCGGGATGACGCCACGGGCACTTACCGGGTGGATTTCGACCGGATGCAGGAAGCAATGACGGCGCTTTCTGAAGTCATCCTGACGTTGCAGGGCGACGGGGACTACGAGGGGGCGGGGCAGCTACTCTCGGAACGGGGGGTGATCACTGACGGGCTGCGGGCCGATCTGGATCGGCTCACGACGGCGGGGATTCCGGTGGATATCGTGTTCGAGCAGGGGTTGGACGTATTGAATATCGACCGCTGAATTCGCCCGTCGGGCGCGGCGGATGATTGGCTACGCTTCGTACATCGTTCTGCCCCCCACCACCGTCCTGGCGATCGGAATGTCCTTGAGCGTGCTCGGATCCACCTCGTACGGGTCTTCGGCAAGCTGAACGAAATCCGCCAGCTTGCCCTCCGTGATCGACCCCTTCTCGTTCTCTTCGAACGACGCATAGGCACCGTTCATCGTGCAGATCCGCAGCGCTTCGTCCACCGTGACACGCTGATTGGGTCCCCACTCCCGTCCCCGGAAATCCGTTCGCGTCACCATGCTCTGCAAGGCCATGAGCGGCTCGTACGGCCCGGGCATGTAATCCGACGCGGGGGCGACGGGAATCCCGTGGTCCAGGAAAGACCGGTGGGCGAACATGCGGCTGAGCTTCTCGTCGCCGTACTCATCCCACTTGTCCCCGTGGTAATAGACGTACGTGTAGAAAGGAGTAGGAATCGCGCCCACGGCCTTGATCCGGCGCAGCAGGTTCTGGTTGACCAGGGTGCAGTGCTCGATCCGGTGCCGGGTATCGGGACGCGGCCACTCCCGTTGCACCCGCTCGTAGGCGTTCAGCACCATGTCGATGGTGACGTCGCCGTTGGCGTGGATGCCGATCTGCCAGCCATTGCGGTGGGCATCCTCAGTTGCCTCGTGAATGTCTTCTTGAGACATCGTGAGGATGCCATAGTCGTCGGGCCGGCCCACGTACGGCGTACTCATGCGCATCGTGCGTTCCGACGCCGAGCCGTCGGCACCGTGCTTGACCCCGCCGATGCGGATCCATTCGTTGCCGTAGCCGCTGCGGACACCGGAGTCCCTGAGCGTGCTGTACAACCCACCTCTCGGGAACAGATACATCCGGAAACGCAGCTCTCCGGCGGCGTAGGCATCCTGCAGGGCGATGAGCGATGTGCTGCCACCCCCGGTTTGATGCACCGAGGTGAGGCCCGCCTTGGTCATCTGCTCGGAGATGAACTTGACGCCTGCTTGCCGCATCTCCCGGGTGGTCTCTTCCCGCCGCCCCACGTCGTTGAACGCGCCGCGCGCCCGCTCGGCGACCTTGCCGGTGAGCTGGCCGTCTTCCCGGTAGAACCGTCCACCGTCGGGATCGGGCGTTTGGACGGTGATGCCCGCCAGCTCGAAGGCCATGCTGTTGTACACCCCGGTGTGTCCTCCCCGATGGCCCACGGACGCGGGGTGGTTGGGGACGGCCTCGTCCAGGTCCAGGCGGGTGACGGGCCGGTCGAGCTTGGTGTCGTCGTACATGTAGCCCGTGACCCAATAGCCCGACGGGGTGTTGGCGGCCTTGGCCCGCAGGGCGGCCTGCACTTCACGGACGGTCCGGAGGTTCACGTTGACGCCGTTGAGCTCACGTACGCCCGACGGGTGGCAGTGGCAATCGATGAATCCCGGCAACACGGTCATGTCCTCGGCGTCGATCACCTCGGTGCCGGGGACGATGAGATTGCGCACGTCGTCGTTGCTGCCCACGGCGATGAAGCGGCCGTTCTTGACGGCGAAGGCTTCGGCGCGGGGCAGGGTTTCATCGATGGTGTAGACGGTGGCGTTGTGGAGTACAAGGTCGGGGCCGGGGATACGTGCAGTTTGGCCCTGGCTTGTGACGGGCTTGCCGATCCAGCGGGGCATGTTGACGCCGAGGACCGCGCCGAGGGCCGCACCGGCCTCTACAAATTCACGGCGGGTATAGTTGGGCATGGGTGTCTCCGGGACTGGGCTGGCGGTTGGCTGGCCTGGTGTTTTCTGGCGGCGGAAAGCTGCTCTACGATACCGCGCGCCACCTGCGCCGGCTAGGCGGCGGCCCGCCGACGTAGTGACGTCCACCATACCCCTGGGCACCATGACTGGCTAGTTTGCTTGCTGTCATCGGGGCGTGGCGCAGTCCGGTAGCGCACCTGCTTTGGGAGCCCGCCCATAGGCGGCAGCTTTCACCGAGTTGACGTAATCAGGGGCGTTTGTACGCCAAGGGTGCGAACCTCATTCCGGGGATTCGCACCCTTTCTGCGTCCGAACTTACACACTTTCTTACCCACCTCACCGTGCGGTGCAGCACTGTGGCGGCCGAAGGGGGAGCCCCCCCAAAGGCCCCCTGGTCGATAGGGTGGTACACCCGTT
>JAPULZ010000194.1 GCA_027294455.1 Gemmatimonadota bacterium
GGAACGGGGAGTGCGCGAGGCCCTGACGCTGGACAACCACTTTGGCGCGGCGGGGTTCGTGGTCGTGCCACAATAAAAAGGAATTGCTGCCACCGATTGATATTTTGAGCACGGATTTGTTCGGGAACGGTCCCTTTGCCGAATCGTTTGCGGGACTATCCGTGTCCGAAAAAGATCAATCTGTGGCCGTAGTTCCTTTTAGATTCTGTGGCAGTTATTCCTTATTGTTCTTAGATCACCTTGTCCAAAAAACGATCGCACCACACGCCGACCCCGTGGTGTTGAACTCCGCCGGGGTTTCGGCAGGACCCCGGTACACCTCAATCGCGACGATTTGGTTGATCGGTATGAACCTATCGATATCTTCGAACGAGTTGCTGACAAGAGCCCCATCGAGAAAGAAAAGCAGCGGACATTCTCCGCGAGTAACGGCGCGACCGCTACGAATGACAAAACGTCTGGTATCCATGCCACCCGGTGGGCTGGGCAAGGACCCGCCGTAATTGCCGTTGGGCACCACCGTGAGACCGGGAGTTCGCCGCAGGACGTCGGTGGTTTGCGTAGGATTCCACTTCTCGAACTCGTCGCGCGTCACAAAGTGGCCGAACCCTTGCGCCCGCCGCTCTTCGAACCGCCGCAGGTAGCGCGGGACCGGAGCAGCACCCTCGACGGTGATAGCCTCCAACTCGGTCGGCGCCGGGCTCAACGCTGTCGCGTCGGGCGGAACGCGCAGCTTCTCGCCGGGCCCGATGCGCGTGCTGTACACAACCGGACGGTACCCCAATCGCCTGAGGAGCAACTGGACCGCTCCCGGCGGGACGTTGACGACGCGAAAGTGTCCTGACGAGTCCGATCGCGTCTCGAGCCCACGGCTGCCCACGCTGATCAGGACATCGGCCAACACCGCGCCCGTCATGCTGTCGGTGACGGTGCCGGTGACGGCAGCAATCGCCTGCCGTGATGGGGAGATCGAGAGGTCCTCTCGCCAGATCGGCCGTTGGATGGCGTGGAAGACCTCGTCGACCGTCACGCCGGCGCCGTCCGCGGCGAACAGTAGCGCCTTCGGCGCACTGCCCATCTGCTCGTGTCGCGCCGTGAGTACGATCCACCGATCGACCGGAAGCCCGCACAGCGCGAACGTCCCGGCGCCGTCCGTGGTCGCCAAGGCCTGGACACCTTGGCTGCCCAGGGTCATGCCGGCGCTTCGTGGTACGGCCCACCTCGCCGACACCCGGCCCTCCACCACCGGACGACCGGCCTGGTCCCGCACACTGCCCACGATCGTTCGGGTTTCGGTTGTTAGACTACCCGTGACCCTGAGGCCAGACACGTCGGCACCGGCACAGACCGTCTCCTCGATGCGCGTCATCGTCGGAATCGCGAGGGTGACACGCACGATATCGTGCCGGCGTACGAGCACCGATTGCGGTTCCGGCGCGAAGCCCAGGGAGTCCAACAGTGGGTGGCGGAACGTGACGGAGTATTCCCCATGGAATGGGCCCGCCAAGGCGAACCGCCCTTCTCCATCGGTGATGTCGCGGTAGGTCGTTCCCTCGAAGACGACGGTGGCGCCGGCCAGGGGCGAGAGGTGCGTGCTATCGAATACGGTTCCCGTGAGGATTGCCGGCTCCGCCGCGTAGACGATCTGACCGTCCCGGTCGGCGATCTCGAGCACTTCGCCGCCCGCCTCCCGGTGTCTGACGACCGCCGATGTTCTCGGTCGCAGTGGCGAGGCGGATCGGCCCATTTCCGGCATGCGGATCCTCCATGCCTGGACGACCCATTCGCCCGAAGGCACGGCCATGAACTGGATCTCCCCGACCGGTCCTTGCTCGGCCAGTGCGGGGTCCAGGCCCGTGTACCGGAACTCCACGCTGCGTAGCTCGCTGGTCTTCAGGTCAATCCACAGGGTCCCCCGCACGTCCGGCTGCCGTCGGCCCCGTACCGGCTCGAACTCGAGCCCCACCCGCTCATCATCGGCCACGACGCTGAAGCAGTGCGTGCGCTGAAAGCTTTCGTGGAGCAGCGTCCGGGGGTCGGGTGCAAAGTACGAGGTACTGTCCCCGTCGCTCGTCACGACGTATCCCACTTCGGCGAGGCGCGCAGGCGCGACCGATTCGAACGGCATCACCATGCTTCCCGTCGTCGTCCACAACCGCTCGCGGCTCACCCGGCGGCCATTGCGGGAGAGTTGGCGCTCATACAGGCCGAGCACGTAGCGATACGCGCGTCGATCCGCCGTCCAGACCGCCGCCGTCAGGGCCTTCCGCGCCTCCTCCCATACCGCGGCCACGCTCGCCCCCTCGATCAGGTCCATCTGGCATTGATCATCAGTGTGGACCAGGATCTCACGGAGCAGCAGCGGCACGGCACTGACGACGAGCGTCTCGGTCACGGTCTGCCCGCCGACAATGTCGAACGGTCGAGACTCGGCGACGCGGAAGCCGATGCGCTCGGAGCGCACCCGATACCGCCCGGGGGCGACCCGGATGGCGAAGATGCCGTCCCCCGGCGTGAGGACGCGAATCACCTCGTGGTTTTGCTGGTCGAGCACGACCACGAAGCCGCGGCCGACCGGACGGCCCGACAGGCCATCGACAACGTGACCGGTGATGACTTGAGCGTGTGCGGCTGGCGCGCCTAGGGCGCTGGCTAGCACAAGCACGCCGGCCAAAGCGGCGCAGCGGCTCAGTCTAGCGTCGGAGGGAGGATAGTTGCGCATCAACCATTAGATCTCGACTAGTTATCACGACCTGAGGCACTCCCAAATATATCTCTGAGGTCCCAGATCTAACCAGCTTCCACCAGCAACGGATGATACTTTCCCTGACCGCTCCGCTCGTCTTGTGTAGTGCCTGATCTGCGTTCATTATCGATAAGATGAGGGGACGGCCACGGAATCCATAAGGAATTGCGGCCACAGAATCTAAAAGGAACTACGGCCACAGATTGATCCTTTTCGAACACGGATAGGTCCGCTAACGATTCGGCAAAC
>JAPULZ010000195.1 GCA_027294455.1 Gemmatimonadota bacterium
CTTGTGATAGCGCTCACACCGCGGGGGGGTTAGATTCTCCACGTTAATATGAACTGCGAGCTTGGCATCTCTCCTCACGTGGATTCCCGGCGAGCTTCAGGATGGGAGAAATCCGTGACACTGGACAGATACACCGTTACGCCCACCCCGAGTGCGGACGACGAGCCGCACGACGATATCGTTTATCCGTCGCCGATTCCATTCGTCCTGGTCCACGTCGCCGCCCTGGCCGCCATCTTGACTGGCGTCACGGTGCAGGCCCTCGTGATTTGTTTGGTCCTCTATTTCGTGAGGATGTTCGGGGTCACCGCCGGCTACCACCGCTATTTCGCGCATCGGTCGTTCAAGACGAGTCGGGTCGTCCAGTTCCTCCTGGCCTGGCTGGCCCAGAGCTCCGCCCAGCGAGGGGCCCTGTGGTGGGCCACCAAGCACCGGCACCACCACAGGCACTCCGATACGGATTTCGACGTCCACTCCCCGCGCCACCACGGCTTTTGGTACGCGCACGTCGGGTGGATCTTCCAGTCCAATGCGCGCGAGACCGATTACGACGCCATTCGAGATTTCGCCAGGTATCCCGACCTCGTCTGGTTGAACCGCAACCGCTACCTGCCGGCAATCGTGTTGGGCGTCGCCACCTGGTTCTTTTTCGGATGGACGGGGCTCGTCGTGGGATTCATCTGGAGCACGGTGCTGCTCTACCACGGCACGTTCTTCATCAACTCGCTGGCACACGTGCACGGATCCAAGCGCTACATCACCGGCGATGATTCGCGTAACAATTGGTGGCTCGCGATCATCACGATGGGCGAGGGATGGCACAACAACCACCACGCCTGTATGGCTTCTACCCGCCAGGGGTTCCGCTGGTTCGAGTGGGATCCCACGTATTACATACTCAAAGTTCTCTCGTGGGCTCGCATCGTGTCCGATATCAACGAGCCGCCCGCAGCGCTCGTACGCAACGAGCGGAAGCTGGGGCGGGGGATGGTCGAGAAGGTCGCGCGACAGCTTACGGCCACCCTGTCCGTCGAGCGGATGGTAGAGGATCTGCGCGTGGCGTGGGAAAACACCCCCACGTGGGACGAGGTGTGCGAGCGGGCCCGGATCGCTCGGTCGGAGGCCGTGGCCATGTTGTCGGAGATGCAACTGCCTCACATCCCCAGCACCGACGAGCTGCGGCAGCGCGCGCAGGAGATGTTTGCCAACGCGCCCTCGCTGGATGAGATCGTCGCCAGGGCCAGGGAGCTCATTTTCGAGGCCATCACCGCCGAAATGCTTCCCGCCCCGAGCGGCGCCTAGATCTCAGGCAGGCGCTAGGTGGCCGGTGGTGCCCTGACCGGGGATCACCGGCGCTACGCCCGCACCCCCTCCAATCGCAACTTCGCCGGAGCGGTCGGCCGCGATGCCGCCGATTCGGCCAGTGGGACGGCAGATCTCAGGTAATCCGCGCTGTTCCTGGCCCCCTGACGCCCTACCATGCATTCCTCCCCGTCGGCCCACAGGCGCCAGACTTATATATTGTCGAACAATATATTGTCAACCAATGTATATGCGGATAGCGGAGAGGTCAAAGGGGGCAAAACGGTTGGGCGGCAGGCGGTGGGCAGTTGCGACAGGACGCACTGGCCAGGGGTTGCTCGGCACCCTTGGGCTGCGGACCACTAATAGCGGGGCGCCTGGGGACCGGCAACGATGTCTGCGATATCGGGATCGACGCCGGGCTCTGGAGCGGGACTAGTCTCCAGGGCTTCTTGTTTTTGCTCTTTTCTCAGGGCGCGTTTTTCCTCTTTGGCCTTGCGTTTGTCCTGCTTCGCACGCTCTCGTTGCCGCTTGGCCTGTGTTGCTGGTCCTGGTCTCGCCATAGGTTCCCTCGTCCTGGGTGCGCGAGGAATCTAAGGTATCTCCGGACGGGGCTCAAGTGAGGGGCCTCTTGCGCGCGGTCCTCCCTCCGGGGCAGGTTCATGCTTCATTCCACCGGAGAGTCACATGATCCGCCGAGTGTTTCCCCATGTCGTCGCGCTGGCGGCGGCCCTAGTGGTGGTCCCCGCCGCCTGGTCCCAAGAGGGTGCCTCCCCGGCCGACACTACCAAGAAGGCCACGAAAGAATTGCCGCTCGAGCCCGGCCGCACATTGGCGTTCACGGCCACCGAAGGAACGTGGATGTCGTTGGACGTGAGCCCCGACGGCCAGACGATCGTGTTCGATTTGTTGGGAGATCTCTACACCATGGCCATCGGGGGCGGTGAGGCGACGCGTCTCACGAGTGGAATGGGTTACGACGTGCAGCCCCGGTTCAGTCCCGACGGCGAGCGGGTCGTGTTCGTTTCCGACCGGAGCGGTGCCGAGAACTTGTGGATCATGTCGCTGGACGGCGCCGACACGACGCAGCTCACGAAGGAAAAGCGAGAGGATTTCGTTTCACCAGAGTGGACGCCGGACGGGAGCTACGTCGTGGCTTCCAAAGGCCGCAACGGGAAGCTCTGGCTCTATCACGTCGATGGCGGATCCGGGGTGGGTCTGATCACTGAACCGGACAACCTCCACACGACCGGTGCGGCGTTCGGAGACAACGACCGCTTTATTTAGTACGCCCAGCGCACGGGGCGTCATCAGTACAACGCCCAGTTCCCCCTGTATCAGTTGGCGGTCTACGATCGGGAAACGGGAGAGTCTTCGCGGGCGACATCCCGCTACGGTTCCGCGGTGCGACCCACGCTGTCTCCCGACGGTCAGTGGCTGGTGTACGGTACGAGACACCAGGGCGAAACTGGGTTGCGGATACGTGCCTTGTCGGACGGAGCGGAGCGGTGGCTGGCTTTCCCGGTACAGCGGGACGACCAGGAGTCGCGCGCCACGATGGATGCGTTGCCGGGATTCTCGTTCACACCCGATTCCCGGGCGGTCATCGTGTCGTTCGGCGGCAAGCTATGGCGTCTCCCCGTGGACGGAAGCCCGCAACAGGAGATTCCTTTCCGTGCCGCCGTGGAGTTGGACATCGGGCCCGCGGTGCGTTTCGACAACGAGGTCGAAGTGTCCCCCACGTTCATCGCGCGGCAGATTCGGGACGCCAAGCCTTCGCCCGACGGGCGACGTCTCGCGTTCGTCGTGTTGGACCGGCTCTATGTGATGGATTACCCGGATGGCACACCACGGCGGCTCACCGACATGAGCGTCGGCGAGCACCAGCCCACGTGGTCGCCGGACGGGCAGTGGATCGGGTTCGTGACGTGGGACGATGCAGACGGGGGAAGTGTCTACAAGGTGCGCTCGAACGGCCGTGGCGATCCTGAGCGCTTGACCCAGACGGCAGCCTTCTTCCGGGAGCCGGCTTGGGCCCCCTCCGGAGATCGCATCGTGGTAGAGCGGGGGTCGGCCCGTGACGTCCAAGAAGCTCGGGGTGGTTTCGGGGGCGCATTGGGCTCCGAGTTTGTATGGGTGCCGGCCGACGGGGGAGTGGTGACTCGAATCGCGTTGGCAGACGGCCGGCGAGGTGCCCATTTCACGTCGGATCCGGAGCGCATCTATGCATACAGCCGACAAAGGGGCCTGGTCTCGCTCCGCTGGGACGGAACGGACGAAAAGGAACACCTCCAGGTGCGGGGGCCCCGTTTGGGTACGGGTGGCCCCCCGGGCGGTCAGGGTCCGCCGGCATCGTCGATCCGCATGGCTCCCCAGGGAGACCAGGCGTTGGCCCAGGTGGGAATGGACCTGTACGTGGTGACGGTTCCGGTGATCGGCGGTGAGACGCCCACGGTGTCGGTAGGCGGATCGCAGAGTGCTTTCCCGACCAGGAAGCTCACAGACGTGGGCGGGCAGTTTCCGGCGTGGAGCGCAGACGCCGGCCGCGTGCACTGGTCCATAGGTAACGCCCACCTGGTGTACGATCTTGCCGCCGCCAAGGCATTCGAAGACAGTGTCGAAGTCGCGAAGGCCGCAGCCGGCGAGGAAGAGGAAGAGCAGGCCGAAGCGGACTCAACTGAGACCGAGGACGAAGACGAGGACGGATAAGAGCCGGACGAACACCGCATCGAAATCGAGCTCGCTCGGGACATTCCCCAGGGTGTCGCCGTGCTGCGGGGTGGACGTGCCATCACGATGAACGGCTACGAGATCATCGAGAATTCCGACATCGTGGTGCGGAACAACCGTATCGAAGCCATCGGCTCAACCGGTCAAGTGAACATTCCCGACGGTGCGGAAATCATCGACATTTCGGGAACCACGGTGATGCCCGGTTTCGTCGATGTACACTATCACACACAGTGGCTCATCACGGACATACACATCAACCAGGTGTGGCAGTATCTCCCCAACTTGGCGTACGGGGTGACGACGACCGAGGACGTCCAGACATCGACAACCGATATCCTCACCTACCACGACCGGGTCGAAGCGGGCGAGATGATCGGTCCGCGGATTTATCACACGGGTCCCGGCGTGTTCTCGGCCGAGAACGTCCGCAACCTCGACCATGCCAGAACGGTTTTGCGCCGGTACAAGGACTACTACCGCCTCACGTCGTTCAAGATGTACATGTCCGGCAACCGGCAGCAGCGCCAGTGGCTCATCATGGCGGCGCGTGAGCTGGAGCTCATGCCCACCACCGAGGGCGGCATCGACTTCAAGCTCAACATGACACACGCCATTGACGGCTACTCCGGACTGGAGCATTCGCTCCCCATCGCGCCCCTCTACAGCGACGTGGTGAATCTCTTCAAGACGAGTCAGACGACGTACACACCGACGTTGTTGGTGTCGTACGGGGGTCCCTGGGCCGAGAACTACTTTTACACGAGGCATAGCCCGCTGGACGACCCCAAGATGCTCCACTTCTCGCCGTACGAGGATCTCGCGTCCAAGGCGTCGCGCCGGGGCCGCAACCTCGGCGGCTGGTTCCGGGACGAAGAACACGTGTTTCCGAAGCATGCCGTATTCTTGAAGGACCTCATCGCCGCCGGCGGCCGGACGGGCGTGGGCGGGCATGGGCAACTGCACGGTATCGGATTCCACTGGGAGATGTGGGCCATGCAATCGGGCGGCATGTCGGAGCACGACCTGTTGCGGGTTGCGACCATCTACGGCGCCGAGGCCATCGGCTTCGACAACGACATCGGCACGTTGGCGGGCGGCAAGCTGGCGGACATCGTCGTGCTGGAGCGGAATCCGCTGGGCGACATCCGGAATACCAACTCGGTCCGCTATGTGATGAAGAATGGCCGTCTGTACGACGGCGACACGCTGGATGAGATCTGGCCCCGGCAGCGAGCTCTGCCGAGCTACTACTGGCAGCAACAGGCGCCGGCGGTGACTAATGGCGTGAGCGACGACGACGCGATCACGGGGGCGAACGGTCGCTCGTAGCCCCTCATCCGAGCCGCGGCTGGCAGCCGCAAAGGCTGCGATGGGAATCAAAGAGCCGCGCGGCGTTTGGCCGCGCGGCTCTTTGCGTCAGAATCGTACGGGTCACCCACCCGGACAGCAGCACTTGTCTTTCGGCGTCGGTCACTACATAATAAAGCTACATAGTACTCTTACATAGTCAGGCCGCCATGCCCAAGCGCTCCCGGACGCTCGGTTTTTCCACCGCCGCCATCCTTCAGGCCATCGACGCCGGCCGCCGGTACGGCCTCGACATCATGGATGCCACCAGTCTGGCCAGCGGGGCGGTGTATCCGGCCCTCGGCCGGCTGGAGCGGCGCGGTTTCGTCCGTGGGACGTGGGAAGCCGACCGGGTAGCCCGCCAGGAGGCCCGTCCGCGCCGGCGCTACTACGAGATCACGAGGGAGGGCAGGGTGGCCTTGGTCCAGGCCCTCGAGCGGTTCGCCACTCTCGGCCGGGTGATGGAAGGACGCGAAGCGTGACCGGGCCTCGCTGGCCCCGTTCCATCGTGGTCGCGTTCGCGCGTGGGCTCATCCACGTCGTGTCGCTGTGGATTCCCGCTCCGCGCCGCGGCGCCGTGGTGGCCGAGTGGGAGGGCGAACTGTGGACGTTGGCGCGCCGTGGCCCCCGTGTCGTTCGGGTGCTCGCATTTTGTGCCGGGATGGTGCCGTACGCCGTCTGGGCGGCCCGGGACGTCCGCCGTGAGGCCGCCTACCGTCGCCTCGTCCACCGCGACCGCTGGTTCTCCGGCGTCCTCAATCGCTTGCTGCAGGACGCCGTGTATGCCGTGCGCACCCTCCGCAAGCGACCGGGCTTCACGCTGACGGCGGTGGCGATCATCTCCCTCGGTGTCGGGGCGACGACCACGATCTACAGCGTGGTGGACACGGTGTTGCTGCGGAGCCTGCCCTACGACAACCCCCACGAACTCGTGTTCTTCGACCACGGGAGCCACACGGTCCCCGATTTCGTCGAGTGGCGGGACCGGACGGATGCGTTTCAGGCGCTGGCCGGGGTACGGTTGACGAGCTACGACCTGACGGGGGGTGACCGCCCCGAGCGCGTGCGTGCCATCCTGGTGACGCCCGACTTTTTCTCCACCTTCGGCGGCCAACCCCTAGTTGGGCGGTTGTTCACCGCGGAAGACTACACGACGCCGGTGCAAACCGTGGTGCTGAGCCATCGGATGTGGCGTCAGCGGTGGGGCGGAGATCCGCACATCGTGGGTCGACAAATCACGATCAACGGCGACCCGTTGGAGGTGGTCGGTGTCCTGGCGCCGGCGTTCGTGCCGCCTGAGGTCATGATGGGCCGGACGGCCGACGTGTGGTTGCCCTTCGACCTGTCGGATCCCGCCGTCCAAAGCCGTGGCATGTTCATCATCGAAGTTGCCGCCCGGCTTCGGCCGGGCGCCACCATCGAGGGGGCACAGGCACAGCTCAATACGCTGGCCGAGGCCCTCGCCAATGAGCATCCCGACCGGTATCGGCGGCCGGACGGCACGGCACGGCCCATCCTTTTGAGCTCGCTCATCGATGCCACGGTGCACGAGGTGGCCGACATGCTGTACCTACTGCTCGGTGCTGTCGGGCTCATGCTCCTGATCGCCTGTGCGAACGTCGCCAACCTCTTGCTTGCCCGGGGAACGGGTCGCGCTCGTGAAATTGCGCTGCGGACGGCGATGGGAGCGAGTCGGGGCAGGGTGCTCAAACAGCTTCTCACCGAAAGTGTCGTGTTGTCCCTTGTCGGGGGCGCCCTCGGCATCGGTCTCGCGGTCCTCGGCGTCGCGGGATTCGCGTCAATCAATCCCGGCAGCATCCCCCGTGCCGCCGATCTCGCCGTGGATATTCGGATTCTCACGTTCGCGTTCTTCGTGTCGGTGATGACGGGGATCGTGTTCGGGATCCTCCCGGCGGTGCAGGCCACTCGAGGCAACGTAAACGAGATACTCAAGGAAGGGGCGGGGAGCGTGACGGAGGGACGGGGTGGACGGCGCCTCCGGGACGGACTCGTCATCGCCGAAATGTCGATGGCGTTGGTGTTGCTTGCCGGAGCCGGCGTGCTGTTCAACAGCTTCATCCAACTCCAACGGAGAGATCCGGGCCTCGAGCCGGAGCAGCTCTACACGCTCCGTCTTGCACTCAACAGTCTGGCCCCCGAAGAGCGCGGCCAGTTTACCGAGCAGGCCCTCGCGGGGCTGGCGTCGCTGCCGGGGACTCGTGCGGTCGGCGCGGGGATCACGTTGCCGTTCATGTTCAACGGAGGGAGCCGTTGCTGTTGGTTCATGAATTTTGCGCATACCCCAGAGGAGGACGGGGAAGGGGCCATCCTCAACCCGGTGACGCCGGGGTACTTCCAGGCGTTGGGGGCCACGATCGTTCGGGGCCGCAGTTTTGTCGCCACCGACAGGGCGGAAGAGCCCATGCCCATGATCGTCAACGCGTCGTTCGGACGCCGGCTATTTGGCGAGGAGGATCCGGTGGGTAAGACGCTGTACATGGAGGGCACGGTTGTTACCGTGGTCGGCGTCGTCAATGACGTTAGGCATTGGGGCCTGACCGAGGACATCGACAACGATGTCTACGTTCCGTACGCGGGGATGGGGGAAGGTCTGCCGCGCGTGTCGTTCGCCCTCCGCAGCACGACGCCGGCCGTGGCGCTGGTAGCACAGGTGCGCGACGTGATCTGGTCGATCGAACCCGACATGCCCGTGGTGGGGCTGGTCCCGATGCAGGCCCGCGTCACCGCCTCGATTGCGGGTCCGCGCTTTTACTCCCTGTTGCTCGCGATCTTTGCGATCTTGGCGCTCATGCTGGCAGCGGCAGGCATGTACAGCTCCATGCTGTATTCAGTCGAACGTCGGTTCCGCGAACTGGGACTCCGCATGGCACTGGGGGCTCGCTCCGGCGACGTGATACGGCTCGTACTGCAACACGGCGTCGTGCTGGCCGGCGTCGGGGCTGCCATCGGCTTGTTGGGTGCGTTCATGTTGTCGCGCCTGTTGCAGCGGATGCTCTTCGGTGTCGGCCCCACCGACGTGCCCACGTTGGCCGGAACCACCGCACTGATGGTCGCCGTGGCCATGGCCGCGTGCTACCTGCCGGCACGGCGGGCCGCGATGGCGAATCCGGTGGAGACGCTCCGACAGTAGTACTCAGTGCTCGGTTGTCAGTGCGCTGCTCAGATGCCAAACATCGCCGCGACGGCAATATTCAGTCCTGTCAGCAACAGCGCCCCCACCACGGCCGGCATCGTCCCCTTGATCGTGAATCCGGCCACCATGGTGGCGGACAGCTTGAGCATGGCGGCGTTGATGACGATGAGGAACAGACCCAGCGTGAGGAGCGTCAGTGGTAGGGTCAGGAAGACGAGGATCGGCCTGACGACGGCGTTGGCCAACCCCAGGACCAGCGCGCTGATCAGGGCCACCTGCCCGTTGGAAATCGTAAACCCGTTGACAACCTTCGCCACGATCAGGAGGAGGCCGGCGGTCACGACGACATGCACCAGGAACTGCATGATGACCCCTCGTTGAATTGGACCAGTAAGCTCGCCAATGGTCCCCACCCTGGCAACGTGTGGTCTCACGACGCCGGGCGCTTCGGTCCGCGGGCATGGTGAGATCCACACCGGTCTAGGATACCGTCGCACTGAACGGACCTATCGGAAGTGACGCTTCGCGCTACATGCGCTCGGGTACCTCGATGCCCAACAACTCGAGCGTGAGACAGAGGGCGCGCAGGAACAGTTCCGACAAGGCGATCCACGACGCCTGGCGGGCGGCGTCTTCCTCCCGCAAGACGTGATGCTCGTGATAGAATCTGTTGAACGCCGTGGCCAGCGCGTAGCCGTACTCGCACAGGTGATTCGGCGCGCGTCCGGCGAAAGCCAGTTCCAGGGCATCGGGCAGCTCGGTCAGCTTGAGCATGACGTCGCGTTCGAGGCCGCTCGCCGCCGGCAGGATGTCGCCGCTCTGCAGGCCGCGTTCCTCCGCCTTGCGCAAGATCGATTTCGTGCGGACGGCGGTGTACAGGAGATAGGGACCGGTCCGCCCTTCGAACGACGAGAACCGGTCGAGATCAAACACGTAATCCTTGGTGCGGTGATTCATGAGGTCCGCGTATTTGAGCGTCGCGAGCCCGACCATCCGCGCGATCTGCGAGCTTTCCTCCTCGGGGTAGTCCTTCACCATGCCGACCTCGGCCATGCGCTCGGCGGCCCTCTCGGTGACGAGTTCCATGAGGTCCTTCAACTTCATCACGCCCCCGGCGCGAGTCTTGAACGGCTTGCCGTCCTTGCCGTTCATGGTCCCGAAGCCGGCATGCTCGAGCGAAACCGACGCTGGGGCGATGCCGGACTTGCGCGCGCCACGGAATACCTGCCTGAAGTGATCGGCCTGTCGATTGTCGACGACGTAGATGAGCGAGTCGGCGTGCAGTTCGTCCATCCGCTGTGCGATCGTTGCGAGATCGGTGGTACCGTAGAGCACTGCCCCGTCTGATTTGAGCAGCATGAGGGGAGGGATGTCAGCTTTGTCCTCCGGGAGCGCCACGTCCATGACCAACGCACCCTCGCTCTGTCGGGCGTGGCCCTCCGAGCGCAGCCGCTCGATCAGGGAGGGGAGGCGGTCTTGCGTGTCACTCTCGCCGAGCCAGAGATCGAACTCCACGCCGAGCTGCGCATAATCAGCCTTGAGGCCGGCGATGGAGACGTCGTGAAAGTGGCTCCACAATGCGCGGTAGCCGGGGCGTCCCTGCTGGAGCTCGAAGGTCGCCCGGCGTGCGGCCTCCATGGCCGCTGGATCTTCTTGCGCACGCGCACTCGCCGCCGGATACATCTCCTCGAGGTCGCTCATGGAGACGGGGGAATCCTCGAGAGCGGGACCGGTGAAGTCGACGTCGAAGTAGGCTAGATCGGGCTGGCGTCGCTGGACCTCGGTGATGAGCATCCCCATCTGGAGGCCCCAGTCGCCCAGGTGCACGTCGCCCAGTACGTCATGGCCCAGAAAGCGGGCGATGCGCTTGATGCTCTCGCCGATGATGGCAGCGCGCAGATGTCCCACGTGCATCGGTTTGGCGACGTTGGGACCCCCGTAGTCGACGACGATCTTCTGCGGCGCCGCGACGCGATCGGCGCCAAGACGCTCGTCGGCCGCCATGGCGGCCATTTGGTCGGTGAGGGCTCGATCGGTCACGCTCAGGTTGATGAACCCCGGACCGGCGATGGAGACGTTCTCCAGCGTGGTCTCGCGCCGCAGGTGCCCAGCGACCGACTCGGCAATCTTGCGCGGGTTGGACTTGTATGTCTTGGCGGCCGCGAGCGCGCCGTTGCATTGGAACTGGCCTAGGTCCGGCCGGTCCGAACGGATCACATCGCCGTACCGTGCATCGAATCCCGAGGCCTCGAAGGCACTGGAGGTGATCTCGGTCAATCGTTTTCTCAAGGACGGCATTCGGCGACCCGCACTGGTTATGGCGCAGGGAAAGGTACAAGAGTTCCGGGGGTTGCTCCAGCCGTCGTGTGGGCGACCAATGCCGGCGTGATGTCAGACGCTGCCGGGGGCGCCAGGCGTCTGCCACAACACGCGCAGGCACGGCAATACCAAATAGGCGGTGCTAGCCAACCGGCCCACGACGAACGCTGCCATCGCGGCGGTCACGCCCACCCAGTGGAAGCCGTTGCTGAGTACGATGAAGGTTGCGACGATGCCCATCACCTCCATGGCCGTGGCACCGGTGATGGGGCCGGTGCGGTGCCCCTTGACGAGAATCGCCCGCTGGAAAGACAGCAACACGGACAGAGCCGGGAAGGGCGCCAGGATGCGCGCGGGGAGGATGGCAAAGGCCACCAGATCGGGTGGGAGGCCGGAGATGGTCGCGAACCACACGTGGGCGAGCGGCGTGAACGCAATGAGCCCCAAGGCCGCCGAGGTCACGAGTCCCAGGCCGGCGGCAAACCGCGCCAGCACTCGCGCGTGTTCGTTGTTCCTGCCGAGCAGGGCGACGCCGACCTCTTGATAGCTCAAGCCCACTGCCCGGAACACGAACGACAGAGCGTGTACCACGGGAAAGACCGCCAACGATTCCACCGGATACAATGCCCGGCCCATGAAGAACGTGAGCATCGGGTGCACCGCCAGCCCGAGCACCGAGGTGAGGGCGAGTGGATAATAAAACCGTGCGATGCCGCGGTATCCCAACGGCTCGTCCGGCGGCTCACGCCTGCCACGTCCCGTCAGGATGTCGCGCACCGTCCGACGCGCCATCCATCGGCTCGCCACGGCCTCGAGACACACGCCGGTCGAGAGGGCGCCGGCACCGGCGTACGCTCCGGGCACCGAGAACACGCGGTACAGCACGAGGGCTGTCGTCGTCATGACGCCCAAGCGCATCACCGTGCCGTAGGCCACCAGACGCGTCAACCCCGCTCGAATGAGCAGGCCTTGGAAAAACCGTCGATAGCCGATCGCGGCGGGCCATGGCAGCAGGATCAGGAGCGCGCCGTAGGTCAATCGGGACACTTCATCGGGCAGGCCGATCAGGGTCTGCATGACGAAGTGAAAGACAGGCGGCAACAGCACCGCGACCATCACGACCGTGATGACGGCGTTCAGCCCGTAGGTGAAGTTGCGCAGCTTGCGGAAGCTCGGCGCATCGGCGACCAGGGCCATCGAGGCGCTCATGATCATGATGACGGGTGCCTCGACCAGAATGGCAAACGCGACGGCCACGCCGTGCGCCGCCAGATTGAATTTGGGGTCCGGCAGCCGTGCGATTATGGCAGCGAGAAAAGGGCCCTCGAACGCCATCATCAGCCATGTGGCGGCCAGGGGCGCCCAGAAGACGAAGATCGACCGTGCGGTCGGTTTCACTTCTTGGCGGCGCGGCGCGCGAAGCGCAGGCCCGACCAGGTGTCGTCGATGGCGCAGATCTTGTAGTCGACGAGTCCCGTGTCGAGTCCCGTCGAGCGCACGATTCGTTGCGTGAGGTCGGACGCCACGCCGGAGGCCTGCTTGGGCCACGCGATCCACAGGCTGCCGCCGTCACCCATGGCACGCTTTGCCGCGGGTAGGCGCCGTGTCAGCTCGGCTCGCGATGTGACGAACAGCATGATGAGCTGGGCACGGCCTCGGGCGTGATTTCGCAGCGTGATGTTCTCGGGCAGTGGGCCCAACGTGCGCTTGAAGTCTCGGGGTGCGCCGAGCAATGCGACCGCGGTGTTCGCCTTGAGCCCTAGCTTCTTGGACAGGGGCCGCCCCTGGTAGATGTCTTCCGATCGGGGAACGATGGGCGCGGCCGGAGGGTGTTGGATCGCGCGCCGCACCGAGCCGCGCACGCGTCCCCACTCGGTGAACTCTGCGTCCGGGAGCCTTGCCTTGATGCCGGCGACCTTCGCGGGGTCACCCCCGGCGAACACGATCGGGACGAAGCGGGTCGCCTCGCGTTGTCGAAACCAAAAAGCGGCCTCACGCCCCTGCGCGGGAAGGCGCGTGAGGTCTATGATCAGCGCGTCGGGAGGCTTCGCGCAGATCGCGCGAAAATCCGCGAGGTTCTTGGGCGTCACCACCTTGGCCGTGTGACCGGCCCGGCGAAGGGTTGCCGCGCGCTCCTTGCCCTCGGCGGCGTTCCAATGGATCAGGACGATGCGACTCATGGTGGACGAAGCGTAATCGGCCGGCGGAGCAGTGGCCAGGACTCCCCCCCTTCGGGGATGGCCGTCTCTGGCCCGGCCTCCCATCAGCCGCTAGTTTGGAGCGGCCGCGGCCGTCTCGATGAAACCGATACCATCGGGGCGCGTACGGTGACGTGGTCCTCAATCGCTGGGTCGGTGCAGGGAGCGGATATCCATGCTCGTCGAGTGTCCGGAGTGCGGTCGGGAAGTGTCCAGCAGTGCGGCTGCCTGTCCGGAATGCGCGTATCCGGTGGCGAGCGGGACGCCGACCACCCCCATGAGCGCGGGCAAGCGCCCGGGGGTGGGGGGAAGCCTCCTCGACGTCACCAAGCAGATCGTCGGACGCTTGCTGTTCGGCGGGGCGCTGCTGGCCATGGGAGGCGCGTGGGACGCGCCACCCGTGATCCTCTCGGGTTTCTTCGTGTGGGGCACGGCGATCCCGATTTGGATCAAGGCCCGCCGGGCCGAGCGATTGGGCGCGGGAGGCGAGGCGGGGCGGATCGAGAACCGGCTCGAGCGGCGCATGGAGGAATTGCACGATCGTCACATCCGGCAGGTCGCCGACATGGAAGATCAACACGGGCGGCACCTCGCGGAGATCGAGGAGCGGCTCGACTTCACCGAACGGCTGCTCACCAAGAGCCGAGAGCAGATCGGCCCCTAGCGCCTAGTGCACGATGGGGGAGTACACGATGCCGTCGGGGCCCGAGCCCGTCGGGATGTATCCGGTGATCTCCTTCGTCTCCAGGTCCATGATCGCGATGCGATTCTCGCGATTGAGTGACAGGTAGAGCGTCCGTCCATTGCCCCCCACTGTCAGGCCCTGCGGGCCCGCGCCGGGAAGATCCACCGACGCCAGCTCCCGTTTCGTGGCGCGATCGAAGAACCGAATGTCATGGTTTCTCAGATCGGGAATGATCGCCATGGCATTGTCCGGCGTGATGAGGATGCGATACGGCCAGCTAAAGTTCGGCAGGGCGTGCGTGATCTCGCCGGTGCTCGTATTCACCACGTTGACGGTTCCCTGGGAATTGCTTCCTACCCACACCTCGGTGCCGTCGTGGGTGACGGTGATGGCCTCGAGCTGGGGGGCCACCTCCATCACGCGGGTCCGCGCCTTCCGTGGCACATCCAGCTCGGACACGGTGCCCGCGCCGTTGCTCGTATACACCACATCGCCGCTTCCCACGACGGCCAGCATGTGCGACCCGCGCTGGCCGGTGGACACGGTGCCCACGACCTCGCCACGGGCGACATGGACGAACACGACGTTTTCCGAAGCCTCCGATGTCACGGCCACCAAGCTGTCTCCGGGAAGGAAGGCGATCCCGTGGGGTCGCGGATAGCGCGACAGGTCGATGGTACGCGCGATGGCGGGAATGGATACGTCGATCACCGTGAGGGAATTGCCCCCGGCGTAGTCGGTCACCACCGCCCAGCGGCCGTCGCTCGACAGTGTCACTTCGTGGGGCCCGGCGCCCGTAGGGAGCGTCGCCACGGTTCGGCGGGAGGCGATATCGATGATGCTCGCCGTGCTCTCGGACTTGTTGACGACGACCAGCGTGCCGGTCTCGGCGGTAGAGGCTTGGGCAACCGATTCGGTGGAAACCAGGCCGACGGCGGCCATACACGCCAGCACCGAGCCAAGGATGGAACGTTTCATCTGGAACCTCGTCTCCGTGGGGTCGTGGATCGATTGAATTTACCCGCCAACGTCTCCAAATGAGCCCACAGTGGCCCTTCGCACCAGGGGTTCCTAGTTTAGAGGGACTCATCCAGGCGATCCGTCCATGTCACAGTCGCGTCACCCATCCCTAGCCGGTTGGTCCATCGTCCTCGGCCTGTGTACAGCGTCGCCGAGCCTCGCTCAGACCCCGACGCTTCCGCAGCGAGGGTATGCTGCCGCCATCGGCGCTCACCACATCTGTGCCGGAGTTTTCGTTGTGGGTCGGGACTACCAGCGTTCTCCGGAAACCGTCCTGGCGCAGGACGTGATACCGTTTCCCCACTTTCTGTGGCAGAGTGATTTTGAGTACACCGTGTACCAATCGACCGGCCTGGTGACGGTGCGGGGGCAGGGCATTCAGGCGCGGTCCGCGCGCTACACCGGCGATCAGGGGTGCTCGATCCTTCCGCGCGGAGCTACCGACGTCTCTTTCATGCCGGTCGACGTGCCGACCGTGCTTGCCGACGCGGAAACCGTGGCCTGGCCCATGGGCGATCTCAACGCCCGAGCACGTCGTTTGCCGCCGGTGAGCCAGGCCGCGTTGGACGTGGCGCTGGATCGGGGCGCGTCGGCTCCCGGGCAGAATACCCGCGCCATCGTCGTCGTGCACAAGGGAAAAATCATCGGGGAACGATATGCACCCGGTTTTACCCGCAACACGCCGCAGATCAGCTGGTCGATGGGCAAGAGTATCACGGCGGCCCTGGTGGGGGTGCTGGTGCGACAGGGACACTTCACCGTGAATGACGTTGCGCCGGTCGCGGAGTGGCGAGTTGCCGGTGATCCGCGGAACACGATCACGGTGGCCCATCTGCTCAGGATGAGCAGTGGCCTCGACTTCACGAACTTCGGACTCACCGGTCCCGACTCCTACTCGCTGGGCAACGAGCATTTCGTCATTTATTTCGATGCACTCAACGTGTTCGAGCATGCGGTGAACCAGCCGCTGAGTATTCGTCCCAACTCGCAGTGGCGTTATCGCAACAGCGATCCGCTCACGTTGGGGCGGATAATACGTGAGACGGTGGAGGGTCGGGGCGAGAGCTACCACGAGTTTCCCCAGCGCCATCTCTTCGACCGGATCGGGGCGCGCAACTTCGTCCTCGAGACGGACGCGTACGGCAACTTCATCATGACCGGCTACGACTTTGGCAGCGCTCGCGACTGGGCCCGGTTCGGCCTGCTCCACCTCCAGGAGGGGATGTGGGAGGGAGAGCACATTCTCCCGAGTGGCTGGATCGACTTCATCACCACGCCCGCACCCGCCGATCGCTCGCTGGGGTATGGCGGATTGTGGTGGCTCAACCGCGGCGGTGCCTTGGATCAGGTGCCGCCGGATGCGTACTGGGCGGCGGGTCACATGGGCCAGCTCACCATGGTCATTCCGTCGCGGGAAATGGTGATCGTCCGGCTGGGGCCGAGCGCTGGTGGATTCAATGCCTACTTCAATAACCTGGTGGGAGAGATCTTGGAGGCGTTGGGGGTGGAAGTCGCGCGGTGACCCTGAGTGTGCGGGGGAGGACCGGGCTCTACAGGTCCGCGGCGTAGATGTAATTCGGCCGCACGTACGCCACTTCGAACCCGAGGCGCCGCACGTTGCGGAGAGATACGGCGGCGTTGTCGCCGATCTCTTCTTCGGTTTCCACGACGAGGCGGGTGCATCCCATGGCACGCGCGTCCCGAACGCGCCTGGCGATCAAGGCCTTCTGCGCTCCGCGGCCTCGGTAGCCCTCCAGCGTGCCGGCCATGTCGAACCACGCGTGCTCGCCCTGGGCAAAGAAGGCGGCCGTGGCAACGGGGGCGGCTCCGTCGAAAGCGAGATAGTGCCGCCAGTTAGGTCGCCCGACGGTGAGGGCGATCCAGGATGTCACGGGTTTGGGCCATGCGAAGCTCGTCACCAGGATCGTCGCGAACGACTCGGCGCGGTCTGCCGCGATCTCCTCGATGCGGAGATCGGTGGCGACATCCGGCAGGTTCTCGACGCCGCGCCGCAGCTTCACCCAGTTGTTGTGGTGAGTGAGCCCGCGCGATTCGAGTATGGTGGGGAGCCCCGATTGGGCGGCGAGGGGATGCACCTGGACGAAGAACCGAGGCACGCCGGCATGCGCGTAGTGCTCGATCATGAGGTCGATGGCCTGATCCGACGCAGGGTGATCCAGGCCCAGCCCGATCGCCCGGTTGAAGGCGAGCACGTCGATCTTGGCCGCCGACCCGAGAAACACCGATCCGATCTCGAGTGCTCCCACCCCACACGTCGCGACCACCTCGTCGGTGGCGGCACGATGAAGGTCGGCCCAGGCCCGTGCCTCGATAACGTCGAGATCACCGGCGTAGTCGTTCCGGACGGAAGTCGATTCGGTCATTTGTCGAGGCGCGCGATGGCGTGCTTCACCCCGGCCGCGCGGGCATCCTCTTCGGACGGGTATTCCGTCATTGGGCCGAAGAAGTCATAGCGTCGCGGCCCCTCAGGGGTGGTTTCCTCCAGCGTGATGCTCACGATCCAGTTGCCGTTATGGAGCTGTTTGGCTGCCGGAAGGATCGTGAATCGCCCGTGGCCGACCCGATGGGATTCGGGAACATCGTCGCTGCTGACTCCCGGGGCGACCGGTTGCTGTGCGGGTTCGGTGGATCGCTTCTTCTTGAAGAACATTACCTGTGATAATCCTTCTCGCCGGCGTCGATATGAAGCGGCAGGCGGTTTTGCCGTGGCGGGAGGGGGCAGGTAGCGAAGTCGGTGAAACCGCAGGGCGGATTGTACGACCGGTTGAAGTCGAGTACCGTGCGCCCGTGCTCGTCCTCGGCGTCCACCCACAAGAAGCGGCCGCCGCCGTATGTGTCGAATCCGTTGGTGGAGTCGGCGAAGGCGATGAAGTAGTTGGGATTGCCACGTTCGGTAGTGACGTCGAGGCGAAATGTCTTCCCGTTCACGCGGAACACGACCGCCCCCGGCGACGGCTGATCCGACACGGTACCCAGGATGTTCGGCACCTTGATCATCTTGGGGGGATCGTAGCGCTCGAAGTCTGCAACGGACCACCACTCGGGGTTCACCTCGAACATCTCGATGCCGTCGAACTCCAGCAGGGTGGGGCTCTGGCTGTCCTTGAGGCGAATGGCGAACCGACCTTGACGTTGGATGACATGCCACCGCAGGGAGCCCAGTTGGGCAACGACGCTGTCCGTGACGGCTTCCGACCGCATGATGAGGGATTGGACGACAGCTCCGTCACTGCGGACCGGCACGCCTGGTGCCACGTCCATCGTCACCCGTCCTTCCCGAACGTCGAACCCCCCGATGTGGGATGCCGCATTCGGGGGGAACACAACGTCGTTGGAAGAATCGGCCCCGAACGTGTTGTGGCCGTCCTTCAGCCACAGCAGACCGACCAGAGACAGCCAGCCATCGGGGCGTTCGAGATCGGCCCACCGTCCTTCACGCCAGGCCTCCACCTCCGCGCGATGGGTTGCGGGGTCGATGGGCTCCGGCGCCGGCTGGCACGCCAGGAAAGCCGGGGTGCACCAGAGAAACGTGTTGCCGATCCAGGATTTCTTCACAGCCCCAAAAGTGTAGGCGGGTCACTCGGCGCGCAACGCCTCCCTCGGATCCACGCGGGTGGCGCGTCTGGCGGGGACGACGGTTGCCGCGACCGGAGCTAGCCCGCGGTTTGAATCTCCTGTGCGATACGCTGTACCTCGTCGAGCACCCGTAGCAGGTTGCCGCTCCAGATCATGCCGATCTCGTCTTCGGTGTAACCGCGCCTAACCAGCTCCAGCGTGACGTTGAAGGTCTCGGAGGCGTCGTTCCATCCCTCCACGCCGCCGCCTCCGTCGAAATCCGAACTGATACCGACGTGCTCGAGGCCGATCAGGTCCACGAGGTAGTCGATGTGATCCGCGAAGTCGGCCGCGTCGACCGGGGGCGCGACGGCATAGACCTCCGCCTCCAGTCGAGGCGCTGCCCGCTCGCGTAGCTCGGACATCCGCTCCTCATACACGGCCCGCGTTGCCTCGCTCAACCCACGGACCTCGCCGCGGCCGAGCAACTCGAAGCCCATCTCGGCGGCGATACTTCCGTTGAGCTCCCTCAAGGCTTCGCGGTTTTTGGTGTGCTTCTCGGAATTGACATAGCCTCTGAATGCCACCGTCTGCACGACGCCGCCATTCTCCTTTAGCGCCATGAGTTGCTCGTCATCGAGGTTGCGGCTGACGTCATTGAGCGCGCGGGCTGAAGAGTGCGACGCCATCACCGGTGCCTGTGACAGCTCGATCATCTCCATGATCGCTTCCTTGGAGGGATGGGAGATGTCGATCATGATGCCCCACTTGTTCAGCTCGGCGACAGCCTGCCGCCCGAGGTCGCTCAGGCCGTTATGCAACCACACGCCGTCACGCTCGCCGGTGTTGGAGTCGGAAAATTGGCTGTGCCCGTTGTGCGCCAGCGACATGTACCGGCCACCCAGATCGTGAAACTTCTCGATGTTGGACAGGTCCAGGCCCACCTGGTAGGCGTTCTCGATACCGATCATCGCGACTTTCTTGCCGGAGGCCACGATCCGTCGGACGTCGTCCGACGTATACGCGATTTCGATGCGATCGGGCGCGATCTCTTCGGCGAGCCGGTGGATGGCGGCGAACTTGTCGATGGCAGATTGGTATGCCCCAGCGTATCCTGTGTCGTTCAGCTCGCCCTGGCCGACGTAGACGACCATCCAGGAAACGTCCAATCCCCCTGCTTCCATGTTGGGGAGATTGACCTGCGTGGGCAGGTCCATCGTGTAGTTGCGTTCCGCGGTGAAGTTGGCTGGGTTGATGTCGTTATGCGTATCCAGGGTGATGACACGGTCGTGAATCCCTCTGGCGCGCTCGATCAGCGCTTCCTCGGATTCCTGGCCGCATGAGATCAGCGCCGGAAGTACCGAAAGCAGCGCCAGCCGAGCAAAAGGCCTTCTGGTGTTCATCGTTGTCCTTGTCCGTTGTTGGTGGCAGATGGATGGCGTCGCCCGCGCGGCAGTACGGCGTGGCGGGCTTCAAACGTAACATGCATTCCGAAGCCCCGTGAGTAGCGCCGGGCCTCCACTCAGTGGTGGTACCGGAATTCCAGGGGTTGTTTGAGGTGCTCCACCACCGCCTCGAGATCTGGTCGCTCTGGAGGCGTGTCCTTCAACACGGTACCGTCGGGCAGGGTCGTCGTGACCGGGCGGACCCGGATGAAGCCCTTCTTGGCGGTGGCGTAGGTGACCATCATGGTGTCCACGACCGTAAACCGGCTTTGCACGGCGCGGCCGTCACCGATCAGTTTGAACAGCGTCCCGAGCGCGCCTTGTGTGGGCCGTCCGGCGATCCCCTGAATGGCGTCCTGCACGATCATGTCCCCGAAATCGTGCAGGTAGTAGGACACCAGCTGTTCGTTGACGACCCGCATGTCGGGGTCCGGCACGGTATCCGTGAACGTGTAGCGATCGGCCACGTCGGGGCCGTCCGGCCACTGCGCCGTGACTCGCACCACGAATTCCGAGGGCCTGCCTTTCTTGACTTCGTAACTCGTCGCCTCGGTGCGGTAGTCGAGGATCTGATCCTGGCCGTAGTCGAGCTGTAGCTGCATGAACATGGGGATCTCGTCGTCGGCCAGTCCCGTCACTGCCTGATACGCGGCATACCAGTCTGCGTGGTGGAGCAGCAGCGGCGGTCCATCTGGTCGTTCGGCCTGTGCCGTCCGGGCGAGGCTCAAGATCACCGCCGAAGACATGCGTGTCGCGTTGGTGGTGACCAGCAGGTTGTAGCCCTTCTCGGCCTCCGCGGCCATGAGCGCCTGAATGTCGTTTCGGGAGACGTGAATGGCGTCGCGGGTCGACACCTGACCGGATAACGCGGAGGGCAGGATGCCGCTGAACACGAGCAGAGCGATATGGCGCGATGGTGCCGCCGGTCTCATGACGGGAGTATAACCCGGGAGGACGGCCTCGGCAGGGTGCCGATGGGTCCTATGTGCACCAGTTCGATCGGCGCCGGCGGACGGGCGAGGCATGCCTCGCCCGTGGCGTGGGTCGCGGAGACTGGAGGGGCGACGCATGGCGTAGCCCGTGTCGGCCGGCGCTACTGCGCCCGCAGCGCCACCATCGGATCGACGTTGCCCGCTTTCCTCGCCGGCAGATAACACGCCAGTGCCGAGACGCCGATGAGCAGCAGGCCTACCCCGGCGTAGGTGAGCGGATCGGTGGCCGTCACCTCGAACAGCAACGACCGGGCGAACCGGGTCACGGCCAACGCGCCGACGAGGCCGATGCCGACCCCGGTCAACGTCAAGGCCATCCCTTGCCGTAGCACGATGGATACGACATCGCGGTGTTGCGCGCCCAAGGCGCGGCGGATGCCTAGCTCCTGCTTGCGCTGGCCCACCGAGTAGGCGATGACGCCGTAGATCCCGACCACCGTCAGGAGCAAGCCCACCCCGGCGAACACGCCGAGGAGCACGAGGTTGAACCGCGTGGGTGCGACGGCCTGGGTCACGTAGCCCTCCATCGTCCCCACGTTGTACGCCGGAATGTCGGGGTCCAGGCTGCGCAGCTCGTTGCGGATGCCGGCCACCAAGGTAAGAGGATCCCGCTCCGCCCGCACGACCATGACCAGTGAGCCGAATCGGCGCTGGCTCTCGGGATAGTAGACCTGCTCGCGGCCCACCGCGTCGAGCTGATGATGGCGGAGATGCTCCACGACGCCTACGACCTCGATGAATGTCGGGTTGTCCGGATTGTCGCCGTGGGCCATGCGCTTGCCGATGGGGTCGGCATCAGGCCACACGCGCTGTGCCAGAGTCTCGTCGATCACCGCCACCGGAATGCCGTCGCGGTCGTCGCGCTCGTCCAAAAAACGGCCTGCCAACAGGCGCGTCCCCATGGCGCGGAAGTATCCGGGAGTGATCACGCGGCGATCCACCTCGAAGTAGTCGCGGTTGGCCTCGCGGCCATTGGTGGTCTCGTAAAACGTGGATGGTCCCGACCACCCCCACACGCCGCTCAGCGGCAAGGCGTGCACGGCACCGACCGCCTCCACACCCGGAAGGCCGGCGATGCGCTCCTCAAGTTGTTGGAAGAACGGCGCGCGCTGCGCGGCAGAGTACTTCGAGGACGATAACGTGACCTGGAACGTCACGGTGTTCGCTGGGTCGAATCCCGGAGGCACCTGATACAGCAGCATGAAGCTGCGAATCATAAGGCCCGCTCCAATCAAGAGAACGAGCGAGAGGGCGACCTCGCTCACGACCAGCGCGCCGCGCATCCGATTGCGCACCCGGCCGGCGCTGTGGCTCCTACCCCCGTCCTTGAGCGACTCGTGGATATCCGGCGCCGTGATCTGCAGCGCGGGGGCCAGTCCAAAGAGGAATGCCGTGAGCACGCTGGCACCCACAGTGAACGCGAGCACGGTCCCGTTCAGGGAAATGGTCTCGAGGCGAGGCAGGTTGGCCGGGTTGAGCACTTTCAACCACCGCATTCCGCCGGCCGCGAGAGCCAGTCCCGCCGCGGCTCCTAGCACGGCGAGCACGGTGCTCTCGGTGAGGATCTGACGCACGATCCGCGAGCGCGCCGCGCCGAGCGCAGCGCGCAGCGCCAATTCTTTTTCCCGTACCGTGCCCCGCGCCAGGATCAGATTGGCGACATTGGCGCAGGCGATGAGGAGCACGAAGCCCACTGCCGCCAGGAGCGCGAACAAGGCGGGGCGAGATTTCTGCACCAGGTCGTCGTGCAGGCCGTAGACGTGGAGATTGAACCCCGTGGTCTCGTCGTAGTGCTCTGCGTTCAACCGCGCGCCGATCACCTTCGCCTCGGTAACGGCCAGCTCGGGCGTGACGCCGGGCGCGAGTCGCGCGATGGGAACGAGGCCGTGGTTATGCCGGCCCCATTGCACGAGGTCAGTCTGACTGGGTATCCAAAGGTCTGCCGTGGGCGGCACCCGAAAATTTCCTGGAAGATTGAGCGTGAACCCGGTCGGCATGACGCCGATGATCGTGTAACCGTTGCCCGCCAGAACCAGCGTGCGTCCCACGATGTCTGGGTCGGAACCGAAGCGCCGTTCCCAGAACTCGTAGCTCAGCATGGTCGTGAGCGGCCCGTTCGGTACGTCCTCTTCTTGGGCCGGTAGCCGGCCCAACGCCGGAGTCACCCCCAGCATGGGCAGGACGTCCCACGAAAGAAACATCCCCGAAACCTGCTCGGCATCTCCCTCGCCGGTCATTGTGAGCCCCCCGCCCCCTCTCACGTACGCAACGTGCTCGAACAGATGCGACTGATCGCGATAATCCAGAATCTCCGGACCGGACGACCAGACCTTGAACAACCCGATCTTTGGCAGGTCGGTGTAGATCACGACCAACCGGTCGGGGTCGGAGTACTGCAGTGGTTTCAACAACACGCCGTTCACCACGCTGAAGATGGTCGTGCTGGCGCCGATCCCGAGCCCCAGGGTGAGCACGGCGACGATGGTGAAGACGGGTTCTCGCCGGAGGGTGCGGAAGGCGTATTGGAGGTCTTTCAGGATACCGGTCATGGGGCGTGCAAGCCTTTCCTTGATACCTTCGCGGGGATGATTGCCAAGGCGGTGGGTGAATCTCCGGTCCGGGCGGAGCCAAGACATCCATTCGCGGCGCAGTGAGCGTACGAGGTCGACGGCGGTCTCGCCGCACACCCGGGCCAGGCCTACGGTGCGGCGCGTGCTTCGTGCCTCGCGGACCCCATCTGTGAAATGCTGCATCATCTCGGGTCCGAAATCCGCGCGGAACTTGGCCGGATAGAGGTGCAGTGCGAGTCGGTAGAGGCGCACCGCGATCCGATCGGCGAATGGCGATGCCATCAGACGCTCTTGGGGATCAGGTCTTTGGCCTGGGCATCACCGACCAACTCCTCCAGGCGCCGAGCCTCGGCGGTGGCCAGCTCCCTGCCCAGTTCGGTGAGTCGATAGTACTTGCGCCGCTCCTCGCTCAGGCTCGGGTCGCGGCGGGCGGTGCCCTCCTCTAGCAACTCCAGCTTGAGCAAGCGTTTGATGGTGCCATATAGGGTGCCGGGGCCCAGGACCACGCTCCCGCCTGTCCGCTCCTTGACCTCGGCCATGATCCCATAGCCATGGCGGTCTTGGTCGGCGAGGGCCAGGAGGATCTGGAATTCGGCCGGCATGAGGGGCAGCAGGCTGCCCGCATCTCTAATGTTCTTGCGCACTTAGGCCACCTCGAGAGACAATGGTCGTAGCTTGATATATCATGGTACGATGCATGAAGCAGAAAGGTTTCACGAGGGGACTCGGGCGGCCTTAGATTCTGACACCAATCATGGAACGAGATCACGACTCATGAACCCGTTCACTCGATCCGCACTGGCGTTCTCGAGCGGTCTTGTCGTTGCCGCATGGACATTGCCGGCTCAGGCGCAGCAGAAACCCGTCGCCACGCCGGCGGACTACGGTCAGTGGGAAACGCCGGGGGCGGCGACTCTTTCCCCGGACGGCCAGTGGCTCGCATACCCGATTCGCCGCGTGAACGAAGAGAACGAACTACGCATCCGCAGTTTGACGCTCGATACGCTGCGTGTGGTCGCCTACGGGACGAATCCGACGTTCTCGTCCGATTCCCGGTGGTTGGCGTACACGATCGGTGTGTCTCCCGATGAGCGTGAGCGACTGGAATCGGAGGAGGAACCGGTGCGGAACGGCCTGGGTGTCGTCGATCTCACGACCGGAGAGGAGACCACCTTCGATGCGGTGGCCTCGTTCCGTTTCAGCGAGGACGGCACGTACCTCGCGATGCGGGCCTATCCACCGGAAGGGAGTGAACGCGAAGCGGCCGACCTGCTCGTCCTGGACCTAGCCGGCGGCACGACATTCAACTTCGGCAACGTATCGGGCTTTGTGTGGGCCGACGTCGGGGTGCTGCTGGCCGTCACGATAGAGACCGAATCCGGCCCCGGCAACGCCGTGCACCTGTACGACCCGGCCTCGGGCACGTTGCGGGTCTTGGAATCGTCCGAATCGGTGTATCGCAACCTCGCCTGGCGTGAAGATGCGGCGGAACTGGCGGTGCTGCGTGGCCAAGAGGATGAGGGGTTCAAAGAAGAGAGCCACGCCGTGCTCGCCTGGTTCGATCTGGATTCGGACCGTCCCCGCCAGCGCACCTTCGATGCGGCGACGCGTGTGGACGAGACCCTCCGCGTCGCCGAGCAACGGGCTCTGGAGTGGAGTGACGACGGATCGTCGATCTATTTCGGACTGCGCCCCCGAGAGCCCAGCCCCGAGCCGCCCGCCGACTCGTCCGAAGCGGCTGACTCGTCCGAAGCGGGGGACTCGACCGCGACCGACGAGGAGCCCGAGAAGCAGTCGGACGTCCAGGTATGGCATGCGAACGATTTCCGGATTCAACCGATGCAGCGGGCGCAGGAACAGCGAGACCTCGGGCGCACGTTGCTGGCGGTGTGGCACACCGACGCCGACACCTACCAGCAACTGGGCACCAATCTCATGGAGAATACCCAAGTTCTGAAGGGCGACCGGTACGCCACCGAAACCGATGGCGAGCCCCACCGCTTCTCGACGATGTTCGGCCGTCGCTACACCGACGTCCATCTGATCGACCGGCAGACCGGCGAGCGCATCAAGGTGCTCGACCGCGTGCGGCATTTCTACGGAGGGAGTTCCACGGGACGGTATCTGCTGTATTTCCGCGGCGAAGATTTCTGGGTCTACGACATCCGGAACGACCAACACATATGTTTGTCGGCCGATGTGGAGACGGTGTTCGCGAATACGGAGTACGACTACCCGGTCGAGCAGTTTCCTCCTCATGGCATCGCCGGCTGGACCCGCGACGACCGGGCGATACTCGTGTACGACAAGTACGACGTGTGGAGTCTCGCGCCGGACGGCTCCGGGGGCGAGCGACTCACCACGGGCGCGGACGAGCAGATCGTGCATCGGTACGTCCGGCTGGATCGCGACGCGGAGACCATCGATCCCGATGTCCCCATGTACCTACGGCTCTCGGGGGAGTGGTCCAAGCAGAACGGGTTCGCCCGGATGCGCATCGGAGAGCCAGCGGAGCGGTTGATCCTCGAAGACAAGGGTGTGTCCGGCCTGACTAAAGCTGACGACGCTGAGGTGTTCGTGTACGGCGTCCGGGATGTCGATGACTCCCCCGACTTCTTCGTCGCGGGCCCGGATCTGGCCGATGCCCGGCAGGAGACCGAGACGAATCCATTCCAAGAGGACTTTGCGTGGGGCCGGTCGGAGTTGGTGGATTTCGAGAGCACCACGGGTCGGAAGCTGCAGGGCGCCTTGCTCTACCCGCCCAATTACGACTCGTCGCGCCGCTACCCCATGATTGTGTACACGTACGAGATCCTGTCTCCACGCGTGCACTCGTATGTCGTCCCGTCGGAGCGGAGTTACTACAACTTCACGGTGTTCACCAATGCGGGCTACTTCGTCCTCCTGCCCGACATCGTCTACCGCGTGCGGGATCCCGGCCGGTCAGCCGTCGAGGCCGTGGAGGGGGCCGTGCAGTCCATCGTGGATCGGGGATTCATCGATCTGGAACGAATCGGATTGGTAGGGCACTCGTGGGGCGGATATCAAGCTACTTACATCCCCACCCAGACCGACATCTTCGCAGCGTCGGTCGCCGGCGCTCCGATGACCAACTTTCTCAGCATGATGGGAGCGGTGCACTGGCGCCCCGGCTTGCCCGAGACGGGACACTGGGAAACCGGGCAGGCGCGGATGGGTGTGCCGTTTTGGGAGGACTTCGAGGCCCACGTGAGAAATTCACCGGCGGCGTTCGTGCACGAGTTGAACACCCCCATGCTCATGATGTTCGGCGATGACGATGGCACGGTGGACTGGCGGCAGGGTGTGGAGTTCTACAACTACGCGCGCCGCGCCGGGAAATCCGATTTCGTCATGCTGGTGTATCCCGGTGAGGACCACGGGTTACGGAAGAAAGAAAATCAAATCGACTACCAGCGCCGCATCCTCCAGTGGTTCGGGCACTATTTGAAGGGCGAAGAACCGGCGAGCTGGATCACGGACGGGGTGAGTTTTCTGGAGCGGAAGAAAGCTCTGGAGAGATAGTAGGGGCGAGGCATACCTCGCCCCTACTGAGCCCTGTCACCGTGTTCCGGCATGGGCGCTGAGGTACTCCCGCGCCTCGGCGATTTCCGGCAACCCCGCATCCGCCCGATGCGAGGCCTTCAGGAAGTCGGCATACGCCGTCGTGGCCTTGTCGGTGCGGTGCGTGGCGGCGGCGGCTCGGGCGAGACCGAGCATCGCGCGCGCACGGCGCGGGGTGCGCGCCAATGCCAGCTCGAAGGCGCTCACCGCCTCCTCTGCGCGTCCCTCCGCCAGTAGCACCTCGCCGAGCAACTCCCGGGGAGGCTTGGCGACTCTCGGCGGGCCGAATGCGAAGGGCAGGCCGGATTCGATCTCGACCGTGCGCTCGAGCTCGGCGACGGCGTTCTCCCCATGGCCGTTCGCGTGGAGTACGAGGCCCCGGAGAACGCCGCGGGCCACCGCGAGCTGTCCCAGCGCTTCGGAGGGGATGTCCGCGAGCAGCGCGTCGAACTCGGCGATCCGGGCCTCTGCGTCGGTCATCTCACCACGTTGCACAGCGCTGTACGCCGTGGCGAAGGCCATGAGGATGCGCGTGCGCGCCGGCGCGTCGTTACCGGCCAGCGTGGCGGCGGCGACGCTACCGCCCCAGTCTTGGGTATCGATGAGGTTGGCGGCCCGCATGAACGCATAGGATGCGGCGCCTGAGGTTTCCTGATGACAACGCCCCAACAGTTCCTCGGCGTCGCCGTAGCGGCCCTGTTGCAGGTACCCGTAGTGCAGCCACTCGTTGTAGTGGCCGCAGTAGGTGCGGGGCGTCCCCCGGGCGGCCGCCGCCTGGGCGGATACCGACGTGGCGGTGATGTTGGCGGCCACCACGTCGTTCCACATTCCGACCGCCACGAAGATATGTGACGTCATGTGCTGGGCGTGGGCCGCGCCGGGGGCGATGGTGGTGTAAGCTCGCGCGGCGGTCAAACCGAGCGGGCCGTGAATGGGGTCGTCGAAGGAGTGGATGAGATAGTGGGCGGCCCCCGGGTGATCTCGGTTCTGGTCGAACACTTCCTGGGCCAGGGCTGCGGCCCGCATGTACGTCGGGATGTTTCTATCGCCCCGGCTGAGGCCGATCAGGGACAGTGCATAGAAGGCCTTGGCCTCGAGGTCGTCGGGGTGCGCGTCGCTGAGTCGTCCCATGGCTTCCGAATACAGCGTGTCCAGCGGTTCCTTGGGGCCGTCGCCGTACAGGATCTCCACGGCGGCCAGGTAGCCCTTTTCCCGGTCGGTGGGCGCCTTTGCGGCGCGGGCCTCTCTCGTCGCACCCAGGCGTCCGAGGGCCGCCCTGGCCGCCGTCACGTCCTTCTCGCTCCACACCGCATGGGTGTACGTCATGGCCTCGCCCCAGTACGCCATGGCGAAATCCGGATCGAGCTGCTGGGCCTCACGAAATGCCTCGGCGGCGGTAGCGTATTCGAAGCTGTGGAGGAAGAGCACGCCTTCAATGAAGTGCTCCTGTGCCGCCGCCGATCCGGACGTGGGGAAGTCGATGGACCCCAGGGTCACCTGCGCGGCAAGCGGTGCGGGCATGACGCACAGAATTGCCACGATCGGATCGCGGACGGATCGGAGAAGTGAGTGATGCCGCATCGGGATATCTCCAGCTCAGGGTAGGGCCTGGAACGCGGAAAATGGGCCACAAGGGACACCCCGAAAGATGAAGACGCGACGGACTTCCGTCACCCCCTCCGATCGTTTGGTCCTGCCTGAGCGAGTCCATCGGGTCTTCTCCCTAGAACCATTTGAGCGCAGCCAGCAGCCGCTCGATCTCGGTTCCGGAGAGGGAGTCTGCGTCCGCGCCGCCTCGGGCGACGTCGTGGGCGTGCCAGGCCTCGAGGCCCCGGTACCTGAATCGGTTGAGCACGTGGAGCAGCGTGGACGCTGACCCGTTGGTGAAGTACGGGTACTTCTCGGTGACGCGGCGCAGGCTGGGGACTCGGGCTCCCGCGGGACGCACGTAGGGTTCGATCCCCGTCTTGGTGAAGAACGGCGCACCCCACACGAGGTCTTCGCCGTCGGATTCCAGCCGGCCCCGCCAGGCGTCGAACGCGACGGCTGGCGCGCCTTCCCGGGTCGATACCCGCGGTTGGTGACAATGGGCGCATCGGTCCCTGAACACCGCGAGTCCGGCACGGGCGAGGGAATCCATCGGTGCTTCCCGACGCTGGTTGGGCCGGTGCCGGAAATCCATCAGGAATCGCAGGAAGGCCTGGCGCTGCACCTCGGGTGTCAGGGTATCGGGGAGCGCAATGGCGTCAAGCCACGGGTAGTGGGTGGTGGAAATCGTCACCGTGTCGTTGGGGCCCTGGTTGGCGGCGCGAAACTCGGCCATCACCATCGACGCCAGCGAGCTGTCGCCACCTCGACTGAACAAGGGAACATTGTTTCGCATGCCGCGAAGGGTTTTCGTCGTGGCATGAATTTCCTCACGGCCGGTATGGTGCACTCGTCCGTCGATGCCGCCTTCGAAGTGGCACCCCTCGCACGTGAATCGCGATAGCGTGCCGTCCGACCGATTGTGAGGAGTCAACAGCGTCGTGAAGAACAGGACTTCGCCCAGGTGGCTGAGCGAGTTCCGGGTGGTGCTGGCGGGCTGTGAGGGGTACAGGGAGCGCCACGACGACCGTTCGCCCGCGGCGGACGGGATGGTCACACGATAGACACGATCCAGCAGTGGGTTGGCGGCGACGAGTGTCACGAGACCGTCGAATCGCTGGACGACGAAATCGCTGGTCCCGGGAGGTGCCGGATAAGCTCCGCTCATGGTGAATCCCTCCGAGCCCAGCGACACCTCTGCGACACGATCGGAGCCGTATCCGGCCACCCACACGCGGTAGCGGCCTGACTCTCCCTCCGAAGCCTGCTCGATCCGAACCGCCTTCGGGGTCACGACGCCGAGAGCCGAGAGGTTGAGCGTGTCCGACGGCTGGAGCGGGCGGTGACCGGGCCCGTCTCGCGCCAGCACATAAAGGAAGAGAAACGAGTCCACATGGCCGAATTCTCCCCCCGTGCGATCGAGCGGTCGGTTCTCGATCCCCGCAGCCACGATGTAGAGAGAATCGGCGCCGGCGACCGCATCGAACGCCCAGAACGGCCCATCGTGTGCGATGCGCGTCGCGTCATCGAAGGCGGGTGCACCGCCTCGTAGCGGTACGATGAGCAGGCTGTGGTCGAACAGTTGGTTGATCACGAGGTGCCCAGCCACATGCCGGACTTGGATCGGACGCCGGCCCAGCGCGAACCCTTCCTGGCGAAGGGTCAGCTCGGCCCCTTCCCCACCGGCCGCCCAGTCGTCGCGCAGATCGATCACGATCAGCCGGTCTCCTGTGTCATCCACGGCAACGATCTGATCGGATTCGTCGATGAGCGCGAGATCCCGAACCGAGGAGCCGTCCTCGAGGACCACCACGCCTCGGCGAGACAGCACGTCGTCTCGAATCTCATATAGCTGTATGCTCGCCGATTGCTCACCTCCGACGAACACAAACCTGTCCCGGGCGACGGCCCAGCCCGTGGGGGAACGTGGCGTCGACTCGCGTGCCAAGACCCGAAACGCGTCATCCATGAGCAACAGCTCGGACGCGTTTCGCAGGAGCGCGAGGTAGCGTTCGCCTCCGAACAAGGCGTGGACGCGGTACGGGTCGCTGCCGAACGTCGCAGTTGCGGTGGCGCCTACGCCTACGGCCTCGGGATGACGAAGCAACTCCTGCTCTCGGCTGAGAAGGCGTTCCTGAACCGACGCCTCGTCAAATCCCCGGGAGCAGGAGACGCAAAGACATAATGCAACGTGCAGCAGGTAGAGCGGCGACGGGGCGCCCCACCTCACCATCCGCTTTCGCCGCCTGCCTCCTTCATGGTGATACTCACCATCTTGGATGCGCCCTCGCCGCTGGTGGTGGCCATGACGGTCGTCCCGTCGAGGATATCCAGCGTCTGCTGCGCTGTGAGGGTGAAGCGAAAGGTGCCTTCCTGCCCGTCCGTGGCCCAGTAATCCAGGTCGCCGTTTTCCAGGCCCTCGAGGGTCAGGTTGTGTTCTGCGGCGACTTCGGCATCGGTGGCCGAGGTGCCGATCAAGACCTCCAGCTCCATGGCGCTCGATCGGCCCACGAACATGACGGCCAGGAGGGCGGCCAGGATGGCGGCGCCGGTGAACCCCACGCGAGTCTTCGTACTCGTGCTCATGACTGCCTCCGTCGGAGAAGGGTAGGTGAACCGGGCCGGAAGCTACACGCGAGGACCGTCAGGAGTGTCGTGGTTTGGTCAGAACTGTGTCAGGAAGGGCTTTATTGTCCAAGCAGGCGGAGGCGGGAAGCTCTATCTTGGAGACTGCATCCAAGTATCGACCCGATTTGGTAAATGAAATCTTACTCGGCGATCATCTTCTGTGTTTTGGCGCTCTTCGTGCGATTCGACGCCTCCAGCGCGTCGCAGCTCGAACAGTTGCCGCGCCCTACGGGCCCGTTCGCCATTGGCACCACCACGCGGCAGTGGATCGACACGACCCGCACCGAGCCGTTCACGGGAGACCCGTACGACAACCGGACGCTCGATGTCTACATCTGGTATCCGGCGGCGCTGCACTCGGGCAGGGAGCCGACCCCCTACGTGCCGTACATCGACGAGGCCGAGCGTCTCGTGGGGGTCGACTACGCGAACCGCGTGCGGGCCGTGCGGACCAACGCCACGATCGAACCCGCGGTTTCGCCCCAGCAGGATCCCTTTCCCCTGGTGGTGTTTTCGCATGGGCTCGGCTCGTCGCCGGCGCACTATACGACGTTGGCGGAGGAGCTCGCCAGCCAAGGATTCATCGTCGCGTCCATCAATCACAGTTTCGGTAGTGCGGTGACGCGGCAGCGACGGCGAGATCCCCAGGGCTTGCACGCGCGTTGGCGTTCGGGGTTTGCCGTCACGCAGGCGGCGGAGAAGTTTTGGGCGGACGGTATCACCCAGTGGGCTGGCGACATCATCTTCGTGATCAACCAGCTCGGCGACGAGAGTGGTGTGGCCACGAATTTCTTCGGCAATCGCATCGATATGTCGGCGGTGGTCGTCGCCGGGCATTCCCATGGCGGGGCATTGGCCATGTTCGCCGCCCAGCTCGACGAACGGATCGTTGCGGTGGTGAATCTGGACGGGACGGCACGCAGCATTCACGCCGCGCGGCCGATGCCGGTGCCGGTGCTGTGGATGCAGCAAGACCGATCGATGATGGACAGCGCCCAGGCCGCCGCAACGCTCCGGGCCACGCCACGGGGATTCACCGAGTTCATGACGTACCTGGACGCGAATCAAGACACGGTCATGAGCGGCGCGCCTGCGGGCAGCCATCTGGTCGTGGTGCAACGCGCGCACCACAATCATTTCAGTGACCTGAGCCTCGTGTTCGGAGAACCGGAGGGCCTGACCGGCTTCATCGCTCCGGAGCGCGCGCTCGACATCGTGCGGACGTACGTGGTGTCGTTCCTGGCAGTCCAGCTGGGACGGGCCAATCCGGGCACGCTGGAACGACTCGGCCGCCGCTTCCCCGAGGTGGCGGTGTCCGCTGGGCGAAAGTAGCTTCGATTACGGGCTACACGTCGAAGCGGGCGTAGGGAGATAGGCGATGACAAGCGGCCAGACCGATACCCCCGAGGGAGCCAAGTCGAAGACCAACCAGTCGGCGAAGCCCGTCGCGTGGGCCCGGGTGTGGCCCACGGTGAAGCCGGCCTGGTCCCGTATCCTGCGCCAGGGCGCCTGGTATCCGGTCATCGAAGACGACGAACCCTCCAAGGTGGTGCTGGACATCGGGGGCAAGGCGTCCGCCGTCCCTCGGCGCCTGCTGGAGATCCGGCCGGGGGACCTGATGCCCGACTTCTTCGCGGTAGTGTATCGGGCGCCCAAGGAGGGCCCCGAGGGCAAGCAGGTGGAAGCCGAGACGTTTGTCGTATGTCCCAAGTGCAAGCGACGCCAGCAGGTGTGGAGTCGTCCGGAGCGCCTCACCTGTCCAGCATGCGACCACCGTGCCGAGATCGCGTGGTGGGAAACGGGGTGAGCCCGATTGGAGCCGCGGAGACCATTGGACCGGGTCGTCCCGCAGACGGCTGTTTTTTTGTGCCTCGATGTGGCGTAGGACCTGGGGCCGAGCAGTGTAACCGTTGGTGTGGCATTGGCTTATGCCCTTGCGCCGGGTGGGGCACGGGGCCATTCTGAGCGAGGCCACGTCGTTCGATGCGACACCACTGAGGAGGTTGGGTGATGGATCTGCTGCTATCCGAGGGCTTTCGCGCCGCGTTGCACCTGGTAGGGCGGGTCATGTTTTCCATGCTGTTCATCATGATGGGCATGATGCACCTCATGAAGCTGGACGACTTTGCCGGGTATGCGAAGACCCGTGGCGTACCGGCCGCGAAACCCATGACCGTGATCACGGGGCTCATGATCCTCTCGGGCGGGTTGATGCTGCTGCTCGGTTGGCACCGCTTCATCGGTGCCGGTCTGATCGCGCTGTTCCTCGTGCCCAACGCTTTTCTCATGCATGCCTTTTGGAAGGAAACCGACGCGGACGCCCAGCAGAACGAGATGGCCCACTTCGTCAAAGACCTGGCCCTGGCTGGGGCGGCTGCTCTCATCGCGTTTTACGCGGCGTTCTCGTGGCCGCTGAGTCTCGGCGGGTGATGGCGTGAGCGCGCTGGTTCGGCGGCCCCGCGCCATCCAGGTGTTTGTCTCCGATCCCCACGGAGCACGAAACTGATCGAGTGAAACCCGGAGCGGTCCCCCATGGTTCACCCTGCGTACGCTCCCGCAGGTTTGTGCATGAACCACCTTTGCCGGACAATGCCATGAAAGCATCTGACCTCCTCGTGCAGTGCCTCGCCGCCGAGGGCATCGAATACATCTTTGGGGTGCCGGGGGAGGAGAACGCGGACTTCATGATGTCTCTCGAGGCCTCCGACGCCATCCGCTTCGTGCTCACCAGACACGAGCAAGGCGCCGCCTTCATGGCGGAGGTCTATGGTCGGTTGACGGGGAATCCGGCGGTGTGCCTCGGCACGCTGGGGCCGGGGGCCGCCAACCTCGTGACCGGTGTCGCGGATTCCAACATGGACCGAGCTCCCATGCTGGTGTTGACTGGGCAGGGTGCATCCACAAGGCTGCACAAAGAGTCACACCAGATCATGGATGTCGTGGCCATGTTCGAGCCCGTTACCAAATGGGCCGTCTCGATTCGCCACCAGGACAGCATTCCCGAGATCGTGCGAAAGGCGGTACGGCTCGCACGGACCGAGAAGCCGGGAGCGTGTCACATCGAACTGCCGGAAGACATTGCTAAGGCCGAATCCGGCAAGGTGCCGCTTGCACCCCGTCGGTTTCGGCGTCCGGTTCCGGCCGACAAGATCGTCGATCAGGCGTTCGAGCTCATCAAGAATGCGAAGCGCCCCATCATTCTCGCCGGTAACGGCTGCATCCGGAAACGGGCCAGCAAGCAGCTCCGGATCTTTTGTGAAAAGACCGGCATCGGCGTGATCAACACGTTCATGGCCAAGGGGTGCGTGGACATGGATGCGGAGTATTGCCTCTTCACCATCGGCTTGCAGGCGAAGGATCGGGTTGCCTATGCGGTGCAAGCCGCCGACGTCGTGATCACGCTGGGTTACGACATGGTGGAGTATCCCCCTCGCCTGTGGAACACCGGCGCCGAGAAGTGCGTCATTCACATCGATTTTCTGCCGGCCGAAATCGACGAACACTACCATCCCGAGACCGAAGTGGTCGGGGATCTGGCCCACGCATTGTGGATGTTGAACCAGCGCGTGGACGCCCTCGGCGGCCTCAGCTTCGATCTCTCGCTCCAGGCCGAGGTCCGCCGCGACATGATGGGGGACTTTGCCCGCTTTGCGGAGGATGACACCGAGGGGTCCATTCGGCCCCAGAAGGTTCTGTGGGACGTGCGGCAGGTGATGGGTCCTCACGACGTGCTGCTCTCAGACGTGGGCGCCCACAAGATGTGGATTGCCAGGTATTACCAATGCCACGAGCCCAACACCTGCCTGATTCCCAACGGGTTTGCCTCCATGGGTTTTGCCCTTCCCGGTGCCATTTCCGCGAACATGGTGTATCCCGACCGCCGCACCCTCGCCATCTGTGGCGACGCCGGATTCCTCATGAACGCGCAGGAGATGGAGACCGCCCGCCGGCTGGGCTCCAACCTCGTGGCGATGGTGTGGGAAGACCACGCGTACGGGCTCATCGCGTGGAAGCAGGACACGGAATTCGGGCGCCACACCGACTTGTCGTTCTCCAATCCGGATTGGATGCAACTGGCCCAGGCTTTCGGCTGGGGCGGCCACTGGGTCGACAAGAGCCGGGATCTGCAGGGTGTGCTGCAGCGGGCCTTCGAGGAATCGGGGCCGAGCCTGGTGGTGGTGCCCATCGACTATCGAGAAAATGCGTTGCTCACCGAGCGGTTGGGGAACATCGCATACTCCATTTGAAGGCGACGAACTTGCTCAAATCTCGCTACGCGGCCGATATCCCGGGTTGGCAACCGAAGCACCCCGACATCTTGCCGGTCACGTCCCCCTATTCGGGAGAAGCGGTGGCCGAGGTCGCCCTCGTTGACGCGAGTGGCCTGGACCGCGCCCTCGATGTCGCGACGCAGGTGCACGCCGCCTACCCCCAGGGGCTACCGGCGCACGAGCGAAGCGCCATCCTCAAGCGCCTCGCGGCGCTCGTTACCGATCATCACGAGGACCTCGCAATGCTCATCGCGAGCGAGGGGGGCAAGCCGCTGGTGGATGCCCGAATCGAAGTCACCCGGGCGGCCAATACCGTCGAGCTCTCCGCCGAAGAGGCGACCCGCATCGCCGGTGGGGAGGTACCGATGCAGGGCACACCCGCCGCCATGGGCCGGCTGGCGTTCACCATCAGGGAGCCCATCGGGGTGGTGGCGGCCGTCAGCGCGTTCAATCATCCCGTCAACCTCATCGCGCACCAGG
>JAPULZ010000196.1 GCA_027294455.1 Gemmatimonadota bacterium
CGATGACGTCCTCTGCGTGCGCCGCGAGCCGATCCGCCAGGCCCCTTAGCTGTTCTCGTCGCCTTCGCACGACGTGGGTGAAGATGGTTCTCGCCAACACGTGGGTTCCCCCGATCAGCAATCCCCACGCGCCGAACGCCAACGCGAGCAACCCCACCTTTTGGATCAGAACGGCCGTGAGGGGCACGCCGCCACCACCCCCTGCCCCGCCCATGATGCCGCCGAACAATCCGCCCGCCATATTGCCGAGGCGCTCCTCGACACGAATACGCGTTTGGCCACCACGCGGATGCACCGTGACGTGCACGGCCCGTTCGACGCCCCCGTCCCAATGCCACGCGAAGGTCTTGCCCAGTGTGCTGACGATCCCCACGTTGCCGACGGTCACGCGGATCTCTTCTACCAACACGGGATACTCGGACTCGGGCAATTCGCCGTCGACCACCCGCTCAAACATCAGCACGTGGGCCTCACCGAGAAATCGGGACATCTTGGCCGACCGATCAAGCTGGTCCAACTCTCGCAGCGCCCGGCGCACCTGACGAACCGGAATCCCCACCTCGGCGCCCAGGCGCTGCACACCACCAAGAGACAGCGCCCCATCCACGGTTTCCGGCTGCTCGGCCTCGTTTTCCGACGCCCGCTTGACGATATCGAGGACGCGGGTCGCGCTGTATTTCCGGGGATCCCGCGATTCCACAGCACCCATGAATTCGTTTGGGGAGTCGAAGCGGTGCTCTGGGCGCAACGCCAGGGCATGTACCAGCGCCTGCTCCACCGACCCTGACAGGCGGTCGAGCTTTGCACGATGCTCAGGCGTGGCCTCGACGAAGCGCCCCAGCTCGACGCATTCATCCGTCACCCACATCCCGGGCGTCTCGCCGATCAGCAGCTCGTAAAACACACAGCCGAGGCTGTAGACATCGGTCTTCTCGTCCGGTCCCCCCCGCGCCGCCGCCTGCTCCGGACTCATGTAGCCCGGCGTCCCGACGGGAAACCCCGTGCGCGTGAGATTCTGCTGCCCCGCCGTGCTGAGGGCTTGGCGATGCCGAAATCCGTCACCACGGGATGGCCCTGGGACAACAGAATGTTTTCGGGTTTGATGTCCCGATGCACGACCCCCATGCGGTGCGCGTACGTGAGGGCATCGGCCACCGGCTTGGTGATAACCATGGCCTCCTGGATGCCCAGCAGACCCTGCCGAAGCATGAGCCCCCGCAACGACTCCCCCTCCACGTACGGCATGACGTAATAGAGGAATTCCGCTGCCTCTCCCGAAACGATGAGGACGACGATGTGGGGGTGCTGGAGCCGCGCGGCAATCTCGATCTCTCGCAGGAAGCGATCGCTGCCGATGGAAGCTGCGAGGTCGGGCCGGAGCACCTTCACGGCCACCTCCCGGCCGTGCTTCAAATCCTTGGCCAGATACACCGTGGCCATGCCGCCCTGGCCCAGCTCGCGCTGGAACTCGTAGCGGGCGGCCAGGGCTTCGCTCAATTGTTGGTCGACATCGGACATGGAGAACAAGGTAACAGCGCCTCCGCTCCCACGGCGAGATCTCCTCAAAACCTCGAAAATACTTACCTTTTGGCATCCTTCTCGACGAGGAACGGTTGCGAGTCCTGATTGCGGAAGACGACGCGGTCTCCAGCAAACTGCTCCAGACCCTGCTGGCGGAGTGGAACTACGAAGTCATCGTCACCGAGAACGGCGAGGATGCCTGGGAGGTGCTCAAGCAGGATGACGGGCCGTCGCTTGCCATCCTCGACTGGCTCATGCCGGGCCTCGACGGGCCGCAGGTGTGCCGCAAGGTTCGGGGCAACCAGCTAAATCGGATGATGTATCTCATCCTGCTCACGCGCCTGGGCAAGAAAGATTACATCGTCAAGGGACTCGAGGCCGGCGCCGACGACTACCTGGCCAAACCGTTCCACCCGGCGGAGCTTCGCGCCCGTGTCCAGTCCGGCGAACGCGTGGTGCGGCTGGAGCGGGAGTTGCGGGAACGAGTCGTCGAGCTCGAAGACGCCCTGGGCAAAGTGAAGCAGCTACAAGGGCTGATTCCGATTTGCAGCTGGTGCAAGAAGATCCGTGACGATCAGGACTACTGGCACCAAGTGGATGCCTACGTCGCCAAACACGCCGACGTGCAGTTCAGCCACGGCATCTGTCCGACGTGCTACGAAGAGGTCATGAAACCGCAGATCGAACAGGCGAAATCCGACAACGACGAGAAGTAGGACACCGCTTGTAACCGAATCGCCGAACCGACCGTAGTGAGAGGAGTTCCTGAGAGACGGTCGATGCTCATGACGAACGATCCACCACCGGAGCCCGAGCACCGGAAACCCTCGACGGGAAGCCTCTTTACCGCCGGCGCCCTCCTGCGCAGTCTGGTCCTCTCGCTGATGGACACCGCCGACCGCATCGCGGAATGGCTCGAGCGGGGCGGCGAAGCCGAGGATTAAAGAGCGTTGGCCCTAGACGTACCCGTGGGAACGGAAATCCCGCAGCGTCTCGGCAAACCGCGCCATGTCCTCCGGCAGGGCGAACGACACCCGGTTGTACGACAGCATCGGCGGGAATGGCCGCCCCACCAGCCAACCCCGCTCCTTCATCCTGTCGATGTATGACCTGAGGTCACCCTGAATGCGGTGCATCAGGAAGTTCGTGCGCGAGGGAAGCCGCTCGATGTCGAGCTCGTCGAGGGCATCTTCGAGCACGCTACGTGCCCGGGCATTCACATCTACACTGCGTTCGACGAGAGCATCGTCCTGCAAGCTAGCCAGCGCGGCCACGCAGGCGAAGTGGTTCGTGTTGTTATAGCTGGCGATGGCGCCCACGCGGCCGATCGTGTCCTCGTGCGCGACAGCGTATCCAAGCCGCATTCCGGCCATGCCGAAAATCTTGGAAAACGTCCGGACGACGATCACGTTGGGATTGTCCGGCACCCACTTCAGCGCCGACCAATAGCTGGGATCCTCCTCCGCGTATTCGTAGTAGGCCTCATCCATCAGGAAGTACACGTTGTCCGGCGCCGACGCGATCCAGGAATCGATCTCTGCACTGCTGGTAACTGTGGCGGTCGGGTTGTTCGGATTACAGATGTAGACCATCGTCGGCCCGCTCGAGCGGTCCACCACCTCTTTCATGCGATCGAGGTCGTGGGAGTAATCGGCCCGGAGCGGCACCTGCGTCACGGGCAGCGCAAACGGCGCCGCGTAACGACCCACGTCCTCGTAAGTAGGATGTGCCGTGACGAGGCGGACCCGGGCGAACAGCTGCACGAACATCTGGTTGACCTCGGTCGAGCCGTTGCCCATGAGGATGTTCTTCGGGGCCACCCCATGCTTCGCCGCCAGCGCGTCCACCACCGGAGCCTTGGAAGCGCCGGGATACCGGTTGGCCAGATCGAGCCCCTCCACGATCGCCGTGCGAGCGGCGGGGGAGATGCCCAAGGGATTCTCGTTGGAACTCAGGCGGACGGATCCGTCCGCCAGGCGACGGGGACTGGCGCTGAGCACCGACGGGAGCACAGCGGTACCGCCGAGGCCGAGCAATCCAGCGGCGAATCCGGACTGGAAAAAGTCGCGACGTTCCATGGAGCCTCCAGGGGTAGGGTCGAGGATTACGCAAGAATACGCCTCCGGCCAACGCGGCGCCAGCATCGCCGTGGAGCGTCGCTACCCACCTCCCCGCTGGAGGAATCCCACCAACTCCCGGATGAATCGGCCCGGATGCTCGAGATGCGCCGCGTGGTCCGCGTTCGGCACGACGACCCATCGTCGGTCGGGATGTCCCAGGCGCGAGAACTGCCGGGCTTGCGAGGCGATGGGCGCAAACGGATCGAATTCCCCGTGAATCAGGAGCGTGGGCAGGCCCACCTCGGCGGGGTTCAGGGCGTTGAACTGGTGGACGCGCCGCCAATCCGTGCGGACGGGGTCGGCCGCGAGAGCGGCGTCGATGTATACCTGCACGGCCCGATCCGAGATCGTCCCGGGGGTGATGAAATCAGACGCCGCGGCCTCCGGCGTGTTGCGGTGCCACTGGAGATCCGCCGTATCGGCCACATTGGGCAGCTCCCAGTCCGGGTCGACGGGATAGCCGTACAGCACCAGCACGGACATGAGGTCTTCGTGACGCTGCGCCGTGAGCTGCGAGACCATCGAGCCGTACGACCAACCGAACAAGACGGGCAGGCCCGGCGAGTCCCCATTCGCCTGGATCCAGCGCAGCACCGCCGCCACATCCGCCACGGATCGGTCCGGCGTGGCCCATTCGGTCGAATCGCGGGGCGTCCCCCCATAACCGCGAAGGTCTTGCGCGTACACGGCATAGCCTTCGGCCACCAGCCGGTCCATGAGGGAGAGGTTCTCACCCGGGACCTGAAGATCGAAATCCGGAACCCCACTCCACGTGCGCCCGTGGATCAAGAGAATCGCACCCTTTGGCTCCGCGGGTAGCTTCTCCCACACCGCGATGGGGTGCCCGTCCACGGTGATCGTATGCCGCCGCGGCGACTCTTGAGGTTGGAGCGGGGTTCCCGACATGGTCGCCGAGGCCGCCAACATAATCGCCATCCAATGCACTGCCACCTCCCGATCCAGGATATACGGCCAATTCCAGGCCTCAAGCTACACGTCGGCCTGGCGACTGAAACTCCTCGGGCCGATTTCCGTATTTCTACATTGTAGATTTACTTGGGAGCTCGGCATGCCCAAAGGCGACTTTCTGGGAGCCTTCGAAGAGATCGTGCTCCTCGCCGTGGTCCACCTCGGTGAGGACGCCTACGGCATGACCATCCGCCAGGAGATAGAGCGCCGGGCCGGGCGAGCGGTCTCCATCGGCGCGGTCTACTCCACCCTGGATCGCCTCGAATCGAAGGGCCACGTCTCCTCGCGCTACGCCGACCCGGCCGCCGAGCGCCGCGGCCGGGCCCGGCGCTACTTCACCCTCGAGCCCGCTGGGGCCCGGGGGCTCGCCCGATCCCGGGACATCCTGGCCAGCATGTGGCAGGGCGTGGAGTTCGGCGAGGACGGGGCCGAGCGATGACGCCCCGAGCCACCCGCTGTACGGCGCCCCGGCTTCCCGAGCGGCTGCTCAACTGGTTCCTCCCGCCTGGCGATCGCTACGCCGCCACCGGCGATCTCAACGAGGAGTACAGCACCGTGGTCCGCCCCGCCCGTGGCAAGTGGAAGGCCGACCTCTGGTACTGGAAGCAGGTCCTCATGTCCATCACACCGACCCTGCGCCGGAGATGGCGCCGGAGGACGACCCACCCACCCCATCGCCGGCCACGGCGAGGAGAACTCATGGTGCACGGCATCTGGCAGGACCTGCGTTTCGCCTCACGTTCCCTACTGGCACGCAAGGGCTTTACGGCGCTGGCGGTGCTCACCCTCGCCCTGGGGATCGGGACCAACACGGCGATCTTCAGCGTCATCAATCCGTTCCTCTTTCGACCCATGCCGTTCGATGACGCACACCGGCTCGTGCACCTGTTCGGCGTGGCGCAGGACTACGAGGGATTCGGCGGAGACATGGCCCGCATGTCGGACGCAGATTTCGCCGACTTCCGTTCAGAGGGCGAGAGTTTCGCACAACTCGGCGCCTACTCGTACAGCGTGGTCAACATCATCGGCGACGGCGAGCCCGATCAAACCACGGCCGGCTATCTCACCGACGACATGTTCAACATTCTCGGCGTGCGGGCCGAGCTCGGCCGCGGGATCGTTCCCGGCGACGGCGCACCGGGGAGTGCGCGTGTCGTGGTGCTGAGCAACGGACTCTGGCGCCGAAACTTCGGCGGCGATCCGGCCATCCTCGGGCGGGATATCATCATCGACCAAAACCCCTACCGCGTCATCGGTGTCATGCCGGCCGATTTCAACTTTCCGTTCGGTGGCGTCCGGATGTGGATTCCCCGGAATATCGACCCCACTGCAGATCGCGACCGTCGATACCTGCTCGGCGTCGGACGGCTCAAGGCCGAGGCCGGCCTGGATGGGGCACAGGCCGAGCTGAGCACGATAGCACGCCGGCTCGCCACCGAATACCCGACGTCGAACGAGAACATCGGCGTCAACGTCGTGGGGCTGCGCAAAGGCCTCATCTTCTTTTTCGACATCGTGCGGGTCGGGTTGTTGACGCTGGCCGCCGCCGTGGGCTTGGTGTTGCTCATCGCATGCGCCAACGTCGCCAACCTCCTGTTGGCCAGGGCCAGCTCCCGCGGACGCGAGATCGCGGTGCGCACCGCGTTGGGAGCGGGTCGCTGGCGCATCGTGCGCCAACTGTTGAGCGAGAGTGCGCTCCTCGCGGGCATCGCCGTCGTGCTGGGCACCGCCCTGGCCGTGGTCGCGGTGCGACCCATCGCGGCGGCCATGCCCGGAGATTTGTGGCGGGTCGGCGACATCGCGGTCGACGCCACCGCACTCGTATTCGCGGTCCTTGCCTCGCTGACGAGCGTGTTTCTCTCCGGGCTCGCCCCGGCGCTCCACGCGTCGCGAACCGATCTGACTTCGGCGCTCAAGCAAGGCGGCCGGTCGGGCACCGACGGTGCACGCACGCGCCGGCTGACCAACCTGCTCGTCGTGGGCGAGTTGAGCATGGCGATGGTGCTGCTCATGGGCGCCGCACTGCTCATCAAGAGCGTGGACACCATGCGGAACATGGATTTGGGACTGACGCCCGATGGGGTCGTGGCGGCCGCAGTGAATCTTCCGCGCGCCGACTACCAAGGGAGCAACGAGATCACCGCGTTCTTCAGCACCGTGACCGAGCGCCTGAGTCGCGCGCCCTCGATCGCGGCGGCCGCGGTAGTGGTGCCGCTCCCCATGGATTTCGCGACCTACACGCGGGAATTCGCATTGGATGGTGTGGGCGAGCCCGACCAGACCTACGCCGCCGGCGCGTATTGGGTGTCGCCGGACTATTTCCGGGTGATGCGCATTCCCGTGCTGAGCGGCCGCACGTTCACGAGCCGGGACGATGCCACCGCGCCGCCGGTGGTCATGGTCAACAAGGCCATGGCGGAGCGATTCTGGCCGAACGACGACCCGGTGGGCAAACGACTCCGGTTCGACCTGAACACGGACAATCCCGGTGAGGCGACGGTGGTGGGCGTGACGAACAACGTGGTCCAGGGCGGGCTCTACCAAGAATTCGGTCCGCAGATCTACACGCCGTTCCTCCAACACCCCACCCGCGTGGCACATGTGGTCGTGCTCGCGAAGGCAGACCCGACCGTCACCATCCCGGCGTTGCGGAACGCCGTCTGGGAACGCGACCCGTCGCTGCCCATCGGCAGCCTGCGCACCATGAACGACGTGGTATCGACCGCGCTCGGGCCGTTCCGGGGCATCGCGGTAGTGCTCGCCTTGCTCGCCGTCGGAGCGCTCATTCTCGCGGGTGGGGGTATCTACGGCGTCATCTCGTTCTCGGTCAGCAAACGCGTCAACGAGTTCGGCATCCGCACGGCGCTGGGTGCGTCCGGCCGCGACGTCGTGGCCCTGGTCCTCAAAGACGGCGCCAAGCTCACCGCCGTCGGCGTGGGCCTGGGCGTCGCCGTGGCCTTCGCCGCCTCCCAACTGCTCGCGAGCCTGCTCTTCGGCATCGGGGGCGCGGATGCCGTGACGTTCGTGCTGATCCCGGCGTTCCTCGCCAGCATCTCGCTCTTGGCGTGCTTCATTCCCGCGCGCCGCGCGACGCGGGTCGACCCGATGGAGGCACTGCGCGTGGACTAGTGGACTGCGGACACCTTCCGCAGGGCGGCATCGACGGAGAACTGGTCCTCTTCCCGCGGCACCAGCAAGACCACTAACAACAGGAGCAGCCGCGGCATGACGTGGCCGTCGAACGCGAAGAACGGCTCCGTCAACAGATGACCGAAGGTGACGACCAAAAGGACCCCGCCGATCCCCATGGCGGCCTCACGCACCCGAAAACCGACGAGCATCAACGCGCCGGCCACCAGTTCGACGAACGGCACCGTGGTGCCGGCGAGCCAGAGGGACCAACCCGGCAGAAACGTCTCGGCGTACGGGCCGACGAAGAACCGCTGCGCGTGTTCCACCGCGCCCATTTGAAAGACGCGGAAGATTCCCGTCATGAGGAACATGAGTCCCAGCGTGGCACGGGCGAAGAAGATCCCCAAGGCGCGATGCGTCATCGATCCACCCCCACGGTCTTGCTACGTCGCTCCATCAACAACACGTCCCTCCACACACCGCTCAACTGTCCGACGCCTTCATGGCACCCGACCTCCCGGAACCCGCATGCCTCGTGCAACGCGACACTCCCGACATTGGACGGAAACATGCCGGCCCTGAGCGACCAGAACCCCTCGCGCTCGGATTCCTCCACGAGCGCCGTCAACAATGCCCGCCCCACACCCCGGCCCCGCACCCGCTCGGCGGTGTACACGCTCACCTCGGCCACGCCGCCATACACACAGCGCGACGACACGGGACTCAGGGCGGCCCATCCGACGATGCCGTCCGCGGATTCGGCCACGAGCCGACACCGGGGCAGATGCGACCGATCCCAGGCGCTCCATTCGGGAATCTCGGTTTCGAAGGTCGCCTCGCCGGTGGCAATCCCTTGGGCATAGATCTCCCCCACGGCTGGCCAGTCCGATTCGGTCATCGGTCGCGTGTGGATCTTCACAACTCCTCTGGTTGATCCCGTCTCGCGCTCACCGTATCGAGAATCATGATTTTCTGCCAGACCTTGCGGGAAAGCCCGGTGGTCAATCCCTCCACTTCATTGACGGCCTCCAGCACGACACGGTCGTCGAAGTGCTGTACGTACAACGCGGCGACCTTGCTCGCCAGTGACAGCATCTCGCTCGAGTAGTTCAGGTACTTGGCAAGCTCGAAGCGGCTCAGGATCGGGCCGGCCAGGGTGGATCCGGCCGCGCCGGACAAGACGAGCTCGGGATCCTTGGTGAGCTGATGCATGTCGATGATGTGGGCGATGCTTCTGAGGTCCCGGATCGCCGACAGCGCCCGGCGCCGTTTGATGCGGCCCTCCAGGGTCACCAGGAAGAAGATGCCGATGCCGGCAAACCCGATGTCGTTCACCCCGGCTTCCAGCGTCTGGATGAAATCACCGAGGGTCTCGAACCCCGTGCTGAGGTTGAGCGTGGCCAGCAAGATGAACGGCAGGATGGCGAACACGACAATCACCACCCACACGGCGACGCGCAACGGACAAATCGGCTTCCCCAGATCGGACGCGCCCTGCACGGCCTCCTTGCCCACCGCCACCAGCTCCCGTCCCACGCCGGCGAGCCCCGATTCGGGGAACCGGTTGACGATCCGTTCCACCAGGCGCCCTGTGGTCTTGACGATCTCGGCAGGGTCGAGCTGGCGAAACATGGAGCCAAGTTACCGGGGCGGTGCCCCGATGCGAAACCCAGGGCCGTGCGTGCTGGGAGACCTGGCCCAGCGATGCGGGCGGGAAGGGGGCTATCGAAACGCCTGGTAGATCTCCTCCACGCGCTCTGCCGGCTCCCACGCGATGATTCCCAGCGCATCCTCGACGTATTGGACGGTGCGCATCCCGTTCAGGACGCAGGTGATCCCCGGGGTACTGGCCACGGTCCACAGCGCCTTGCGCGACAGGGTTTGGTCTCGACGATTCGGGGCGATGAGCGGATCGATCCGCGCTGAGACTGCTTCACTTCCCTTGCGGGCCGCGTTCGCCGCGGCGGCGCGCATGGCGTGCACCAATTTGTTGAGCTCGCCGAAATACCGGCTCCGCCACTCGGCCCATCGGCCGGCCACATCGTTCACGAGGGTCTCATCGAGTGACGCTGCAATGCGTCCTACCGTGTAGCTCATCTGCCCCTCCACTTGGGCCCATTGCTCGAAACTCGGCCGCTGGGATTGTATGGTCGAGAGTTGGGCGGCCCAACCGAAGTACTGGTTCGGTGCCAGGCCGTCGGGAGGCGCATCGACGTGGGGGGCGATGGTGTTCCGGAACTCCTCTTCCAGCCGCGCCACCCGATCGCGCTGTTCTTCCCACCCGTCGTCGGCGTCCACCACCGGCACGTCCGCCAACCGTAGCATGGTTCGCCCGGAAGAGGCATTCAGCGGGCGGTTGGCCAGCACGGCCAGTCGGGCCTCGCCCGCCGCGTCCAAAGCGGTCTGCGCCCGCCCGGGCCCGTTGTTCCTCTCGAACACGGCGCCGGACTCGTAGAGGTTGAGGGGAAGCTGAAGCACCTTGAAGAAGTGCTCGTCGCCGGCCACGCGCTGCGCCGCGTCGATCAGCCTGGAAACCGCCACCGCATCCACCGCGGTCGCAGGCGCCACAATCGTATTGGACGACACGCCGTACCAGCGAAGCCGACCGGCCGCCACCTGGCTTTCGAAAAACTCGAACGCGGCCGAGACGCGGCGGTAGAACTCATCACGCGCCTTTACGAGCGACTGGCCGCTGGCGGAGGCCATGGCCAGAAAATATTCCGGATTGTGCAGCAGGCACGCATCCAACGTGTCCAACTCCAGCCGATCGAGCGAACGCTGGAACTGATCTTCCAGGAACTCGGGGTGGATGCAGTGCCACATTCCATCCCGAATCTTGACCATCTCGGCGAATGCCTTGCCGTCTTGTTCCCGTTGGGCGGCGAGCGCGTGGTTTCGTCCCTGCACATAGCCGATCTTGGAGATGACGATGACCTCGTCTCGAGACAGGTCGCCCCCTTCGATCAATTCCCGGAGCACGCTGCCGACGAGCCGTTCGCTGCCCCCGTCCATATAGGTGGCCGCCGTGTCGATGAGATTGGCCCCAGCCAAGAGCGCTCTCGTCAGCGCTTCGCGGTGCTCCGAAATCCCGTCAGTCACCCGATAGGTTCCGAATCCCACGAGGCTCGCGGTCAGTCGCGTGGTTCCAAACGCAGTGTATCCCGTGGCAGCCAAGCGGGACGCGTACCGGGCCGTCCCCTTCTCGGTTGCGCATCCCTCGAGACGCGCGGAAATCATCCTGGCGGAGCCGTGGCCCGTGAGATTCTCGAGCATGTCCGCGGCCTCGGATGGATCGGTGACGGGCGCCTTACAAACGAAGTCGTGGCAGACGTACAGCGCGGCCCGTCCGCCGACCGAGGACTTGCCTCGCGTCAGGGGAAGATCGGCATGGCCATCATCCCTGCCGGGGTGGACGATGGACTGAATGGAGTTCGGCAAGAAGTGGCGGGCCACCTCGCGCCGAAGGGCCTCTAGGTCCGCCGATCCGGCCTCACCCACCAAAGCCAGCTCCACCGGACCCTCGAGCAAACGGTCGACCACCTGGAGACTCTTGGCGAACCCGCGCGGGTGTCGTGCGATCATGCTGCCATACGCGCGAATGCCGCGGATAGCCGCCGCGCGAAAATCGTCGCGTCCCAAGTGATGTGCACAGCGCTCCAGTGCCGACGCCGCGACGGCATTGCCCGACGGCGTCGCCCCGTCGGCGCCCTCCCGGTGTCGCAGCAGGAGTTGCTCATGGTCCGACCCGGTATTGAAAAGCGACCCGCTGTCGGGATCGTGAAAATCGCGGACAACGATCTCGAGAAGGCGCTCCGCATGCCGCAGGTACCGTGCGTCGCCGGAGGTTTCATACAGATCCACCAGCGCCTCGCTCAGGAACGCATGGTCTTCGAGGTACGCGTTCAGATGGGCCTTGCCGCTTCGATAGGCGCGCAGCAACCGGCCGTCGTCCGTGGAGAGTGTCGTGAGCAGGAAGTCCGCCGCGCGCCGTGCGGTGTCGAGATAGCGCGTGTCGCCGAGCACGCGATGCCCGGTCGCAAACGCACGAATCATCATCCCGTTCCAGGCCGTGATGATCTTGTCGTCCAGTCCCGGTTTGACCCGCTGCAATCGCGCGTCGTAGACGGCGCGTCGAAGCTCGTCGAGCTGCTCTTGTAACGAGTCCGGATCACGGTTGAATTGCTTCGCGACATCGCTCACCGTGCGCGGTGTGTTGGGGATGTTCTTCCCCTCCCAGTTCCCCGAGTCGGTGATGTCGTAGTAGGCGTTGAAAATCAACGCATCTTCCACTCCGATGACTGCCCCGATCTCTTCCGGCGTCCACACGAAGAACTTCCCCTCCTCCCCCTCGGAGTCGGCATCCGTCGCGGAGTAGAAGCCACCCTCCGGCGCCGTCATCTCCCGGATCACGTAGTCCAGGATCTCCGTCGCGATACGTCGATAGAACCAGTCGCCGGTGACCTGGTACGCCTCTATGTAGACCACGGCCAGCAGGGCATTGTCATAGAGCATTTTCTCGAAATGCGGCACGAGCCACTGGCGATCCGTCGAGTAGCGCGAAAAGCCGCCGCCGATCTGGTCGTACATCCCGCCACGTGCCATGGCGTCCAGGGTCTTGCGGGCCATCAGGAGAGCATGTTCATCGCCGAGTCGCCGATGCAGGCCCAGGAGAAGAGAGATCGACGTCGCCGACGGGAACTTCGGCGCCGGCCCGAACCCGCCGAATGTGGCGTCGAACTCGGCCCCATACTGTTGTAACGCCGTGCGGAGCACCTCCTCGCCCACGGAGAGCGTTGAGTCTTCCTGCCGGCGCTCTCGGAGCTGTTCGACGAAACGCACCGCGGCACTCTTCATGTCGTCGCGGTCTTGCTCCCAGGCGTCGGCGATGTGCTTCAGCAGAGTGGGAAAACCGGGACGGCCGGGCGTGTCTTCGGGTGGGAAGTATGTCCCGGCGAAGATCGGTTCGAGGTCGGGCGTGAGGAACACCGTCATGGGCCACCCGCCTTGGCCCTGGTTCATCGCCAGCGTCGCGGCCATGTAGATGTCGTCGATGTCCGGCCGCTCCTCGCGGTCGACCTTGATGTTCACGAAGTGTTGGTTCATCACCGCGGCGATCGACTCGTTCTCGAACGACTCCCGTTCCATGACGTGGCACCAGTGACACGCGGAGTAACCGATGGAGAGCAGAATGACACGATCGTCGCTCCGGGCTTTCTCGAGGGCCTCCGGACCCCAGGGATACCAATCGACGGGGTTGTGGGCGTGTTGCAGGAGATACGGGCTCGTTTCATTCACGAGCGAATTTGTGTGCTTGGGCGGGGCAGTGTCGGTCATTGGATTCTAGATTCTGGATTCGTGATTCGAGATCGCAGATTGGATGGTTCATTTGTAGGGGCGAGGCATCCCTCGCCCCTGCGCCGTCGCGCGAGTGGGGGCGGCTAGATTCCCGAAGCTGTAGGGGCGACGCGGTGAGTCGCCCCCATATTTTCGGCAGCCTACTGGGAATCTAGCATCGCGCCCGGGGTACTGCGCGCGTCAGTCCTGACGCAACGCGATAATGGGCGCGACCTTGGCGGCCCGGCGCGCCGGCACGAGGGTGGCCACGAGTGCGACCAAGAGCAACACACCCGTGACGCGGCCGAACGTCATCGGATCGGCCGGATCGACGCCGAACAGGAGACTGCCCATCAGCCGCGTGAGCCCGAGCGCCGCCACGAGGCCCACGCCCGCTCCGAGCACGGCCAGCATGAAGCCCCGGCCCAGTACCAGCTTCAAGACATCGCCGGAGCGGGCCCCGAGCGCCATCCGGATGCCGATTTCGCCGGTGCGTTGACTGACGACGTACGAAATGACGCTGTAGATGCCCACACCGGCCAGCAGGAGCGCGGCGAAGGCGAAAGCACCGACCAGGTTCGTCAGGAAGCGTTCCCGTGAAAGGCGGTCGAGGACCATGTTGTCCATCGATGACAGACGACCGACCTCCATGTCGCCGTCGATGGCCAGCACCGTGCGCCGAACAGCGGCCATCGTCTCGGGTGTTTCGTGCTCCACGCGCGCCACGAGCGCCGAGGTCCGCCACGGATGCACGTCCTGGGGGAGATACACGATGGGCACGTTGCGGCCGTCGGCCAGGCGGAGGCGCACGTTCCCCACGACGCCGACGACACTACCGGCGATAGGTTCTCCATAGTCTGGCGCGTCCGGATTTTGCTTGAAGATGGTGAGCGGCTGGCCGAGCGGATCGTTTTCGGGCCACAACAGATCCGCCAACCGCTGATTCACGATGAGGGCGGGGCTCGACGGATACATGTCCCCCGCCTGGAAATCGCGCCCGCGAACCACCGGGATCTCCATGGTGGCAAAGTAGTCGAGCGAGGCGGGCCGAAACACGGCCCACAGCTCGCTCGTGTCCGTGCGTCCGGGAATCTCCAGCGGTGTGGGAATCCACCCACCCACCAGCGGCTGATGACTGACCACCGCGGCGGAGGACACGCCCGGGAGACCCCCGACGGCGTCCCGCATTCGGTCGTACAGGTTCGAGCGCCGCGTCGCATCGTCGTATCGCGAGCGCGGCGGGTCGATTTGCAAGACGAGGAGGTGATCGCGGTTAAAGCCTCCGTCCACCCTGCGCAACTGTTGGAAACTTTCGAGCAGCAGGCCGGCGCCGATGAGCAACAAGGATGCGATCGCGATCTGCGAGACGATGAAGCCCGAGCGCAACCGTTCCCGCCGGCGGCCGGCGGACCCGTGGATTCCGTCCTTGAGCGCGGTGGCGAGGTCGGAACACACGGCTTGCATCGCGGGGACGAGACCGAACAGTAGGGTAGTGACCACCGTGACGCCGGCGGTGAAGGCCAACACGGTGAGGTCGAGCCGGATTTCGAAGGCCCGAGGCAGGTTGCCGGGGGGAGACGCCGCCAGATACGCGATCCCCACCCGCGCCAACACGAACCCCAGGATCGCCCCGATCGCCGCCAGGACCAAGCTCTCCGTCAATAGCTGGCGCACGAGACGAGTCGTACCCGCGCCCAACGCACCGCGGACCGCGAACTCGCGCGTCCGGCCGATGACACGAGCCAACACCAGGTTCGCCACATTGGCGCACGCTATGAGCAGCACCATGCCCACGGCGGCCATCAACACGAGCAAACCGGGCCGCACGTCTCCGAGAATCCGGTCGCGCAGCAGCGTCATTTGAATTCCCGTGTCGGTGTTCGATGCCGGATACGCGGCCGCGAGCCGCGTTGCAATGGCGTCCAGCTGCGCTTGCGCCTGTGGCATGCGGACACCGGGGTTCAGTCGGGCGATCACGCGGTTGTCCGCCCGATAGTCCCGGTTCAGCACACCTTGTTCGCTGGAGAGATGCGCGGCAAACGGCGTCCATCCGTCGGCCCACTCGGTGAGGTACCCGAAGCTGCTGTCCATCACGCCAACGACTGTGTAGGCACCGTTTTCGAAATCCAGTGTCTCGCCGATGACCGCGGGGTCGGCGCCGAACCGGCGGACCCAGTGGCCGTATGCGAGCACCATCGCGTGCGCGGCGCCGGGTTGCTCCTCCTCGGGAACGAACGTGCGCCCCAACGCCGTGCGGCCTTGCAGCACAGAGAAGAAGTCTTCGGTGACCAACGCGGCGACGAGACGCTCGGCGCCCTCGGGGGTCTTCCGCTGGAGCACGCGAGCCCGCGCAAACGCCATCTCCTCGAAGCCATCGGCCTGGTCGCGCCAATCCACGAAGTTCGGATAGGACGGGACACCGAACATTACAGCCCGGCGGGTTTCCCAGAGCGTCACCAGCCGGTCGGGCTCCTCGTACCCGAGGGGGCGCAACAACACGCTGTTGACGATGGTGAAGATCGCGGTGTTGGCCCCGATCCCGAGCGCAAGGGTCAGCACCGTGACGAGGGTGAACCCCGGATTTCGGCCGAGCGTGCGGAACGCAAACTCGAGATCCAGGCGCGCGCCGAACAAGACGCCGGACTTGCGTTTCGCCGGCGGCGGCGGCGCGTGTCCCGGTGCCGTTGTAAGGCGGAACCGGAGCCCGGTCGCGGCCACACTGACCAGTTCGCGCAGCAAGAACACCGGCACTCTGGCCCACGCCACGTCACGCCGCCGCTCGGCAAACGTCTGAAGCATGCCGGTGCCGTAGGCGGCGCGAAAGGCGGCCGGATAACACCGGAGCGCCAGCCGGTACAGTCCCTGGGAGAGCGCTCGGAATCGCGGCGATTCCACGGTCAAGCCTCCGGCATGAGCTGTTTGGCCCGGGCGGCGCGAATGAGCTCTTGCAACCGCGCCCCTTCGAGCGCCGCGACCCGCTTGCCAAAGGTCGTGAGCCGGAAGTACTGCCGACGCGCGTCACCGCCCGCCGGCCCAGCGGTCTCGTCGATCAGGCCATCGTCGGCGAGCCGGCGAAGAGCCTGGTAGAGACTCCCGGTCGCGGGGTTCAACCGGCCGTGGGAGCGAGCCTCCACGTCCTTGCCGATGGCGTAGCCGTGTGACTTACCGTCGCCCAGCGCGAGCAGAATGTGGAACGAGAGATTTGTGATTGGAAGCAGGGCGTGCGGGTCGGGTCGGGGCATCGGGCTGTCCTGTTGTCACTAGAGTGATTGCCACTATAGTGACAGCAAAACTACAACTTCGAGTCAGGGCTGGCAAGGTTGGGGTTTTAGAATCGGCGCGCTTTCACTCAAAAGTAGGTCGCAATCGAGAACAAGAGCGCGCCATGATCCGCGGGGTTGTTGAACCGGTCCCGTGAGGTTCCGCGCACATAGTTGAATTTGAAGACGGTGTCCTGGGTGGGGCGAAAGTTTGCGCCCAGTGTGACCTGTCGAGTGTTGTCGCCGGGGAGGTCGGCATCGAGATCGATCAGGTCGAGACGTATTCCCGCCGAGAAGAACGAGGCCGGCATCGTCTCGATCCAACCACGCCCGAAGTCGCGCAGGATTTCGAAATAGAAGCCGTGCTGCTTCGAGGCATACACTCCCGTCAAGTCTTCGGAGATGTCGATCCCAATCAGCGCCCCCTCGCCGGTCATGCGAAATCCGCTGAACACGGCCTCGAGATCGACGGCGGCCATGGTGAGGTCCCGCCGCTGGTCGACCGCCAGGCCCTCCTCGTTGAAGACATTGTAGGCGCCGTGGTGCGCCGAGAGGCCAATCGCGAGATTGAGGCTCGGGCTCCACGCCACCCGGCCCACGATCGCGGGAACGTTGTTGTTGTCTTCGAAGTTGCCCCGGCCCAGAGGAACACGCGTGCCGTCCGGGGAATCATCGACGAGGCCGTCGTGGAATCCGTTGACCGCGTACACCTCGTATGTGATGCGCCCGCTGCCCTGCAACGGCACGGTGCCCAGCACGCCCAGCCCCGGTTCGGACAGCGCGGTCCCGAGGAGTTCCCTGGACACCAGCGGCCGGTCGGTAAACTCGTTCATCGGGCTGTCGTGAGCCAGGTTGAACCGGCCGATGGGTGAGAGCAGCATCCCGCCGCGCACCGTGAACGACGGTGCGATGCGGAAGTCGATCGCGGCGAACTCCACCGTGATTTCCTGGCCGCCATCCTCGAACTCGATCTCGGCGCTGATGCGAATGAAATCGCTCACCTCGGTGGCCGTGAACAGATTCCAGCGCTTAAGCTCAAAACCGCGCTCTTCCGTGAGGCCGTCAACCCGCTCCCACCGGGCATGCATTTCCGCGTAGCCGCCGATGGCGGTGCGACCCAGCAACGTGGTGAGATACGGCCGGTCGTACACACCGCCGCGCACGAAGGGACGCTCCGGCAGCGTGTCCTGCACCTGGGCACTGCCCGCCACCGGAACGCCCGACAGCAGGGTCAAGAAAAGGAGTCCGAGAACGAAGATTTTCATGAGCGGGGGCCTTGCAAGGAAATCGTCAACACGCCGTCGGACGACAGCGTTGCGGGAAACCGATCGAGCGGGGCCTCGGTTGGGCCGCGCAGCACACCCCCGTCGCGGGCGTACATCGATCCGTGACAAGGACACAGCAGCCGCGGTCCGTCGATATCGACCGTGCAACCGAGGTGCTTGCAAATGGGCGAAACAACGGCGTACTCGTTCGAGTCCAGCGCCAACACGTACAACACCCTGTTCGAGTCGGCCGGCTGAATCTTGAGGTAACCGCCCGGACGGTCGAGGTTCGGATGATTGCGGACCCGCAACCGTACCGTCCCATCGACCGGTATGACGGTCGTGGTCATCAGCGATGCGCATGCACCGAGCCACCCCGAGGCGGCGACGCCGACGAATTCGCGTCGATCCATGACCGCTCAGCGCGACCGTACGAAATCCAGCAACGCTTCGCGATCCGCGTCGTTCAGTCCGACAAACGCATCTCGCGACGCTGCCGCCTCGCCACCGTGCAGCTCGATGGCCTCGGCCACGGCGGTAGCCCGACCATCGTGGAGCAGAAAGAGCTCGCCGTTCAGGAAGTCCCGGGCAATGCGAAGTCCCCAGAGCGGCGGGGTCTTCCATTCGCGGCCGGTGGCGCTTCCGTCCGGGCGGTTGTCGGCCAGGGCGTCACCCATGTCGTGCAGGAGCAAATCGGAGTACAGCACCACGCGCTGGTTGGCCAACGCGGCGACGCTGCTGGCACCGGTTCGGAATTCGCGCACATGACAGTCCTCGCACCCGATCTGCCTGAACACTTCGTCACCGCGCTGGCGGGTCGGCGTGTCTTCGCCGGGGGCGGGAGCAGCGAGCATGCGCACGTAGTCGACGACGGCGCGCACCGTGGCAGCTGGCACCTCCGGATCGGGCGCGGGATCCGCCGATTGGGTGAGGCTGCCAAACTGGGGATTGACGTTCTCAACCGGCAGGAAATCGGTGGTGATGCCCATGTCCTGATGGTACGCCTCGGAGATTTGCTGGAGTAGACTGCTCACCTGCCCCTTCCGGCTGAACCGGCCCAACTGCGGTCCTGCGCCGCCGCCGGGCTCGTCGAGCGGTACGAAATCGGCGGGGGTGACCCAGTTGGGGCGGCCCGAAATGCCGTCGCCGTCGCCGTCCGAGGGATCTGCGTTGGCGAGAATGTCGGCGACGGGAATGGCCTCGATGAACCCCACGCCGAATACCGGGGGTGGAAGTCGACGGGACACATCCACGCCTCCCGGAACCGATTCGGGGCGTGCTCCGGGGGTCGCCTTGTCCTGGATCTGGGGCCCGCCGAGGGAGATGGCGGGATCGGTGCCGATGCTGATGCGCGTCAGCACGTTCTCCGGCCGGCCACGGCCGTCGCCGCTGTGACAACTGGCGCAGGACGCCGCGTTGAAAATCGGGCCGAGCCCCTCGCGGGGAGAGAATCTTTGCCCGAAGCCGGCGTCGCCCCTGGCGAACACCCGTTCTTCCTCGGGGGTGAGACCCGGAATGGGGGCATCGAACAGATCCGCATCGGCCGGCGGGCCCGTCAAAAGAAAATCGCACGCGGTGGCTCCCACCAGTGTCGCCGCGGCCAATACCATTGCCAGACACTTCTGAGTGCTCATAAGCTGTTCTATTTCAATTATTTATGAAGAAGCTGAAGAAACCTTGGTAATTAGTAATGCCTAAATATTATGTTTGTATAACATCATGTCAAGAGTGTCGTCCTTGGCACGAAGCGTGCTGGACGCCCGTGGTCACCGCTGATAGGTTCAGGCCACTCGAGACCGGCGAGTACGAGGTGACCCCCAAATCCACGAAGAACACCAAGGAACGAACGCGCCCCCGCCAGCAGGACGCCCGCCAGGTGCAAGAGACCCTGCTCCGGCTCCAGAAGGCCGTGGAGACGATGCAACTCGGCGTGACCATAACCGACATCACCGGCAAGATCGTCTACACGAATACGGCAGATGCTCGCATGCACGGCCATGCCGTGGATGAACTGGTCGGCGAGGACGTGAGCATCTTCTGTTTGCCGGGCTACCGCCGATCCCTGTCGGCGGGCCAGCTCGGACGCATGAAGAGCTGGCAGCGGGAAAGCATGAACGTGCGGAAGGACGGGAGTCTCTTCCCGGTGTCCCTCATGTCCGATGTCGTGCAAGACGCCCATGGCCGTCCCCTGGGCATCGTCACGACGTGCGAAGACCTCACCGAATCCAAACGCACCGAGGCCCAGCGCGAACGTCTGGAGGTCCAGGTGCGCCAATCACAAAAACTCGAGAGCCTCGGGGTGCTCGCAGGGGGCGTCGCCCACGATCTGAGCCACGTCTTGCAGGGCATTTTGGGAAATGCGCGGTTGGTCTTGAGCAACGTGCCGCCGGAGGCTACCACCCTGCACGAACACGCTGCCGCGCTGGAACGTGACGCCATCAAGTTGTCCGACCTGACGAATCAACTCCTCGCCTATTCCGGTGATACCGAGGTCGAGACCGCACCGCTTGACCTCAACGACGTTGTGCTCGACATGGTGCACGTGATCGAGGTTTCCAAAGCCGCCAATGTCGAATTGCGATACGATCTCGGCACCGATCTCCCCATGATCGACGCCGACGCCACCAAGTTCCGGCAGCTCATCAATCACCTCACGATGAACGCCTCAGAAGCCATCGGCGATGCAAACGGCATCATGACCGTCCGGACCGGCGTGAGGTGGGCCAACCGTTCGTACCTGGCGGGGACCTACTTGTCCCAGGACGTCTCACCCGGGAGGTACGTGTACCTCGAAGTGTTGGACAACGGATGCGGCATGGACAGGGAGACGAAGGCCCGCGTGTTCGATCCGTTCTTCACGACCAAGGCCGCGGGGCGCGGGTTGGGGCTTGCGGCGGCGATGGGCATAGTGCGAGGGCACAAAGGGGTGATACGCATCGACACGTTCCCCGAGCGGGGCACGTCGTTTCTCGTCCTGATACCTGCGATCGAAGACCCGGCGGACGGCCCGGCGACGCACGACGACGGACTTGGCTGACCCCGGTCCTCAGCCGTGCGCGGCGGGGGCGAGATCCGGCGCGGACCGCTCCATCTCGCTCGAGTAGCCGCCGCTCCTCGCCGCACCGTTGCAGTGCGCGCGATGATGGAAGGCTTGTTGCGCCGCGGCAACATTCGCCGCTTTTCCACCCCACGCCTTGAGGGCGTGTTCCTGCAACGCGCGACCGTACGAGAAACTGAGTTCCCAGGGGTGGTCCCCCAACAAATTCATGGCATTGAGGTGCGCGGTCGCGAGCTCCGGGCTCTGACCTCCCGAAAGGAACACGATGCCCGGCACGGCAGAGGGCACCGTTCGCCTCAGCGTGCGAACCGTGACGGCGGCTACCTCCGCCACGCTCGCCTGTGCCGGGCAGGTTTTTCCGGAGACAACCATGTTCGGCTTGAGCAGGGTGCCCTCCAGCGCCACCCCCTGACCGTGCAACTCGGCATAAACGGCGGTCAAGGTGTCGACGGTCACCTCCTCGCACCGCTCGAAAGTATGATCGCCGTCCATCAGGACCTCGGGCTCCACGATGGGCACCAAGCCCGCTTCCTGACAGAGCGCCGCGTAGCGCGCCAGCGCATGGGCGTTGGCCGCGATGCAGGCCCGGCTCGGGATTCCGTCGCCGATCGTGATCACGGCCCGCCATTTCGCGAACCGGGCCCCCAAACCACGATACTCGGCGAGGCGATCCCTGAGTCCGTCGAGTCCCTCGGTGACCTTCTCCCCGGCATGCCCGGCCAAGGCCTTGGCTCCCTTGTCGACCTTGATGCCGGGAATGACGCCGCGGTTCGACAGCACCTCCCCGAGCGGGGTGCCGTCGTCCGCCTGCTGGCGAAGGGTTTCGTCGAACAGAATCACCCCGCTGATGAACTGCTCCATGCCCTCGGTGGTGAAGAGGAGCTGCCGATACGCCCGACGATTGTCTTCCGTGGAGGGGGTGCCGATGCCCTTGAAGCGCTTCTCGATGGTGGGGTGGCTCTCGTCCGCGGCCAGAATACCCTTGCCTGGCGCGACGATCGCCTGCGCGGTGGATGCGAGATCAGCAGCGTTCATCCGTTCTTACTCCTGGGGATACCGGCGATGCGATGGCTCGAAGGAAAATAACCATGGCCCACCAATCCGCTCTACCCATCGGGACGAATAGGGCGCGCGGCGGTCCACGATGGACTCCGGCAACTTTCGCGCCGGGATCGGAATCAGGAAAATGGAACCAAGCTCTCGGCCGTGGGGTTCCTGATATTAAAGGAACACTGAATTGCTGCCGGGTCTTTCCCGGCATGACAAGGACCCTTTACACTGGAGAGTGTCTATGGCCCCGGTTGTGAGTTCGCCTCCGCTGCACCAGCTGGACCCCTACCGAAACGGTACCAATGGATCCAAAATGAAGAACCGCCTCCGCTCCCTGCGCCGGGGCCACGAATGGTCTCAGGCCGAACTGGCCCGCCGGCTCCAGGTGTCACGGCAGACGGTCAACGCGCTGGAACGGGGGAAGTATCACCCTAGCCTGCCGCTGGCCTTCCGGATCGCGCACCTCTTCGAGACATCCATCGAGGACGTGTTCCAGGCCGAGTTCGAGCCCGAGGCCAACGGACAGTTCCAATAAGGGAGTGGCGCATGGGGGACGGGGCAGAATGGCCTCCATCCCCCATGCGCTCAGCTCCTCACCGGATTGGTGATCTTTCCAACCCCCGGTATCTCCACCTCCACCACATCTCCCGGAACAAGGGGCCCGACCCCCGCAGGCGTCCCCGTGGCAACCAGGTCACCGGGCTCCAGGGTCATCACCCGCGATATGTACGACAGGATCTCTGGAATGCCGAACGCCATGTCCCGCGCGACCCCGTGCTGACGTTCTTCCCCATTCACGCGGCAAAACACTTCGAGCTGCTCGATCGGTAGCAGCCGGTCCAACGGCACGACGGTGGGTCCCATGGGACAGAACGTGTCGAAGCCTTTGGCCCGGGTCCACTGACCGTCACTCCGCTGGAGGTCTCGGGCCGTGACGTCGTTGACACACGTGATGCCCCCCACGTGATCGAGCGCAGAGGCCGGATCGACATTGCGCATGCTGCGGCCGATGACGACCCCGATCTCACCTTCATGCTCCACCTGTTGCGACGCACGCGGCAATTCGATGGCATCACCATCGGCGATGACGGACGACGGCGGCTTGAGAAACAGCAGCGGACGCTCCGGCACCTCGTTCCCCAGCTCGCGGGCGTGCGCCACGTAATTGCGACCGACACAAACGATCTTGGATGGACGGTTCATGCGGTGCTCCCCCTCTCGGCCCAAGTCCGGTAGCTTCTAACCTCGGCACGGCATGGCAGTAACCGACACTCGAGGCCTCTTGCGCGACCCCTCACGCGACACACCCAACGTCATCGCCCCACCACCCCTCATCTACCTCGGGATGATCGCCGCAGGATTCGTCCTGGATTCGTTTTGGAGATTTCCATTGACGCTGTTTCCGTTGCAAAACCTGGCGGGGATCGCCGTCGTCATCCTCGGACTGGGATTGAGCGCGCGCAGCATAATCGAATTCGTACGGTACGGCACACACCCCGACCCACGGCGTCCCACGACCGCCCTCATCCGGTCCGGGCCGTTCCATTGGAGCCGGAACCCGATCTACGTGGCGTTCGCCATCGTCCACACGGGCGTGGGCATCTGGTTTGGCACGAGCTGGGTGCTACTCACGTTGCCGCTGGCGGTGGCGATCATCCGGTTCGGAGTGATCGCTCCAGAGGAACGGTATCTCACCGAGAAATTCGGCGATGAGTACCGGGCGTACCAGGCTACGGTGCGTCGGTGGATCTGAGAGTGGTCAGGGGAGCCACTCACCCCCGCGAGCGACACGTATCGGGGTTCGCGCCATCGTCATCAATGGACCTGACGATCAGCAAGAGCTCATCCCCCTCGAAGACCGGCATCGGTTCGGATATGATGCAGCCCTGAGCCAGGAAATTGATGAGAAAACGAATGTCGTTGTTCATCGGCCAGGTGAACGTGAACGTCCGCGTGTTGGTCGCCTCGACGTACCCGAGCCGATCGCGAAAACCACCGCGGAAGGCGTAGACCGTAATCGCATTGTGGTTTTGGTTCTGCACCTCCACGGACAGCGGAGGCACGGGGCCCAATGCGGGCTGGCTGTTCGCGGCCCCGCCGGCACACGCCGAGGCGAGCATCAAGACTCCGGGGGCGAGCCTCGCAGGCCAAGCACTCATTGGAGCTCTCCTTTTGGAGGGATACAAGATCTCCGTCTGCCAGCAATACCCCTCGGCACACGGTGAGATCCGCCAGACCCGACCGATCACCCCATTCCCACCGCTACCCCTGACACCGCTCTCGTGACGCCCGACGATCGTCCGAGGCCTGTACGATGAGAAGCAGATCGTCACCCTCGACCAGCCCCATTTCTTCGGTCAAGATGCACCCGCCCGCAAGGAAGCTCATCAAGATACGGACTTCGGTCGCGCCAAAGTCGAACATGTAGGTTCGCGTCGTCTTGCCGTCGACCATGCCCAGGCGGGTCCGCGCGCCACGGCGGTATAGGTAAACCGTGACGGCATTGAAGTTTTGGTTGCGTACTTCGAGCGTGTAGTCGTGCCGGCGTTCGACAGGCTCTTCTCTGGTCGCCGTTCCACCAGTGGCGCACGCCGTCGGCACGATCAGCAGACTCGTCATCACAATTGATCGTAATTTCACTTGGACCTCCTCAACCTCGTGGCCTCAGCCACTGGACGAAAGGCGGATAGTCTCTCATGTCCTGCAAGTCTGTCATGAAGTGCTCGTCACCTTGGAACCGGCGCCCTTGCACGACGGACTGACGCAGGTATCCCATGGCCCCGGGATGGTCGCCGAGGGTGGACGCGATGCGCGCACGCCAGAAGACGACCGCCCCATGACTGGAGGGCCGTTCGCTCTGGCGCAGCTCCTCGGAGATTCGGATCGCCTCGTTCCGATCGCCGAGCCGGGCGGCGGCGGCGGCAACGTAGCCGAGATACCCCACGCTGTCGGGCTGCAGACGCGCGAGTTCACCGAACAACGCCTTGGCGTCCTGATACGCCCCGGTCGCATACAATACACGGGCATATCCGTACCGATAGCCCTCCTGTTGCAGCGTATTCGCGGGCAACGCCCGATACCACTGCAACGCGCGCTCCAGAGTGGCCTCGGCAAGCATCTCGTGACCATGTGCTCGCGCCTCCAACGCCGCCAAACGCATCACGTCACCGGTGAACAACGCGAACTGCGGTTGCGGCGGCAACGCATCGTAGAGATCCCACAGGCTATCCAATATCGAGGAATCTCCCATGGTGGCCAGCGCACGCATCTCGCTCATCAGGACATTGCGCTTGTCCGGGAGTCGGCGCCGGCCCTCGCGCGCCTGCGCGAGTTCTTCCCGATGCCGGCCCAGAGCGTGCAGCGCGTCGGCGACGAAATTCCAGTAGAGGATAAAGTCCCGGGCGAATCCCCGTTCTGGATCGACCTCTCGAAGCGCGTCCAACGCCTCCTGCGGACGCCGGGCCCAGCCAGCGGTGATCGCCAACATGATGTGCGATTCCGCTCCACTGATCTCGGCCGCCGCCCGCATCGCGACGAGCCCGCCGTCCACGTCGCCCCCGGCGATGGCCAGCACCCAGTCGAGCTGCGATCGATCCAACGGCGCCAGTTCGTCACTAGACCGCTCGACGATGCGGGCCAGCGAGTCGGCCTGGGTCCACAAAGCCATCGTGCCGTACACAAAGGCCGCGAAGATCGTGGCGGAGGCTAACGTCGAATCCAGCTCCGCGGCCCGGAGGAAATGCCGAATTGCGCTGGGCTGATTGATCCGCATGAACTCGGTCATGCCCTGGACGTATTCGCGGTAGGCATCGTAGCGCGGCGGCTGGCTGAACGCCCGCGCCGATGCCCTGAGCCGGTTGTCCACGATGGTGGCCAACGCACCCATGACGCGTTGGCGCAAGACTTCGACGCCGACCAGGGGATCGTCGAGCGGGGCGGCCACCGGGCTCACGGATAGCAGGACGACTCCCTGTGCCGGATCGGTAATGCGCGCCAGAAACCGCAGCGAATCTCCCTGGCGGTAGTACGCGCCCGAGACCACGATCTGCGATTCCGTTTCGGCGGCCAACGCGCGCAAACGCGTGTCTTCGGATTGCGTCCCGCCGGCGGCGGCGGTCAATCCCTCGCGGGCCACCGCGACGTCGAGCACGCCGGTTTGGGCGAGCCCCTGCGTGATCCAATCGGACGCCATCCACCCGATGTGCGCCAGGCCCGGATCACCGGTCTGATTCTCGAACAACGCCACCACGACCCGCTCGGGCGTGGCGGCGCCGCCCCTTTCGGGAAGGAACAATCCCCCGATGAGCGCCGCCAGAACGGCCAGGCCCCCGACGGTCGCCCCGATGCCCACCGCCCGCTTGTGCGGCGCGGCAAGCGATCCCACTTGATCGGGATCCTCCAACGCCAGGCGAAACTCCTGGGCCGTCTTGTACCGGTCGATGGGATCGACGGCGATCGCCTTGGCGATGACGGATTCCACCCCTTGCCGCGTCACGTGCGTGGCCGTCATGGCGCGGATCGAGCTTCGCACGGAGGCCACCCGCTCTTCGGGCGTTTGGTTGCCGCGGGGCACGCCGCCCAGCATCTCCAGCAGCACCGTCCCCAGGGCGTAAATGTCGGTGCGCCCGTCGAGGTCGCGCAGGCCCGCCGCCTGTTCGGGACTCATGTATGCCGGCGTGCCGATAGCCAGTCCGGCCTGCGTCAGACTCTCGCCCCCAGCCACACCGAGGGCCCGGGCTATTCCAAAGTCGGCGACAATGGCATGATCCTTCGTGAGCAAGATGTTCGCGGGCTTGATGTCGCGGTGCACCACCCCGAGCCCGTGGGCGTAGTTCAACGCGCCGGCGACCTCGCGGGTGATCGACACGGCCTCGCCCAGGGGAACGGGACCTTTGCCCAGACGGTGCGCCAGCGACTCGCCCTCGATGTACGGCATGACGAAATACAGCATGTCGTCCGCTTCGCCGGCGGCGAAGACGGGCACGATGTGCGGATGCATGAGAGTCGAAGCGAGATTGACCTCGCGCAGGAAGCGCTCGCGGAGAACCCGAGTCGAGATGTCCGGCGTCAACAGCTTGACGGCAACCTTGCGGCGCGGATGGTGCTCCTCGGCGAGGTACACGGTTGCCATGCCACCTCGACCAATTTCGCGCTCGATGGAATACCGGTCTGACAGAGCCTCCCGCAGGCGTCCCAGGTAATCATCCATCATGGGCGTTACATCACGGAGCCGTCGAGTTCCTCGATGGTCCTGGTCGAAGGGGGTCGCTCACGTTGCAGCCGCCGCGCGGTGCGCTCTGCCTCCCGCATGACGCGGAGGACGTTTTCGCCCGCCAACTTACGGAGATCCTCATCGCTCCATCCCCGGCGCGACAGCTCCGCGAAGAGCGCCGGATACGTCGAGGTGTCTTCCAGGCCCTCGACGACCGCGGAGATCCCGTCGAAGTCCGCGCCGATGGCCACGTGATCCGGACCCGCGACACGGTGAATGTGTTCGATGTGATCGGCGACGTGGGACAGGTTGGCCCCCTCACCGCCCGGATACACGAAACTCGGCACGAACGTCACCATCACGACGCCGCCGTTCGCCGGAAGCCGCTGGAGAATCGAATCCGGCACGTTGCGCGGATGATCGACGAGCGCGCGCGCCGAGGAATGCGAGTAGATCACCGGGGCCTCGGCAACGTTGAGCGCGTCACTCATGGTGCCCGGCGACACGTGGGAGAGGTCGACCAGCATCCCCAGGCGATTCATCTCGCGAACGACCTCCTCGCCGAACCGCGTGAGACCCCCGTGCCGCGGCTCATCGGTGGCGGAGTCCGCCCAGCCGATGGTGCCACCGTGTGTGAGCGTCATATACCGCACGCCCAAGTCATAGTACGCGCGCAACACGCCGAGCGAATTCTCGATGGCGTGACCGCCCTCCACGCCGAGCATCGAGGCGATTTTCCCGCTCCCAAAGATCCGCTCGACATCCGATGCCCCACGCGCCATCTCGAAGCTGCCGCTGTACTTGGCGATGTACTGCCGGGCGATGTCGATCTGCTCCAGCTGCACCCGGGCGAATCCGGAATCCGCGTAATCGGCCGGGATGTACACCGACCAGAACTGCGCCCCGACCATGCCCCGGCCGAGCCGCTCGAGATCGGTGTGCCCCGGGGGGGTTCCGCTGATGTCGTAGGCGCCGACGTCCCGGGGCGCCACCTCGAATTCCCGGATCGCCCACGGCAGATCGTTGTGGCCGTCGATGAGGGGCGTCTCTGCGAGTATCCGCCTGGCGCGCTCGAGATGGCCATCGTCCGCCTGCGCCGCAAGCGAGGTGGACGCGACGCACAAGATTCCGATCGCAAGCGTGTGTGTCTTCATGCTGGGGAATTTGCGGGACCCCGATGCTATGAGCAAGTACTGAACTGGAAAGGAGTTGCAGGAGTGGCCGGCGGCGGCGGCGGTGGGAGGACGGCCGCCGGCCGCCTGTTTTCAGACACTGCTTTCCTCGACCGAAGTCAGCGATCACGCTGGTGTTGAAGGACCTTCGCCAGATTCTCCGCGATGGCCGTCCAACCGCCCTGGTGTTTCTGGGCGGACTGCTCGGTCGGCAGCTTCTCGTGTTTCAGGGTCAGCAGCGTGCCAACAGCTAGGTGATGGTCAGCTCGAATCCCTTGGTAGCCGTGTCAGCCATGACGTGCTCCTCCTGTTGGGTGTTTGCCCTGTGATGCGATCAACCACGCCTCGAGGGAATCGAGCCGCGCCTCCCAGAAGCGGCGGTAGTGGTCCACCCACGCCGCCGCTGCCGACAGGGGCTCGGCGTTCAGGAAACAGCGGTGGATCCTTCCCTCAACACGGCGACGCAGCAGTCCGGCCCGCTCCAACACGATGATGTGCTTGGAGACCCCGTTCAGCGACATCTCGATGGGGTCGGCGAGTTCGGAGACGGTGGCCGGCCCCTCGGTGAGCCGCCCGAGAATCGAGCGACGGGTGGGATCGGCCAGGGCGTGGAATATGCCGTCCAGGGCTTCGTGAGAATATTCAACCATATGGTTGATAAATAATCGAAGGTTGGAGGGATGCGAGGGGGGTTCCTTGCTTCCCCCTTCAACTGCTTGCCCAGTGGACAGTGCTCAGTACCCAGTGCCGAGCTGGGCAGGGGCCACTGAGCACTGAGTACTGACTACTGAATACCGGGAATGGTGGGGCCGGGGGCCTCCTGCGCGCCTAGACTCAGCGCGACATTCCGTACGAACCTGTCGGGGCTGGATCCCCACGTGTCGTCGAGATCCGCAGTGGGCGTCGCGGCGACGATCTGGTCGGCCGTGAGTCCCTCGTTGACCATGACGCGGATACGGTCCCGCACGGTGATGAGCATGTTGCGGTAGTCGCGGAGATCGTCGGGTCCGGACAGCGCGCCGTGACCCGGGATGATCTTGCTGTTCGAGTCGACCATGCTGAGGACGCGGTCGGCCGCGGCAATCACGCCGTCGACATGGCCACCGCTGTTCACGTCGATGAACGGATAGCGGCCCTGGAAAAACGTGTCGCCCATGTGGAACGTGTTGGCGTTCGTGAAGTACACGATCGCGTCGCCGTCGGTGTGGGCGGGGTCCACGTGGAACACGCGGATGTTGTCACCGTTCCAGTACAGGTTCACCGCATCGGTGAACGTGACGACGGGCAGCGCGTCGGGGGGTGCCTGATTGGTGTTGCCCATGACCTCCCGAAACTCCTCGGGATTCATGCGCTTGCGCACATTCTCGTGTGCCACGATCATGGCACCGGCCTTGCCGAAGTTCTCGTTCCCGCCGGTGTGATCGCCGTGCCAATGGGTGTTGAGGACGAAACGCACCACACCTGATGTCAACTCGGCGATGGCAGCCTGGATCTTCTCCGTGAGCGGCGCGAATTGATCGTCGATGACGAAGGGCCCGTCCTCACCTATCGAGAGCCCGATGTTCCCTCCCGATCCCGTCAGCATGTACACGCCTTCGGCCACCCGCTGGGTTTCGATCTCGACGGCTGAAAAATCCCGCTGCCGGGCAGACAACGGTACGGACACGACCCCGGCCACGACGACCGGGAACAGCACTCTCGCTAGTCGCATGTCGCTCCTTCTGGCTGATGACGCGGGTGGAATCTGCCTGCCCGCCGATCCGGCGCAAGGATGACAGGAAGACTTGACGTTACGAGCCGCCCGAGGTGGCGTCTGCCACCACCTCGCGTGCGACGTCCGCCAGAGCCCGCCACACGTTGCGCGCCACAATACGATGCCCCTCGACGGTGGGATGGATGCCGTCCGGCTGATTGAGCTTGGGGTTCCCCCCCACGCCGTCCAGCAGAAACGGAACCAGCGCGAGCTCGTTGTCCGCGGCCAGCTCCCGGAACACCCGTTCGAACGCCTCGGTGTAGATCATGCCGAGATTCGGAGGCGCCCGCATGCCCACCAGGACGATGCGGGCCTCGGGGCGGACGGACCGCGTGCGATCGATGATGCCCTGCAGGTTGGCGCGCATCGCTCTGACGTCCAGGCCCCTTAACCCGTCGTTTGCCCCCAGCTCGATCACCAACACCGCGACGGGCTGCCGCAGGAGCCAATCGATGCGCCTGCGGCCCCCGGCCGAGGTTTCGCCGTTGATGCCGGCATTCACCACCCGAAGCCCTAACCCCAGCGCATCGACGGTGTCCTGGATGAGAGCCGGAAACGCCGCGTCCTCCCCCACTCCCAATCCCGCGGTGAGGCTAGTCCCGAGGAACACAATCGCCGGGACGTCTGTGCCGGCTGCGGTGTCGGCCCGGCGGTCCAGCGGCGGGCGCTCCGGGGCCTCCTGGGCGGAACCACAGGCGACCACGAGGGCGACAAATGCGCTTCCAGCTATCTTTCGACCCATGATGATCATCGCCAAGGGTTTGGGACAAACATATTCGAGCGGCGGTCGCCCGCTCACCGTGCTCCAGGACATCAATCTTACCATCGAACCCCGTGGGTTCGTAGCCATCGTCGGTCCGTCGGGCAGCGGCAAGACTACCTTGCTCGGGCTGCTCGCCGGGTTGGATCGTGCCAGCGCCGGATCCGTTTCGCTGGACGGCGTCGATCTCGCCGGACTGACCGAAGACCAGCGGGCCAGGTTCCGGGCCGAGCGGGTAGGGTTCGTGTTCCAGTCGTTTCACCTGATCCCCACGCTCACCGCGTTGGAGAACGTCCTCGTGCCGTTCGAGCTCCTGGACGGATCCCGCTCCAACGGTGCCGAATCCCAAGCGCGGGCGATGGCACTGCTCACCCGGGTCGGCTTGCGTGATCGCGTGGACCATTACCCGAGTCAGCTCTCAGGCGGGGAACAACAACGCGTCGCGCTGGCCCGGGCGTTCGCCAACCGCCCCAAGATTCTGTTTGCCGACGAACCCACCGGAAACCTCGACGCAGACACAGGCCGCACCATCATCGACCTCATGGTCGAGCTCAACCGCGACGTCGAGACCACGCTGGTGCTGGTCACCCACGACCCGGAGCTCGCCGCCCGGGCCAATCGCATCATCCGCCTGAGCGGTGGTGTGGTGGTCGAAGATCGGATGAACGAGTCGGCATGAATCTGCGCTTCGCATTGCGGCACGCGCGCCGCGAGGGTCGATCGAGCTTCCGCCGCATCGGTTTCTACATGGGGGCCATCACGCTGGGCGTGGCGGCGCTGGTCGCCATCAATTCATTTCGCAGCAACATCATCGTCGCGATCCAATCCGAATCACGTGGAATTCTCGGTGCGGACCTCGAGCTGCACAGCCGCCGACAATTCCCCGACCCTGTGCAAGCCGTGCTGGACTCCGCCGCCGCCGCCGGTGTGCCGGTGTCCTATGTGACGCGAATGCCGTCGATGGCCCGGTCCCCCCGCACCGAGCTGAGTAGGCTGGTCCAACTGCGCGCGCTGGAGGGGGGCTTTCCCTACTACGGCGAGATCGGCACCGACCCGCAAGAGGCGTGGGGACGCCTCCACGACGGAAGTCTCGCGGTCGTCGACGCAGGAGTGACTATTCAACTAGGCATCGAAGTGGGTGATACCATCCAGCTCGGACGGTCGTTGTTCGTCATTGCCGGCGTCATCACCACGTCATCTGGCGAGGTGAGCTTTCAAAGCGCAATCGGCCCGCGCGTGTTCATCTCCGGGGCGGATCTGGAGGCGACCGGGCTCGTCCAGTTCGGCAGCCTGGTTCGATACCAGGCCTACCTGCAGATCGATGACAACGCCGACTTGCAAGGCTTTCTCAACCGGCACAACCAATTATTGGAGGACAACCAAGTCGGCTACGATACCGTGGCCGAGCAGGTCGAGGATCTGACGGACGCGCTCGGGAACATGACGCGCTTCCTGGGACTGATCGGCCTCACGGCCCTGCTACTCGGCGGGGTCGGGGTGGCGAGCGCGATTCAGGTGTTCATCAAGGAGAAGCTGGACACGATCGCCGTGCTGCGATGCCTCGGCGCGACGCAAGGCACGGTGTTCGCCGCCTACCTCGTGCAAGCGGCGGCGCTCGGCCTCCTGGGGGCGGCCGGCGGCGTGGTGCTGGGAGTGGGCGTGCAGGCGGTCCTTCCGAGTGTCCTCGGCGATTTCCTGCCGCTGGACGTGGCCGTGTCATTGGACTGGTTGGCGATCGGCGCGGGCTTGGTGATAGGCGTGTGGGTCGCGACGGTGTTCGCGCTGCTTCCGCTCATCGCCGTGCGCGACGTGCCCCCGCTGCGGGCGCTGCGCCGAGAAGCGGGCAAGCTGGCGCGGCGCCCGCTGATTTGGCGCACGGTCACGAGCGGCGCCCTCGTCGTGAGCGTCGTGCTCATTAGCGTCTGGCAGGCGCCGTTCGTGGGCATGGGGCTCTCGTATGCCGGCGCCATCATCTTCACCGGCATCCTGCTGAGCCTCACCGCACACCTGCTGATGCGCATGACGCGGCGCTACTTTCCCCGCAAGGCCAGCTATGTCATCCGGCAAGGCGTCGCCAACCTCTTCCGGCCGCAGAACCAGACCGCGGCCGTCACCATCTCCCTCGGCTTCGGCGTCTTTCTCATCGCGACCATCTACCTGGTGCAACGCAACATCCTCGAGCCGTTCAACATCAATACGGCGGCCGACGCACCGAACCTCTTCCTTTTTGATATTCAGGAAGATCAACGCGAGGGTGTCTCCTCCCTGCTGGACCAACACGGTGTACCGGCACTGACACTCACCCCATTGATACCTGCTCGCATTGGCAGCATCAACGGCCGGACGGTGGAGGAACTCATGGCCGATTCGGTGGGCCCACACATCTCCCGGTGGGCTTTGCGGCGCGAATACCGCCACACATACCGCGACACGTTGGTGGCCACCGAGGAGGTGGTCGCCGGAGCCTGGTGGAGCGACTCCACCGCCGGGACGGGAACCGTCCCGCAAGTGTCCATCGAACAAGACCTGGCCGACGAACTGCGGGTCGGTCTCGGCGACCGTATCGTGTGGGACGTCCAAGGCGTCCCCATCGAAACCGAGATCACCAGCCTACGGCGGGTCAACTGGGCACGGTTCGAGTTGAATTTCTTCTTCGTCTTCGAGCCTCGCGCATTGGCCGACGCGCCACCGACCATCATCGCATTCACGCGCATTGCAGACGCCGGCCGCCGCGCCGCCTTTCAACGCGATCTCGTCCGCGATTTCCCCAACGTCTCCGTCGCCGACCTGGCGTTGCTCCAGCAAGCCCTGAGCAGCATCATCGACAAGGTCACCCTGGCGATTCGGTTCATGGCGTTGTTCAGCATCGCCAGCGGCATCGTGGTGCTTCTCGGGGCGATCGCCACGTCGCGCTTCCACCGCGTGCGCGAAGGGGTGCTGCTGAAGACCCTGGGCGCGAGCCGCAAACAACTCGGCCAGATCCTCTTGACCGAATACGCCGCACTGGGTTCCCTGGCCGGGGTGACCGGCATTCTCCTCGCCGGCCTCGCGGCCTGGGGACTCGTGCGTTTCGTGTTCGAGCTGGAGTTTCACATGCCGGCGGTGGCGCTGGCCGGGCTGTGGGTCGGAGTCGTGACGCTGACGGCGGTGGTCGGGGTCTTCAATGGACGCGACGTCTTGAAGAAGCCGCCCCTGGCCGTCATCAGGGAATACGCCGAGTAGGGACGAGCCGCCTCGCCCTACCGCCCCGGCACCACTCCTACCATCCGCAACGGCCCTCCGCTCCCACCAGCGATCTTCATCGGCAAAGCCACCACATACCCGCCCGTCTCGGGCATCGCCTCCAGGTTGGCGACGTTCTCGAAGCCGGGAATGTTCTCGCCGTAGAGGATCTGGTGGGTCTCGAACATGGTGGATTGGCCGAAGTCGATACTCGGCGTATCGATGCCGATCGCACCGATGGAGCGGTTGTCCACGAGCCATCGGGCCGCCTCGGGGGCGAGTCCCGGAAAGTGCAGCAGCGGCACCGCGTCGGGACCGCGCAGCGCCGTGCCGAGGTAGGCCTCGGCGTCGGGCCAACGCCGGCCCCAGCCCGTCCTCAGGAGTAGAATGACGCCGTCACCGATGGGGCCGTGCGCCGCCTCGAACGCCGTGAAATCGGCGACGCTCACTAGATAGTCCTGATCAGCCGACGCCTTGTCCGAAACGTCAACGACTACTGCCGGGCCGATCAGCCGCGCCAGGGGAATCTGGGCCGGGGTGTCGCGCCCCTCGGCGAAATGGGCTGGCGCGTCGAGGTGGGTACCTCCGTGCTCGGCGGCGGTAAAGTTGTAGGCGGCGTAGTAGTAGCCTCCTTCGGTGATCCCGTCGGCCACGGTGTCGAGGCGGAACGCCTCGGCGGTCGGCCAGTAGATCGTCTCCGCATCGAACGGATGAGACAGATCGATCCACGCACTCGGGGACTGGAACAAGAGGTCGATCTCGGCCCCGTCGGGCACGCAGGCCGCGACGGTGAGAACGCAGACGATCGCTGCCACTCTGACGGAAGAAATCGGAACCATGAGACCTTGCCGCAACGAGATGCCAGATAGGTTGATCGTCGTGGCAGGGACAGTCAAGCCACCCCGGGCCCAGCAGGGATGCCAACTCTCCAGGGCCTTCCCGGCGGCGGTCGGAAACCCCAGTTTGGATCTGTCGAACTCCCTCGGAGGATTCCCATGTACCGTGCCGCCTCGTTTCTCGCAGCTACCGTCGTGTTCATCGCCGCCACCGAGCCGATGGCCGCTCAAGGGGCCGACGACCACCTGACCCTCGATCTCTATCTGGATTGGGAGCAGGTGCGTGCCCCCCAGATCTCGCCGGATGGCCGGCAAATCGTGTATACCCGCCGATGGATCGACAAGGTGAACGACCGCTGGCAATCGTCTCTCTGGATCATGAACGCCGATGGCAGCCGCAACCGCCATCTCACCGAGGGATCCTCTCCGCAATGGTCAGCCGACGGCGACCGGATCGCGTTCATGCGTCAGGGCGAGCCGAGCGGCAGCCAGATCTTCGTCCGCTGGATGGACGCCGAGGGGGCCGAGACCCAGATCACCCATCTCCAGGAATCGCCGAGCAACGTCTCCTGGGCGCCCGACGGCGAGCGGATCGCCTTCACGATGTCCGTGCCCTCGCCCTCTCCCTGGCGGGTGTCGCTGCCGGGACGTCCGAGCGGCGCGAAGTGGACCGACGAGCCCAAGGTGGTCACCCGGCTCACCTACCGGCGCGACCGGGTCGGCTTCATCGACGACGGCTACCGCCACCTCTTCGTCGTGCCGGCTGATGGCGGTACCGCCCGCCAGCTCACCGACGGCGACTGGAATCACAACGGCACGGGCTGGACCCCGGACAGCCGCGAGATCCTCTTCTCGTCGAACCGGGTCGAGGGGGCCGAGCACATCTGGCGTGAGTCGGAGGTGTACGCCGTGAACGTCGGAACCAAGGAGATCCGCACCCTCACGACACGCCACGGTCCCGACGGTAGCCCGGTCGTATCGCCCAACGGCCGCCTCGTCGCCTACAGCGGATACGATTTCTCGGACGACACGTTCATCGCGGGCGACATCTACCTGATGAGCATCGACGGCTCGAACCCCCGCGAGATCTCCGGCGACCACGACCGCCGCGCGCGGAATCTCACGTGGGCCCCGGACAACAGCGGGCTCTATTTCACGTCCGACAACCAGGGAACGACCAACACCTACTTCGTCTCGGCAGATGGGGGCGTCCGGCAAGTGACCGAGGGCGATCATCGCTTCCAGTTTACGAACATGACGGACCGGTTGCTGGCTGTCGGCACCGTGACCAGCGCCCACGAGCCAGGCGACGTGGTGACCGTCGACCTGCGGAACCCGGAGAACGTCACCAAGCTCACCGCGGTGAATGCCGACGTCCTCGCCGGCCGCACCCTGGGCGAGGTGGAGGAGATCTGGTACACGTCGGTGGACGACTACCAGATTCAGGGATGGATCATCAAACCGCCGGACTTCGATCCCACCAAGAAGTATCCGTTGATCCTGTCGATTCACGGCGGCCCGCACGGCATGTACAACAGCTCGTTCAATTTTGGGCGGCAGAATCACGCGGCCGAGGGTTACGTGGTGCTGTACACCAACCCGCGCGGAAGCTCCGGGTACGGCAGCCCGTTCGGCAACGCCATCAAGCGCGCCTATCCGGGCAAGGACTTCGACGATCTCATGGCCGGGGTGGATACGGTCATCAACCGGGGCTACATCGATAACCGCAACATGTTCGTGTACGGCTGCAGCGGCGGCGGGGTGCTCACCTCCTGGGTCGTGGGGCACACCGATCGTTTCGCCGCGGCGTCGGCCAACTGCCCGGTCATCAATTGGATGTCGTTCGTCGGGACGACCGACGGGGCCGGGTGGTACCGCAACTTCGACAAATTGCCGTGGGAAGATCCCAGTGAGCACCTGCGGCGCTCGCCGCTGATGTATGTTGGCAACGTCACGACACCGACGATGTTGATGACCGGGGTCAACGACCTGCGGACGCCGATGCCACAAACCGAAGAGTACTACACGGCGCTGCGGTATCTGAAGGTACCGACCGCCATGATTCGGTTCAACAATGAATGGCACGGGACGAGCAGCACGCCTTCAAACTTCCTGCGGACGCAGCTGTATCTGCGGGAGTGGTTCGACAAGTACACCACGAAAGACGAAACCAACGTCACCTCGCCGCCTGAAGGCGGCTGAGCGGCCGGGGGCATGATCAAACGAACAGGCGGAGGGCACTCCTCCGCCTGTTTTATTATGTCTTGCCGATTTTCTTGCCGCACCAGGCGCAGTGACTCCAGTAGTCCGCCACCACGCCCCAGCCGCACCTGCTGCATTTTTCGGCCTGCTCAGGCACTCTCCATTTTCGGCGAACCTTCGTCCGGCACCACGGGCAGTAACGCATGAACGGCATCAGGTCCCCTCGGCAACCGGGGCACCGGTGCGAATACCGCACGTCCGTGAACGCGCGAGTCGACGGCTCCTGCACCTGGCCCCCGTAACACCAGGGACAAAACCGCCAGTCCCGTTTGAGACCGCGACGACAGCGGCGACAACGCGCGGGAAACGCCGATCCGCCCTTGAGGACCCGGCGCACCGTCCCGCACCAGGGGCAGTGGTGCATCGCTTCGGACACCGGCATGCTACACCGACCGCAGGTCGAGCGCGTTTCGAGCGCTCGCCCGTACCGGCGGCGGAACTCGCGCATGCGAACGCTCTTCCACTGTCCCTTGGCCTTTGGAGCCTTGGACCGTCGACGTCGCGCCGTGGCGTGGCGGAGCGTGCGTTGCTTGATGCGCCGAAACGCGGCCAGCATGTGTGTGCCATTGGAGAAGCGAGCCCGTTCATCGACCTCCATGGCGCGGCGCAGCAAATTCACGAAGTCGGGGTGTACCGTCCGGCGCAGTCTCTCGATACCCCACGGTGGCCACTCGTAGGGCCACTCGGGAAGTTCCCCCGAGAACATGCGGTACAAGACCAGACCCAGGGCGAACACATCCGACCGGAGCGACGGTTTCCCATGCGCTTGCTCCGGTGCCACATACCCGATCGAGCCGGTCCCGCCGCCCAGGATGGTGCGGGTCTTCAGGGCCACTTTGGCGATCCCGAAATCGGTGAGGCGCACCCGGTTCCCCGGAAAGAGGATCACGTTTTCGGGCTTGATGTCGCAATGAATGATGCTCCGTTGGTGGGCATACGAGACGGCCTCGAGCAACTGCTCCGCGAGCTGCAGCGCCGTCCGGGGCGCCAGCCGGTGTTTGAGGCGGTCGGCCAGCGAGGATTCGCCCAGCGGATACACGATGACGAACAGATCACCGATGTAGCTGGCGTTCTTCATGTGCAGGATGTTGGGGTGATCCAGGCTCGCCGTGAGGCGGACTTCTCTCCTGAAGTCGTCGAGCGTCTCCGGAGTCATCAGCCGGGCATGTGGAATCTTGAGGGCCACCGGGATGCCCTCGATCGTGTCAAATGCGCGGTACACGACGGCAAACCCCCCCTGGGCGACGCGGCCATCGATACGGTACTTGTCGAGACGGTCTCGGGCTTTGAGCACGGCGTGGGCATCCTCACCGGAAGCGATGGAACAACGCGCAAAGCAGCTCGCAAATTGCCATCCCACCGGCAAAAAGCCAATATGTCCCGAGCCGGGCCTGGCGCCTCGACGGCAGTAGGTTCAAATTTTATACATGGCCAAGCCCCCCAAACACCTCGTGGTCATGGGCGATCGCGTTCTCGTCGCGCCGGAGCATGGCGAGGATCGCACGAGCGTCGGCCTGTATCTGCCGGCGACCGCAATCGACCGCCAGGCCGTGCAGACCGGCCGCATCGTGGCGGTGGGCCCGGGCCTGCCCATGGCCGAGCCGGCGTCCCTCGATGACGAGCCGTGGCAAATCGCCAAGAGCGGCACGAAATTCGTGCCGATGCAGGCGAAGGTGGGGGACGTCGCGATTTTCTTCCGGAAGGCCGCCGTGGAGATCTCGTTCGAAGAGGAACGCTATCTCGTCGTGCCTCAGGCCGGCATTCTGGTTCTCGTCCGGTCGAGCGATCAGCTCGACGAGCCATGACGCGTCCGCACCGCATCATTTTTCTTTGCGTCGCGAACTCGGCACGGAGCCAGATGGCCGAGGGGATCGCGCGCGCGACGGCTCCAGCGGATTGGATCGTTTCCAGCGCCGGGTCGCGCCCCGGGACGCTGGATCCCCTCGCAACCCGGGTCATGGCCGAAATGGATATCGACATCAGCAAGCACCGGGCGAAGGGCTTCGACCAAGCCCCCCTCGCCGACGCGGACGTCATCGTGACCCTCTGCGCGGAAGAGGAGTGCCCGCTGACGCCACCACACGTGCGCCGAATCAGTTGGGAGATGCCCGACCCCGCCGGCCGCGGGGGCTCAGCGCCCGAGCAGTTGGCCGCGTTCCGGGAGGCCCGGGACGAGATCGCCCGCTGCATGACCGAATTTTGGAGCCGGACCGAAGCCGGCCAGCCGGCGTGACATCGTGGTTGGCCTCCTGGTGTTCGCTTTCGCCGGTGTCTTGATCTGGCTTCTGTTGGCCCCGGCACGCTCCCGCCTCTCCCGTCACGCCGTCGACCCGGCGGAGCTCGAGTCGGCCGAGCGGGAGATGCAAGAACTCGACGCCTCCGTGAGTCCGGAAGACGCCGACGACGAGTTCCCTGACTGGGGGCCGGGAGTCCCGAAGCAGCCGCGCGGTGAGCGAAAGTGACCCGTGGCCGAAGGGCGGTACCCGGTTCCTCAGTGATCGACGACGGCCACGCCGTCGGCTGTGACGCGGTGAGAAATCAAGGCCGTGAGTGACGGCCGCTCCCCGCCGATGCGCAGCGCCCGGTCAAGGGCCGTCAATCCCCGCTCCACGGTCGGTACGTCTCGCCCGGCTACCCGTGCCACCGGTTGTCCCTTCTCGACCACATCGCCCGGCTTCACGGAAAGCACCATTCCTGCGGCGTGGTCGATCGCGTCGTCCATTGCCGACCGACCGCCACCCATGGTCACGATGGCCTGCCCGATGATCCGGGGTTCGACCTGCCGAACGTAGCCGTCCATGTTCGCCTCCAAGATTTTCTCGACCGGTGCCCGAGGCAGTATGGCGGGATCGTCAACGACGCGCGGATCACCACCCTGGGCATCGACCATCTCGCGGAACTTCTCCGCCGCGCGGCCCGACCCGATGGCTTCGCGCAAGATCTGGTGGGCCCCTGCGGCCGACTCGGCACCACCGGCGAGCAACAGCATTTCCGCACCAAGGGCATAGGTCACCGTCATCAGATCGTCAGGGCCCTCTCCTCGCAACGCTGCAATCGCTTCCGCCGTCTCCAACGCGTTGCCGCACGCCCGGCCGAGGGGCCGGTCCATGGCAGTCAACAGGGCAACACACCGACACCCCCGGGATTCGCCGACCTCGATCATCATCTTGGCCAGCTCCATGGCGCGGTCGGTCTCGGGTAGGAACGAGCCGCTGCCCCACTTCACATCCAGCACGAGGCCGGAAATGCCTTCGGCGAGTTTCTTGGACATGATGCTCGCCGCGATCAATGGAATGGACTCGATGGTGCCGGTGGCGTCACGCAAGGCGTACAGCTTGCGATCCGCCGGCGCGATGTCTGCCGTCGCTCCCATGAAGAAGGCCCCAATGCGATCCATCTGCGCCCGGGCCGCCGCCATGGAAAGCTGCGTACTGAATCCGGGAATCGCTTCGAGCTTGTCGAGGGTGCCACCGGTGTGCCCCAAACCCCGGCCGGCCATCGTGGGCACGGGCACGCCACAGCTGGCCATCAGCGGAACGAGCACGAGGGAAACCTTGTCTCCCACCCCGCCAGTCGAATGCTTATCGATCCAGGGTGGGTGACCGCCTTTGGGAAAACGAGCCCCTGATTGGAGCATCGCGTCCGTGAGGGCCGTGAACTCGTGCGGCTCGAGACCATTCGCGAACACCGCCATCAACAACGCGGCCATCTGGTAGTCGGGGATCGTCCCGGAGGTGTACGCTGCGATGATGCGAGACCACTCTGCGGCGCTCAGACTGGCGCCGTCCCGCTTGCGGGCGATGAGGGTCTTCAGCCCCTCCTCCTCCGGAGCCGCTGACGGATGCGTTTGCGGCGGCGGTCGAGATTGCGGCGGGCATCGTCGCGCCACTCGTCGAGCTGGTCGCGCGCGTCGTCCTGCACCTTGCGCATCCGGCGTCTCACGCGCCGGCGAGTCACCTCACCGCGCGCCGGGGCGGTGAGGTATACGATGCCGGCACCCATCAGCCCGCCGATGATGATGCCGGCGAAAAAGAGACGGAGTCCCCCTCCGTTACTGTGAACCACGACCTCCTCGAAGTCGTCGTCCTCTTCCTGGAGGCTCTCGTCGTCTTCGAATTCGGCGTCCAATGCGTCGTCCTCCTCATCCACGGACATTCTGCGGACCATGACACCCCCAGTGTGCTTGGCGCACCACAAATCGTTGGTACATTGGATCATAGCGTCTTGACTGGGCTCCGTCGAGGCCGCCAGAATTCCTGAACCGTGGACTCATCGGGGGCAGTCAACATGGCCGGAACCTCGAACACAACCGACGTCGACCAGTTGTCGGATGTCGCGATGACGGTCGTTCGCGAAGAGGGGAAGGGTCGCTGAGTTCCAAACCAGAAGATATGACCACGGACGAAGATCTTCGTCGACGCGCGGTGCAGCTCGTGAGCCTCCTCCGCCGGGCCAATTACGCGTACTACATCCTGGACAAGCCGGAGATGTCTGACGCGGAGTGGGACCGCCTGTTTCGCGAGCTGCAACAGCTGGAGCGCGCGCATCCGGAATTGCGTGCTGCGGACTCTCCGACCCTGCGGATCGGCGCAGAACCGGCGTCCGCGCTCACCAAGCACCGGCACCGTGTACCGATGCTGTCGCTGTCCAACGCGTTCGACGACGACGAGCTGGCGGCCTGGGAGCTACGGATCACCAAACTCGTCCCGGAGGTAGCCGAGGCGGGGTACCAGCTGGAGCTCAAGATCGACGGGGCCGCCGTCAACTTGACGTACGAGGACGGCATCTTCACCGTTGGCGCGACCCGGGGGAACGGCGTCGTCGGCGAGAATATCACGGCCAACCTCCGGACGATTCCCGACATCCCTCTCCGGCTCGAAGGCACAGGGTCGCCGGCGGTCATGGAGATCCGCGGCGAGATCTACTTTCCGTTGAGTAACTTCGCGCGCCTCAACGAGCGTCGGGTCGCCCGGGGCGAGGAGCGCTTCGCCAACCCGCGCAACGCCGCCGCGGGGAGCCTGCGCCAACTCGATCCCAAGATCACCCGCGAGCGTGGGCTGCGTTTCTTCGCATTTCACATCGAGAGCGACGACCTACCCGCGACCACGACGCAACACGAAGCCCTGGACCAGCTGGAGTCATGGGGTTTTCGCGTGGCGCCACACCGCAGGCACGTCGCGTCGCTGGAAGAGGCGCAGAAGGCCGCCGCCGAGTTCGAGGCGCTCATCCCCACCATAGACTTCGAGGCGGACGGGGTGGTCGTGAAAGTCGATCGCCTGGCTCTCCACGAGGCCCTCGGTGCCATCGGCGGTCGCGAGCCCCGCTGGGCCATCGCGCGCAAGTTCGCTCCCGAGGTGGCCGTCACCAAGCTCCTGGACATCCGCATCAACGTCGGACGCACGGGTGCCCTCAATCCCTGGGCCGTGCTCGAGCCCGTCGAAATCGGCGGGGTCACCGTGTCACGGGCCACATTGCACAACATGGATCTCATCGCGGCGAAGGACATCCGGATCGGCGACTTCGTCGAGGTCACACGGGCCGGAGAAGTGATTCCGCAGGTGCTCGGTCCCCTCCACGAGCGGCGTCCGGCGGACGCCGAGCCGTACCTTCCACCCACTACCTGCCCCGCCTGCGACTTCCCCGTGGAACGTCCCGAAGGGGAGGTGGCACACTATTGCCCCAACGCTTCATGCCCGGGGCGGCTGCTCGAGGCAATCACGCATTTCGCGTCCCGCGGGGCGTTGGACATTCGCGGCCTCGGTAACCAGCGCGTCATGCAGCTCCACGAGGCGGGCCTCATCGCCGACGTCGGCGACCTGTACGCGTTGACACCCGATCGACTCCAGGCCCTGGAGGGATTCGGCGAGAAGGCCGCGAGCCAGCTGGTGGACGCCATCGCCGCATCCAAGACCCAGCCGCTGTCCAGGCTCCTGTTCGCGATCGGGATTCGCCACGTGGGCGCCGAGGGCGCCAAGTCGCTGGCGCGATCCTTTCGCACCATCGACGCCCTGATGGCGGCCTCGGAGGACGATACCGCAGCCGTCGATGGCATCGGCCCGACGATCGCCCAAGCGGTAGCGAGCTTCTTCGCCGAGCCGAAGAACCGGGGGCTGATCGAGCGTTTTCGGGCGTGCGGAGTCACCCTGGAGGAAACCGAGACCGGGACCGCGACCGGGAGCACGCTGATCGGCCAGACGTTCGTGCTGACCGGCACGCTCCCCAATTTCTCACGAGCCGAAGCCAAGGCACTGATCGAGCAGGCTGGGGGGCGGGTCTCCCCTTCTCTGTCCAAGAACACCACCGCCCTCGTGGTGGGGGAATCACCGGGCAGCAAGGCCGAAAAAGCACGGTCCCTCGGGGTGGCGCAGCTCGATGAGGCGGGGCTCTTGCGTCGGATCGCAGACGATACCTAAGTTGCTTTACCTCAATAACATCGACGAAACGGTGAGTCATGGCGCAGAACGGTAGCGGGGTGTTGAGTATCGGGTCGGCCACGATTCTCTCCTTGCGCCGCCTGCTCGGCGATCAGGCGGCACCTCTGCTCCAGGAAGCGGGCTATGCGTCCGGCACCGCGATGTACCAGGCCTTCAGGGAGTGGCTCCAGCAGCGCACCAGCGTCGCCGACCCCGCGGAGCTCGACGTGTCCTACCTCGGACCCATGGTCTCCGAATTCTTCGGTCAGGCCGGGTGGGGCTCCGTCACGCTACGGCAACTCGGAACCCTCCTGGCGTTCGACACCACGGACTGGGCCGAGGTCGGGGACGACCGCACCGCGGCCGCCCCGTCGTGCCATCTCACCACGGGCATGCTGGCCGCATTCTTGACCCAGCTGGCGGGCAACGTCGTGGCGGTGATGCAGGTGGAATGTCTGACCTGCGGCGATCCGCGATGCCGGTTCCTCGCGGGGTCGCCCAACGCCCTCGAGGAGGTGTTCGAAGCGTCGGCCAGGGGCACGCACTACGGAGAACTGCTGCAGGTATAGCATGAATTTTTTTTGGAAGCGTCTGCTCAAGCACCGCGATCGGGACCTTCGCCCGCAACGCCTGGATTACATGAACGAGGCGTTGGCCCTCGAGCGCCAGGGCGATTTCGACGCCGCGCTCACGTCGTACCGGCTGGCGCTGCGCGATGACCCGTCCGACCCCAGAATCCTCCAGAACATCGCCATCGCGTTCTCCAAGGCCGATCAGCAGGAGGAGGCCATTCGGTCGTATCAGAAGGCATTGGAGATCGACCACGAACTAATGGGCGCGCACTACGGCCTGGCGTTCCTGCTGCTCAGGCGAGGCGAGTCCACATCGGCGGCGGTACACTTGAAGGCGTTTCTCGCCAATCCTCCAAAGGACGCCGAAGCGCAACAATGGATCGACCACGCACGACACACTCTCGTGGGACTCGGGCACCCGGGGGGCACCTGAACCCGACCGCCGCCGCCATGGCGACCGCCGCGGTGCTCACGGCCGGGTGCGGGCTCGCATCGCCGGACTTCGACCGCATCGTCGCCATGCAACTCGAGAGCTCGGATCAAACCATCCTGGTGGGCGACACCGTGCAACTCGTGGCGCGAGCCGTGAACGCGGCCGGTGAAGTCGTCGACAGTATCGCGGTCGTGTGGCGGATCGTTGACGTGGATTCCGGGCAAATCGGCTTCACGCTCGACACCACCACCGGAATCCTCGCAGGGACGCGGCCAGGCGCCGGACGAGTGCAGGCCAGCCTGGCCGATCTGCGGTCGAATCCGATCACCACCACCGTCGTGCAGGACTCGAGCGCCCTCCTTCTCTCGTCGACCGCGTGGCGTCGTCGTGCTCGCGGGAGCCGTCCGTGAAGAACCCAGAAACGCTCGCACAACTTTTTTTTGGCGCCATCGACCACTTCAGCACCAAGCGGGCGGCGCTACGCTACAAGGAGGGCGGGCAATGGCGGGACATCACCCATCAAGAACTGGCCCGCCGCGTGCAGCATGCCGCCCTGGGGCTTCGGGAACTCGGGCTTGGGCCCGGCGACCGCGTCGCGATCCTCTCGGAAAGCCGGCCCGAGTGGGCGATCGCCGACCTGGCATGTCTCACGATTCAGTGCACGGACGTTGCGGTGTACTCGAGCCTGATGCCCCACCAGATCAAGTACCTGCTCGTCGATTCCGGAGCCCGGGCCATCTTCGTCGAAAACCGCGTGCAATACGACAAGATCGCCGAAATTCGCGATCAGGTGCCGCAGCTGGAACACGTCATCATATTCGACACGCCGGATACGGAAATCGATGCGAGGGCGTTCGATCAGCTTTCGCAAATCGGGGCGTCCGTCGGGGTCAAATACCCCACCTACAAGGCCGACGCCCTGGCCATTCCCCCCGACGCCCTCGCCACGCTGATCTACACGTCGGGCACCACCGGCGACCCAAAGGGTGTCATGCTCACCCACCGGAATCTCACGAGCAACGCGCTCGCGGCGCTGCAAGTGCTGCCGGTGGGTCCCGACGACGTGTGTCTCTCGCTGCTGCCGTTGTCACATAGCTTCGAGCGCAACGCCGGCTTCTATGTGATGATGCACGCGGGCGTCACGATCAACTATTCGGAAGGCATGGACGCCGTCCAGCACAATCTGCTGGAGGTGAAGCCCACGGTCGTTCTGGCGGTACCGCGTCTGTTCGAGAAAATGTATGCGCGGGTCTTGGAGAAGGCGCTGTCGGGCGGAGTCGTGAAGAAACGCATTTTCATGTGGGCGCGCCGAACCGCCGATCGCTGGGCCGACCGGAAGCTCGCCAAGAAGCCGGTGCCTGCCGGGCTGACGTTGAGCTACAGCCTCGCCAACCGATTGGTGTTCTCGAAACTGAAGGCCGCCACGGGCAACCGGTTGCGCTTCTTCGTGTCCGGCGGCGCGCCCTTGTCACCGGAGATTGCGAAATTCTTCTACGCCGCCGGACTGCCCGTGCTCGAAGGCTACGGTCTCACCGAAACATCTCCCGTGATCTCGGTGACTCCCCTGGATGCACCGCGCATCGGTACAGTGGGGCTCCCGCTTCCGGGCCAGGAGGTCCGTATCGCCCCGGACGGGGAAATCCTCACGCGGGGTCCGAACGTGATGTCCGGGTACTACAACAAACCGGAGCAGACGGCCAAAGCAATTGACGGCGACGGCTGGTTCTACACCGGCGATATTGGAGAGTTGGACGAAGCCGGCTACCTGCGAATCACGGACCGGAAGAAGGACATCATCGTGACCGCCGGCGGCAAGAACATCGCCCCCCAACCGATCGAAAACCGCGTCAAGGGCAGCGCGTTCGTTTCGAACGCGGTGATTATCGGTGACAAACGCAAGTTCACCATCGTGCTCGTCGTTCCGGAAATCAAAGCCCTCGCCAAGTGGGCACACAAGCGGAAACTCTCCGTCACCGATCCGGATCAGATACTCAACCTCCCTGACGTCACGGCGAAGCTGGAAAGGGAAGTGATGGTCACGCTGCGCGATCTGGCTCGCTACCAGATGCCCAAGAAGGTCGTGATCGTCGAGGAAGATTTCACCGTAGAGAACGGGATGTTGACGCCGTCACTGAAGATCAAACGTAACGTTATCGAAGAACATTATAGAGATCGCATCAACGCCTGCTACGAGTAGCCGGCCACGTCACGCCTTCTGCCCAACCGTGCCGAGGAACTCGGCGAGTTCTACGTACCTTCGGCGATGCAGCGCTCCGCCCACGCCAACATCACGTCGCTGGCCAGGAGGATGTCGGATTCGGACGAGTTCTCCGCGGGGTTGTGGCTGATCCCGTCCACACTGGGAATGAAAAACATGCCGGCAGGGCAACGTCGCGCGGCGTGCTGGGCGTCGTGGCCGGCCATGGAGAAGAGTCGTTCGTGTCCCAGCCCGCGGGCGCGGAGGATGTCCGCGAGGTGGCTGGCGAGCTGCGGGTCGGTGGGGATCGGCGCACACGACACCACGGGACGCAGTTCCAGGTCCGTCGCGCGCCCGCGCGCGCCCGCGGCGCGCATGGATTCCACCAAGGCCTCCAGCCTGCGCTCGATGTCGTCCATCGCGTCTTGCTCGCTGGCGCGGATCTCCACGATCGCCGAGACCCGACCGGGTATCACGTTCGGCGCCCCCGGCGTCACCTCGAGACGTCCGCAGGTGATCACGGCATCCTCGAGCCCGTCCACCAGGGAGGGCAAACGTGCCACCACATCGGCCACCGGCACCAGGGCGTCGACACGTCGTCGCATGTCGGTGGTGCCTGCATGGTTGGCCATGCCCGTCCCCACCAATTCAAGGCGGCGGATCCCTACGATTCCGGTCACAACGCCGACCCGGTTGCCGCTCGTGGTGAGGCGTTCCCCCTGTTCGATGTGGCATTCCAGAAACGCTGCGGCTCGCACGGGGGGCTCGTAGTCCCAACACCCCGCGGGATCGGGAACGACGTCGCGCACGCGCACACCATCCGCATCCGCGGCGTCGAGGTTGGCCTCCGTGCACCGCCCCGCGAACACCATAGAGCCGAAGAGACCCGTGTTGAAACGCACTCCTTCTTCGTCACGAAAGACAACGAGTCCGAGGTGGGAACCGGCATCGCCGACATCCGCCTGGCTCGCCAGGACATGCGTCGCCACGACGACGCCGAGGGCCCCATCCAACCATCCGCCCTCGATCACCGTGTCGAGATGGCTTCCCAACAACACGACCGCCGTCCCCTGGGACACGGCGTCCTGGGGCACGATGAACATATTGCCGGCTGCGTCGTCGATTCGGGAAAGGCCGCGAATCGATTGCAATCGCTGCCAGATGTAGTCGTGGGCTTGGTCTTCTTGCTCGGTGAACGCGAGACGGGTACAGCCTCGTCCCGGAGTCGCAGTGATCCCGCGCAGGTCCCGGAGGGCCTCAAGTATGTCGATCACCGATCTCCACGATGCGGGAATCTAGTCCAACCAGCGGCCTCCGTGCGCCAGCCGGAGAAACTCATCACGGGCCTTGGCATCGTCACGAAACAGGCCGCGGAGCGCACTGGTTACCGTCTTCGAGTTCTGTTTCTGGACGCCCCGCATCATCATGCAAAGATGATACGCCTCAATGACCACGCCGACCCCAACCGGCTCCAGCACGTCGACCAGCGCGTCCGCCACTTGATCGGTCAGCCGCTCCTGGACTTGCAGGCGGCGTGCAAAGACGTCTAGCACCCGGGGGATCTTGGACAAACCTATGATACGACCGTTCGGATAGTAGGCGATGTGAGCCCTTCCGAAGAACGGCAGCATATGATGCTCACACAGGGAATACACCTCGATGTCGCGGACGACGACCATACTCTCGTGTTTCCCTTCGAACACACCGTCGCCGACCACATCCGCCACGCTCTGGCGATATCCACGCGTGAGCCATTCAAGGGACTTTCCAACACGCTCCGGCGTTCTGCGCAGGCCTTCACGAGTTGGATCTTCGCCCAACGCGGTCAACATGGCCCGCACGAGATCCGGCAGATCTCTTGCTCCCTGGGAAGCACTGTCGGCCCCGACGGACGCGTCGGCGGCCGGTTGGTCGCGGCCCTGCGCGACTCGAAGCGACATTCCTACTCCTTTATCCCGCCCTCGCGGGGGGCTGGTCCATGGTACGCATGAAGCTTATTTTGCCCGACGCGCTCGAGTCAAGACGTGGACGGAAGGTGACAAAGAAAACCGGCGCATCCTGAAGATGCACCGGTTGAGCCGGGGGTGGGGCCGAAGAGGATTATTGAAGCCCGAAAACATACATACCGCGCTGTCGTCATGACGTCAGCCTTCCCCTTCCAGGGCATGACTTCGGCCGTAATATCGAGCGCGTTTTCAGACCTGTTGGCTCAATAATTGTGCTCTTCACCCCCCGGCGATCAGAACGGACGCGAATATACCCTGGGGCATTTCTAGCGTCAAGCGAGGCGAAATGAAATATACCATCTTGGGCGGGGCCTGTGTTGTGACCTGGATCATTGTAGCGTTCGTCATCCCCCTGCAAAGCGGGTGGGCACATCTGCCGCTGGGCGCCGGGGTGATATTGATCGGCATGGGCATCGTGATCGCTTCGGAGAAGCGAGACTAGATCTCCCAATTCGACAACAAGATTTCGCTATCCCCGACGGCGGGCTCGGGAAACCCGCCCAACGTCATCCGGAGATCGGTCCAACGCACGCGGTACCCGGCCTCGATGAGCGACGTGTACGCCGCCGGCGAACTGGTTTGACAGCGAATCGCCAACCGTCCCAGGCCCACTTGCGATGCGCACGCCTCGAGAGCCGTCACGAGCCGGTCGAAGGTCTCGCCGGAATCCGCGAAGATCTTGAGGACACGCAGATCCTCCGCCGGCCGCGACTCTACGAGCGCCTCGGAATGCCATAACGCGAACCCCCGCACGTTGCCGTCGTCGATCACCACGGTGTCGCCCACACCCAGCTCCGCGGTCAACTCGAGTTCTCTGGTGAAGTCGTATCCCGGCGCGGAGCACTGCAGCCGCTCGCGACACGCCAGGGTCATGGCATCGCGCTCGCTGCTGCTCAGTTGGCTGAGGCGAACGCCAACCCGCCGGTCGGAGGCCCGGGATTCCCCTGTCAGGGTCACCGTGAGGTGGCCGGGCACGAACCCCAGGCGCGAGTAGAACCCGATATTGTCCACGGTCCGGGGCATGGTCTCCAGGCCGATGGTCGTGACGTCTTGGTCGCGCAACCACGTTGCCGCCGTATCGACGATGACGGTGCCGATCCCCGAACCTTGCCGGCTCGGGCGGACGGCCAGGGGACCCATCCATCCCTCGGCACCCGAATGGTGCGCGATGTTGAACGCCACAATGTCACCTTGCTGGTCTCGCCACAGCATGGCCCCCGCCCCGGCATCGCGAATGGCGTATCGCCAGATTTCGGGATTCAGCCTCGGGACACGCACTCCCATCATGCCGTCGCGGCGATACCGATCCGTGAACGAGTCGGCGAACACCATGTTGAGCTGCCGCACGTCCTCCAGTTGCACGCGGTGCGGCCCGGACACCGAGTCCTTAGACGGTCGCGGGGACATGTTGCTCCATGGACGATTCCTCAGTCACGACGGCGGCCTGGGCCCGCGTATCGAGCGCCACACGCCACACTTGATCGGCGCCTTCCTTCACGGACTCGATGTGGGTGATGAGCACCACTTGCGGGAAGCGATCGCTCAGCCTCCGCAGGAGATCGACTACCAGCCGTCGTCGAGAGTCGTCGAGACCACCGAAAATCTCATCGAGAACCAGTAAAGAAAGCGGCTGCCCTGCCCGGTCCGCAACCATTTGGCTGATCGCCAGCCGAAGCGCCAGGTTGAGCACGTCGTCTTCGCCACCGGAGATGACCGGCTTCGGCAGCCCGTCCTCCAGGACGGTGATGCGATATTGCTCATCCAATTCGAATTCTTGGTAGCGGCCATCGGTGAGATCGACCACGAACCGCGAAGCCAGTTCGGACAGATCCGGCCGGAGCTTCGCGTTCAACTCACCCCGGAGATCCTCCAAGGCCGTGTCGAGCTCGTCGTGCAACGTGAGATCCGTCCGTACCGCAACCGCGCGAGTTGCCCGCTCGGCCCGTTCCCCGATCCGGCGCTCGACGCTCTCGAGCGCGGCCGCCGCAGCTCTCCCGTCACCCTTGAGCGTGGCCGCGCGAAGCTCCACGTCCCGGAACACCGCCTCCGCGGATTCATGCTGCTTGCGCGCCTGGGCATACCCGTCTTCCGTGTAGCCCGACGCGGCGATGGCCTCCGCCAATTGCTCGAGGTGCTCCTCCCGCGCGGACAACGATTGCTCGGCCTGCTCCGCGTCGGTCACGAGCCGCTCCGCGTGCTCGGCCCTGACGTGAAGCTGGGCCGCCACCTGGACAGAGGGCTCGAGCCGTTTCATCTCCTTGCGAACCGAATCGTGCAACTCGGCATCGTATTCGTCTGAGAGACCGGCGAGCTCGGTTTCCAGGGCCCTCAAATGTCCCTGCAGCCGGCCCAGATCGCACTGGGCTTGCTGGTGTTGCCGCACGTTGGCATCGGACTCGGCCGTGCGCCGCAGCCGGTCCTCCAGCTCCTTGCCCGCCGTCTTGCGCTCCCGTTGCGACGCCTGCACTTCCTCGGGCTCCGACGCCAGCTGCTTGACTCGTGCCTTGTAAAACTTGCCGTTGGACTTGATTTCCTCGAGCTGTGCAGCGAGGGTCGCCAGCACCGATTCGTACTCCGGGCCCAACGGCCGCGCACACGTCGGACACTGGCCATCCGCTCCGGCTTCGAGGATGCGCTTCCGGTGCGTGGCCAGATCCTTGTACTGGTCGAGCAAGCCCAGCCGCTTGGTTTCCGCGTCCTGGCGATTGCTGACCCAGGCCGTGTGCCTGGCCTCCTCGTGCCGACGTAGCTCATCGAGGGTCGCCCGTGCCTTGTCCAGCGCGGACTTGGCGTTCTCGTGTTCGGCGCCGACGTCGGCCATGGCGGCCACGCGCTGCAGCACCCGTTCGGTTTGTTGCCTGACCTCGGTGAGCTGGCCCGACAGCGAGCGCCGCCGGCCGGCGACCTGGGCCTCGCGGTCCAGCCGCTCGAGTTCGGCGCGAACCGCCTGGGCGCGATCCAGGTCTGGCTGGAGTTCCTCCAATTGGTTTCTGGCCGTCAAGGCGTCCGCCAGCTGGCGATCGATCCGGTCGAACTCCCGTCGTGCCTGCAGAACCGCTTGTTCGGCGATGCGCCGTTCACCGTCGGCCGCGAGATTCGCCTCGCGCAGTGCCTTCATCTCGGTCCACATGGGACCAAGATCCTGCGAAGCCCGTTTGGCGCGCTCCATCTCCTCGGAGATTTCCACCATTCGGGTTTTCACGTCTTTCAGGGACTCGCGCGCATCGGCCCGCTCCCGCTGCAGTCCCTCGAGGCCCTCCAGTCCCTGCTCCAGACCCGACAACTCCGCCCGCAACGTGGAACGACGCTGTCGCAGGTGACCCTGGGCCTGTCGGAGCTTCTCGTATCCCAAGAGGCGCGACAGGAACTTGGCGCGCTCGGTGGGGCCCATGGAGGCCATGACCGCAAGTTCTTTCTGTCCCGTGAAATACGTGCTGAAGAACTCGTCATGGGTCATTCCCAGGAGATGCTCGATCTTGCTCGACACGGCCTGGTGGCTGTTCGCCACCGGCCCCTCGCCACCGTCCTGGTACAGTTCCGCACCGTAGAGACTGCGAGTGATGCGGTACTCGTGCGGCCCGAGCGCGAAGTCCAACTCCACCCTGACCGGGGCGCGCGCCGGGGCACTGAGGCGCCGCAGCGAGTCACGGCTCCCGCGCGCCGCCACGTTGCCGTACAACACCCACCCAATGGCCTCTATGAGCGTGGTTTTCCCGGAGCCATTGGGCCCGACGACCGCGGTGAGCCCCGGACCCAGCTTCATCTCCGTCTCCGCATGCTGGCGGAAGTTGACGAGCTTCAGGCGGTGCAGTTGCATCTAGCCTTCGGCCTGCTCTCGCTCGACCTGCTCCAGGTAATGCTTTCCCAGGGCAACCAGGGCATCACGCTCGACGCCGGGGGTGAGTTCCCGTCTCGCGAGGTAGTCGGCCACCGTTTCATCGAGCGTACGGCGCTGTCCCGGGGCGGCGACACCCACCTCCTGATGTACCACGGGACGCCGAATATCCAGGTGATAGTGCAGCGCCCGCACCTTGAGGTCGCGAATGGCCGCGTGGTTCAGCTCGCGGGCGACGCCGCGCGTGACGTTCGTGACGACCTGCCGGATGACCTGGTCATCGACGCCGTCGGCGATGCCGTCGACGCGCTGGGTGATCAGCGCGTCGAGCTCGGCCGCTTCCAAGCCCTGGCCGTCGATGGGCGACAGATCGAGGTGGCGTCGTGCCATCTCGATGGGCATGAATTCCACCGCCGCATTGCCCTCCCGCAGCGTCGCCAGCAACCAGCCCTTCGGGTGTCCCCATCCCAACCGCGCCGCCTCCCCGAGCTCCCCCCACGGATTCGTACTCACGTATTCCAGGGAACCCGCATACCACGCGTTGGGCGTCACTTGCTGCGCCACGTGGTAATGCCCGAGGGCGACGTAGCTCCACTCGTCCGCATGCAAATCTCCGGGCTCGACCAGGGCGCCACCATATTCGACGAAGGAGCGGTCGCCGGGGACCACACCGGCCACCTCGCCATGCGTCACCAGGACGTTCCACCTGGTTCCGGGCTCGGGCTCCATGGCCGGCCGCGGCGATGCTCGGATGGCCTGGTCGGGTACGCAGAGCACTGACAGATCCAGGTCCTCGAAGCTCAGTCGCGTCGGTCCGCGCACGATGGCGTGAATATTGGGAAGCGCCTCGAACAGGGTCAGGATCGTCCCGGTCTCGACGGAGCGGGGGGTATCGTGGTTTCCCGCGATCACGATGATCGGGACGTGCGGCATCGCCTCGTGCAACCGCCGGAACTGGTTGAACGAGTCGAGGATCGCGGGGTTCGTGGGGCGTACGGTATGGAAGATGTCCCCCGCCACGAGCACCACGTCCGGCGCCGCCGCCACCACACCATCCACCGCGCGGCGAAACGCGTTGGCGACATCGGCTTCCCGCTGATTGATTCCCTGGGCCGTCTGGCGCGTGTACTGCCGGAAACCGAGATGAAGATCTGCCAGGTGCGCGAGCTTCACGATCAGGACCGTACCCACACCCTCGTGGTGAGAGTGGCAGTGATACGGGCATCCTCGATGCCGCTGCCGAGCGGCGCCTCCAACCGCTGGTTGACCCGCGTCGTGAGCGCCACCGACACGAAGGCACTCCACGCCGTCGACCAGATGAACTGGCCGGCGAATCCACCCCACACCTCCGCCAGCGCCGGACTGCCCCCCAACTCAACGGTCGTCTGCGCCGAGGTCGGGATGAAACGCCCTCGGACCGAGAGATAGGCCAGCGTGTCGCCGCCGCGGAGCACCAGACTGTCGAGCGTCCCGATCCCGGGACCGGTCATGAGTCCGGCGATGCGCCCGGGTTCTTCGCCCGGGATCTGCAGGGCGAAAGGAAACACGAAATCGGCGCTCCACTCGCCCCCCGGTGTGAGCGGCTGCTCGGGCAACGCCAGGTGGGCCAGGGTCGCGGCACCGCTCACCAGGATGGCACGGGCCGAATCCTCTACGGCCGTGGGCCCGAACACCGACAGTCGAGCGTCGGTGACGAACTCGAGTCTCAGCGGTTCGGCGGGGACGAGGGAAACGTCGCGCCACGTACCGTGGCGCCAGCGAAAGCGCGTCCGCACCGAATCGAATGTCAGCGATATCGCGTACGGGTCCGTCGCTCCCGCTTGTATGCGACGGGTCAACCCGGCGAGGGACTCCCACTCCGCGACGACGCTGTCGGAGAGCCCCGGCAACCCCACCAGCAGAACATCGCCGCGGGACGCCACGATGGTACGCACCGTCAGCCTGGGGTCGGGGCGGAACTCGAACCGAAACGGCACCTGGCTGGCCGCCGGGACCGTCACCATCGCCAGCGCCATGGCCACACCCATGGCGGGGATCACGGCCCGATCAGGACGCATAGGGATCATCGATGGCTCGCAAAGACGTCGCTCCGGCGGCGGCTGGCTGCGGTTGCACCTGACTCACCCGCTGGCCTAACGCCGCCCGGAAATATCCCAGTACATCGTCGGGCCGGGCGCGTCGGGTGGCAAGCCACGCACGACGCACGTCTGCTTCGCGCCGTCCGGCAATGAGCTCCATGACCGCGTTGGGGGCGACCGTCCGGTCGAGTGTCGCCACGTGACGCGCCACGGCTTCGTCGAAGGGCACATCGGCGGCTGGTGGGAACGCCTTGACACCCGCGGACCCCGTCAATGCCGCCGGCCTCGGAAATCGCAGAAACACCGGTTGGGTGAAATGCGGATGCCGCACCATCAGCTCGCCCTTCGGCAACGTGGCCAGCTTGATCTTGGTCGCCTGTGACCATACTTGGTAGGCCGGAGTGGCCAACTCGTCCATGTCCATTCGGCCGAACACCATAGTTCCGGCGTTACCCACGACCCGCCGGTGGACCTGCGACCGGAATTGCTGCGCACCGAACAAGACCAACCCCAGGTACCGCCCGCGCTCGGAGATGTCGAGCAGCATCTTGCGGACGTACGTCTCCGGCCCATCGCTGGGCGCATACTTGTTCAGCTCATCCACGAACACGATGACGTGGTCGACGCCGAGGTCGCGACGCTCCAGGTGCTCGCGCAGCTTCGAGACCACGCGTGTAAAAACGAGATCCTGCGCGATCTGATCCATTCCCGCAACATCGATCACGTAGACGGCCCGATCGTCGAAGCGGCCGAACGGAAGGTCCTCGGACGCGCCGTCGTCGGTGACGAGGCCCTTGCATCGGGTCGAGATGTTCAGCAAACGGTTGCGGACCTTGCGTATCGTTGCGATATGATGGGTGCGCCACGTGTCACTTCGCCCACTCGCCTCCAGCCCGTCGAAGATGGCGCGGAACAGCCGCTCCAAATCCGCGAACGTGCGCACCCGGTGCGTCCCACCCCAATCGTCACGAAACTCCTTCTCGACAACTCGATCGGTGAGGAAGTCGATGAAGGCTGCCGCCTTGGCGTCGAGGTCCTCTCGATTCAACATGACCTCGTGATAGTCGAGCACTTCCGCCAGGCCCCACACCAGCGGTTCCACGGAATCCACCAGATCCGGATGAGACCGCAACGTGTTGAGGTTGATGCCGTCGGCCTTGAAGGGCGCAAAGTGGTGTACGTTGTCAAACGGGGTAGCCGGAATACCGAGACGCTCGTACATCGCCACGTCGTCCGCGGACAGGTCGGCGGGTTGATCGAGGAAACACAGATCGGGGCCTTTCACGTTGAAGCACACCGCCGCCACCCGGCCCTTGCGGCGCGGGAAGTGGGTGAACACGCTCTTGAGCAAGAACTCCACGGCGCTCGTTTTCGTGGCCAGTCCCGAGACCCCGGTGATGTTCAGGTGTGCGGATTCCGGTCCCAGCAGGAATTCGGCGTCCAGATAAACCGGCGCGGTCAAACCGCCGGCCGCGTACAGCCCGATAGGGATTCCAGTCGGCTCCTCCACCTGCACGTAAGACTCCATGCGAAGCGCCACCTGCACATCCGCTTCCGACGCGAGGGAGACCTCGGCCAAGGGCACCGGCTGGAGCGGTTCCTCGGGAATCTGTCGGAGCACCGCGGCCGTCCACAAACGGATTTCGGTTCGGATGGTCGGTGCGGTGTCCCCCCGTGGCGTGCCCCGAGCGGCCCGCACGTCGTGCAAGGGATCGGCGAGGTCGGAGTACGCCTTCGCGTCGACCACCACGGCATACACGGTCCGCCCGCGGCCGTCCACCCGCACGATGGCCCCGATGCCGATGGGAGTGTCGACCTCCGTCCAAAAATAAAATTGGTGCGGACTGGCCGGAAGCTGTTCCGTGGCCACCACGCGGCCGATGAGCCTCGGCGTCACCACCACGATCCGGCCTTGGCACGCAGGTAGGATTCGACCTCTCGAATGGGATAGAGCAAGCGATCCCACCGGCCGTCCGGCGTCGCGATCGGAGCCCGCTCCGCAAGCATCCACCGGCATACGTCGTTGACTTCCCCGATCACGTGCTCCCCTTCTTCGCACTCCAAGCGCAATAACCCGAACAGGATGTCCTCCCCCGCCCAATCCCATAAACGTACATACCAGGAGAGGATCGTGTCGTAGGACTCCTGCGTGCGACGGAACACAGTCGTCCGATGCCCTTCCGGCAGGGTGAGGGCGATCTCGAGGTCGCGCCCGGCGAAGAACTGCGTTTCGTGACTCTTGATGACCCCGAGGGCGCGGGACTCGCGCACGGTTCTCCCGTAGGGGCGCAGCGACCCGTCGATGACCATCCAATCGTCCGGGAACGCGCGGCGAAACGCGGTCACCACCCTGAGCTCGGCGCGTCGCCGCCGGTCCTCCACCGTCTGCACGGCCAACTGCACGTCGAGGATGGGATGCTCGCGGTCGCCCACCCCGCAGTCGCACACCGTGAATCCCGTGTCGTGCAGGGCGGCCACCACCCGGTCCGGCAATCGATCCAGCGAGGCGACGATGATCTCTTCGGCCTCGTACTGTACCGGATGCAGCACTCGGTCGCAGCGCCGGAGCACGGCGGCGCCCACGTGCGCCCGGACGATGGGCGTCACACCGATCCGGCCCTCGACGATGTAGCGCTGGATCCCGTCGGCGAACGCCGCGTCGCGCGACCCCTCGAGCGGGTCGCCCACCGGCACGGCCGCAATGTCGTCGCCCTCGACGGGCTCCGCACTGCCAAACGGTGTCACGGGCCGCGGCCCGGCAGCGCCGGCCGACCGGCCACTGCCCATGACGCCGCCGGCCTCGGCAAGGACCTCCCGCAGGCGCTGCCGGCCCTCCACCGCGAGGTCACCGCCCGCCAGCAACGTCACGCCGCCAGCTTGATGCCGGCGAGCAGACCATCGCGCACCGGAATGATGGTCGCCGCGAGTCGGTGGTCTTCGGCGGCGAGCCGGTTGAATGCCCGAACGCCCCGGACGTCGGCGCCCGTATCGGAGGGGTCGGCCGCGCGGCCGTCGAGCAGGGCGTTATCGCACAGCAACACTCCACCCACCTTCAACAAGCGCATGCTCTCGTGGTAGTAGGAGGCCAATGGCTCTTTGTCGGCGTCGACGAATACGGCGTCGAAGCCGGGGGTCAGTCCCGCGAGAACCTCCAGCGCCTCGCCTTCCAGCAGCTCGACCTTGTGGGCAACGCCGGCTTCAGCAAACGTCCGCCGGGCCACCTCGGCGTGGCGGGCGTCGCGCTCGATCGTCGTGAGGCGTCCGGCGTCGGGCAGGGCGCGAGCGATCCACACGCCGCTGTAGCCACCGAGGGTGCCGATCTCCAACGCGGACCGTGCACCGACCGCACGCACCAGCACCGCCAGGAGCTGGCCTTCATCAGCGGAAATGTGAATCGCCGGGAGGTTCTCCGACTCGTGCCGCTGACGGGCGCGCCGCAACGCATCGTCCTCGGCGGCGAACAGCGTTCGAATGTAGGCGTCCGTCTCTTTGTGCCCCATCACACCGGCCTGGCGCGGGAGCAGCTCACGGCGTCAATGTGCGGGCGACGTACACCCAACGCCCCCCCACCATGGTCCGCAGGACGGTCACATCCTTGATATCGTCGCTTGCCACCTCGAACAGGTCTTGTGACAAGACCGTCAGATCGGCCAGATACCCGGGCGCAATCCTGCCCTTCACGTCCTCTTCGAATGCCGCGTAGGCCGCGTTGATGGTGTGGGCTTCGAGAGACTCTTGTACCGTGAGCCGTTGGGCGGGATACCAGCCCCCGTCCGGGTGCCCGTCCAGGGTCTTGCGCGTCACCGCGGCGTAGATCATCTGCATGGGATCGGCGGGGTACCACGCGGCGTTGGTACCGGGCCAATCGGAGCCGAAGACCAAGAGCGCACCACCGTCTTTCAAAGACCGGAACGCATACGCACCGACGGACCGCTCGCCGATGCGCGGCTCCATCCACCGCATGTCGTCGATGGCGTGGAACGGATTGATCTCGGCGATGATCCCGAGCTCTCCGAAGCGGCTGAAATCATCCGCTTCCACGACTTGGGCGTGAATCATGCGAAACCGGCGGTCGCGGGGACCGTTGATGGCGATCACCGTCTCGAACATGTCGAGCAGCGTATCCACGGCCAAGTCGCCGATCGCGTGGATGTTCGGCGTCAGCCCGGTGGAGTCTGCGGACAGGATGAGCCGCTCCATGTTGCCGGCCGGCGACATCATCGTGCGCCACTGCCCGCGGCTGTCCGGCGTGTGGTCGTACGGCTCGCGGAACATCGCCGAGGAATTCCCCATGATCCCGTCGACGAACCCCTTGAGACCGCAGATGTTGATCCATTCATCCCCGAAGTTGTTCCGGATCCCCACATCCGCGAGCTCTTCCCACTTGTCCAGCGTCGGGCGGGCACAAACCCGTACGGTCAACGAGTCGTGATCACGCAGGTACTGAAACAACCCCATCTGCTCGGCACCGGTGATGTCGTGAATCGTGGTGACCCCGTGACGGGCCAGGTCGCCGAGGGCGAGCCGGTTTTCCGCGAGACCCTGCTCGAAGGACGGCGAGGGAGTGGCCCGGCGCACCCGGGCGAGCTCGGCGTCGGCCACCACGCCGGAGTGGCCCGTGGGATCGATTCCCGCGGCGCGCAACGCGGCCGCGTTGGCCAGATACCGGGAACGGTCCCACTTGTTGAGCAAAGCCGGGCGGTCCCCGATGAGGGCGTCCAACTCGCTGCGGGACGGCACCCAGGCGGACTCGAGATCGTACGCGCCCCAATCCCCGCGGAGCATCCAGGAGCCGGGGGGCAAGCGATCGTCCGCCTCGGAAACGCGCCGGCGGAACGAGGCATCGTCCGCCACGTCCAGGAGGTTGGCCCCCAGCAGCAGCGACCCCGCCCGATTGAAGTGCGTGTGCCCGTCGATGAACCCCGGAACCACGAATCCCCCGTCCAGATCCTGGCGGTCGGCGTCGGCCCCGGCTGCGGCGAGAACCTCGGCCTCCGATCCCACGGCCAGGATGCGCCCATCGCGGATGGCCACCGCTTCGGCCCAGGGGCGAGCGGCGTCGGCCGTCCAGATCCGGCCGTTGACCAACACCCGCGTCGGCGGCCGATCCGCCTGTTGCGCCGCCGCCGGTTCCCACGACGGCGCCCCCAACACACCGATCAACGCACCCAGGGAGATGAGTTTGCCAGGCAAGGTGTTCATCCGACCGCCCCCATGATCAAAGGAATCAGCCTCGAGCCGCCCCGGCGGCGGCCGCCTCCTTGACCTGCAACAGCCCGTTGATGAAGCGCGCGATGCGAACCAACGCCTCGCCAATGTCCCCTTCGGATGCCGCAAAGGAGAGGCGTACCCACCGGGCATCGCCGAACGCCTCCCCGGGAACGAGGGCCACCCCTTCGTCGACGATGAGGCGCTGGCAAAACGCGACAGCATCCTGGACATCACCGTGAAAGCAGGAGTCTGCGCGGAAGAAGAAATAGAACGCGCCCAGCGGTTCGACGAATTCCATGCCGGGCAGATGCTCCCGGAAGTAGCTGACCACCATCTCGCGGCGCCGCCCAAACCGTTCGACCATCCGGTGCACATCCCGTTCGACGCGCTCGTCCCCGAACGCCGCCGCCGCCGCGAATTGGGCCGGATGCGACGCCCCGCTGGTCACATGGCTCTGCAGGGCCGCGATGGACTTGGCGACCTCCGGAGGCGCCAGCGCGAACCCGATGCGCCACCCGGTCATCGCGTAGGTCTTCGAGACTCCGTAAATCACGACCACGCGTCCGAGCAGCTCGTCCGGCAGATCGAGGACCGAGGGCGCCGGGCCGGGAGCGAAGTGGATCAGCCGATAGATCTCGTCGGCGATGAGCCAGAGATCACGCTTCGCCGTCCACTCTACGATGGCCCGCAGCTCGCCATGCGTGTAGACCGCCCCCGTGGGGTTGTTGGGCGAACACAGCAGCACCCCCCGCGTGTTGGCGTCCGTGGCCGCCTCGAGGTCCTTGACGCTCACCTTCAGCCCGAACTCCGGATCGCCGGGGACCAGCACCGGCTCACCCCGGGCCAAATGGACCATCTGGGGATAGGACACCCATGCGGGCGAGGGAATCAGCACGGCGTCATTGGGCCCGAACAGGACAAAACAGGTATTGAAGAGTGCCTGCTTCGCCCCCGTCGACACGACGATGTTGTCGGCGTTCACGGGCCGGCCGCCCGACAGCACCGACAGGTGGCGGGCCACCGCCGCCCGAAGATCCAGTATCCCGTTGTTCGGCGGATAGTGCGTCTTGCCGTCTTGAATGGCGCGAATCCCGCGCTCCGCGATGGGGCGTGGCGTGGCGAAGTCGGGCTCCCCGGCCGAGAGATCGATGATGTTCTCTCCGGCCGCACGCCGGCGGCTCGCTTCCTGGGTTACCGCGATGGTCGCCGACGGCTGGAGGTGCCGAAGATTGCGCGAAGGGGTGAATCCGCCGTCACCTGATGTCGTCATCGGTCCCGAGGCAATTCGTCAGGGTTCCAGAGTCACGCTGTACGTCATGATGAACTCGATGAACTTCGAGATCTCGATCATCGTATCTGCAATATACCGTATCGAATGCGAATCCGTTCGCTCGACGATCGGGAGGTAGGACAGCATTTCCACCGGACGGTAGTTCTTGAAGCGCACGTCCAGCGTGGTCGGGCTGCTCATCACAAACGGCCGGAACGAGTCGAGCCTGGCCATGGCCGCGCGCACGCGTTCGCGGATCACTTGGTAGGCCGCCTCCGGCGTGAGGGTGCGGGCGGAGTGAAAGCCATAGTTCCACTTGACCACCGCGCCCTCGAGATCACCAATCAAATCCTGGGCCCCGGCGACGGCCGCATCATCACCCGAGATCATGATCACGGGGACACCGAAATGTCCGGCGATGGCCGCGTTGATGCCTGCCTCGGGAACCGATCGCCCGTTCAGCCGTATGTCGGTGAGGCGTGCGCTGGAGATTGTGTGCGCTCGCACGCCGGCCGAGTTGTGCGTGCCGGAATGGTACCCCAGAAAGATCGCAGCATCGAATGTCTCGTCGATCCCTTGCATCATCATCAGTGGGCGCGGCCACGACCGCACGACCATCACATCCGCCGGCAACATCTCGATCAACAAGTTTTCACCGTTGCCGTGCGAGTCGCTCACGAGAATCTCGGTCGCGCCGGCCGCCTTCGCCGCGTCGATGGCGGCGAGGACCTCCCGCGTCATGAACTCGCGAAACCGCTCGTACTCGAATCCACCCGGACCCAACTGATCACCCGTGACCACTCCGACCACCCCCTCCATGTCGGCCGAGATGTAGATCTTGAGCCCGCCATCCTGCGCCGGGGCACTGGCGACGCCCAGCGTTGCCAGCACCACCACCGCACCTGCCGCTCGTAGATTTCGCACTGTCGCCTCGCTGAAATGGGTTCGCGCGCGCGGCATCGATGTCACCGCGCTCGGCCACCCTCCCGGATGACCCCGTACCGCCGCAACACGACTTCCGTCGAGTCCAGGGGAAGCGCCGTGCGCGTTCCCCGGTGACCCCGCACGGTCGTCGCCAGGAAGATCGAGTTGTACACCGATTCCTCCGTGGCCTCGATGACCGCCTGAAACAACGGACTGACCGCGTCGTTGCCGAGCGGGGGAACGCTGTCGCGGGCCGCCACCGGGACGGTGGAAAACGCGATCACGTAGTCCCCGGACCCGTTGCTCATGGAGCTCCCCGTGCGGGCGACCCCGGAGAGGGCGCGGCGCGCCAGCCGTTCGAGGTTGCGGTGCTCCAGTGGCGCGTCGGTCGCGACCACGATCATGATGGAGCCGTCGGGCGACTCGTCCACGCCGTCGGGGCCCCCACCCTCCACCAGGCCGCGCAGGTAATAGCGCCCCAGCTCCCGACCCACGGGAGCTCCGGCAACCTGGAGCACACCACCGTAGTTGGACTGCACCAACACGCCCACCGTCCAGCCACCCAAGGCCTCGGGCAGCTTGCGACTCGAGGTGCCGATGCCGCCCTTCCACCCGAATGCCGAGGTGCCCCGGCCCGCGCCCACGCTCCCCTGCTCGACGGGGCCGCCCCGGGCGTCGGCGATGGCCTGCAACACGTGCGATTCACGAACCGGCCGGGCGCGAATGTCGTTCAGAAAGCCGTCGTTGGTCTCGCCCACGACCGCGTTGGCCGACCGGACATTCTCGTTGCCAGGCAACCCGAGGAGATAGGTGAGCACCGCGTCGGCGACCCGGGGGACGCACAGCGTACAGGAGAGCACCACCGGGGACTCGAGCTCTCCCAATTCCTGGACCTGGGTGAAACCGACCAGCTTCCCGAAGCCGTTTCCGACCACGATCGCCGCCGGCACCTTGCGCTGGAACACATTCTGGCCGTGGGGCAGGATGACGGTGACGCCCGTGTTGACGGAGTCCCCCTCGACGATGGTAACCTGGCCCACCCGCACCCCGGCCACATCGGTGATTGCATTGCCGGGGCCCGGGGGCAGAACGCCCACGATCACACCCATCTCCCGCGGGCTGCGCCGCTCCTGGGCCCCGGCGCCCGCCGCAAGGACCAGCCACGCCATGCCGAGCAGCAGAACCGAAGTTCGGCGGTGACGCGATCGTGCCGTGTTCATCATCATGGTCGATTCCTCCATGCTCACCCGGTTGCGCGCCGGGCGGTCTCGGGACATGATCAAACATCGCAGTTTCGTGCACTCTTTGACAATTGAGGCGACCGTGACGTGGGATTTTGCCCCGGTCTTCGATGCCGCCCATCGGGCAGCCTTGGAGAACGAAAAACCGTTCGTGTACGTGTGCCCGCCGGCCGGATGGCCGCTGGTGTTCTTGTTCCAAGCCCTGCCGGAACGCAAGACCCAGCACCTTGACACGCTGGTCCTGGCACCGGGCATCGGCGACGTGCTGGAGGCCGCCGCCGCGGTCACGGCCGCCGAGCCCCACCGCCCCGTCCATCCCCTCACGGGACTGGGGCGCTCCGAGAGCCTCATCCGCGCCGACTCGGTGGCGACGTTGATCGCCACCCCGGCCGATGCCCACCACCTGCTCAAGCGCTCGGTACTGCGATCAGGGGGACTGGTGCGGGTGGCGCTGCTATGGCCGGAACGGTTGGACGACGCCGGCGCCGCCTACCTGGAGACGCTCCTGGCGGATGCAGGCGACGCCCAGCGGCTCGTCGTGACGACCGACCAGGCCGCCGCCTCCTCCTTCATCGAACGCTACGCGCGACGCGCCCCGGTGGGAGTCCAGTCGGACCTGCCAGAAACGGGCGCCGGCGCTGTCCGATACGCGGTGGTCGAATCCCACGCCAGGGTCCGGGCCGCACGAACGGCCCTCGACATTCTCCTCCCCCGGAAAGCGTTGATTTGGGACCCGACGGGAACCCGGCGGTGGGACCTCCTCTCGGGGCCGGACTTGGGCGTCGCGGGCGACGGCGCCGACAGTGATCTGGTGATCGCCGCCGAGTTGCCCTCGCCGGAGGCCCTGCGTGTCTTCGGGGAGGGGGGTCGCGAGGTGGTGGTATTCCTGCGCGCGTCGCAGCTTCCCTACCTGCAGCGGATCACCTCCTCCGCCAAACCGCTGCGCCTCCCGGGCTACGCCGACCGCGCCCGGGCCGACGCTGCCACGCTGCGCGAGACGCTGCGGACCCGCCTGCAACAAGGCAACCTCGCAACCGAGCTCCTCGCCATCGAGCCGCTGCTCGAGACATTCGACCCAGCCCTGATCGCGGCCGCCGCCCTCTCTCTCAGCCGGGGGTCGAGCGCGGCACCGACGCCGGAAGATCAGGAAACCCCGGCCGCCCCCCGGCCGACCTGGACCCGGGTATTCGTCACGGCGGGGCAACGCGACAACGTGCGCCCCGGCGATATTCTCGGCGCGTTCATCAGCGTCGCCAAGTTGAGCCGTGGTGATGTGGGCCGGATCGATGTGCGGGAGAGATTTTCGCTGGTGGACGTGCAGAGCGAAGTCGCCGAGCAGGTCATCCGCTGCATCACCGGCGAACAGATTCGAGGGCGGCGCGTGACGGCCCGCTTGGACCGTCACGAGTAGCTAAATGGGATCGAGCGCGCCGCCCGGGTGGACTACTTGTTCAAGACGTCTTTGAGCACCTGCCCCGCCTTGAACGCAGGGACTTTGGCCGCCTTGATTTGGATCGGCGCACCCGTCCGCGGGTCGCGTCCGGTCCTCGCTGCGCGGTCACGCACCTGGAACGTTCCGAACCCGGTGATCTGCACGCGGTTGCCCCCGCGCAACTCTCCCGCGATCACGCCGTCCCCGTTGAACAGCGCGTCGATCGTGCGACCGGCGTCTGCCTTCGAAAGGTTCGCACGGCTCGCGAGCGCTTCGACCAGTTCGACTTTATTCACCCGGTACCCCCCGGCTTGGGTGGCCAGCTCAAACGGCCACGGTGATGAGTTCTGCCCGCAATATGGAAGGAAGCGGCAGAACCGCAAGCGGCTTGATTCCCTGCGGCCCCACTCGCTAACCTCCCGGGCAATTTCGATTGGAACGAAACCGAACGATGTATCTTGGGTCACACCACATCCACCCAATCCGTTGATGCGTCCAGCCCCCGGCACATGCTGAACGTCGGCCTCACGGGCAATATCGCCGCCGGCAAGTCGACCGTGGTGGGCGCCTTCGCGCGGTGGGGGGCTACGGTCATCGATGCGGACGAGCTCGTCCGCGAGGTGCAGGTCCCCGGCTCGCCCGTGCTCGACGCCATCGCCGAGCGGTTCGGGACGACGATGCTCGACGCCGGCGGCGCGCTCGATCGCGCCGCCCTGCGCCGGACCGTGGCGGGCGACGACGACGCGCTGGCCTCCCTCAACGCCATCGTGCATCCGGCCGTCCAGCGTCGCCGCGACGAGCTCCACCAGGTCGCCAGGCGGCGCGGCGACCTCATCGTGGTGAACGACATCCCTCTCCTGTTCGAAGTGCTCGACCCCAAACAATTCGACGTCGTCGTCCTCATCGACGCCCCGGAGCCGGTACGCCGCGCACGGCTGATCGCGCTTCGTGGGTTGTCCGAGGACGAGACCGATCGGTTGATCGCCTCGCAGCAACCGTCCTCGACCAAACGATCCCGCAGCCAGTTCGTGATCGACAACGCCGGATCGCTGGACGACCTCGAACGGGCCGCCTGGGAAGTTTGGTGCGCGCTCCGGCACGACGCGGCCGCCAAGCTCGCGCCCCGCGGGGGCAGACTCCTCGCGATGTTCGCACACCCCGACGATGAGACCTTCGCCATCGGCGGGACGCTGGCCCGTTACGCCGATGCCGGCGTGGAAGTCCATCTCTGGTGTGCAACCGCCGGGGAGGCGGGGACGCTGGACGGCGAGCGCGTCTCCAAGGAAGCGCTCCGCGCCGTGCGCACGGAAGAGTTACATCGGGTGGTGGAGATTCTCGGTATCCACGAGCTGCACCTCCACGATTTTCCGGATGGCGAGCTCGACCCGGCGGACCCCGCCGGCCATGCCGCCGTGGTGGACGTCTTGCAGCGGCTGCGGCCCGATATCCTCGTCACGTTCGGCCCGGACGGCGTCACGGGCCACGCCGACCATCTAGCCGTCCACGCGTGGGTCGACCAGGCGTGGGCTGCGGCCGGCCTCCCCGGGCAGCGGTACTACGTCACCTACCCGGCCGACGTGGCGGCGGAGCTGTCCAGTCGTATCGCGGGCCGTCCCGACGAGCAGATCACCGTCCGGCTGGACGTGCGGCCGTGGCAGGACGTCAAGCGCGCAGCGATTCAAGGTCATGCCTCCCAGCGCTTTCCGTTCCCTCTCGATCGCGCCCCCGGGAATCTGCTCCTGGAGCGCGAGTGGTTCGCCGGGAGCCCCGGGGGCACCGCACCTCTCGTGGATTTTTTCATGGAAACGGACCGTGCTTGACACCCGATGGAGCCCCGAATAAGCTTCCGCCGTTCCGCGCAACATCCCGGACCGCCCTGGAAGAGCCATGTCTGAAATCCCCCAAGATCTGCGTTATACCGAAGAACACGAATACGTGCGGACGGAGGGAGACGCCGTGGTAACGATCGGCATCACCCACTACGCCCAGGGAGAACTCGGCGATGTGGTGTATGTCGATCTTCCCGAGGTCGGAACGCAAGTCGATCGGATGGACGTGTTCGGAACGATCGAAGCCGTGAAGGCCGTCTCGGAGTTGTTCTCGCCGTTGGGAGGGGAGGTCGTCGAGGTCAACAGTGCGCTCGACGGAGACCCGAGCCTGGTCAACAAAAACCCCTACGATGATGGATGGATGATCAAGATCCAAATGCGTGATGCCGCCGAACTCGACGGCCTGCTCTCTCCGTCCGACTACGCGCAACACATAGGAGAGTAGCGCACCGGGGGCGGATCCGCTGACCGGCCACGTCACGCCCCGGGCTTCCCCGGGTTTTTTGCGTTGCGCACTCGGTTCCACAAAGTCACACCTCTTGAATTGAGAGAATTGCAGCATGTCTAGCGCCTTGGAGAATCTTCCACCCACCGACCGTTTCGCGTCGCGACACATCGGACCCCGACCCGGTGACCTTCCGGCAATGTTGGCAACCTTGGGCTATTCCAGCGTCGATGATCTGATCGACGCCGTCGTGCCCGCGAACATTCGGATGAAGCAGCCCCTCAACCTCCCCGTCGAGCAGCCGGAAGAATACGTGCTGGCCACGCTGCGCAAGATGGCGGCGGCCAACGGGGTGTTTCGCTCGTATATCGGCATGGGCTATTCGGGTTGCATCACACCTCCCGTCATTCTCAGAAACATTCTCGAGAATCCGGGTTGGTACACGGCCTACACGCCATACCAGGCGGAGATCTCCCAAGGCCGGCTCGAAGCGCTGTTGAATTACCAGACCGTGGTCTCCGATCTGACTGGCCTCGATATCGCCAACGCATCTCTGTTGGACGAGGGAACGGCGGCGGCGGAGGCCATGACCATGACCATCGCCCAGAATCGCAAGAAAGGCCCCACGACGTATTTGGTCGACCAGGCGTGCCACCCGCAGACGATCGCGGTGGTGCGCACACGGGCGGCGGCCCGGGGCATCCACGTCGAGGTCGGCGACGCCGACACGTTTCAGTTCGGCGAGGATACCGTCGGGGCCCTGGTGCAATACCCGACCACCACCGGCGAGATACGCGACTACCGGGGCCTGTGCGAGCGGGCACACGCCGCCGGGGCGTTGGTGACCGCCGCGACAGACCTCCTGGCGCTGACCATGCTCACCCCGCCGGGCGAATGGGGAGCCGACGTCGCCGTGGGGAACAGCCAACGGTTCGGCGTCCCCATGGGATATGGGGGCCCCCACGCGGCCTTCTTCGCCACACGCGACGAATTCAAGCGCGTCCTCCCCGGACGCATTATCGGCGTCACCCACGACTCGCACGGGGCCCGGGCACTACGCATGGCACTGCAGACCCGGGAACAACACATCCGTCGTGACAAAGCGACCAGCAATGTGTGCACGGCGCAGGTGCTCCTTGCCGTGATCGCCGGCGCGTACGCCACATATCACGGACCCGACGGGTTGCGGCGGATCGCCAAGCGCGTGCACGGGCTGACGTTACTCCTCGCCGAGGGACTCCGGCGCGTCGAGCACGTCACCATGGTGCACGACACCTACTTCGACACGCTGTGCATCGATACCGAACAAGCTCTGGCGAGCGCGATCCACGAAACTGCGCGCGCGCACAAGATGAATCTCCGGCAGATCTCTCCCACCCGCATCGGTATCTCTCTCGACGAGACCACAGGGCCGGACGACGTCGTAGAATTGCTGGACGTGTTTGCCGGCTCCGAACGGGCCTCGATCGGCCTGGACGATCTGACGCCCGTGGCGTCGCATGGCATACCGGCCGCGCTGGCCCGCACCACCCCGTTCCTCACCCACGAGGTGTTCAGCCGATACCAATCAGAGACAGAGATGCTCCGGTACCTGAAGCGGCTCGAGGACCGAGACATGTCGCTCACATCCACCATGATTCCCCTGGGCTCGTGCACTATGAAGCTCAATGCGACAACGGAGATGATTCCCGTGACCTGGGCGGAGTTCGGCGGGCTGCATCCATTTGCACCGCGCGAGCAGGCCGAAGGCTATCGCCAGATGTTCGCGGACTTGGAATCGCAGCTCGCCGAGATCACCGGGTTCGCTGCCATTTCCCTCCAACCCAACGCGGGCTCACAGGGCGAGTTTGCGGGGTTGTTGGCCATTCGCGGCTATCATATGGCTCGGGGAGACGAACACCGTACGGTGTGCCTGATTCCCAAATCCGCCCACGGAACCAACCCCGCAAGCGCCGTCATGGCCGGGATGCGCGTCGTGGTGGTCCATACGGATCCGGACGGCAACATCGACGTCGACGATCTGCGGGCCAAAGCCAAGCGACATCAATCCGAGCTCGGCGCTCTGATGGTCACCTATCCGTCCACTCATGGCGTGTTCGAGGCAACCATTCGCGAGGTGTGCGACGTGGTGCACGAGCACGGCGGGCAGGTGTACATGGATGGGGCCAACCTCAATGCGATGGTCGGCCTGTGCCGCCCCGGAGACATCGGCGCCGATGTCTGCCACCTGAATTTGCACAAGACCTTCTGTATCCCCCACGGGGGAGGCGGGCCGGGCATGGGGCCCATCGGCGTCGCCAAGCACCTCATCCCGTTCTTGTCGGACCACCCGGTGGTCGACCTCGACGTCGAGGACTCACCGGGGCCGGTGTCGGCCGCTCCATGGGGCAGCCCGTCGATCCTGGCGATTTCCTGGGCGTACCTGCAACTCATGGGCGGGGAGGGACTCACCGAGGCAACCAAGATCGCCATCTTGAATGCCAACTACGTAGCGAAGCGGCTCGAGGGACATTTCGAGCTGCTGTACTCGGGCGCCAATGGGCTGATCGGCCACGAGTGCATCCTCGAAGCCAGACCGTTCAAACAATCTGCGGGCGTCGACATCGAGGATATCGCGAAACGCTTGATGGATTACGGTTTCCACGCCCCCACCATTTCGTTCCCGGTGGCCGGAACGTTGATGGTCGAGCCAACCGAGAGCGAGTCCAAGGAGGAACTCGACCGGTTCTGTGAGGCCATGATCGCGATTCGGGAAGAGATTCGGGAGATCGAAGAAGGCACCGCCGACCGAGACGACAACCTCCTGAAGGGCGCCCCCCACACGCTGCGAGCACTCCTCGCCGCTGATTGGCACCATCCATACCCGCGGGAACGGGCGGCTTTTCCGTCTCCCGCAACCAGAGTCCACAAGGTCTGGCCTCCGGTGGGCAGGGTGAACGCCGCCTACGGCGATCGCCATCTCGTGTGTACCTGCCCGCCCATCGAGGCCTACGAAGCGGAGCCCGCTGCCTCGGTCACCTAGCGCGTGCACTGGACGTCCTTCGTCGACCCGACCGGGCGATCCGGATCCGACAACATGAACATCGACGCCGCCCTGCTGCGCGCCGCGCAGGAGGGCGATGCTTATCTGCGACTATATCGCTGGGATCCGCCGTGCCTCTCGTTCGGACGCAACGAACCCGCCGCGTCGCGCTACGACCGGGGTGCCATTCGCAAGCTGGACGTCGATACCGTCCGTCGACCCACGGGCGGCCGCGCCGTGTGGCATGACGCGGAAGTCACGTACGCTGTGGCCGCACCGTCGGACGTGTTCGGCACCCTGCACCAATCGTACGTCGCCATTCACGAGATGTTGGCGACGGCGATGTGCCGGATAGGCGTCTCGGCCTCCCTCGCACCGCGTCCCTCCGGCCGCGCACCACGGCCTTCGGCTGGTGCGTGTTTTGGGTCTCCGGCCGGCGGAGAGATCGTGGTGGACAATCGCAAATTGATCGGCAGCGCCCAGATTCGGACCGGTGGTGCATTCCTGCAACATGGCTCGATACTCCTCGAGGACGGCCAGGATCTGGTCTCACGCGTCACCCGCGGGGAGCGACCGCAGATGCTGGCAACCTCCCTCCATACGATCCTCGAACGGCCCGTGGGCTTCCACGAAGTGGCGGAGGCGATCCTGGCAGCCGCACGTGAGCAATGGCCTGGTGTGTGGCGCGAAGAATCCGTTTTACCCCATATTGACGGCGACGATAGCTTTCGAGATATCGACTGGACCTGGCGCCGCTAACCACCTTCGGGGGACGCAGGATGCGGAGGATTCGTGTGACAGCGTTGGCCGCTCTCGCATTCTTGGCGAGCGCGTGTACCGTCGACTCGAACTGTCACGGATTCTGCGGCAGCGCCGTGTTCAACTTCCTCGCGGCCCCGGAAACCGCCCTGCCGGTATTCGCCACGTCGGTCAACGGCCAGTCGGTCTCCGACATGCTGTTCCTGCCATTGGCCCAGATCGGTGACGATCTCGGCTACATCGCTGATGTAGGATTCGAGCCACGGTTGGCTCGGAGCTGGACGTTCGAAGATTCCGTCACGATCGTCTTCGCATTGGACCGTCGCGCCACCTGGCAGGACGGCGAGCCGGTGACGGCCCACGACGTGGTGTTCACGTTCGATCTGTACCGGGATCCCGTGGTCAACTCCGACGAGCGGAACGACATCTCGAGGATCACCGCCGTCACGGCCCGGGACGACGCCACGGTGGCGTTCACGTTCTCCCACGCGTATCGGGAGCAGTTCTTCGATGCCACCTACCACATGCCGATCCATCCGGTCCATCTCCTCGACACGATCCCTCGGGCCGCGTTGCGCTCGCACCCTTTCACGAGAAGCCCGATTGGCAGCGGGCCCTATCGTCTGGTGCGGTGGGATGCCGGCGGTACCATCGAACTGATTGCCGACACGGCCTTTTTCCTGGGCGCGCCCGGCATCAATCGCATCGTCGTGCAGGTCGTCCCCGACCTGAACACGACCATCGCGCAACTCCTCGCCGAGGAAACCGACTTCACGGACTTCTTGGGGCCGCCGCAGTTCGTGGAGCGGATCGACGCGGCGCCTTCGGTCCGGCCGCTCCCCTTCCCATCCAAGACCTACATGTTCGCGACATTCAATTTCCGCGATCCCAACAGTCCGGCGAACCCTCATCCGCTGTTCGCGAACGCGTCGGTGCGGGAAGCACTGTCCCTCGCCGTCGACCGGGTAACCCTGGCGCAGGCCGTCATGGGGGAATTCGGCCGGGTCCCCTTCGGACCCGTGAGTCCCGCGAACCCGCTATGGGACTACGATGTGCCCCCTATCCCGTACGACACCGCACGCGCGCGCCGACTCCTCGCCGACGACGGGTGGAGCGACGCCGACGGGGACGGCGTCCTGGACAAGGGCGGGTACCGGCTCTCGTTCGAGCTCATCGTCCCGTCGAGCAGCGGGCTGAGGCAGCAACTGGCCACCATGATGCAGAACCAACTGCGCGGCATCGGCGCCGAGATGCGTGTCGAGGTGATAGAGTTCAATGCCTGGCAATTGCAGTCCGAGGCCGGCCGCTTCGACGCGACCTTCAATGCTTGGGCGGAGGACGCGAGCCCCGCCCCCTCCATGACGGGTTCGTGGAGCACCCAAGGCGTGCAAAACTGGGGTCGGTACAGCAGCGCGCGCTTCGATTCCCTCATCACCGCCGCCGGGCGGCACCGCGACGACGACGCGGCCCGGATCGCCTGGACCGAGGCCCTGCGACACATCCAGCAGGACTGGCCGGCAATCTGGATGCTGGCACCGATTCAGGTCGGCGCGGTTCACACACGCATCGAAAACGCCACGGTGCGGCCGGACAGCTGGGGCGCCAACGTGTGGGAGTGGCAGATATCATCGGATCGGATGCTGCCGCGCGATAGCGTGGGCGTGAGATAGTGGCCCGGTTTCTCGCACAGCGGATCGCCCACGCCGCCGTGGTCGTTTTTGTCGTCGTCACCCTTTCCTTTGTTCTGCTCCACCTCGCCCCGGGCGATCCCGTCAGGGCACAATTCCGTGACCGCAACGTATCGCCCCAGGTCCTCGAGCAGTATCGGCGCGCGTGGGGCCTCGATCAGCCGCTGCCGCAACAGTACGTCCGCTACCTGACCAATCTGGCCCGGGGAGATCTGGGCCCCTCCTTCGCCCTCCGGCGGCCCGTGTGGCAGGTGATTCGCGAGTCGCTGCCCAACACCCTGCTGCTCGCGGTCACGGCCCTCGGTATCAGCTTCGTCGTGGGCATGGCCGTCGGAACCGTCCAGGGCAACCGACCTGGCTCGTGCCTGGACCACGCGTTGACGGTCGCCACCCTGGCCCTGTTCGCCATGCCGATTTTTTGGCTCGGGTTGATGTTGATCCTGGTGTTCGGCCAATGGCTCGGTTGGTTCCCCATCGCCACGCCGATGTCGTCGGTGTACACCGCGCTTCCCCTCGCGGGGCGTGTGCTCGATCGCCTCCACCATCTGGCGCTTCCGGCACTCACCCTGGGGCTGGGCGGCGCGGCGGTGGTCGCGCGCTTCCACCGGGCCGAGATCACGGAGGCCTTTGCCGAACAATTCATTCGCACGGCTCGCGCGAAGGGCGTCGAGGAGCGCATGGTCGTGCTGCGGCATGCATTGCGCAACGCCCTGCTTCCGGCCATAACCATGTTCGGCCTGTCCCTGCCCGTGTTGTTCTCCGGATCGGTACTGGTGGAACACGTCTTTGCATGGCAGGGCATGGGGCGAGCGGCGATCGACGCGGTGGCGAGTCGCGACTACAACGTCGTCACGGGCATCGCCATGGTCGGCGCAATCATGGTGGTCGCGGGCAACGTCGTGGCCGACCTGCTGTATCGCTGGGCCGACCCCCGGACGAGACAAATATGACTCGCTGGTTTCTCGCGTTCTTCGTGGCCGGCGTGGTGACGATCCTCCTCCGCATGCGGCATATCGCCGACATGCTCGCCCGGCCATCACCCGGTAACGTGCTCCTCATAGCGGCCGCCGCGCTCGTCCCGGTCGTCGCGTTCCTCGGATGGCGGTGGAGCCGGACCTCGCCCCAGGCGCTTTCCGGCACGGGGGTCACGGCTCGCCTGACGCGCAACAGAAGTTTTCTCGTGGGATCCGCGATCGTCACCGCATTGTGCCTGGCGGCGGTGTTCGCCCCGATCCTGTCTGCGCACGATCCGCTCGCGCAACCCGATCTCGTGACGGGCACGAACCTCGCTCCGTCGTTTGCCCACCCCTTCGGGACCGATGCGTACAGCCGTGACGTGCTCAGCCGTCTGCTGCACGGCGCACGATGGTCGTTGTCTGTCGCGCTCGCCGCCGTCGTGTTGCTCGTCATGACGGGCACCCTGGTCGGCGTCCTCGCCGGGCTCTCCGGCGGTGCCATCGACATGGTGCTCATGCGCATCGTCGATGCCGGCCTGGCCTTTCCGCGCATCCTGCTCTTGCTGGTGGTCGCAGCGCTTTGGCGGAACCTCGATCTCTTGGCCTTGGCCCTCATCCTAGGACTCACCGGGTGGTTCGGCCTGAGCCGGATCGTGCGGGCGGAAGTGTTGAGCTTGCGGCATCGACCGTTCGTCGCCGCGGCCCGCGCGCTCGGGATGGGACGCTGGCGCATGATCGTGCGTCACATCCTGCCCAACCTGGTGGGACCGATCACGGTCGCCGCCGCGTTGGGCGTGGGCAATATCGTTCTGATCGAGGCCAGTCTGTCCTATCTGGGCATCGGCGCCACCATACCGGACCCCGCATGGGGCAGCATCGTCCGCGAGAGTCACGAACTCCTGGTGGCATCGCCCTGGACGGCCATCTTTCCCGGTCTGGCCATCTTCGTCACCGTGGCGGGGTTCAGTCTCGTGGGAGACGGATTACGCGCCGCCCTCAACCCCCAGGCCCGATGACTGTGGTGCTCCGCGTTCGCGATCTCACGACCAGCTTCACTACCGATGCGGGCATCGTGCGGGCCGTGGACGGCGTGTCGTTCGATTTGGCCGCGGGGGAAACGCTCGGGATCGTCGGCGAATCAGGATCCGGGAAGACCGTGACCGCCCTGTCGATCCTGCGCCTCATCGCGGAGCCACCCGGCCGGATCGATCCCCGGAGCAAGATCGAATACGATGGCGTCGACCTGCTGCGGCTGTCCCAACGCGAACTGCGGCGGATTCGCGGCGCCAAGATCGCCATGGTGTTCCAGGAGCCCATGTCAAGCCTGAATCCCGTCTTGACCGTCGGATCGCAGATCGCCGAAGCCATTCGGGCGCACGAGCCGGTGTCGAGGCGGGCGGCAACCGACCGCGCCGTCGAGCTGTTGGGGATGGTCGGCATCCCCGAACCCGAAAGGCGGATACGCGACTACCCCCACCAGCTGAGCGGTGGCATGCAGCAGCGCGTGATGATCGGGATGGCGCTGTCATGCCAGCCGGACGTGCTCATTGCCGACGAGCCGACGACGGCGCTAGACGTGACCATCCAGGCGCAGATCCTGGAGCTGCTGGTAGAGCTCCAGCAGCGGTTTGGAATGGCGATGCTGTTCATCACCCACGACATGGGCGTGCTGGCCAGCGTCGCCGACCGGGTCGCGGTGATGTACGGCGGCCAGATCGTCGAGGAAGGCGGGATACGGCGGATATTCGAGCAGCCCGCGCACCCGTACACGCAAGGGCTGTTGGCCGCCGTGCCGCGGATCGACCGGCCGAAAGACCTGCGGGGGATTCCCGGCACCGTGCCGACGGCCACGGCCTGGCCGGACGGGTGCCGGTTCCATCCCCGATGCGACCGGCGCATGGAACATTGCCTGGAGCCACCGCCAGAGGTCGAGGTACAACCGGGGCACACCGCACGGTGCTGGCTCGTGGGCGGATCGGAGCGGGACGAGGCATGACCGGCCCCGACGCCCTCCTGACGATCACCGATCTCGCGAAACACTTCTCCGGCGGAGCCACGTTCTTCGGTTCTCGGGAGTCGGTGCGTGCCGTGGATGGGGTGACGCTATCGCTCGGCCGAGGGGAGTCCACCGCCCTCGTGGGCGAAAGCGGAAGCGGCAAGACCACCCTCGGCCGGTGCGTCTTGCGCCTCACCGAACCGACCAGTGGCCAGGTGGTGTTCGACGGAACCGACGTGCTGGGACTGAATCGGAGGGACCTGCGCGCTTTGCGCCGCCGGATGCAGATCGTCTTCCAGGACCCGATGGGATCGCTAAACCCCCGCATGACTGTAGGGGCCACGGTGCGGGAGCCGTTCGAAGTGCACGGCATCGCCCGGGGCAAGGCGGCCGACGCCAAGGTCGCCGATCTGTTCGACGAAGTCGGGCTCGATTCTAGCCTCGTGGCGCAGTATCCCCACGAGCTCTCGGGTGGGCAAAAACAACGGGTCGGCATCGCCCGGGCTCTGGCCATTCGTCCGGACTTCGTGGTGCTGGACGAGCCAGTGTCCGCGCTCGACGTGTCGGTGCAAGCCCAGGTCATCAATTTGCTGGTCCGCCTGCAACGGGCGCGGGAGCTCACCTACCTGTTCATCGCGCACGATCTGGCCATGGTGCGGCACGTCGCGCATCGGGTGGCCGTGATGTACCTGGGCAAAATCGTGGAAGTGGCGAGGGTCGAGCCCCTGTACGAGCAGCCGCTGCATCCGTACACGACTTCCCTACTTTCGGCGGTGCCCGTGCCGGATCCAACGGCGAAGCGCAATCGGATCGTGCTGTCAGGTGAAATGCCGAGTCCCCGCAATCCGCCGCCGGGGTGCCGGTTTCACTCGCGCTGCCCGCACGCGCTGAAGGATTCGCGGTGTGAGACGGAGGCGCCGGCGTTGCGGGAGATGACCCCCGGGAGGTTTGTGGCGTGTCATTATGCGGAGAGCCCGATGGAACAGCGGTGCTAATTTGGTGATTCTCGAATCATCAATCTAGAACCTAGAATCGCAGGTTCTATTCAAAAAAATCGTTCTGCTCCCCCACCACGTCCCCCTCCCCCTCGGGCGCCAAGACCGTGCGTAACCGCAGGATCCAGCCGCTCGCGTCGAAGTGCGTCTCATGGCTCAGCATCCGCTTCACCACGTCCGGCACGTCGGCGAGGGCGTCGGCGAGATCGCTCAGGATCTCACGAGCTTCCTGCAAGTGAAAGCCGTCGCCGGTCAGGAATGCCATATCCTCGAGGATGGCACGCTCGCTGCGGGAAGCCACGATGGGGTGGTCTAGCGTGGCGGTGTACACCTCCGTCCGGTGCCCGGGGCCGCGCTCCTCCCCGATCGGCATGAGGCCGACGATGGCGTCGGAGCGCCAGAATTTGCCGTATCCCAGTGACACCATTCGTCCCGGCTTGATTTCCATCTGGTTGCCTCCTAGCGACCCATTTTTTTCTTGAGCTTACGGAGCTGCTCGTCGGCAGCGGCCTCCTTGGCCGCCGCGTCGAGCTGGGTGCGCAAGAGTTCGCCCTGCAAATCGAGACCGGGCCGAACCCCGCCGGCGCTCTCGATATCCCGCCACGCCGACTCGATGCGGTCGGAAATCCCCCCACCGGCCGCTTGGATCCGGACCTTCTTGAACTGTTCCCGCATCACGGCTAATTCCCGCTCGGCGAGGTCCAGCTCGGCTCGTTGGGCTTCGAGTTTCCGGGCGAAGACCGCCGCTTTCTCGCGATGCTTGCTCGCGAATTCCTCGGCGATGCGCGCAGTTTCCTCGTCGTCGATGTTTTCGGCCATCTTCCCGCGCCGTTCGGCATCTTCGAGCCGTTGGCGCTCCCGCTCGAGCTTGCGCTGGATATCGGCGAGCTGCTCGCGCATCTCCACGAGAGCAGTTTTCGCCTCCACGACCGCCTCTTGCATCCGGCCGACCGCCCCGCGCGCGTCGGTGGGCGGGGTGGCCGCATCGAGCATCGATTCGATGGCGTCGCGAAGGCGCTCGAACACTAGCTTTTCCTGATGGTCTTCGCGTAAAACGACGTGAACACCCGCTCGGTGTTCCTCGAGTGGCATGCGGGACAGGCCTCCGGGGCCCGCCGATGCTTCGCCATGCTCTCAACCCGCGAGAACTCCCGGCCGCAATCCTTGCAGACATAATCGTACGTTGGCATTCTTTCTCTCTTCCTTTAATAGGCCGGCCGCAGCCACGCCCACCCCTTACCGAAAACGATATACAGTGGTGCGTTGAATTGGCAAGCGTGGGCTCGGAGCAGGCCTACCACTAGGCGCCGGTACGTCGGCATTGTAGAATTCCCCCATGTCCCGCCGACTCGTCACACTGGCCCTGCTCGCCGGCATCGCCGGATGCGCCCCGCGCGAGCGCTCAGAAAACAGCGCGATCTGCGGGATCACCATGCTGGCGAGCGCCACCCGGATCATCGATCAGCTCACGGTGGGGCAGTTCGCCCTGTCGGAGGCCCCGGAAGAACTGCTCGAGGGTAGGTTTCCCGCTCGTGTGATCGGGTATGGAACGACGGCCGCGACGGCGAGCCCGGCCGAGGACGGCGGGGTGGCCGCCATCTATACCGGCAAGGGCTTTCCGACCCGGCCGGGGTTCGGCGTGGCACTCATCGACGATTCGAGCGAAGTGTTTCGCGGCGTCTTGATCTGGGACAAGGAACCCCCGCCCGATGATTATCCGACGATCGGCACGATCAGAGACAGCAGCGTCACCATGCCGCTGATCTCGGTGCTCATCAATTGGGAAGCCGTCAACAGCGAGCGATGCCCCCTCTTCGCACCCCTGGATTCCGCAGCACAATAATTCCGACGCGCCAGGCATCTCACCGAGCACGAAAAAAATGTGAGGCGGAACACGTCCATGGTACCCACGGGGGCTACATTGCAAAGGAAATCAACCGGCGGGTGGGAAACCCTGAGCCCGCGGAATGGTATGAAGAAGTATGATATACGTTTGCGTCCCCTCGCATAACAACGCCCGCACCGTGGGTTTGCTCCTATGGAAGATCCGACAGGTCTTCGGGTCGTACCCCCGGGAGTATCAGCTCCTGGTGGCGAACGATGGATCCAGCGACGCGACGGCGGAGATCCTGAAGAGCTATCTGGACGTGCTGCCGATGACGGTGCTGGAGCACGAAACGCATCGGGGATACGCCGCGACCGTCGAACACCTCCTGCGTCACGCGGTACGACTCACCGACCACCCCAAGCGGGATTGTGTCGTGATTCTGAACGGAGATTTCAGCGTGTCCCCCAGCGTGCTGCCGGATCTCCTCAAAGGTCTCGAATCTGGCTCAGACGTCGTCGTGGGCGAGACGCCCGCTCCGCGGTCGTGGGGCGAGAGAGTCCTCCGGCGGGCCTCTCCGTGGTTGCTCAGGCCAGGGGTCCATCTCCCCGGCGTGCGCGACTTGCTTTCGGGCGCCTGCGCGATTCGACTGGTGACGGTCAAGCGTTGTCTGAGCGACCGGAAGCAACAGCTTCTGGACACCAACGGGATACCGGCCCGCGCCGAACTAGTCGCGCGTGTCGCCAGTCACGCGCGGCAGATCTCGACGGTGGCGTTCGATCCGCAAGCGCTTCGTCGCGACACCGGCACGCGGGTGCGCCCGATGTCGCTGGCGATGCAACTGTACCGCACCGGACGGACGCTCAGCATTCCCCCGCCTGATGTTGCGGTGGGCCGCGTCTCGTGAAAGCCTGGTTGATGGCCCTGGCTGCGACGTTTTCGCCCGCTGCGGTGGTGAGCCAGGCGGTGGATGATTCGCTTCCACCCGCGGCGCACGGCACGGAGCAGTTCCCGGTCGGAGAGCGACTGCTCTACGATGCGAAAATCGGGCCAATTCGGCTCGGGAACGCGTCGATGGAAGTGATGCCTCTCGACACGGTACGGGGTGACGAGGCAACGCATTTTCGATTCCTGATCAACGGCAACCTGATGGGCATCTATCGGATGCGCGACCAGTTCGATTCGTGGGTGGGCCGCGACGATTTCGCCTCTCGGCGCTACATCCAGGACAAGCGCGAATCCGGCAACGTCGCCAGAGTGGAATATGAGATTTTCCCCGACTCCGGATTCTATCGGGAAAAGGGCATCGACACCGCCATCACCGCATCGGCGAACCCGCTCGACGACACAGCGTTTTTCTACTTCGTCCGCACGCTCGATCTCGAACCCGGAGACAGCCTCGCGTTCTACAATTATTTCCGTCCGGATCGAAACCCGGTCATCGTGCGGGTCCTCGCCCGAGACACCATCGACGTTCCGGCGGGTCGGTTTGCCACCATCCTGATCCAGCCTATCATCAAGGGTGGGCTTTTCGACGGCAGCAACGACAGCCGGATGTGGATCAGCGACGATGAGCGGCGTCTCATCGTCCAGATGAAGACGAAGATCGCGTTCGCCACGGTGACGATGCGTCTCACCGAGATCCTCGGTCCAACCAACTCCGATTCAACCGCTGCGGCGGGGAACGATTCGACCATGGCGCCCACACATGGTCGATGGCCGTGAACCAATCTAGAAATCTAGCATCGCTGTTCAAAAAAAAAGAGGCCCGCCTTGCGAGCCTCACTAAACCGAGCATTGGCTGGTTGCTCAGGACTCTTCCTTCGGTTTTCCGGCGACCTTCTCCCGCATTCTGCGCGCCGCATCGGGGTTGACGATCCTGAGAATCAGATAGAAAACGAAAACGATCGCGGCCAACGTCAGCAAGGTCCAGACCAGCGAAAACACCAATCCCACGATGCCAAACGCGAGGTTGATGACGATGATACCGACCACGCCGATGACTGCATATCCTACAATTGTGCGAACCATGTGTTCCTCCACGCCGTACCGTTGGCCATCTCTACGAGTGTATGTTTCGGGCAGTTTCACGACTAAGTTAGGGCATGGGACAGCCTGACGTAATCGTGGTCGGCGGAGGCCTCGTCGGAGCAGCGTGTGCACGTTTCCTCGCTCTCCGCAAGCTATCCGTGCATATCCTCGATAGCGGGGACGAGCCCGGCGCGGCCAGTCCGGCCGCGGCTGGCATGTTGGCCCCGCTCGCCGAAACCGCCGCGGAGAACCCGCTCCTCCGGTTGCACGTGCGGGGACGCGACATGTATCACGCGCTCGCGCCCGATCTCAAAGAAGAAACAGGCATCGACATCGGCCTGTGGACCGAGGGGATTCTGCACGTTGCTCTCTCGCCGGACGAAGTGGGACGCCTCACCGACGAAATCGCCTGGCAACGCCAGATGGGATTCAACGTGGACTGGCTGGCCCAGGACGATATACGCAACCGCTATCCCAGCATCTCCCCGGAGGCGCTCGGCGCCAAGCTGGCCCCGGAGGATGGCGCCCTGGAACCGGTGCCGCTGTTGAAGGCGTTCCTCGCCTCGGCGACGCGCCACGGCGCCAGTTTGACGCGGGGCGTGCGCGTGGAGGCACTGCTGACCGAGCATGGCCGGACGGTCGGCGTGCGCGCTGGAAGCGAGACCTTCACGGCGGGCGCCGTCGTGCTGGCGGCCGGTGCGTGGTCGGGACGGATCGGAGGACTTCCGCGGCCCCTGTCGGTGGAGCCGATCCGGGGACAGATGATCGCCGTCGACTGGCCCACCGACGAACCCCCCGCCATCGCGCTTGCGGGATCGGGCTACGTGCTTCACCGCAACGGTGACGCGCTCGCCGGCACCACGATGGAGTACACCGGCTTCGAGACCTCGGTGACCCCCGAGGGAATGGCACAGGTCCGTCACGCCATGCGGAGCATCTACCCCACGCTGGAAGGCGCCACGGTGAAGCGAAGCTGGGCCGGATTGCGTCCGGGCACGCCCGACGGACAGCCCATCGTGGGCCGAGACGCCGAATCCGAAGGGTTGTGGTACGCCACCGGACACGGGAGAAACGGCGTCCTGCTCGCGGCGATTACCGGTGAGGTCATCGGCCAGCTGTTCGCCGGCGAGGCCGTGGAACACGACCTGAGTCCCATCGACCCGGGGCGGTACTGGCGCACCTGATACGCCACGTGGCCTCGAACCCCAGGGGTCGCTATCTTTAGCAGGCTATGGACTTGGTGCCACTCACGCGGTCGCCCGCGCGCAAGCCGGCGTGGCTCAAGGTTCGCGCTCCCGGCGGACCGAATTACGCGGAAATCCGCAATGTCATGCGTCGCCTCGACTTGCACACCGTGTGCGAAGAGGCGCGGTGCCCCAACGTGGGCGAGTGTTGGGAACATCGAGCCGCGACCTTCATGGTGCTGGGGGATACCTGCACGCGGAATTGCGCGTACTGCGCGGTGGCGCACGGCACGCCGGGGGAGTACGACCCGGCGGAACCGGCGCGCCTGGCCAAAGCCGTGGAGCAGATCGGCTTGCAGCATGTGGTCATCACCAGCGTCGATCGCGACGACTTGCCCAACGGTGGAGCCGAGATCTTCGCCGACTGCGTCACCGAGATCCGCAAGCGACTTCCCGATACCACCGTCGAATTACTGATCCCCGACTTCAAGGGGAGCGAGGTCGCCCTGCGGATGGTGGTGGACGCAAGCCCCGACATTCTCAACCACAACCTGGAGACCGTTCAGCGGTTGTACCGCATGGCTCGTCCGGGCGGACAATACCTGCGGGCGCTTCAGCTGTTGCGCCGCGCCAAGCAGATGGACCCCGATCTCGTGACCAAATCGGGAATGATGTGCGGCCTGGGCGAGGAGTGGGACGAGCTCCTCGGCGCCATGCAGGATCTTCGCCGCCACGACGTCGAGCTGCTGACGCTCGGCCAGTACCTCCGGCCGTCGGACGGTCACCTGCCGGTCGCCCGCTACTACACGCCGGCGGAATTCGACGAGCTGCGGCTTGCCGGGCTCGAGATGGGATTCCGCCACGTGGAATCCGGGCCTCTCGTTCGCTCGTCCTACCACGCGTGGGAGCAGGCAGCGCGGGTCGCACGGATTTGAAGCTCGCATGACACAGGTGCACACCAACGCCGGGCTCGACCCGACGCGCAAGGATTTCTACCGCCGCTTGCTGCGGGAGATGCTGCTGATTCGCCGATTCGAGGAGAAAGCGGGAGAGGCGTACGCCCTAGGGCAGATCGGCGGCTTTTGTCATTTGTACATCGGCCAGGAGGCAGTGGCCGTCGGTTGCATCGGCGCACTCCGCGAAGACGACTACGTGACCGCGTCGTACCGGGAGCATGGACACGCGTTGACGCGGGGCATGTCGGCGCGCAGCGTCATGGCGGAGCTGTTCGGCAAGGCGACCGGATGTTCCAAGGGCAAGGGCGGGTCCATGCATCTCTTCGACGCCAAGCGCCGGTTCCTGGGTGGCCACGGTATCGTCGGCGGACAAATCCCCATCGCAGCGGGTGCCGCGTTTGCCATCAAGTATCGAGGTGGCGATCAGGTGTCCATGTGCTTCTTTGGTGAAGCAGCCGTCAACATCGGCGCGTTCCATGAAACGCTCAACATGGCCTCGCTGTGGAAGCTGCCCGCCGTTTTCGTCGTCGAAAACAACCGATACGGCATGGGCACGGCCGTCGAACGCGCATCGGCAGTCGAGAACATCGCCTCACGCGCGCTGTCGTACGGCACGGAAGCGGAAGTCGTCGACGGCATGGACGTCGTGGCCGTGCATGACGCCGCGGTACGCGCGGTGGCCCGGGGTCGGGAGCAGAGCATGCCGACCCTGCTCAACGTGCTCACGTACCGGTTCGTGGGACACTCCATGTCCGATGCCAGTCACGGTACGTATCGGACGTTGGAGGAAGTCGAGGAGAACAAAAAGAACGATCCCATCGGCAAATTCTGCGGGCGCCTGGTCGACGAGGACTTGTTCAGCCACGAGGAGTTCGAGGCGATGGACCAGGACGTGATCGCCGAAGTGGAAGATTCCGTCGCTTTTGCCGAATCCAGCCCGGATCCCGATCCGGCCGAACTGTTCACCGCCGTCTACCACGACTAGCATGCCTGTCCTCACCTACCGCGACGCGTTGAATGAAGCCCTCTTCGAGGAGATGGAACGCGATGCCGATGTGTTCCTCATGGGCGAGGAGGTGGCCGAATACGCCGGCGCCTACAAGGTGAGCCGCGGGTTGTTGGAGAAATTCGGCCCCATGCGCGTGGTCGACACGCCCATCACCGAACTGGGGTTCACGGGCATCGGCGTCGGTGCGGCGATGGTCGGACTGCGCCCCATCATCGAGTTCATGACGTTCAATTTCGCCCTGCTCGCCCTCGATCAGATCGTCAACAATGCGGCCAAGGTGTCGTACATGTCCGGAGGCCAATTCAAGGTGCCGATCGTGTTTCGCGGCCCGAGCGGCGCTGCGTTGCAGTTGGCTGGGCAACACTCGCAGACGTTCGACTCGTGGTACGCCAACGTCCCGGGACTCAAGGTGGTGGCGCCTTCCACGCCGGCCGACGCCAAGGGACTGCTCAAGACGGCTATCCGGGACAACAATCCGGTCGTGTTTTGCGAAGGGGAGATGCTCTACAACACGAAGGGCGAAGTGCCCGAGGGCGAACACCTCGTCCCGCTGGGCGAGGCCGACGTCAAACGCGGTGGCACCGACGTCACCATCATCTGCTACGGGAGGACCCTCAAGCCCGCGCTCAAGGCGGCAGACACCCTCCACGCCGATTCCGGTATTTCGGCGGAAGTCATCGACCTGCGGTCGATCCGCCCGCTCGACACCGCGACGCTCATCAAGAGCGTCGCGAAGACAAACCGGTGCGTGATCGTGGAGGAGGGGTGGCCGTACAGCAGTGTGGGCTCGCAGATCGTGGACATGATCCAGCGTGAAGCATTCGACGACCTCGACGCACCGCTCCTACGCGTGACGGGAGCAGACGTGCCGATGCCCTACAACAAGCATCTGGAGCGCCGGGCCAAGCCGAGTGTCGAGGCCGTGATCGACGCAGTGAAGCAAGTGACCTACAAGGCGCCTTAACCGACAAGCACAGCCATGGCAACGAAGGTCGTAATGGAAGCCCTTTCCCCGACGATGGAGGAAGGGCAAGTCACCAAGTGGCTCAAGGGCGAGGGGGACCAGGTGGCCTCCGGCGATACCCTGGCGGAGGTCGAGACCGACAAGGCCATCATGGAACTGGTGGCGCGGGGGGACGGCGTGCTGCGCAAGATCGTCGTACCGGAAGGCAAGACCGTCGACGTCGGAAGTCTGGTGGCCGTCATTGCCGCATCCGACGAGGACATCTCGGCGATGCTCGGGGACACCGCGGCGGTGGCGGAGGCCGGATCCCCGAACGGGGCAGGGACACCGGCTGCAACCACCATCGCGCGGGAGCCGATCGCTACCGGCCACCTCAAGGCCTCGCCCGTCGCCCGCCGTATCGCCTCGGAGCGCGGCGTCGACCTCACGACGGTACACGGCTCCGGACCGGGCGGTCGCATCATCAAGCAGGACGTCGAGACCGCCGTGGCTCGGCCGGCGGCGGCACCGCTGGGCATCGGGGGATTCGAGGACGTCCCGCTCACACAGATGCGCAAGACCATCGCCAGACGCCTCGGCCAATCAATCGGGCCGGTGCCGCATTTTTTCCTGACGTCCGAGATCGACATGGAGGCGACCGTCGCGTCCCGCGCCGCCCTGAACGCCTTGGAGGACGGACCGCGGATTTCGTTCAACGACATCCTGTTGAAGGCCGTCGCGTCCGCACTGATGCAACACCGCGACTGCAACGCCTGGTGGCAGGACGATTACGTGCGCTACTTCAACGAAGTACATCTGGGCGTCGCGGTCGCCATCGACGGCGGCCTCATTACCCCGGTGATCCGCAACGCGCACACGAAGACGCTCCGCCAGATCGCCACCGAGGTGCGGGACCTCGCCGGCCGAGCCCGGGAGAAGCGGCTGAAGCCGGAAGAGTACACCGGCAGCACGTTTTCGGTGTCGAATCTTGGCATGTTCGACATCGATCAGTTCACCGGCGTGATCAACCCTCCCGAAGCCGCGCTCCTGGCCGTCGGGTCCATCGTCGAAAAACCCGTGGTCCAGGAGGGTCAGGTGATGGCCCGAAAGCGCATGCGGGTGACCATGAGTTGCGATCACCGTGTCATTGACGGAGCGACCGGGGCGCGCTTCCTGCAGACCCTGCGCCGGATGCTCGAAAACCCGTTGGCGATGGTCTGGTAAAAGGTATCCGGTCCGCCGTCGACCCCGAATCAGCGAGGATAGATCAGTGGCCAACAGTTTCGACGTCATCATCGTCGGCGGGGGACCCGCCGGATATGTGTGTGCGATCAGGTGCGCCCAACTCGGCCTCAATACTGCCGTCGTCGAACGCGACAAACTCGGCGGCGTGTGCGTCAACGTCGGTTGCATCCCGAGCAAGGCATTGCTGAGTAGCGCCCACCTCGCCAACTCGATTCGACACGACGCCAAGCGATTCGGCATCCGCGTCGGCGATGTGACCCTCGATTTTGCCGCCGCGGTCAGGCATTCACGCCAAGTGAGCGAACAGAACTCCAAAGGCGTGGGCTTCTTGATGAAGAAGAACAAGATCACCGTGATATTCGGCACCGGGGCGCTCAAGGCCGGCAAGCAAGTCGAAGTCGACGGCAAGACGTACTCCGCGACCAAGGGCGTGATCATTGCGACGGGAACCCGCGTGAAAGGCATTCCCCAGGTCGGCCTCGACATCAACAAGACCACGGTCATCTCATCCGACGAGGCGCTATTTCTCGAGGCATCGCCCGCATCCCTGGCCATTATCGGGGCCGGCGCGGTGGGAATGGAGTTCGCCGATATCTTCAATGCGTTCGGATCGAAAGTCACCGTGATCGAGGCCCTGCCGCGGGCCCTGCCGAACGAAGACGCCGAATCGTCCGACGCCATCGCCAGGAGCCTCAAGAAGCGCAAGATCACGATCCTGGCCGGCGCCACCGTCAAGAGCGCCAAGGTTGCGCCGCAGAGCGTCACCCTCCAGATCGAAGCCGGTGGCGGCACCGAAACCGTGAAGGCCGACGTGGTGCTCATGGCGGCGGGACGAGCGGTGAACAACGAGAAGCTCGGCCTGGAAGGGGTGGGCATCAAACTCACCGACGGGGGGTTCGTGCAGGTGGATGCGAACCTGCAAACGTCGGTCGAGGGGTACTACTGCATCGGCGACATTGCCGGCCCGCCGATGCTCGCGCACAAGGGAAGTCGCGAGGGAACGTTCGTGGCGGAGGTGCTGGCGGGGCACCACCCGACGCCGATCAAGTACGACAACGTTCCGCGTGTGACCTACTGTCATCCCGAGGTGGCCAGCATCGGCCTCACGGAGGAGCAGTGCAAGGAGCAACAGCTCGACTTTCAGGTAGGGCGGTTCCCGTTCACCGCCAACGGGCGCGCGCGCGCGGCGGCAGACACCGACGGTTTCGTCAAGATCATTCGCGACAAGCGGTACGGCGAGATTCTCGGCGCCCACATCGTGGGCGCGAACGCCAGCGAGCTCATTCACGAGCTCACCGTGGCTCGCGAGAATGAATACACGGTCGAGGAAGTCGAGTTGGCCGTCCACGCCCATCCCACGTTTTCGGAGGCGGTAGCCGAGGCGGCGCTGGACTCCTTGGGACGGGTCATCCACACCTGAGTGTGAGCTCGCACGACCCCATCGGCGTCGCGCTGGCCAGCGTCGGCGCCGGGGCGGCCACCGGGGCATCCGTCGTGACGGCGAGTCTCTTGATCTTTCGAATCGTCCAGGCCGGCACCGCCGCGCCGAGTCCCGACCAACAATTCTTGCTGATCAGCGGTGGTTTGATGGGAGGTCTCATCGCGGCCGTCGTCACCGCGTTGGTGCTCACCCACACATTGCCCGACTTGTGGCGGCGCGCCGTGACCGCCGGCCTCGCGGTGTTCGGCACCGCACTGCTCACCGTCGGCGCCGCGCCCGCCGACATTCTCGGCGGCGTGGTCGGGCTCGCCATCTACGTCGCACTCCTTCTCGGCGGCGCGATGTACGCGCGCCGCCGCGTGCGGATGGCGGCAAGCCCGTGAGCGGCGATCTCGCGGTCGTGGGTCTGGGACGCATGGCCTACGAGGACGCCCTCGAGGTACAGCGTGGCCTCGCCCGGGCCCGCATCGACAAGGCCATCGAACGCGACCTGCTCCTCCTGGTAGAGCATCCTCCCGTCATCACCACGGGCCGGTCGTTCCAGGCAAAACACCTGCCGGCGACGCCCGATCAACTCGCGGCACGCGCCGTCGCGCTGTTCGACGTCGAGCGGGGCGGCGACGTGACGTTTCACGGACCGGGGCAACTGGTGGGATATCCGATCTACGACCTCGCCGAACACAAGCGCGACCTGCACTGGTTCCTTCGCCAAATCGAGGCGTGCCTCATCCAGGCCGTGGCGAGCGTCGGCATCGTCGGGACACGCCGCGAAGGGCTGACCGGCGTATGGGTGGACGACCGCAAGATCGCGAGCATCGGCATTCACGTGAAGCAATGGGTCACGTGGCACGGCTTCGCCCTGAACGTGGCCACGGATCTGTCATATTATGATCTCATCGTCCCGTGCGGCATCGATGGCGTGATCATGACGAGCATGCAAAAGGAGTTGGACGAACGCGCGCCGCGCGATTTGTGGGGCCGGGCCCTCGACGAGGTCATGCTGGCGTTCGCGGAGACCTTCGGCCAGACACCGCAGGCCACCACGCTCAAAGACGTCGAGGCGCTACTCGCCCATTAGCTGGAAGAACCGCCCGAATACCCGGACGCCCTTCCAAAACTGCTCCAGCGAGATCTTCTCGTTGGGCGCGTGAAGGCGGTCGTCGGGCAGGCCGATGCCGGTCAGAATGACCGGAGCTTTCTTCACACCGAGTGCGGGAACGATGGGGATGGACCCCCCCGACCGAATGGGCACGGCTTCGCGTCCTTCCACCTCCCGGAACGCCTGGCGGATGCGATCGAACGGCGGCGCCGTCACGTCCGCCAGGACCGGATCGGCGCCGTGGATGAAATCCACGGACACGTGGGCGTAGGATGGCGCCAGTTCCTTCACCCGCCGGCGAAGCAGGGTCTCGACCTTTTTCGCCTTTTGATTCGGCACCAGCCGCAAACTCACCTTGGCGCCGGCCACGGCCGGGATCACGGTCTTCGCACCCGGTGCCGTAAACCCCCCCGAAATACCGTGAATCTCCAACGTCGGCAGCGCCCACGTGCGTTCCAGGGGCGGGTACTGGGTGAGACCGGTCAGCGCCTTGGCCCCCACCTCGGTCTTCATGTACCGCCGCTCGTTGAAGGGGAGGCGTTTCCATGCGTCGCGCTCCACCTTCGGCGGCCGTTGCACCATGTCGTACAACCCCGGTATTCGGATCCGCCCGTTGGAGGACTTCAGCCCCGCAAGAATACCCACGAGCGTTTCGTGGGCGTTGGGGGCCACCCCACCGTACAAACCGGAATGCAGATCGCCCTCCAACGTGCGCACGGTGATATCGCAGTAGCACATCCCTCGCAACGCCGTGTAGATGGCCGGCCACCCCGGCGCATAGTACGGCATGTCGGCGACCAACACCGCATCCGCCGCCACGCGCTCGGGGTCCCGCTGCAGCAGCTCAGTGAGCACCTCGCCGCCTGACTCTTCCTGGCCTTCCACGAGGAATCGCACATTCACGGGCGGCCGACCCGTTCCCATGACCGCCTCGAACGCCTTGACGATGGCAAACACCTGGCCTTTGTCGTCGGTGGCACCTCGGGCAAAGAGGTTGCCGTCTCGTACGGTGGGTTCGAACGGCGGCGAATCCCACAGCTCGAGCGGGTCCGGCGGCTGCACGTCGTAGTGACCATAGACGAGGATGGTGGGCTTGCCGGGCACCGTGGGACCCTCGGCCCACACGACGGGATGTGTGTCGTTCGCGAGCAATTCGACCCGCTCGCACCCCACACTCTTCAGGTGGTCGGCGACCCAACGGGCCGCGGCGCGGCAGTCGTCGTTGTGATCGGGAGAGGTGGAGATACTCGGAATCCGCAAGAACGCGCAGAGCTCCTCCAACACATCGGCGCTGCGCTCGTTGATGAACTTGTCGATAGTCATGGGAGTAATATGAACGTAACGCCGTAGCATCCTGAAGGGTCCCCCGAGGCATGGGGCCAAAGTCCAATGGCGCCGCCGACCGACGCCGGTTGATTGGTCCATTGGGCGCGCTCACTCGGGCGTCCCCACGCTGCTCGGCCCTCATCGCGGCCGATATTGACGCCCGTCCCGGCGCGGGTGAGGGACCTAGTGTCGCCCGACCATGCAGGTATATTCGCGACCATGCGTACGACTTCGTCATTTGAGATTTTTCCCACGGACTCGTCTGAACGGGACTTGGCCAAGGCGCGCTGGCACCGCCAGGAAGGGCGGGCCGGCGAGGCGGAAGCCGCCTATCGGACGGTCATGGAGCGACGGCCCAGTTTGCACACTAGCTGGACCGAGTGCTTCGACCTGTTGCGCCAAGCGGGCCGGTCAGAGGATGCCCTGGCGCTCGCCGTCGACGCGGAGCGCCGGTTCTCGGCCGAGGCGTTCCCCATCGCATTGAAGGGGGCGGCGCTCATCGAGCAGCGGCGGTTTCAGGAAGCCCTGGCCGCGTTGGAAACGGCGGTGCAGCGCGATCCCTATCTCGCCCTGACCTGGCACGAGCTCGGGAACGCGGCGTTTCGGCTCGGAGACGGCTCCCGGGCGCTGCTCGCGTTGGATCGGGCGTTTGCGTTGGAGCCTCACACGGAAACCCTGACACTGCGGGGTCGGATCCTGCGGGAGACCGGCGAGCTCTATGCCGCCACAGTCGCGTTCGAGGCGGCCATGCATTCGGCAACGCACGAGGAGCAGCGGACCGAGATCGAGCGAGAGATCCACATGACCCAGCGCCTGGGGGATTTTGCGCCGAGGCGACTGAAAGAGCTGACCCCCGCCGAGCGCTGGTTTGCGGAACACGGGGTCGTCGTGCTGGCCGCCACCGGCGAGGCCTCGGCCCCGCCCACGCCGGAACATCTCGTCGGGGCGTTCGCCGACCTGGCTCAGGACCGCGACTGGAATTTCGGCCAGCTGCTGACGTACGGCCCGTCCCCCCTGTGGCAAATCCTGTCGGAACGGCTGGGCGTTTCCTGCGAGCCGCTGCACGAGGCCGACCTGCAACGGGTGCCCCTCCTGGCGGCGGAACGCCCTCCTCGCGATGACCGCCGCTGGGAATCGGCAATCGAGGATATTCGAGCCGCTGGCAAGGGCGCGGTGTTCGTCGTGTGGCACCCCATGGGAGAAACACCCCTGGTCGACGTCGTCGGCGGCCTCGAGGAAGACGGCCGGCCCCTGACGCTGGGAGTCAGTCCCGCCAACGCCATCGTCATGGCACAGCATCCCGGCGCGGACGTGAATTCCCGTGACCTAGCCCACCGAAGTCCCCCAGCGCCCGACTAGACTGTACCCACAGTTGCCGTCGGCAACGACCATTACCACAGCAAGAGGACATCGATGTCGTCACCGGTCATCGAACGCGAACGCCTGAGCACCCAGCTGATCGTCGAGAACCAATTTGACGTTGCCGCGAAGCTGATCGGGCTGGAAGACTCGATGCAGCTCCTCCTGAAGACCCCCTTCCGGACAGTGTCCGTAGAGGTGCCGATCAGGATGGACGACGGCCGCCTCGAGGTTTTTCGCGGGTATCGCGTGCAGCACAACGGGGCACGCGGCCCCTGCAAAGGCGGGGTACGCTACCACCCCGAGGCGGATGAAGAGGAGATCCTGGGGCTGGCAACCACCATGACCTGGAAAACCGCCCTGCTCAACATTCCGTTCGGGGGGGCGAAGGGTGGTGTGCAGGTCATGGCCCGGGCGCTCTCCTCCCGCGAGCTGGAAGCGATCACGCGGCAGTACACCAGGCGGATTGCCTTGTTGCTCGGCCCATACCGGGACATCCCGGCACCGGACATGAACACGAACCAGCAGGTCATGGCCTGGATGCTCGACGAGTACTCGGCGAAATACGGCTACACGCCGGCAGCCGTGACCGGAAAACCCGTCGCCCTGGGGGGATCGCTAGGACGAGAGGAGGCGACCGGTCGGGGCGTCATGCACATCATGCAGGACTACAGCCGGGACTATGGGGTCCCCATCAAAGATTCCCGGGTGGTCATTCAAGGGTTCGGCAACGTCGGGGCCCACCTCGGCCTCTTCCTCCATGAGCTGGGAGCCAAGGTCGTTGCGGTGGCCGACGTCTATGGCGGCCTGCACGATGACAACGGGCTCGACATCCCCGCCCTGTTCGAGCACGCCTACCACCAGCGCCATCCTGTCGGCGAGTTCGGGCGGGGCGACATCCTGCAGAACGACGATATCTGGAAGATTTCGTGTGACTGGCTCGTTCCGGCGGCGTTGGGGAGCGTGATCACGAAGGAGAAGAACGCGAATACCATCGACTGCAAGGTGATCGTCGAAGCGGCCAACAGCCCCACCACGCCCATTGCCGACAAGATCCTCGACGCCCGGGGCATCCAGGTGCTGCCGGACTTCCTCGTCAACGCCGGCGGCGTGGTCGTCAGCTACTTCGAGTGGACCCAGAACCTGCAACAGGAGCCCTGGACCCTCGAACAGGTAAACACCGAGCTCCGTGCCAAGATGACGGAAGGCTACGACATCGTGCACAAGCTCGCGGAGGACAAAGGCGTGCCGTGGCGCACGGCGGCGCTCGCGATTGCGCTGCAGCGTGTGGCGGACGCCGAAGCATTGCGGGGCGGGTGGTGAGGGACTGCACTCCTAGATTTTGGATTGGTGATTGCAGATAGCAGATTGGTTCAACACTCCTAGAACGCGATCCGCAGGCCCAACCTATATGACGCCTCCTCATCGAGGTCGTTGGGCTCGTACGCGAAATCGAAGTTGATCTTGGTCAGCTCGAATGTGGCGCCGTAGGTGACGGCCGGTTCGTCCGAGCCCTCGGGGCGGGATCGATGGGCGACACGCCCCACGACCCCGACGCCTCCCAACACCACACCAGCCTCACCCCCGAAGATCGCACGGTGACCGCTGCCCTCCGGCCATTGCAGCTCGATGGTCGACATCAAGCGAAAAGTGCCCTGCGGATCGACATAATTCATGGTGAAGCCGCTCCGGGTGAGGCGGGGCATCTCCACCGTCGACTCGCTGTTCCAGTTCCCGCCGATGTTTTGCATGGAGAACGCCAGGGCCATGATATCGAATACGGCGATGGCCAACCCTACGTCGCCGCTCACCCCGCGCTGGCGAACGCCCGCCACCTTCTCGGTCACGTGCTTGCCCGACACTCCAAGCGCGATGAGCCCGAAGCGGTAGACGAGCGAGCCGACCGTCAACAACTCGCTCGCGTCAGCCGGCATACCGGTCGCCGGATCGTCTCCCGCGCCGAAAAACCGCACGCCGAAGCCCAGATCGAATTGCCGCAACCGCAATGCCCCGGCTGCCGTCGTGAGGTATCCGCCCGAGGGTTTCGGCTGGTAGGCGCCCTCGACGGCGATATGGCGAATGATGGCCAGCCCCGCCGGATTGATGAATACCGACCCGGCATTGCCGAGCAACGCGACGCCGGCACCGTGCATGCCCATCGACCGGACGGATGCCGTCGATTCGAGGACGACCAGTCGCCCTCCGCCCGTGGCTTGCGCCAGCGCGGGAGCGCCGCCGATCGCCACGAGGACCGCTGCCGACACGGCGGAGCGGACCATTACCGGATCCGGATCACGTTGAGGCGGGGTGCGGCGTCGGACAACGTTGCACCGCTGGGCTGGGTGAACGACACCACGAACCCGGGATCATTGGCAAGTTGCACCACCCGGAAGTAGTCTCCGGATCCGGCGCGGATCACGCGCTCTCGGTCGAACAGCGGCGCCGTGAACACTTCGGGGACCAGGGGAAACGGCCTGGGAAACCGCCCCGGCGACTGCATGTTGAAACCCCCAAACGTCGTGCGGAACCGCCACGTGTCGTACTTGAGCCGCGCCGGAGTGTCGGCATCGGCGAGAACGGAATCCGGGAGATCGGACACCCAGTTGGCGAGCCACCACTGCGAGAGCAGCCGCGGGAGGTCTTCACCGATCGCCGTCGCCACGTTCGGTCCCCCGGCCAGACTGGTCTCCGACATTCGCCGGACGATGTCGTCGCCAAACTGGTCGACCGCCCACCGGAGAAAGAGCCACCCCGCCCCACGCTCTTCCAAGGTCCCCGTTCCTGCGGAAAACAGCGTGAACACGTCGCCCGGCTCGAGCAGGTAGTCGTAGGCGTTGATCAGATTGCCCACGGCGAAGGTGCTGAATCGCGCGGTGTCGGTGAGGGCCAGGAAGTGGAACGCCCCGATCTCCTCCGAGAGATGGGACAGCGCCTCGTTGAGCCACACCTCTTCGGGAAAACCGTTTCGCAGCATCACGTGCTGATGAAAGCTGATCATGTGCTGGAACTCATGAATGAACGTGACCGGCACCCGCGTGCGGACCTGGTCGACGGAAAAATCACACGTGAACTCCCCCTGCGGATCCGGCACGATGGCGTAGAACACCTCCGCCTGGTTGGAACGTGAGTCGCCGATGCTTCCCGGATTGATGTCGAGCGCGAAGAAGAAGCCGGCAATGAACGAGGTCTCGCACGAACTCGTCGGGGTCAGGCTGTTCACCACGGGTGTGAGGAGGATGGCCACGCGCCCGTCCTTGTCCACGTCCGACTCCGCACCGAATGCCCGCGTTGCCACGTCGTACAGCTCCTGGTCGAACAGTTGTCCAATCTCGGCGAAATCCGCATCCGGGATCCCGGCGGCGGGCGCATCCACGTCCTGATAGATGATGGCGTGGTCGCCGACGTACTTGGCATCCGCCAGCACCGTCGCAAAGTCCTGCACGGCCCGGCAGTTCAGATCGGCGCACACCTGGAACGTGCGCTGATCGCCCACGCTCACCGCTGCCGCGGCCGCCGCCGGCCCCACCACCTCTACGCGCGGCAGCCCCGCGATTTCGCGTTCGACCTCACGCAGCCGCCGATCGAACTGCAACGCATAGGGAACCCGCCCGCGATCGGGGCTCGGGCGGCGGTGTCCCGGGGGCGACGCCGCCGAGCCGCGCAGGCGATAGGGCGCTGAATCGCCGGGCACTTCCGTCGTGGATTGGGGGGCGATGAGGTATTCCGCACCGCTTGGGCCCGCGGCGGCGAAGGTCGCGCACCCGGCGAGGGCTTCCGGCGACAGCGACAGATATTCGCCCACCGCCAGCGCAACCGTGCCCGCCGATGCCGTGTACTGCCCCGTCACGGGATCCGACACCGCGCTGCCGGCCAACGCATGGAACTCCACCACGCCCGGCACGAGACACGGCGGCACGCTGAGTGTGGCCTCCAAACCCGAGCCCGCGACGGCGATGGGCGCCACTGTCACGCCCGCCACCTCGAACGACGTGGCGATGTCCAGATTCTCGCCGCTCAGGACGACGTTGTCGCCAGCCTGGAACATGGCGGGGGTGACCTGGGTGAGGATCGGACTGCGTGTGGACTCGACGGTGAACACCACCGCGCGCTCCGGCGCCGCCACCAGCGTCGCCCGCACCGTCGAACTCCCCAATCCCGGCCCGGTCCTCAGTTGCACCTGGGCGAACCCGGTCCCATCCGTGACGGTCTCCTCATCGCTCAGGCTCCCGCCGGGCGCGGGCTCGGTCAGAATCGACCACCGGACCACGGCGCGCGCAGCGGGGGAGCCATCCACCGTGCGGACAATGACCCTGAGGGGCATCCGGCTGCCGGCCGGCTTCGACTGCTGGTCGGTGGCGGCGTCCTTCTCGATGGACGCGGGCGCGGTCAGATCGTCGGAGAGGCACCCCGTTAGACCCAACACCAGCAGCAGGGCCGAGGCACGCCCCGCCCGTCGTCGCGATCTCACGTTCGTAGACTCCAATCCCAGGCGCCCCCTTGCATCGCCGGAGGTCACAGGCACTCGCGGCCAAGTCCCGCGATCCGCCCTCGACAGCTCGAGCGGACGCGGCATCTGAGAAGCCCGTAACTCTCCATTTTGCAACAACATACGCCGTATTCACGTCTTTTGACAACGTCAGGGAGGCTGGATAGCTTTCGGCGTTTCCCCCAATAGTCCCCAACCCCATGCAGGGCATCGTGAGCTTCGTCCACCTCCATACCCACTCGGAGTATTCGCTCCTCGACGGCGCCAACCGCATTCCGGAGCTCATCGCCCGAATCACGCGCCTGGGGATGGACAGCCTCGCCATCACCGACCACGGCAACCTACACGGTGCGTGGACCTTCTACGAGCAGGCCAAGGCCGCCAAGATCCGCCCGATTCTGGGATTCGAGGCCTATCTGGCATTCGGCTCCCGCCACGCCAGGGAGCGCGCCCCTGGGGCCCCCGCCAACTACTCCCATCTCGTGCTGCTGGCCAGGAATCGGGTGGGGTACCACAATCTCATCAAACTGTCCTCGATCGGCTTCGTCGAGGGCTTTTATCGCCGGCCCCGCGTGGACAAGGACGTCCTCGCGAAGCACCGGGAAGGCATCCTCTGCCTGGCCGCCTGTCTCTCCGGAGAAGTTGCCCTCTGGCTGCGCCAGGGCAACTACGAAGAAGCGAAGCGCTCCGCCCAGTGGTTCGCGGCAAACTACGGAACCGACGGCTTCTGGCTCGAGGTGCAAGACCACACGATCGCCGACGAAAAAATCGTGGCCGATGGCATGTTCCAGCTCTCTCGCGAGCTCGGCCTGCCCGTCGTCGTCACGAACGACGCCCACTACCTGCGCCGGGAAGACGCGACCGCTCACGACGTGTTGCTGGCCATCGGCACCGGCAAGGACCTCGACGACCCCAACCGCTTTCGGTTCAAGGGCGAGGAAAGCTACGTCAAATCCGAAGACGAGATGCGCGCGCTCTTCCCCGATCACCCCGAAGCCGTGGACGAGACGCAGCGCGTGGCGGATCTCTGCGAGCTCGACTTCGAGAAGCGGTACTACCTGCCGGAATTTCCCCGCCCCGAGGGATACGCCACCGACAACGAACTGTTGGTCGAGCTTGCGACGCAGGGCGTGGAAGAAATCTACGGGACGCCCCTGCCGGACAACGTGCGCGAACGCCTGGATTTCGAGCTCGGCGTCATCACCAAGACGGGGTACGCCGGCTACCTGTTGATCGTGCAGGACTTCATTCAGGCCGCACGCGCGAAAGGCATCCCGGTCGGGCCGGGCCGCGGCTCGGCCGCGGGGTCGCTGGTCGCGTACGGGTTGCGGATCACCAACATCGATCCCCTCAAGTTCGGTTTGCTGTTCGAGCGGTTCTTGAACCCCGAGCGGATCTCGATGCCCGACATCGACGTGGACTTCTGCTTCGAGCGGCGGGGCGAGGTCATCGAGTACGTCCGCGAGCTTTACGGCCGGGGCAGCGTCGGGCAGATCATCACGTTCGGCACGCTCAAGGCGCGAGCCTCCATCCGCGACGTCGCCCGCGTATTGCGGCTGCCGGTGAGCGAGGCCGATCAGATCGCCAAGCTGATCCCCTCCGGCCCGGCCTATTCGCTCTCCGTCGCGGCGGCGGCGAAGAAGATCCCCGAACTCAGGGATCTCGCCCGGTCGAACGAAAACGTGTCCCGCCTGATCGATTTGAGTCAGCGCATCGAAGGGTTGTCGCGCCACTCATCGGTACACGCCGCGGGCGTGGTCATCGCACCCGGACCGCTCGACGACTATGTGCCGGTCTGCACGCCCCCGCAGCAGCGGGGCGGAGCGAACGCCGGGGACGCCATCATCACGCAGTACGACATGAACGCCCTCGAGAGCGCCGGCATGCTCAAGATGGATTTCCTCGGGCTCAAGACGCTCACCGTGATCGCCGACGCCTGCGCGATGATCGAGCAACGGCACGAGACGACCATCGACCTCGACCGGCTGGACCTCGACGACCCAGCGGTGTACGAGATGTTGCGGTCGGGCAGGACAGCGGGTGTGTTCCAGTTCGAATCGCCGTTGGGGACGGACATGCTGCGCCAGCTCGCCGCCGACCGCTTCGACGACCTCGTGGCCACCAACGCCCTCGTGCGCCCGGGCCCGCTCGATTCCGGCATGCACCTCGTCTACATCAAGCGGAAGAAAGGGATCGAGCCCGTCACCTATCCCCACCCCGACTTGCAGGACATCCTCGAATCCACCTACGGCGTCATCGTCTACCAGGAACAGGTCATGCGCATTCCCAACGTGCTCGCCGGTTATTCACTGGGCGAAGCCGATGTCTTGCGCAAAGCCGTAGGAAAGAAGGACGCCCCGCTGATCAAGAAGGAGCTGGGCAGATTCATCGACCGGTGCATCGAACGGGGACACGACCGCAAGGTGATCGAAAAGATCGCTGCGCAGATCGAAACGTTTGGCCGCTACGGATTCAACAAGTCCCACAGCGTCGCCTACAGTGTCATTGCGTTTCATACGGCCTGGCTCAAGGCACACTACCCCGCGGAGTTCATGGCCGCGCTGTTGTCCTCGGAAATCGGCAACACCGACAAGGTCGTGCACTATATCAATGAAGCGCGCGAGTTGAGCATCGAGGTGCTGCCGCCGTCGGTGAACGAGTCGGGCAGAAAGTTCACCGTTACGGGCGACCGGCAGATTCGCTTTGGTCTCGGCGCGGTGAAGAACGTGGGCCGCGGGGCCATCGCATCGATCATCGAAACCCGCGAGCAGGACGGCCCGTTGACCTCGCTGCACGACTGTTGCGACCGGGTGGATCTGCGCCTGTGCAACAAGCGCGTGTTCGAAGCCCTCATCTCGGCGGGCACGATGGATCAGCTCGGCGCCCATCGGGCGCAACTGCTGGCAGGTCTGGAATCGGCGCTGGGCGAAGCGCAGCTGCGTCGCGCCGAACGGGACGCGGGCCAGGGGTCGCTGTTCGGCGATGCGGGGGCTTCCCGCCAGGGCGGTGAACGTCCTCTGCTACCGGATGTGCCAGTCTGGTCGGAGAGCGAACGTCTGGCAAGGGAGAAGGCCGTCCTCGGCTTTTTCATCTCGGGGCACCCGCTCAAGAAGTTCAAGGAAGAGGTGGCGTTGTTCAGCACGCGGACGACGGCCACGCTGGGCAACTGGAGCGACCATCAAGTCTCCATCGGCGTCGTGGTAACCGCTGTGAATCGCCGCATCAGCCGGAAGACCGGTGCCGAGTACGCCCGCCTGACGTTGGAGGACTTCCACGGCACGGCCGAGTCGATCGTATTCCCCGATGCGTGGAGCAAGCTGTCCGGCGTGATCGTGACCGATGCCGTACTCGTGTTGACCGGCGGATACAGCCCCCGCGACCGCGGCGAGGAGCGGGCACCGTTCATCGTCGAGACGGCCATGCCCCTGGACGGGTTGCGCCATTCGGGGGCGTTGGGCGTTGCGCTCCGGTGGAAAAGGGGCCAAGGTCCTGATCCCGACACGGCCAAGAGCATCGCGGCGATCTGTGCGTCCTATCCCGGGCCCGCGGCCGTCACCGTGGAATGGAGCGACGGCAACGGGACCACGGCCCGGTTGCGGTCGCGCCGATTGCACGTGGAACTCAACGAAGATTTTCTCCTCGCCTTGCGTGACCTGGTCGGGGCCGACCACGTCACCCTGGTGAAAGTGAGGTAGCGGCGTGGCATTCGTGCTGGATTTCGAAAAACCCCTGGTGGAGCTCGAGCGGCAGCTCGATCAGCTGCGCCGCCTCGCCGAGGAGCGGAAGCTCGACGTGAACGGCGAAATCGGCCCCCTCGAGACCAAGCTGGTGGACCTGCGACGCGAGATCTACGACAATCTGACGCCGATGCAGCGGGTGCAGGTCGCGCGCCATCCCAGGCGTCCATACGCCTTGGACTACCTGGCGCACCTGTTCACCGACTTCTTCGAGCTCAAAGGCGATCGGTTGTGCCGCGACGACCCGGCCATCGTAGGCGGGTGGGCCCGGTTGGACGGCCGGCCGGTGATGGTCATCGGGCACCAAAAGGGGCGCGACACCAAAGACAACCTCAAGCGGAACTTCGGCATGCCGCACCCCGAGGGATACCGGAAGGCGCTGCGGCTGATGCGGATGGCGGCACGGTTCGGGGCGCCGATCATTACGCTCATCGATACGCCGGGAGCCTACCCGGGGCTGGGCGCCGAGGAGCGGGGGCAGGCGGAGGCGATCGCCCGCAATCTCGAGGTGATGGCGGGATTGGAGACACCGATCGTGGCCGTCGTGATCGGGGAGGGCGGCTCGGGCGGCGCGCTGGCGTTGGCCTTGGCCGACCGGGTGATCATGCTGGAGAACGCGATCTACACGGTCATCTCTCCTGAAGGATGCGCCGCCATCCTGTGGAACGACGCGTCCCAGAAGGAACGCGCCGCCGCAGCGCTCAAGCTGACCGCCAGTGACCTGTTGACCTTGGGACTGATCGACGAGATCGTTCCAGAACCCGCCGGCGGTGCCCACACTGATCCGGAGGCAGCCATGAAGGCCCTGGGGGACGTGGTGCGGAGAACCGTCAAGGAGCTCGCGAAGATCGATACCAAGAAACTGGTGGGACCGCGGGCCAAGAAATACATGGACATGGGGAGTTTCACTGAGCGTTGAGACCAAAGAACTCGTCGAGGTCCGCTTCAAGGGGAATCGCAAAGAGTTCTTTCATTGGCAAGGCCCAAATCCACTGAAACCCGGCGACGCCGTCGTCGTTGCGGTGGAGCGTGGGCAAGACCTCGGGCGGGTGTCCGCCTTCGGTGCCGCTGCACTCAAGAAATGCGGTATCGGCTGCGATAGCTGTGGCCCGGACACGCCCCCAGAGACCAAGGGCCAGGTCGTGCGGTCGGCCACCGACCAGGAAGCCCATGTCGTGGCGGAGCTGCGCAAGGCCGAGAACGACGTGCGCCGCAAGGTGCGCGAGCGGGTCGCCAAACACGACCTGCCCATGAAGGTCTCCGATACCGAGTGGCAGTGGGACCGCAAGAAGCTCACCGTCTATTTCACCGCCGAGAACCGGGTTGATTTTCGACAGCTCGTCCGCGACCTCGCCTCGCTGTTCCGCACGCGGATAGAACTGCGACAGATCGGCGCCCGGGACGAGGCCAAGCGCCTTTCGGGCGTCGGGCGATGCGGCCGGGAGTACTGCTGTTCGTCCTGGCTGCCCGAGTTGCGGCCCGTGAGCCTCGGCCTCGCCAAGGACCAGCGGCTCTCGCTCAACCCCTCCCAAATCTCCGGGGGCTGCGGCAGGTTGCTCTGCTGCTTGCGCTACGAGCACGACTTCTACGTCTCCAGCCGGAAGCGTTTTCCCAAGGAAGGCAAAACCGTCGTGACGAGCGCCGGGCGGGAAACCGTCGAGGCCATCGACATCTTTCGGGAGTGCGTGCTACTCCGGGCGGGCGATGGAACGCTGCGCACCGTGATGCTCGCCGACCTGAAGCAGGACGCCGCCCGGCATCAGCACTCCGCGCCGGGTTCCGAGAGGGCGGGCAAGGTGCCGTCATCGCTCGGCACCTTCGACGAAGGCCCGACTCGAGTCTCCGACACGAAAGCCGCCGATGCCGTCACACCGGAGGGGCGGCGCAGGCCGCGCGGACGGGGTCGGCGACGTTCGAAACGGCCCGGCAAACCCAACGACCAACCGCCTTCGGGGGCTGGTCCGCCGGAGGACAAGGGTGGCCGGTAAGTTCTATATCACCACCGCCATCGACTATTCCAACGGGGAGCCGCACCTCGGCCACGCGTTCGAGAAAATCGGTGCCGATTGCATTGCCCGATATCGCCGGTTGCGCGGACAGACCGTGCACTTCCTCATGGGGATGGATGAGCACGGGCAAAAGGTGTTGCAGTCCGCCGAAGCTGCCGGGTTGAGTCCCAAGGATTGGGTCGACCACATCGCCCAATCCTTCGTGGCAACCTGGCAAGAGCTGAACATCAGTCACACCGATTTCATCCGCACGACGGAACAGCGCCATCGCACGGCGGTGGAAGAGTTGCTCCGGCGCATCGGCGCCAACGGCCATTTTTACGAGGGAAGCTACAGCGGCTACTACTGCGTGGGGTGCGAGGCCTTCAAGCTCGACAAGGACCTCGAGGACGGGCGGTGCCCGGAGCATCCTTCCCGGGAGATCAAGTGGGTCGACGAGCCCAACTTCTTCTTTCGACAGTCCACCTTCGCACCCCGCTTGCTCGAACTGTACGACGCCAATCCGGACTTCGTCCGGCCCCGGGCCAGGATGAACGAAATCCGCAACATCGTGGCCGGGGGGCTGCAGGACACCTCCGTGAGCCGGGCGCGCCTGCCGTGGGGCATTCCCTGGCCCGGCGATCCCACGCATAGCGTATACGTCTGGTTCGACGCCGTCATCAACTATCTCTCCGCCACCGGGTTCCCCGAGGCGGGATTCGAGGAGACGTGGCCGGCGGACCTCCACGTGATCGGCCCGGACATCGCCCGGTTCCATGCGGCCCTCTGGCCGGCCATGCTCATGGCCGCCGACCTGCCCGTGCCCAAGGCAGTCTGGTCACACGGGTGGATGACGTTTTCCGGATCGCGCTTCTCCAAGAGCGAAGGCGTGCAGGTCAGCCTGCGAGAGGCCATCGACCGCCATGGGGTCGATGCCCTACGGTACTTCTTGCTGCGGGAGATTCCCTGGGACGCCAACGGCAATTTCAACTTCGACCGATTCGACGGCCGCTACGAGGCCGAGCTGGCCGACGGGTACGGAAACCTATCCAGCCGCATCCTCGCCATGATCACGCGCTACCTGGGGGGGAAGATTCCCCAGAGCGGAGAGACCACGAGCCTCGATACCGAGGGGGAAACCGTCGTCGCCGAGTATCGCGACGCCATGGATCAGCACCTCCTGCACCTGGGCGGGCAGGCGGCCTGGAAACTGGTCACCCGGGCGAATCAGTTCGTCGAGGAATCCGCCCCATGGGCCCTTCACAAAACCGGCGACACGGCCCGGCTGGAGGCGGTGCTGGCATCGCTGTCCCGGGCGCTCAGCCGGATCACCCAGATGGCCGCCCCGTTCCTACCCAGCAAGGCCGAGGAAGTATGGGGGGCGCTCGGCATGCGGGAATCGGTCCAGTGTGCCGGCTGGGAGCTCGTCGAGCAGCCCCGGACGGGCGGATTGGAGGTGGTCAAGCCCACACCGCTCTTTCCCAAGCCAGAAAAGACATCATAACTTATTGTACAACGACAACTTACGCAGATTTTATCTTCGTGACTGAGGTCACGGCCCGAGATCCGTTTTTAGGGCATTTTCTGGTTGACGGGCCCGGTGGAGGCCGGTATTTTCTTCGACTCCACAAACACCGTTGCAGGCGGACAACACTTCCGCCATTGCGTACCACCTGAGCAACTGACGGAGCGAGGCAAGGTTCATGGCAATGCGCCGCTGGACTGTACTCATAGTACCTCAAGGAGCTGGTGCCACCCGGGAAGTCCGGGTGTCGGCACGGGCCCTCAAGTTGCTTTGCGGCTTCAGCGCGGTGTTCACCGCGGCGCTGCTGGCCCTCACGTTCACGGCGGTCTCCAAAGCGGCAGATCTCTCCAGGCTCGACCGGCTCGAGCGCAGCAACGAGATTCTCGCCGGCGAGTTGAGCAAGATGACGACTATGGTCGGGATGCTGACCGACACCCTCGGCGCCATCACCGAGCAAGACCGAACGATCCGCCTCCTGGCGGGCATGGAGCCCAGCAACCCCGACGTCCTCCAGGCCGGCATCGGCGGGCCTCAGGGCCCCCGATCCGAAGACGATCTCCTGTTGCTGGAGTCCGAGCTCGGCCAGCGAGCCCTGGCGGCCCGGGTCGACCTGGAGACCTTGAACCGTCGAGCCCTCATGCTGGCCTCCTCCTTCCGGCAGGCAGCCGACACCCTGTCACAGTTCACCGACCGCCTGTCCCACACCCCCTCGATCATGCCGGTAGACGGATTCGTCTCCAGTGGCTTCAGCACCAGCCGCCTCCATCCCCTCTTCAAAGAGAACCGCCCCCACGAAGGCACCGACGTCGTCGCCCCCGCCGGGGCCAGCATCGTGGCCACCGCGGCCGGGCGGGTGGTGGACGTGGGAAACAAGAGCGGATACGGGCTGGTGGTGACCCTGGACCACGGCGACGGGATTCAGACCCGCTACGCCCACTGCTCGCGGATCCTGGTGCAGGTCGGTGACAGCGTCGAGCGGGGCGGGAAGATCGCCGAGGTGGGCCGGACCGGCTGGGCCACCAACAACCACGTGCACTACGAGGTGCTCGTGCATGGCAGGCAGGTGAATCCTGCGACTTGGATCTTTGGCGAGAGGATTGTAGACTGATAACCTGACCGCGCCCTTTCGCCAAGCAGGCTTCGCATAGATACCATGTCGCTCATCAGCCGCCGCGTCACCGTGGCGGCGTTTTTGTTGACGGCCGCATGCGGCCCCCAGGGAACCCTGGAGGTCAGGGCCTATCTGGACCACCTGCCGCTGGCCAACCTCGAGATCGTCGCCCTGTCGTACGACGCCCAGGGCATCCTCGATTCCCTGGCGCAGGAGGCCGGCGAGCCGCGCCCCGAGTTTCGCGAGCTCGAAGCCGAGCTCAGGGCCTTCGAGCGGCGGGACGCCGACTCCATCGTCTCTCTCCATTCGGAGTGGGTCGAGGCCCGCCGGCGAGTCGCCGATCTCGCAGACTCGCTGAGCCGCGTGGGGCCGAGATCGCCGGGATATGCCGCCGCCTATGCGCGCTTTCGCAGTGCGTACAACGCCCTGTCGCGGGACGAGCGGGCACTCGAGCAGAAGATGCGGGAGGACTTCGGAGGGGATCGCGCCCTGGCCGCCCGGGCGGCCGCCGCCGCCGATTCCACCCGGAGGTGGGAGCGGACAGCCTTTCGGGACTATGCGACGATCGTGGAGGGGCAGCAGCAGGTGACGATCAGGACGGACAGCCTGGGACATGCCCGTGTGATGCTACCGAAGGGAGCGTGGTGGCTGGTGGCCAGGCGGTCCGATCCGGGCAATCCCTTCATGGAGTTTGCGTGGAACGTTCCCGTCGTCGTCAGCCCGCTGGTGCCCGTTGCCACCCCCGTGTCCGGGCGCAATGTTTCTGTTCGGTGGCGCCGCTGATGCCGAGGGATCGGGGGAACGAATTCCACCGGCCACCGGTTAGACAATCGGGCCGGGCCGCCCGCAGCCAACGGGAGTAGACAGTGAACGGTGCAAAGACATACGGCGCAGCCGCCGCCGCCATCATCATGATCGGCCTCGCCATTGCCGCATGGGTCAACAATTCCACACCGGGACCCGCCGCGGCCGCGACGGGCACCGGCGTCCGGCAGCAGCTCGATCCCATGCTGGAAGCGCGCACCATGGGAGCGGTCGACGCGCCCATCATGATCTACGAGATGAGCGATTTTCAGTGCCCGTTCTGCCGTGACTTCTGGGAGCAGACCATGCCGGCGTTGTTCGAGGAATACGTGGAGACCGGCAAGGTCCGCTTCACCTTCCTCAACTTGCCGATCATTAGTCTCCATCCGAACGCGGCCGAAGCCCACGAGTTCGCCATGTGTGCCGCGGCGCAGGATCAGTTCTGGCCCATACACGACGCGTTGTTCGATACCCAGCGGGAGTGGGAGCGACAGCGAGACCCCACACCCCACTTCCTGTCACTCGTGGCCGGTGCCGACCTCGATCGCGACGCGTTCGATCAGTGCATGCAGAGCGGCATGGCACGCCGGGTCGTCGCCCAAGACGTGCAGTCGGCCATGCGGAATCGGCTGGACAAGACGCCGACGTTCATCATCGAGGGACAGGCGTTATTGGGCGGCGCCCCCATCGAAACGTGGAGACCGATGTTGGATTCCCTCTACTCGATGAAAACGGGCGGCGGCGGCAACTAGAGGCGGGCCGCCCTTACGTCATCACGGCAATCCCCACGTCGTACAGCGCGTGGCTCCACGCCACGATGCCGAAGCCACGCCCCACGTACAGCCCGCTCAGCACGAGACCCGCGACGGCCCGAAACGTAAACGAGGGAAGGGTGAGCGTATCGCCGAGCGGGCCGATGTAGTGGAACCCGCTGAAGATGAGCGCGCTGGCCACCACCGCCACCGCAACGGCCACCCAACGCTTCCACCCCAACCACAGCCCCAAAGCCAGGAAACCGGATACTAGCAGCACCCGGAACAGCAGCTCTTCATATAGCCCGGCGCCGAGGGACACCACGAGCTGGGTCCCGAAGGTGAGTTGCCCGAAACTACCGCCCTGCACGAAAGCCAACCCACCCGGGAGCAGCAGAGCCGACAACGAAGAGACCACGGTGCCGAGGAGGGCAGCATACACGACGCTCTCGACCACCATGAGGCCGAGGTAGGACGGGATCAGTCGGCCGGGATGCGACCGACGGTCCTTCACCACGAACCATGCTCCCACTCCCAGGAGCAGCACGCTGAATACCGTAATGCCGGTTCGGCCCCCGAGCATGGCGAACACCGTCTTCAGCAACACATCGGCGCCGTTGCGAACGCTGACGGCATCCGATTGCGACATGGCCCACGCCAGCCCCTCGTACAACAGGAGTAAAGGGAGCGCCAACGTCAGACTATAACGTGCCTGGCGGCTAGCCTTCACATAGTCAGTTAGGTTTTGCATCCTGTTCCCCTGCGCCCATCTTGGCTAAGACGCTTGGGCACGCGAGAGATCGTCACCATGAATCTACCCTATCGAGTCGCCGCCTCCGTATTCCACCGCGTGCCGCTGCCCCCTGGCAAACTGGCGCGAAGCCGGGACGGCCGCCTCGGAGCGGCGGCCCGTTGGGTCCGGTGGGCCCGGGAGAGCCGAAGAGCCGGACCGCTGATCTGGGTGCACGGAGCGTCGGCGGGGGAGGTGCAAGTCACCGCGCCCATCGTGATGCGCCTGCGAGCCCGGTACCCCTCCATGCAGATCGTCCAGACCTATTCGTCTTCCTCCATGGCCGACTGGCCCCTCCCAGCCGGGATCGACCGCGCGGACTATGCTCCCGCCGAGCACCCGGTGGCCGCGACGGACGTGTGCCAATCCCTACGGCCGTGGGCGATCGTGGTTTCTCGGGGCGACCTCTGGCCCCAAATGGTCCTGGCGGCCCTGAATCACCGCGTCCCGGTGGCCGTGGTAGGGGCCACGATGCGGCCTGGCAGCCGCCGGCTCCGATGGCCCGTGCGGGTGCTCCTCAGGCCGATTCACGCCCGGCTGGCCTTCGTGGGGGCGGTCGGCGCCGCGGACGCCCGGCGATGGATCCAAAGCGGCGCCCCCGAGACCGCGGTGAGCGTGACCGGCGATCCACGCGACGACCACGTTCTCGAGCGCGTCACCGAACTGCGGGACATCCAACCCATTCTGGACTGGGCGGCCCCGGGAGCGACCCTCGTGGCGGGGAGCACCCATCCCCGGGACGACCAGGTGCTCCTCGAGGCGTTGGCCCGGGTGATCCGCGCTAAGCCGGCGGCCCGGCTGCTGCTCGTCCCCCACGACGCCGGGGCCGAGCCCGTCCGGCGGACCCAGGCCCGCGCGGCGCGGCTGGGAATCCGGGCGGAGCGCTGGGACGGATCGGCCCAGCCCGGCGACGTCTCGGTCCTCGTCGTGACCCGGGCGGGTTTGCTGGCGGATCTCTACACGGCAGGGACGATGGCCTATGTGGGGGGCGGGTTCGACGCGGCGGGTCTGCATTCTCTCGCGGAGCCGGCGGCTCTCGGGCTTCCCATCCTCGTAGGCCCGGCGGCGCACCACGACGGCTTCGCCAAGCCCTTCCTGGAGGTCGGCGGCGCGGTGGCGTTTGACGGGCGGGACGGCCCCCGGGGACTCGCAACCACCTGGATGGAGTGGATCGAGCACCCCTCGCGGCGATCGGCGGTGGGGATGGAGGCCCGAAGTCGCCTGACCCGTGGAGCCGCCTCGGCGACCCTGGCCCGGCTGGAACCGTTCCTGGGGAAGGACCCATGGGCCGACGCGAAGTAGCCGGGAGGAGCTAGTTGCCTGGGGGGGCCACCGTGCCCGTGAACACCACGGTGCGCGGCACGACGAGTCCGGCCGTCAGGATGGTGAGGAGGATGTCGCCGAAGCCGCTGCGAACCTCGATGGAGAGGTTATTGATCTCGCTGCCGTCGACGAGCGGGCCGGCCAGCACGTTTTCCAGCGATGGCTGTGCCGCCCGGAGGATACCGAAGAACAAGAAGACCGCCTTCTTGCTGACTCGGAATTCCTCTCCCGGCGGCGCGCTTCCGGGCGGCTCGGCGAGAGTGGCCCTCACACCCAGGGTGCCCGCGTCGAACGACAACGCACATCCCGCAAGCGACGCGACCAAGCCGGCAACTACCACAAATCGACGTACTCGCGCCAGATTCAAGTCCCCGTTCCCATCGAGGGGTGAAAACCAAACACGCCCGGATCCGAGCGCACAGTAAGCTAGTGTCGGCCTCCTGTGCCTGAAACCCCCAAGCCGAGCGATTGTCCCCCGTCCCGCAGGCGTGAGGCCCCAGCGATCCGCACCGGCTATGATGCCCGTTTGCCGGACGGGTCGCATCGACGAAAAAAACGGGCGCCGCTGGAATCGGCGCCCGTCCGTTCTGTCTCGCATGTCTGGGCCGTCGAGCCCTAGATGCCTGGCACGATCGGCACCCCCGGGAGTCCCGGAATGGTGAACACATAGTGGAGCCCGATGCCAAACACGAATGGCTTGGACGCCAGCCCGGTGAACGGGGCCGCCGTCGTCTCCTCGGAAATCGACTCCCAATCCACCGACACGTGAAGGCCGAGCCCCATCAAGAAATTGAGATCCACGCCCCCCGAGACGCCCCACGCGTTTTGATCGAACCTCGGCATGGTCCCGATCTCGTTGCGATGAAGCGTATACCGTCCGGCGATCCACGGATCGAACGAGAATACCGGGGTGGGCACGTTGATCCCGAGGCCGATGCCGATGGGGAAGGTGATGAGCTTGGTGTCTAAATCGCTGATGTCCAGGATGCCGATCCCCGCCTGCACGCTCAGCGACACAGGCAGAAGCCCGCCGCCGAATATCCGGAGTGCGGCGTTGCCCATGTACTGCAACTCGTAGTCGTCGCCGCTCGTCCCGCCCACGTCGGACGCGCCGATGCCGCCGCCCAGGCTAAACGGGCCGATCCCCAGCGACGCGCGCGCGGCGAAAGTGTTGGCCTTCCCCGCGTCGTCGTTCACCCCGCGGCCGTAATCCACCGCGAGCATCAGTCCACTTCCACCCCGGGGGTTGAAGTAAACCGGCAATCCGTTCAGTTGCGCCTCGGCTGGCTGCGCAAACACAGCAGCACCCAAAACCATCGACGCCATGATTGCGACATGACGATTCATGTTCATGACCCTCCCAATACAAGAAAACAGGTGCAGCGCGTGCCCGATGGCTACCGGACCCACACGCCGCCTATGGAAATGCCGTCCACGTCACCCACGCCGACGCTGACCCGGAGGTCGAAGCGCGGTGTGAGCCGCAGATCGGCACCCAATCCGAGACTGAACTGGATTTGGTCCGAATCGCCGATGAACCACCATAGATTCGGTTGAATGTAGGGGATGATACTGACGTCGGAGTCTTCCAGGTCGAGGCGGCGTCCCAACGAGAGCCCGACGGACGGGATGAAATTGTCGAACGCGCCTACCTGGGCTCCCACGCCCACGATGAGGGCGCCGTCGGCCGGAAAGTCGTCCGAGTGAGTGATGATTCGCTGCCGTCCCTCGACGCCCAGCAGGAAGATCTCGTCGTTGACGGGGCCGCCGAGAAACCAGACGCCGCCCCGCAACCCCACGTCAAATTTTCCCTGGCCGAACCGAAACACGCCCTCGAGGGCCGTGTTGTCGAGGCCGGGGAAACTGACCATGAATCCTGCCTCGTGGTCCTGGAACGCCCGATACGGGGCGTTAAAGGAGGGAACACCGCTGGCTTGGGCAAACGCGCTCGATACCGCGGCGATCGATGCGGCGACCGCCAACACGACGACTCGTTTCATTCCTCACTCCTCGGCCCTCGCATGTTCTGCGACGACCCGTACGTTATCCCGAACGACCTGCAGGAAACCGCCACGCACGTGAAAGGCACGGGTGGTATCTCCCTGCCGGATGGTGAGCCGTCCTTCCCCGAGCAGCGTCATGAAGGGGGCGTGCTTCGGTAGTATTCCCACTTCGCCGTCGAACGCCGGCGCCACCACCGAGTCGGCAGGCCCCTCAAATACGGCTTCCTCAGGTGCGATTACCGTGACCTGCATCACCAACCTTCTTCGAGTTGTTTGGCCTTCTCGATCACTTCGTCCATCCCACCAACCATGTAGAACGCCTGCTCCGGCAGGTTATCAAACTCTCCAGACACGACTCGCGCGAAACTCTCCACGGTTTCTTCGAGCTTCACATAGCGTCCCGGCGTACCGGTGAACTGCTCGGCCACGTGGAACGGCTGGGAGAGGAAGCGCTGCACACGCCGGGCGCGCGCGACGACCTGTTTGTCATCTTCCGACAGCTCGTCCATGCCGAGGATGGCGATGATGTCCTGAAGATCTTTGTAGCGCTGCAAGATCCGCTGCACCTCGACCGCCACATCGTAGTGTTTCTCCCCGAGATACTGCGCGTCGAGGATCCGGCTGGACGAATCGAGCGGATCGACCGCCGGATAGATGCCGATCGACGTCAAGGCGCGGCTCAGCACCACCGTCGCGTCGAGGTGACTGAACGCCGCGGCCGGCGCCGGATCGGTGAGATCGTCGGCAGGAACGTAGATCGCCTGCACGGACGTGATGGATCCCTTGTTCGTCGAGGTGATGCGCTCCTGCAAATCGCCCATCTCCGTCGCCAACGTGGGTTGGTAGCCCACCGCACTCGGCATGCGGCCGAGCAACGCCGACACTTCGGACCCCGCCTGGGTGAATCGGAAAATGTTGTCGATGAACACGAGCACGTCCTGCCCTTCCCGATCGCGGAAGTACTCCGCCACGGTCAGACCCGAGAGGCCCACCCGCAACCGCGCGCCCGGTGGCTCGTTCATCTGGCCGTAGATCAGGGCGGTGGATTCGAGGACGCCGCTTTCCTTCATTTCGAGATACAGGTCGTTGCCTTCGCGCGTCCGCTCGCCGACGCCGCAGAAGACCGACCGACCGCCGTGGCCCTTGGCCACGTTGTTGATGAGCTCCATGATGATGACGGTCTTGCCCACACCCGCACCACCGAAGAGTCCGATCTTGCCACCCTTGACGAACGGGGCCAACAGATCTACCACCTTGATGCCCGTCTCGAACACGTCCGTCGTCGGCTCCAGCTCGCTGAACGGCGGCGGCTTGCGGTGAATCGGCATCCGCTCTACGCTGGCAGGAATCGGATCGCCGTCGTCCACCGGCTCGCCGATCACGTTGAGGATGCGCCCCAGCACCGGCTCGCCCACTGGCACCTTGATCGGGCCACCGGTGTCGATGGCCTCCATGCCCCGCACCACCCCATCGCTGCTGCTCATGGCGACGGCACGAACCTGGTTGCGGCCAATGTGCTGTTGCACCTCGACCACCAGCTTGATCGGCGTACCCCCGTCCAGCCCCGCGCTCTCCACGGTGAGGGCGTTGTAGATTTCCGGTAACCGCTCCGGTTCGAACTCCACGTCGAGTACCGGCCCAATCACCTGCACGATCTTTCCGATGTTCTTCTCCGCTGCCATGTGTTCCCCTTATCCCAGCGCGGCCGCGCCGCCGACGATCTCTGAGATTTCCTGGGTAATTTGCGCTTGGCGCGCCCGGTTGTATGTGCGCCGCAAGTCGTCCAGCATTTCGCCTGCATTGTCCGTCGCGTTTTTCATGGCTGTGCGACGGGCACCCTGTTCGGACGCCGCCGTCTCCACCAGCGCGCGATACATCGCGTTGCGCACGTAGAGCGGCAGCACCGCGCCGATGATTTCCACGGCGGACGGGCGCAGAATGTAGTTCGTGGCCGCACTGCCGGCCGGCGTCGGCGTGTCCGCGTCCACCACCGTCACGTCAACCGGCAACACCCGGAGGGTCGTCGCGGGCGTCGACAACGGACTCACGAACTTGGCAAACACGACCTCGACCGCGTCCAGCTCGCCCGCCTCGAACCGCTCCACCACGGGATTGATGACCCTGATGGCATCGTCCATGGAGGGCCGGTCGGTGATCTCCTGGGTCGCCGTGGCCATGGCGCGCCCCAGGTACTTGAAGTACCCGACGCCCTTCTTGCCGATCATGTGCAGTTCGACTTCGGCGCCGTCTTGTTCGAGCGCCTTGATGCGGGCAATCGTTTCTTTGATCAAGTTCGCGTTGAACGCCCCGGCGAGACCGCGGTTGCTCGTGATGCCGATCACCGCGGCCCGCTTGATGCCCCCTTTCGGACGGCGCAGTAGCGGGAACTGCTCCGCCAACGCCGGGTCGTGCAAATCCGCGATGATCTCCGCCAAGGCGGCCGCGTACGGACGCGCGGCGATCACGCGATCCTGTGCGCGCTTGAGCTTCGACGTGGCCACCATCTCCATCGTCTTGGTGATCTGTCGTGTGTTCTCGACGGACTTGATCCGCCGGCGGAGTTCTCTGGGCTGGGCCATCTACTGTAGCGCCTTGAAGTCCTCGATGGCCTTCGTGAGATCGGCCTCGAGCTCGTCGGTAAATCTCTTGTCGGTCGCGATGCGCTTGAGCACCTCGGGATGCCGCGCGTCCATGAACCCGAGAAAAGCTTCCTCCCATTTGCGAACATCCGCGATCTCCACATCGTCGAGGTGCCCGTTGTTCAACACGTAGATGATCGCGACCTGCTTCTCCATCGAAACGGGCTGATACTGCGGCTGCTTCAACACCTCCACCACGCGCGCGCCGCGCGCCAGCTGCCGCTGCGTCGTCTGGTCCAGCTCCGAACCGAACTGGGCAAACGCTTCCAGCTCGCGATACTGCGAGTAGTCCAGCCGCAGTTTACCGGCGACCTGCTTCATGGCCTTGACCTGAGCGTTACCGCCGACACGCGACACCGAGATGCCCGGGTTGATGGCCGGCCGGACGTTGGAGTAGAAGAGATCACCTTCGAGGAAGATCTGTCCGTCGGTAATCGAGATCACGTTGGTCGGGATATAGGCCGACACGTCGCCGGCCTGCGTCTCGACCACCGGCAGCGCCGTGAGCGATCCGCCGCCTCGGGCCTCGGACAACTTGGCCGCGCGCTCCAGCAACCGGGAGTGGAGGTAGAACACGTCTCCCGGGTATGCCTCGCGGCCGGGTGGCCGGCGCAACACCAGCGACATCTGCCGATAGGCCGCGGCCTGCTTGGAGAGATCGTCGTAGACGCAGAGCGTGGCCTTGTTTTCCTCATACATGAAGTACTCGGCCATCGCGCATCCGGCGTAGGGCGCGACGTAGAGCATGGGCGCCGGATAGGACGCCGACGCGTTCACCACGATGGTGTACTCCATCGCGCCCTTTTCCTTCAGCCGCTCCACCACCGCCGCCACCGTCGAATTCTTTTGCCCGATGGCGACGTATACGCAGATGACGTCGTTGCCCTTCTGATTGATGATGGTGTCGATCGCGATGGCAGTCTTGCCGGTGCCACGATCGCCGATGATGAGTTCGCGCTGCCCGCGGCCGATGGGAATCATCGAGTCGATGGCCTTGATGCCCGTCTGCAACGGCTCGCTCACCGGCTGGCGCGAGATGATGCCCGGTGCCACCTCCTCGACCTTCCGCGTGCGCGACGCACCGATCGGGCCCAGCGCGTCCATGGGCCGCCCGAGGGAGTCCACCACACGGCCCACCAGCTCCGGCCCCACCGGCACCTCGAGCACGCGTCCCGTGCAACGAACCTCGTCACCCTCCCTGAGCCGCAGGAAATCCCCCAGCACCACGGCGCCGAGATTGTCTTCCTCGAGGTTGAGGGCGAGCCCCGTGACGGTTTCGCCGGTTTCCGACGACGTGAACTCGAGCATTTCGCCCGCCATTGCGGACAAGAGTCCGTACACGCGCGCGACCCCGTCTTTCACCTCGAGCACCGTGCCAACTTCTTGTACGTCGAGGGCGGAGAGATCGGCTGCCTCGATCTCCTTCAGCAACACATCCTTGAGCTCGCCGGGCCGGAGAGTCGTTTCGTTACTCATGACGCCGTTTCGTTTCCTTAATTAGACGATTCGAATGAAGCCGCGTTGCGCCCGCCCGAGCGGGTGACCGGCGCTGCTTGTGAAAATTATCACAAACGTCTGGAGCTGCAAGCTCCCAATTTCAGCTTGCTACAAGCGGCTGCGGGTGCGGCCGCGGAGAAACCGCTCGAGCACACCACGGGAGCCCGTGGCCGCCAATCCCAGCGCGCTCAACCCGGCCACCCGCCGGGCACAGCTCGAAAGGTGGCCGGGCGAGGAAAACCGTAGAATCCCGGCAACCACCGTCACGGTGTACCCGGGGTTGCCCATCAGGTGGGCTGCGCAGGCGATCCGCGCCAGGTCGATCACCCGCTTCAAGTTCGGCGCGCCGCCGGCGGCGAACTCGCGAGACAGGTGCTCCCGGCTGACATGCAGGGCGGCTGCCACCTCGGCCGTGCGGAGCGGGGTCTCGACGCCATCCAGCACCTCTTCCCAGGCTCGAATCTGGACGGGCTCGGTCAGACGCAAGCGCCGGGGCGCATCGGCCAGCAAGGCCTTCCGCTCGCTCGCCGCAGACCGCCTGGCCACGAACTCTCCGGCGATGGACTCGTCGATACCATCCACCAGGATGCCGCGCAACCCCGCCGCGTTACAGGCCGCGAGTAACCGGCCGTCGTCGGGCCGAAAGGCACTGTAGGCAAAGACGGGAATGCGCGGGTAGAGCGCCATCAGCTCTTTCGCCGACGGCAGTAGGCCCGCCCGCACGTCGACCACGACAGCCTGCACCAATTCTTTCTGGAGAATGCGCCCGACCTGGACCATGGTGCGACAGCTGGCGACGCGGGACCGATGGGGACGGAGACCGCGGCGCAACGCCGCCCGCACGGCTTGGCTTCGGTGAATGACCGGGACGACCCCCACTGGGCCACCTTTCAAGCAATCGGCGCGGAGCGCGCCGCTCGGCTAGAACACCGTGAACTTGAAGAACCTGCGCGGATTCTCGCGGATTTCGGCCAGCAGCAGTCGCAGCTCGATGATCGCCCGGTTGGCCTCGACGTAGAGCGAGGAGTCCGCGACGAGTCGGGCCAGCGTCCCGTCGCCTTCGTACAGGCGCGTCACGACCGAGTCGGCGCCGCTGATGAGCCGTTCAAAGGAAGCCGAATTGGCGTTGACCATGCCGACGAACTCCCGGAAGTCGCTCATGGCCAACTGGAGATCATCGGCGACCCGAACGGTGCTGCTCACAATGGAGTCGAGCGCCCCTTCTTCGGTGGAGGAGTCCACCCGGGCGATGATGCGTTGGAGCATGATGGCCGTTTCGGAGATCACCGAGCTGGTGACCTGTACGTTGCTCGACACCGCCCCAACGATTTCGGTCTGTTGCTCCGCAAACTCGTTGATCTGATTGGCGATTTCGCCGATATCACGAATCGAACTTTGCAGGTGTACGACCGCTTCGTCGTTGAACGCGGTCTCGATCCGTTGCGAGAATGCGCCGATGTCGCTGGCGATGCGGCCGGCCTGCGCGGTGAGCTGGCCGATGTCGGGCAGGGTGGACCCGGGCCATACGTCATCCCCAACCGCGGCGGCGAGCTCTAGGTCCCGGCGCACGTTGGGGTCGGTGATATTGGGGCTCGGGAAACTCACGATGCTGGCCTGCCACTCCCCGAAGAGGGAAGCCGACGCCGCGATGACCGCCGGCGTGGAGGTCAAGGCCACGTCCGGATAAATCTGGAGGACGGCTTCGACCCAATCGCCGTCGCCGAGGCGAATCTGCTCCACCCGGCCCACCCGCACCCCTCGCAACACGACCGGATTACCCACACCCATCCCGCCCACGGTGCGAAAGCGGGCCACGTACACCTCGCCGCCCTGGCCGAGGTGCGCCTCCGAGAGCCAGAGCGCCCCGCCCACGACGGTGGCCATGGCGAGGAGGATCGTGAATCCGACGAGGAGCTCGTCCCGCCGCTTCATTCCACCTCCTGGATCACGAACGCACCGGTATCCGCATCCGCGGCCCCCTCGGGGCGGCCGTCTAGAAACTGGCGCAGGATGTGATCGTGGGTGCGGCGGATCTCGTCCACCGAGCCCACCTGCCTGATGCGTCCCTGATAGAGCATGGCGATGCGGTCGCCCACCATATAGGCGCTCTCGAGATCGTGGGTCACCACGATCCCGGTCACGCCGAGCTTCTCCCGGGTGCGTATCATGAGCTGGTTGATCACCGCCGAGGTCACCGGATCCAACCCTGTCGTGGGCTCATCGTAAAGAATGTACCGCGGTCGCAACGCGATCGCCCGGGCGATGCCGACCCGTTTTCGCATGCCGCCCGACAGCTCCGCAGGATAAAGCGCCTCGCTGCCCTCCAGATCCACAAGGGACAGCGATTCCCGCACCCGATCGCGCATCTCCGCCTCGGGGACCTGCTGCCTCTTCAACCCCAGGGTCAGGTTTTCCTCCACCGTCATGGAGTCGAACAATGCGGCGAACTGGAAAACGTACCCGATGGTGGATCGCAGGTGCAGCAGGCCGTCGCGATCCAGATTGTGCACGATCTGGCCGTCGACCTCCACGTGCCCCTTGTCGGGTTCCAACAACCCCACGATGTGCTTGAGGGCGACACTCTTCCCCGTGCCCGAATATCCCAGGATGATCATCGTCTCCCCGTCGAGCACATCGAGGGAGAATCCGTTCAGCACCAGGTTCTTGCCGAACGATTTCTTGACATCGGCGAAGGAGATCATGATACGCGCCTCACAACACCGCCACCGCCCACACGGCGTCGAGCACGAGAATCATGGCCGCGCTCTGCACCACGGCTTGGGTGGTGGCCCGTCCCACCCCCTCGGCACCGCCCCGCACGCTCAGGCCCTGCATGCACCCGATCAACGCAATGCAGAATCCAAACGAGATGGATTTGACCAGGCCATACCACACGTCTTTGAAGTCGTAGAACATCTTCATGCCCTTGAAGAACTCGAAACTGGACAAATCCAACAAGTTGATGGCGGTCAACCATCCGGTGACGATGCCGCACCCGGACGCCAGGGCGACAATGACCGGGAACATCATCGAGGCTGCCAGCACACGCGGGACCACCAGGTACGAATGCGGATCGTACGCCAGCGTCTCCAGCGCATCGACCTGCTCGGTCACACGCATGGTCCCGAGTTCCGCCGCAATGTTCGCGCCGACCCGTCCCGCGAGGGCCAGGCCGGTCAACACGGGACCCAGCTCCAGCAACAGGCTCTTGCCCACCGCGGTGCCGACGAAATAGAGGGGCACGGCGCCGGTCAGCGTATAGGAGGCTTGCATCGACATGACGACGCCCGTGAAGGCCGCGATGAAGACGGCGATGGGAACCGATTTGACGCCGATCACCAACATCTGTTCGGCCGTCAAGGTCGGCCACACGTTCACATCCCGCAGACTTCTCACCGCATCAGCCATGAAATGACCGACCGACCCCATCGCGGAGATCCAGCCAGCCACCTTGAAAGTCACCTGTCGATACACGACGCGAATCTAGGCGTGCTTACGCAGTGAGGCCAGGGAACCCCCTGGCCTCATGCAACGCAAGTGCCGCAATGATATTAGGTTAGGCTGCGAAACTGGCCAGCGCCTTGCCCACGTCACCCTCCCGCAGGCGCTTGAGAGCCCGGTCGCGCAGCTGGCGCACCCGCTCCCGAGTCACCCCGAGCATGCCGCCGATCTCCTCGAGGGTGTGCTCCCGGCCGCCATCGAGGCCGAAATAGAGCTTCAGCACCCGGGCGTCGCGCGGAGGCAACGTGGTGAGAGCTTCGGCCACCTCGTCGGTGAGGAACCGGTCCATCGAGGTCTCCTCGGTGTCCGGGAGGTCCTCGGCGATGAATCGCTCGATCAGGGCACGGTCTCCATCGGGCTCGAGCGGCGCGTCGAGGCGCACCTCGCCGGTATTGAGGGCGGCCAGTGACTGCACCACTTCCAGGGACAGCCCGGTGGCCGAGGAGATTTCCTCCGGCGTCGGCTCGCGCCGCAGCTCCTGGCGCAGGGCCTCGGCGGTCCTCACGATCTTGGAGAGATCGGCGGTGCGGTTGAGCGGCACCCGCACCGTCCGCCCCTGGCGCGCCAACGAGGCCAGGATGGCCTGGCGAATCCACCACACCGCGTAGGAGATGAACTTGACCCCTTGATCGGGATCGAACTTCCGGGCAGCCGTGAGCAGACCGACGTTTCCCTCACCGATGAGATCGGTCAGGGGCAAACCCCGATTCTGGTATTTCTTGGCTACCGAGATCACGAAGCGCAGGTTGCGCTTGGCCAGCTCTTGCATGGCCTCTTGGTCGCCGGCCCGCACCTTCTTGGCCAGGGCAATCTCCTCCGGCGGCTTGAGCAATGGCGTCTTGCTCACCTCATAGAGGTACTGGTCCAACAAATCGCGGTCGGCTTCGTTGACCGCGATGGTGGTGGTTGCCGGCCGGCGCCCCCGCTTCTTGCGAATCGTCGGCTTCTTGATGGCCTTGGTCGCGGCCTTGGTGGCCTTGGTCGCGGCCTTCGCCTTTGTGTTGCTCATTCGAGTTCCTGTATGACGTCCACCGCCTCCACCCGACCTACTCAGGCAACACAGGGCTGGGGGCGGTGGGACTATGACAAACTACACCCAACTTGCTCAAATTGTTCGATTTGGGAAGGTGGCGAGTTGACACCCCACCAACGCTCGGCTAGCTTGCCGTGTTCCCAACCGAATTTTTTAACCAGTCCAATATAACGGGGGCGTAGCTCAGTTGGGAGAGCGCGTGAATGGCATTCACGAGGTCAGGGGTTCGATCCCCCTCGCCTCCATACGGTTGAGTAGATTTGTTGGAAGGGCCTGCGGGTAGGGGTCCACCGGCGGGAATAGCTCAGCTGGTAGAGCACAACCTTGCCAAGGTTGGGGTCGCGGGTTCGAATCCCGTTTCCCGCTCTGAACCGGCGGACCGGCTGGCCGACGGACGGCAGGACCGCGACAAGAACACATCGGCGCGGGGTGGAGCAGTCTGGTAGCTCGCCGGGCTCATAACCCGGAGGTCGCGGGTTCAAATCCCGCCCCCGCTACTCACAACGCTGTGGCGAATTCTCGCCGCGGCGTTTTTGTAACTCCTTGTGGTCATTCAACATATGGCCGGGGTGGGGTGAACGCCCCGCCCGCCCACCGGTCCGTCCAATACGTCCGCCCCTTTAGGCCCACGCGGCCAATCGGGTATTATTACGCCCCAGCCACCCTCGAAAGACTCGGACTTGAGAGGCCGTTTGACTGCTGCGCCGCCACGTCGGACCACCATCACGATCGGAACCAGAACCTCGCGTCTCGCTCTGTGGCAAGCGCGGCGTGTCGCGGAGCTCATCGGGGGAGCCAATCCGGACGTGCGGTGCCGCACCGTGAAGTTCACCACGTCGGGTGACCGCACCCTCGATCGTCCGATCCCGGAAGTGGGTGGCAAAGGCGCGTTCACCCGGGAGCTGGAGCAGGCCTTGAGGGATCACCTGATCGATGTTGCCGTGCACTCGCTGAAAGACCTTCCGGTGGAGGATTCCCCGGGTCTTGTCCTGGGCGCGGTGTGCGACCGGGAGGACGCCCGGGACGTCCTGGTGTCCCGCAATCCCGTCACCCTCGATTCGCTGCCCCCACGCGCGACCATCGGGACGAGCAGTGCGAGACGGAGCGCCCAGCTCCTCGCCGCGCGACCCGACCTCCGCATGGCGCCCATTCGGGGCAACGTGGACACCCGCGTCGAGAAGGCCAGGACCGGGGAGTACGACGCCGTGGTGCTTGCGGCCGCGGGCCTCAAGCGCCTGGGCCTGGGGTCGGCCATCCGGCAACATCTGCCGCTGGACGTGATGCTCCCCGCCCCGGGCCAGGGTGCCCTGGCGGTCCAGTGCCGGGAGGACGATGCCACGACCCTGTCCCTGTTGAGCAGCGTGGACGACCCGAGTTGCCGGGGGGCGACCGGGACCGAGCGGGCCTTCCTCGCGGCGTTGGGCGGAGGTTGTTCCTCACCCGTGGGCGGGTACGCCACCTGCGACGGCGATGATCCCGACGCCCACGTGTTCTTCCGGGGCGCCATCGCGGCAGCCGACGGCAGCCGAGTGATCCGCTGCATGGCCGATGGTACGCTGGGCGAGGCGGCCTTGCTCGGCCGGCAGGCCGCAAAGATCGCCCTGAGCGAGGGCGCCGAGGAGCTCCTCCCATGAACCTCCGAGGCCTGGCGGGCAAGCGTATCGTCCTCACCCGGCCGCGAGCGCAGGCTCAGGTCATGGCCGAAGCCCTCAGACGGCACGAGGCAACGCCGATCCTGTTTCCCACCATCGAGATAGTCCCCACCGACGACATGACCAACCTCGACCGGGCCATCGATGCCCTGGCCGAGTTTCAGTGGCTGGTGTTCACGAGCGTGACCGGTGTGACGGTCTTCGCCGACCGCTGCGAGGAACGCACCGGCAGCGCCACCATGCTCGGCGGCGCCCGCATTGCGGCCATCGGGCCGGCGACGGCCGGGGAACTCACCCGCCGGGGGGCAACACCCGAGTTCGTGCCCGAGGAGTTCGTCGCCGAGCGCATTCCCGAGGGCATGGGGGACGTACGCGGGCAATCGGTCCTCCTTCCGCGGGCGGCCAGGGCCCGCAAGGATTTGACCAAGGAGCTCGAACATCGCGGCGCCATGGTGTACGACCTTCCGATCTACGATACGCGAGTCCCGGCGGTGGATGCCCATGCGTTGGCGGAGATCGAACACGGTGTCGACGCGGTGACGTTCACGAGCTCATCGACGGTCGAGCACTTCGCCGAGCTCACAGGGACGCGATGCACGCCGTTGCTCGAGCGTTCAACAGTGGCCTGCATCGGTCCCATCACGGCGGACGCGGCCGAGCGTTTGGGCATTCGAGTCGACGTCGTGCCGCGGGAGTACACCACGATGGGATTGCTCGAAGCGCTCGCCCACCACTTCGACGGACGCGACGGATGATGAGCGACATGCGCCACCGGCCGCGGCGGCTTCGTGCCACGCCGGCTCTGCGGTCGATGTTTCGGGAGACGCGCGTGTCTCCCAAAGATCTGGTCTATCCGATGTTCGTGCGGCACGGCGAGGGCGTGGCCGACCCCATCGCGTCCATGCCCGGTCTTCACCAGCTGAGCATCGACCGCGCGGTGGAGGAAGCCGCCAGTGCCGCGGCGTTACTGATCCCGGCGGTCCTCCTGTTCGGCATCCCCGCCGTCAAAGATGCGCAGGGCACGGAAAGTTTCGCGGCCGACGGGATCATCCAGCGGGCCGTGGCCGAGATCAAACGCCAGTTGCCCGACCTGGTGGTCATCACGGACGTGTGTCTGTGCGAATATACCGACCACGGTCACTGCGGTCTGCTGAACGGCACGACACGCAAGAAAACGCGCAAGGAATATCCTGAGGGGTACGTGCTCAACGACGAAACGCTGGACACGCTCCGGCTCATCGCCGTCTCCCACGCGGAGTCGGGCGCCGACATCGTGGCACCCTCCGGCATGATCGACGGCATGGTGGGAAGCATCCGCGACGGCCTGGATGGCGCCGGGTTCGATCGCGTGCCCATCATGTCGTATGCCGTCAAGTACGCATCCGCGTACTACGGCCCCTTCCGGGACGCAGCCGAAGGAGCCCCCAAGCACGGCGACCGCAAATCCCATCAAATGGATCCCGCCAACGCGCGAGAGGCACTACGGGAAGTGGACCTCGACGTGGATGAGGGGGCGGACATCCTCATGGTCAAGCCGGCGCTCGCTTATCTCGACGTGGTGAACCAAACACGCCGCCAGTACCCGGAAATGCCCCTGGCCGCGTACAACGTGAGCGGCGAGTACGCGATGGTGAAAGCCGCGGCGGCCAAGGGATGGATCGACGAGCGTGCGGTGGTGATCGAAAACCTCACCGCCATCAAACGCGCCGGCGCCGACATCGTCATCACGTACCACGCCAAGGACGCGGCTGAATGGCTCCGCACGTGACCGGCGAGACGCGATGACTACCGCCGCGCTGTCGACGAGCGCGTTCCTCAAGGCGTGCCGCCGTGAACCAGACGGCCGTACGCCCGTCTGGTTCATGCGCCAGGCGGGACGTTACATGCCGGAGTATCGCGCCATTCGGGGCAAGCACACGATGCTGGATCTGTGCGCGACGCCTGAGCTGGCCGCCCGGGTGACTCTGCAACCCGTCATGACGTTGGGTGTCGACGCGGCCATCATCTTCTCGGACATCTTGCTGCCCTTCGTGCCCATGGGACTGGAGCTGGAATACGTCAAAGGCCAGGGCCCGGTGATCCACAATCCGGTGCGCTCGGCGCGCGACGTCGAGCGGTTGCATCCCGTCGACGTGCACGAGTCGTTGGGATACGTGGCGGACGCGGTGCGCATGGTGACCACAGAACTGGACGGCTCCACACCGCTCATCGGATTCGCCGGCGCGCCGTTCACGCTGGCGAGCTACGCCATCGAGGGCGGTGGATCGCGCCACTTCAAAGAAGCGAAGCGGTTCATGTTTTCCGAACCCGATGCCTGGCACGCCTTACTCGGAAAATTTGCGGACATCGTTGCCGACCTGCTGCTGGCGCAGATCGAGGCGGGGGCGGCGGTGGTGCAGCTGTTCGACAGCTGGGCGGGGCAACTCCACCCCGACGACTACCGGACGCTCGTCTTCCCCCACTCCCGCAGGATCCTGGAGCGCATCGCGTCCACGGGAGTGCCCAGGATCCACTTCGGCGTGGGGACCGGAGAACTCCTCGAACAGATGCGTGACGCCGGTGCCGACGTGATCGGCATCGACGCCAGCACCGACCTGGACACCGGGTGGCAGCGCGTCGGGTACGACGTAGCCGTGCAAGGCAACCTCGATCCCGTCGCCCTGTTTGCGCCCCGCGACGAACTCCGCAAACGAGTGCACGCGGTGCTGCACAAAGCCAGTGGACGCGCTGGTCACATCTTCAACCTCGGACACGGCATCCTCCCCGAAACCCCGGTCGACAATGTGCGGTACGTCGTCGACCTCGTGCACGAGTGGGAGAATGACCGCTCGTAAGGCATGATCGGCGTTCTCGTGATGGCCTACGGCGGTCCCGATTCCCTCGACGACATCGAACCCTACCTGCTCGACGTCCGCGGCGGCCGCCCCACGAATCCGTCCATGGTCGAGGAGATGCGGGAACGCTACCGCCAGATCGGCGGCCGGTCACCGATTCTCGAGCGCACGCAGGCACAAGCTCAAGGTCTACAGCACGCCCTCGACGCGTCGCCTAGCGGACCGGCATTCCGATGTTTCGTCGGCATGCGACATTGGACGCCGCGCATCGAGACCGCACTCCGGGACATGGATCGCGCCGGGGTCTCGCAGGCCGTGGGTCTCGTGATGGCGCCGCACTATTCCCGGATGAGCATCGGCGCGTACTTCAAGAAGGTCGCGGAGGCAGAATCGGGGGCCGACGTCGTCCCCATCGAACGGTGGCACCTTCTTCCCGAGTTGACGACGCTGCTCGCCCAGCGGATCACGGCAACGCTCGACGAGTTTCCGGGCGGCTCGCGCGAGGAGGTGCACATCCTGTTCACCGCCCACAGCTTGCCCGAGCGCATTCTCGAGTGGAACGACCCGTATCCCGACGAGCTCCAGGCCACGGTGCACGCGGTCGTGGGGCGCCTGCGGGACACGTCGGTGCAGAACGACTTCGGGTTTGCCTATCAGTCGGCGGCGATGACGCCCGGCCGCTGGCTGGGACCCGACGTCCGCGGCGTCGTCATGCAGCTGCACGAGGAAGGCGTAGCCGGGGTGCTCGTGGTCCCCATCGGCTTCACCAGCGACCACGTGGAGATCCTCTACGACATCGACGTCGAGCTGGCACGACACGCCTCTGCGCTCGGCATCGCGCTCCGGCGCATTCCCATGATGAACGACGACCAGGCCGTCATGGCCGGTCTGGCGCGCCTCGTCCGAGAGCGCGCCACCGCAGCCGCCCGAGTGTGAGCGAGTCGGCGCGGCGCGTGGCCGTCGTTGGCGGCGGCATCACCGGTCTCGTCGCCGCCTTCCGCTTTGCGGAGGTGGCGGAAAAGGACGGCAAGCTCTTCATCGACCTCATCGAGGCCTCCGGTCGTCTCGGCGGCACGATCGTCACCGAGCGGGTGGACGGGTTTCTCGTCGAAGGCGGCCCCGACACGTTTCTCGCGAGAAAACCCGAAGGGATCGCCCTGTGCAAGGAACTGGGCCTGGAGGACCACATCATTTCCACCAACCGCGAACGCCGCCGTTCGTTCGTGTCTCATGGAGGACGGTTGCACGAGTTGCCCGAGGGGATGAGTGGACTCGTGCCGACGCGCATCGGCCCCCTGTTCCGCAGCAGCGTGCTCTCACCCCTGGGAAAGTTGCGGGCCGCCGCGGAGCCGTTCGTCAAACGCCGTCCCGCCGAAGATGACGCCGAGGAATCGGTGGCGAGCTTCGTGCGCCGAAGGCTCGGGCGGGAAGCCTACGAGTATCTGGTCGAGCCGCTGTTGTGCGGCATCTACGCCGGTGACGGCGAGCAGCTGAGCTTGGCAGCCACCTCCCCGATCCTGAAGGACATGGAAGAGGAACACGGCAGCATCCTGCGCGGCTTGCGATTGTCGAGCAAGGCCGCGGCCGCCGAGTTGACCAAGTATCCCACGCCGTTCGTCTCGCTCACCGGTGGCATGCAGGAGCTGGTCGACGCCCTGGTGCACCGACTTGGTCCCGTGAACGTCCACGCGAGCGCGAGTGCCGCCGGGATCCGCCGGGACCAGGACGGCTTTCGCATCGATCTCACCACCGGCGAAGCCGTCACAGTCGCCGCCGTCATCCTCGCGACGCCGCCCCACGTCGCGGCCGACCTGCTCGACCCGCTGAACGGCGACGCCGCGGCGCTGCTGCGACAGATCCCCGCGGTGTCGAACGCCGCGGTCTCCATGGGATTCAACGCGGCCGACGTGCCGCACACGCTTTCCGGCTATGGCTACGTCGTGCCACGGTGCGAGCAGCGCCGGACGCTGGCGTGCTCGTGGGCCTCGTCCAAGCTTCCCGATCGCGCGCCGGAGGGGCGTGCGCTCGTGCGGGTATTCCTCGGCCGGGCCGGCCAGGAGATCGAGGACGAGACCGATGACGACGCCTTGATCGCAGAGGCCCGTGAAGAATTGCAAGCCACGCTGGGCATCGAGGTTGCCCCACTCTTCAGTCGCGTGTATCGCTATCGCAAGGCGATGCCCCAGTATACCCTCGGTCACCTCGAGCGGGTCGCCGCGCTGGAGCGCGCCATGACCTCGACGAAGGGCATCTTCCTGGCCGGAAACTCGTACCACGGGGTGGGCATTCCGGATTGCATTCGCTCGGGCCAGAAGGCGGCGTTCGCGGCGCTGCGGTATGCGGAGGACATTTTCACCTGATGGACACGACGCGCTCCGAAGCGTATCTGGCCCAGGCCACAGACCTGTTGCCCGGCGGCGTGAACTCCCCCGTGCGGGCGTTCAAGGCCGTGGGCGGAACACCGCTGTTCATCGAACGGGGCAACGGAGCGTACATCCAGGATGTGGACGGCAACCGCTTCGTGGACTACGTGCTGTCGTGGGGGCCTCTCATCTTGGGGCACGCCCACCCCGCCGTGGTACGGGCGGTGCAGGAGGCCGCGCAGAAGGGCACGAGCTTCGGCGCGCCGAGCCCGCTGGAAGTGGAGTTGGCCCGGCTCGTTTGCGACCTGGTCCCCAGCCTCGAGATGATCCGGTTCGTCAATTCGGGAACCGAGGCCACCATGAGCGCCCTGCGCCTGGCCCGCGCGTTCACGGGGCGGGACAAGGTCGTGAAATTCGAGGGCTGCTATCACGGACACGTGGACGCCTTGCTCGCCAAGGCCGGCTCGGGTGTCGCCACCCTCGGCCTCCCCGATTCCCCCGGCGTCCCGGCAGACACCGCCACCCACACCCTGGTGGTTTCCTTCAACGATCTGGGGAGCGTCCAGCGGCAATTCACCAAGCACCGCAACCAGATAGCCGCGGTGATCGTCGAGCCCGTGGCCGGCAACATGGGGGTCGTCCCGCCGGCCGAGGGCTTCCTCCAGGGGCTGCGCCAGGTCACCACCGCTGAGGGAGCGCTGCTCATCTTCGATGAGGTGATGACGGGCTTTCGCGTGCACCTTCGTGGCGCCCAGACCCTCTACAAGGTGAGGCCCGATCTCACCACGCTGGGCAAGGTGATCGGCGGCGGCCTTCCGGTGGGAGCCTACGGCGGCCGGCGCGACCTCATGGAGATGATCGCCCCGGCCGGCCCCGTCTATCAGGCCGGGACGTTGTCCGGCAACCCCCTGGCCATGGCGGCCGGCCTCGCTACGCTCACCGAACTCAAAAAACCCGGCGTTTGGGACCAGATCGCCGCCGCCACCGAGCGAACCTCGCAGGCCATCGCCCGGGCGGCGGGCCAGGCAGGGGTCTCGATCGTGCAGAACCGGGCCGGGAGCATGTTCTCGACGTTCTTCACCGACCGACCGGTGACCGACTGGGAATCGGCCAAGGGCAGCGATACCCACCGCTTCGCCGCCTTCTTTAAAGGAATGCTCGAGGGCGGGGTGTATCTGGCGCCCTCCCAGTTCGAAGCCGGCTTCCTGTCGGCGGCCCACGGCGAGAAAGAGCTCTCCCATACAGCCGCCGCCGCCGCGAAAGCCTTCGCCGGATAGAGGTACCGCCCGGCTGGGGTGCTAGATACATTTGTTCGCCCGCCCCCCATAGGCCGACGGGCGGCGAGCCGGGGCGGTTAGCTCAGTTGGTTAGAGCGCTACGTTGACATCGTAGAGGTCACAAGTTCGAGTCTTGTACCGCCCATGAAGTGGTCTACGCGCCCATAGCTCAACTGGATAGAGCGTTTGGCTACGGACCAAGAGGTTGGGGGTTCGAGTCCTCCTGGGCGCACTTCTTGAGTGGCCAGTGGACAGCAGCAAGTGGATCCGCACCGGGGTTGGGGTGGGTGGCACTGCGACTGAATACTGGCCACCGACAACTGTGTTAGCGGGGCGTAGCGCAGCTCGGTAGCGCGCCTGCTTCGGGAGCCCGCCCACAGGCGGCAGCTTTCACCAAGTTGACGTAATCACGGGCGCTTGTACGCCAAGGGTGCGAGTCTCAATCCAGGGATTCGCACCCTTTCTGCATCTGAAATTACACACTTTCTTACACACCATGCCGTGCGGTACAGCACCGTGGCGCCCCTGAAGGGGGAGCCCCCCAAGGGCCCCCGGTCGATAATGTGGTACACCCGTTGGAGAATGCGTGAGATATTTTTTCGAAAGTGACCTTTGGGAGAACCGCCGCCCGCATTCGGCAATCACTCTGCAAGGGTGTTGCACCGCTGCGACTCTAGCGGGGTCGCGAACCCGGGTTCAATGTTCTGGGCAACTCAAAATCACGGTGGCCGATGGCAGGCCCCGCCGCCTAACTGACGCCCCCGTAGGAC